>NZ_JACJHR010000039.1 GCF_014174495.1 Amycolatopsis echigonensis
CGGCCCTCCTTGACCGCATACTCGGCCGCGGCGTCGGCGTGCAGGCGCATCCCGTGCCCGGCGGTGGACATCGACGGGGCGACCCGGCCGCCGCTGGGGTCGAGGCCGCCGTAGAACAGCTCCCGTTCGATCCGGTCGTGGTCTGCGAACCATTCGATGTGCCGGAAGTTCGGGGTCGCCGCGGCCGCGTGCGCGGACAGGTTCGGCGCGCAGTGCGCGGAAACCTCGCGGTTCGCGGCAGCGGCCAGCGCGGCGACGCGACGCCATTCGGTGTAGCCGCCGCACCGCGTCACGTCGACCTGGAGACAGTCGACCGACGGCAGCATCCGGGCGAAGTACGGCAGGTCGTAGCCGTACTCGCCGGCGGCGATGTCCGGTCCGTCCGGCGTGCGCAGCTGCGCGAGCCCGGGCAGGTCGTCGCTGGACACCGGCTCCTCGAACCAGGTGACGCCGAATTCCCGCAACGTCTTCGCGATCCGGCGGGCCCGGCCCACCGAGTAGCCGCCGTTCGCGTCGACGTACAGCGCGGCGTCGTCCCCGATCGTCTCGCGCGCCAGCCGGACGCGGCCGATGTCGCGGGCGACCGCGGACCCCCAGGACTCGCCGATCTTGATCTTCACGCGCGGAATGCGCTGCTTGCGGACCCAGTGGTCGAGCTGTGCGACCAGTTCGTCGTCGTCCTGGGAAGTGAAGCCGCCGCTGCCGTACACGTCGACCTCGTCGTGCACCCGGCCGAGCAGCCGGCTCAGCGGCACGTCGAGCAGCCGCGCGGCGGCGTCCCAGATCGCGATGTCCACAGCGGACAGTGCACAAGAGACCAGTCCGGCGCGGCCGAGGTTCCGGATCGCGTGCTGCATGGCGGTCCAGCACGCGGGCGGGTCCAGGACCGGCTGCCCGACGACCGCGGAGGCCAGCTTGCCTTCGATCAGCGGGACGCAGGAGAAATCGGCGTACGTCCAGCCGAGCCCGTCGGTGTCGCCGGCCCGCACCTTGGCCACGACGAGGGTGGTGGAATCCCAGGCGAGCGTGCCGTCGGCCTCCGGCGAAGGAGTCGGCACCCGGTAGGCGCGCGCGTCGATCCGTTCGAGGTGCGGGGCGGCGACGGTCACCGCGACCGTCCGGGCAGGAACTCCTGCAGCTTCGTCTTCGCGCCCTGGAACATCAGGTGGAACGCTTCGGGATCGCCCTTGAGCACGGACTCGGTCACCGATTTCATCTGCTCGAACGTCGCGTGCGGCGGAATCGGCGGGACCTCGGCGTCGCAGCGGACGTCCAGCACGGTCGGCCGGTCCGCGGCGAACGCGGTCCGCCAGGCCGAGGCGAGATCGCCCGGATCGTCGACGTTGACCCCTTCGAGGCCGATGCTGCGCGCGAACCCGGCGTAGTCGACGTCCGGCAGCGACTGCGATTCCTCGAACTTCGGCGCGCCGCCCATCGCCCGCAGCTCCCACGTGACCTGGTTGAGGTCGTTGTTGTGGAACACGCAGACGATGCAGCGCGGATCCGTCCACAGCCCCTGGTAGCGGGCGATGGTGATCAGCTCGGCCATCCCGTTCATCTGCATCGCGCCGTCGCCGACCAGCGCGATCGCCGGCCGGTCCGGGTGCGCGAACTTGGCGCCGATCGCGTATGGCACGCCGGGGCCCATCGTCGCGAGCGTGCCGGACAGCGTGCTGCGCATGCCTTCGCGGATCCGGAGGTTGCGCGCGTACCAGTTGGTCGACGAGCCGGAATCGGCGGTGACCATCGCGTTGCCCGGGATCTGCTGGGACAGCTCGTGCACGATCCGCATCGGGTTGACCGGTTTCGCGTCGACCGCCGCCTGCTGGTCCATGGTGGCCCACCATTCGGCGACGTCCTTCTCGATTTTCTCGCGCCACGAACGGTTTTCGGTCCGGGTCAGCTTCGGCAGCAGCGCGCGCAGGGTCGCCGCGGCGTCGCCGACCAGGTTGACCTCGGTGGGGTAGCGCATGCCGATGAACCGGCCGTCGATGTCGATCTGCACGGCGCGGGCCTGGCCGTACTCCGGCAGGAACTGGCTGTACGGGAAGTTGGAGCCGATGATCAGCAGCGTGTCGCAGTCGCGCATCATCTCGTAGCTCGGCCGGGTGCCGAGCAGCCCTATCGCGCCGGTCACGTACGGCAGGTCGTCGGGAAGAACGTCCTTGCCCAGCAAGGCTTTCGCCACTCCGGCACCGGTGACGTCGGCGACCTGCTTCACCTCGTCGAGCGCGCCGCGGGCACCCTGCCCGACGAGGATCGCGACCTTCTCCCCGGCGTTGAGCACGTCGGCCGCTTCGCTGATGGCGGGTTCCGCCGGCACCGGGTTCGGCCACGCGGTTCCGGGCGGGCTCGACGGCATCTGCTTGAACGCGTGCTGCGGCGGCTCGTACGGCTCTTCCTGCAGGTCCGCCGGGATGATCAGCGCGGTCGGGGTGCGGGACGCCTGCGCGACCCGGAACGCGCGGTCGAGCGCGTTGGGCAGCTGCTCGGCGACGTTCACCTCGATGCAGTACTCGTTCGCGACATCCCGGTACAGCGCCTGGAGTTCGACCTCCTGCTGGTAGCTGCCGCCCATCGCGGTGCGCGCGGTCTGGCCGACGATCGCGACGACCGGCACGTGGTCGAGTTTCGCGTCGTACAGCCCGTTCAGCAGGTGGATCGCGCCCGGCCCGGACGTCGCCATGCACACGCCGACCGCGCCGCTGAACTTCGCGTAGCCGACCGCGGAGAAGGCGGCCATCTCCTCGTGCCGGGCCTGGACGAAGCGCGGCTGGTTGTCCGCTTTGCCGAAGGAAGCGACGAGACCGTTGATCCCGTCCCCGGGGTACGCGAACACCTGTTCCACACCCCAGTCGCGCAGCCGCGAAAGCAGGTAGTCGCCGACGGTCTCGGTCATGACAAGTCCTCCCGTGCGTTGGGTCTTCCCCGGCTACCCGGAGGTCCGGGGGGTTACACGTCGTGCCGCAGCCCCTGTTGGCGCCCGGTCGCGTTGGTGGTGGTTTCCGCGCCGTCGAGGTGGCGCGCGGTGTTGACGAGCCCGACCATGCTGAAGGCCTGCGGCATGTTCCCGAGCTGGCGTCCGGCGGCGACGTCGTATTCCTCGCTCAGCAGCCCGACGTCGTTGCGGACCCCCAGCATCCGTTCGAAAACCTCGGTGGCTTCCTCGGTGCGGCCAGTCCCGTGCAAGGCGTCGGCGAGCCAGAAACTGCACGGCAGGAACGCGCCTTCGCCGCCGTGCAATCCGCCGGGCCCGGGGTCGGCCTCCGGGTCGAAACGATGGACGAAGCCGTCGTGCGACAGTTCTTTCCGCACCGCGTCGACGGTTCCGCGCACCCGAGGGTCGCTCCCGGGAAGGAAGCCGACGCGGGGGATCAGCAGCAAAGCGGCGTCGAGGCCGCGGGAACCGTAGAACTGGGTGAAAGTGTTGCGGTCGGCGTCGAAACCCTCGCGGCAGACTTCCTCGTGAATCCGGTCGCGCAGTGCCCGCCACCGGTCGACCGGTCCGTCGAGCCGGTGGCGTTCCACTGTCCGGACCGCTCGGTCGATGCCCGCCCACGCCATCACCTTGGAATGCACGAAATGCTGCGGTTCTCCGCGTACTTCCCACAGGCTGCGGTCGGGCTGGTCCCAGTGGCCCTCAAGGAAATCGAGCAGTCCGCGCTGCAGGTCCCACGCCGAATGCGTCACCGGGAGCCCGGCTTCGCGGACGAGGTGCAGGCCGTCGAGCGCTTCGCCCCACACGTCGAGCTGGATCTGGCCCGCGGCGGCGTTTCCGATGCGGACCGGGGTCGAACCGGCGTACCCGTCCAGCCAGTCCACTGTGGACTCCGGCACGCGACGGGACCCGTCCAGTCCGTAAAGGACCTGGAGTTCGGCCGGGTCTCCGGCTGCCGCGCGGACGAGCCATTCGCGCCACGCTCGCGCCTCGTCCGGGTAGCCGGTGCCGACGAGCGCCTGCAGGGTGAAAGTGGCGTCGCGCAGCCAGCAGTAGCGGTAGTCCCAGTTGCGTTCGCCGCCGAGCTGTTCCGGCAGCGACGTCGTCGGCGCGGCGAGGATGCCGCCGGTCGGCTCATACGTCAGCGCCTTCAAGGTGATCAGCGCACGACGCACCGCGACAGGCCACCGGCCGTCGTACCGGCAGCGGCCGATCCACTCCGCCCAGAATTGTTCGGTGTGCTCCAGGGCTTTCTCGGCGTCCGCCGGATCAGGGCGTTCTTTGTACGAGGCGTGATAGGTCAGCACGAACGGCACTCGCTCGCCCTCGGCGACGGTGAATTCGGCGATGCCCTCGGTCGACACTTCGACCGGCGTTGTCAGCCAGACCGCGTCCGGGCCCGCGACCGCGTCGAAGCGCCCGTCGACGTTGCGGACCCACGGCCGCACCGAGCCGTAGTCGAACCGCGGACGCAGGCAGGTCCGCATCGGGACCCGGCCGCGCAGTCCTTCGACGATCCGGACGAGATCAGCGGCGCCGTCGCGCGGCGGCATGAAGTCGAGCACGCGCACGGCACCCTCGTCGGTTTCCCATTCGCTGGCGAGGATCAGGGAGTCGCCGACGTAGCCACGCCGCGTCGCCGGCCCGCCTTCCGCGGGCCCGAGCTGCCACACCCCCGCGCGGTCGTCGTGCAGAAGCGCGGCGAAGCACGCGGGGGAGTCGAACCGCGGCAGGCACAGCCACTCGACGGCGCCTTCCCGCGAGACCAGCGCCGCGGTGTGCAGGTCGCCGAGCAGGGCGTAATCCTCGATCGGGCGCTGGTTCATCGCTGAGGAGTCAGTCCCGGCCGAGTGCCTTCGCCAGTTCCTTCTTGGTCATCGTGGACCGGCCGTGGATATTGCGCTTCTTCGCCTCGTTGTACAGCTGGTCACGCGTCGGGCCGCCGGGGCCGAGCCGCTTGCCGGAGCGGTGCCCGCCGCGCTGCTGCGGCGATTTGTCCCGCAGCGACGTCTTGCTCGCGCGGTCCGATTCGCCCGACTGCGCCCGGTTCTTGTTCACCGTGCGGGCGGCGATCTCCTTGGCGCGCCCCTTGCTCGCGCCGCGCTTCTCCTGCGACTCCTCGATGTGCTGGTACTGCCGTTCGCGTTTCGAACTCCAAGCCTGCTGCGGCATCCCAGTCTCCTTCCGCCGTTCTTGATCCCGGATTGCCCGCGCGGCGGGGGGCGGAAACATCGCGGTTCGCCGCGCCGGAAACGGGTACCCGGCCGCGAGTGGGACGCGAACAGACTCTCGCCGGGCGGCTGCTGGCCGAGCACCTGGTCGCCGGCCGGCTCGAACCAGGGACCGAAATCGGCCTGCGGGTCGATCAAACGCTGACGCAGGACGCCACCGGCACGCTTGTGATGCAGGAGCTCGAGGCGCTCGGGCTCGACCGCGCGCGGACGGAGCTGAGCGTCCAGTACGTCGACCACAACCTGTTGCAGGCGGACGAGAAGAACGCCGAGGACCACGACTATCTGCGTTCGGCGTGCCGCCGGTTCGGGCTGTGGTTCTCCAAACCGGGCAACGGCGTTTCGCATCCGACGCACATGGAGCGGTTCGGCGTGCCCGGCAAGAGCCTCGCCGGATCCGATTCGCACACCTGCGCGGCCGGGGCGCTGGGCATGCTCGCCGTCGGCGTCGGCGGGCTCGAAGTGGCGCTGGCCATCGCCGGGGAGCCGCTCTACCTGCGGATGCCGGAGATCTGGGGCGTCCGGCTGGACAACGAGCTGCCGCCGTGGGTGTCGGCGAAGGATGTCGTGCTGGAGATGCTGCGACGGCACGGCGTGAGCGGCGGACGGCACCGGATCATCGAGTACCACGGGCCGGGCCTGGCCTGCCTGAGCGCGATGGACCGGCACGTGATCGCGAACATGGGTGCCGAGCTGGGCGCGACGGCGACGGTGTTCCCGGCCGACGAGGCGATCCGCGCGTTCCTGCGGGCGGAAGGGCGCGAACACGACTTCCGCGACCTGCGCGCCGGACGCGACGCTTCCTACGACATCGAAGAGGAGATCGATCTGTCCACTGTGGAGCCGTTGGTGGCGAAGCCGTCGTCGCCGGGCAACGTGGTGCCGGTGCGCGAGGCGTCCGGAACGCCGGTGGGACAGGTCGTGATCGGTTCGTCGGCCAACCCCGGGTTCCGGGACTTCGCGGTCGCGGCGGCCACCGTGCGGGGCAGGCAGACGGCCGATTCGGTCAGCTTCGACGTCAACCCGACGTCGCGCCAGATCCTCGTCGAACTGGCCCGCAGCGGGCACCTCACCGACCTCGTCGCGGCCGGAGCCCGCGTGCACCAGGCGGGCTGCCTCGGCTGCATCGGGATGGGCCAGGCGCCCGCGCCCGGCACGAACTCGCTGCGTACTTTCCCGCGGAACTTCCCCGGCCGGTCCGGCACCGCCGACGACTCGGTGTGGCTGTGCTCGCCGGAGACCGCGGCGGTGTCGGCACTGACCGGCGTGCTGACCGATCCGCGCGACTACGCCGCTGAACACCACCTCGCGCACCCGCGGGTCACCGCCCCGGCCCGTTCGGCCGCCGACCCGCGCGTCTTCGCCGCTCCGCTGCCCGAGGACGAGGCTCTGCGGGAGGAGCTGGTGAAGGGCCCGAACGTCGCCGGGCTGCCGGACTTCGACCCGCTGCCGGACGAGATCGAGGGCCCGGTCCTGCTGAAGGCCGGGGACGACGTGTCGACCGACGAGATCTCGCCCGCCGGCGCCCGAGCGCTGCCGTACCGCTCGAACATCCCGAAGCTGGCCGAGTTCACCTTCACCCGGATCGACGAGGACTACCCGAAGCGCGCGGCCGACAGCCCGGTGCATTTCGTGGCGGCGGGGGAGAACTACGGCCAGGGCTCGTCGCGCGAGCACGCCGCGATCACCGCGCGGTACCTGGGCCTGCGCGCGGTGCTGGCCCGGTCGTTCGCCCGGATCCACTGGCAGAACCTGGTCAACTTCGGCGTGCTGCCGCTGGAATTCGCCGACCCGGACGACAGCGAGAAGGTCCGGCGCGACGACGTGCTGTGCGTGTCCGGGCTCCATCGGCTGGCCGAGACGGCGGAGTTCACCGTCCGCAACCAGACTCGAAACGAGGAATACCGCGCGAAGCACCAGTTGTCGCCGCGCCAGGTCGACGTCTTGCTGGCCGGCGGACGAATCCCGCAGCTGGCTCGGGCGCTGCACTGAGGTACCCCCGCCTCCGCAGTTGTCCGTGAAGGACTCTTTGAGGGAATCTGATTCCCTCAAAGAGTCCTTCACGGACAACCGGGAAAAGGGGACAGCTGGGCTGGTCAGGAAGCCTTGAGGGCGGCCTCCAGGTCGGCGCGGGACATCTTCGAGCGGCCCTTGACGTCGCGCTCCTTCGCGAGTTTCTGCAGCTCCGTCTTGGACAGTTCGGACAGATCCGGGGTGCGCGGCTTGCGGCTGCTGCGCACGCTGTTGGCCAGCGCCTCCATGAGGTCGACCACCTTCGTCGGCTCCTCCGGCTCGGAGGCGGGCGTGACGGTGTTCCCGGCCCGCTTGGCCTCGATCAGCTCCTCGACCCGCTCGCGGTAGGTGTCGCGGAACTCTTCGGGCTTCCACGGCTCGGACATCGCGTCGATCAGCTTGACCGCGAGGTCCAGCTCCTTCTGGTTGGTCTTGGCCTTGGCGGGCAGCTGCGGCACGTCGTCCGCGTCGCGCATCTCGGCGGCGTAATGCAGCGTGTTGAGCACGATCACGCCGTCGCCGGCGCGGGCGAGCGCGAGGTGTTCGCGGCCGTGGAAGACGAACTTCGCGACGGCCGCTTTGTCCCGGCTGGCCAGCGCGTCGAGCAGCAGCACGTACGGGCGCTGGGCTTCCTCTTTCGCCGGGGCGAGCCAGTAGGCGCGGTCGAAGTACATCGGGTCGACCTCGGCGAGGTCCACGAAGCTCTCGACCTCGAGCGAGCGCGACCGGCCCGGCGCGATCTCGTCCAGTTCCTCCTGCTCGACCAGCACGTACTCGTCGCCGCCGACCTCCCGGCCGCGGACGATGTCGTCGTAGGGCACCTCGTCGCCGGTCCGCTCGTTCACCCGCCGGTAGCGGATCCGGTCCCGGGTCCCGCGCTGGAACTGCGTGAAGTGCACGGCGTGGTCCTCGACCGCCTTGTACATCCGCACCGGAACGTTGACCAGCCCGAACGACAGCGAACCCTGCCAGACCGGACGCATCGGCGACTCCTTCCTCCCTGGATGCCCGCCGGGTACCCGATGCGGACGCGCGGCACACGGCACCGGTGTAACCGAGGGTGATTCGGGGTAACTGATCCTCCGATGCGCATAAAACCTCGCGGAAGCCAGTTCTTCCAGCTGCTCGCGGACGCGGCCGCGAACCTCGTCACCGCCACCGCGCTGCTTCGGGACCTCACCGAGGCGGCGCCGCCGGACCGGGACGCGATCGCGGCGCGGCTGCACGAAGTCGAACACGCCGGCGACGAGCTGACGCACACCATCATGGTCGAGCTGAACAGCACGTTCGTCACGCCGTTCGACCGTGAGGACATCCAGGCGCTGGCCGCGCGGATCGACGACGTCCTGGACTTCCTGGACACCGCGGCCGACCTCGCGGTGCTCTACCGGCTCGAGAAGTTCCCGCCGGGCACCAAGGGAATGCTGCGGGTGCTGTGCCGCGCCGCGGAGCTGACCGCGGAAGCGATGCCGGGGCTGGCGAAGGTCGGCGAGCTGTCGCCGTTCTGGATCGAGATCAACGCACTGGAGAACGAGGCGGACCACACCTACCGGCGGATGCTCGCCGATCTGTTCCAGCCCGGGGCCGACGCGCTCGAAGTGCTCAAGGCGAAGGAAGTCGTCGAACAGTTCGAACTGGCGGCCGACGGGTTCGAGCACGTCGCGGACGTGGTGCAGACCATCGCGGTCAAGGAGTCCTGAGTGGACGGCACCGCCGCGCTGGTCGCCGTCGTGGTGCTGACGGTCTTCTTCGACTACACCAACGGGTTCCACGACGCCGCCAACGCGATCGCCAGCGCGGTGTCGACCCGGGCGCTCCCGCTGCGCACCGCGCTCGTGCTCGCCGCGGTGATGAACCTGGCCGGAGCCCTGCTGTCGACCGGCATCGCCGCGACCGTCGCCAAGGGAATCATCGACGTCCCGGCCGGTCCCGGCGCGCTGACCGTGGTGCTCGCCGCGCTGGTCGGCGCGATCGCGTGGAACCTGGTGACCTGGTATTTCGGGCTGCCTTCCTCGTCCTCGCATTCGCTGATCGGCGGCATGGTCGGGGCCGCGCTGGCCGCGGCGAGCACCGTGCACTGGACGGGCATCGTGGAGAAAGTGCTGGTGCCGATGGTCGCGTCGCCGCTGCTCGGGCTCGTGCTCGGCTACGCGGCGATGGTGGCGGTGCTGTGGTTGCTGCGGCGGAGGAATCCGCACCGCAGCGGCCGGGTGTTCCGGCGGCTGCAGATCGTGTCGGCCTCGGCGCTGGCGCTCGGGCACGGCTTGCAGGACGCGCAGAAGGGGATGGGCGTGCTCGTCCTGGCGCTGATCGCGGCGGGCAAGCAGAGCACGTTCTCGGTGCCGCTGTGGGTGACGCTGGTGTGCGCCGGGGCGCTTTCGCTCGGCACCTGTTCGGGCGGCATGCGAATCATGCGGACGCTCGGCCGTCGCGTATTCCCGCTCGATCCGCCGCACGGGTTCGTCGCGGAATCGGTCGGTGCTTCGGTGCTGTACTTGACCGCTTTTGCCGTGAAGGCACCGATTTCGACCACGCACGTGATCACCGCGGCGGTGATGGGCGTGGGTGCCACGCGGCGGCTTTCGGCGGTGCGATGGGGGATCGCGCGCGACATCGTGCTCGGGTGGGTGCTCACCTTCCCGGCCGCGGCGGGGGTGGCCGCGCTGGCTTTCTGGCTGCTGTCGGCGCTCGGCTGATCACGAGGGCAGCAGGGCGAGGACTTCCTGGTCGCTGGTCGGGCTGAAGTCCACGTAGAACTCGCCGACGGCGTGGAACTGCTTCGGCTCGCGGAGGAAAACGACCTCGTCCGCCTCGCGGGCGAGCTTCTCCGCTGCGGACGGCGCGCCGACGGGAGCGGCGAAGACCAGCCGAAGCGGCGCGGACGACCGAAGGGCCCGCAGCGCCGCGATCGCCGTCCCGCCGGTGGCCACGCCGTCGTCGACCACCACGGCCTCGTGGCCCGCCGCCGAGCGCGGGGTGCGCTCGCCCAGGTAGCGCCGGACCTGGTCGCGGGCTTCGGCGCGGGCGTGGTCGACCTGGTCGGCGATGTCTTCCGGCGTCAATCCCAGCGCGCGCAGCCCGGCGCGGTCGAAGAACGGCGGCCCGTCCGCCGCTACGGCGCCTAGCCCGAGTTCCGGCCGTCCCGGGGCACCGATCTTGCGGGCCACCATGAGCTCCAACGGCGCGTCCAGTTCCTCGGCGACCGGCGCGGCGACCGGCAGCCCGCCGCGAGCGAGCCCGAAGACGACCGGGTCGGACCAGTCCCGCTCGGCCAGTACGGCCGCGAGCCGTGCACCCGCGTCGGCGCGGTTCCGGAACATTCTCAGCGGCGTCCCTTCTTCGCGGGGCGGCGGAACCGAGTGTCCTTCCCGGACTTCTGGATGCGGCGCAGCCCTTGCCCGGCGATGGCAAGACCGGTTGCGGCGCGGCTGAGCGTTTTCGCCTGGCCGGATTTCCCGCGTGTCGCGTCCCGGCCGTCCGAAGTGTCCTTTGTGGACTTCAGGGTACGGCTCAGCAGCTGTCCGGCGGCGAGGGCGGCAGCGGCCAGCCCGGCCGCCACCGCGCCGTGGTGTCGGCTCAGCACCGGCTGGATGTCCCGCGCTTTCGCCTGCTGGTCGAACTCCCCGTGCGCGCCGTAGTCGAATCCGCGCGGGCCGTCCACCGGCTCCCACAGGTTCGCCGGCTGGCTCGGCGGCTGGGGCTGGCCGGTTTGCTGCGCGCCGAAGCCGGTCCGGGCGAGGTACCGGTCGAGCAGCCCGGGTGCGACGGCGTTGGCCAGCAGCGTCGCGGCGGTGCTCGAACCGACCCAGTACTCGCGGCGGCGCGGATGGTCGGCGGCGTGCAGCACCGCGCGGGCGGCGAGTTCGGGCTGGTAGATCGGCGGCACCGGCTGGGCGTGCTCGGGCAGCCGGGTCAGCAGCCAGGTGAACTGCGGCGTGTTGACCGCGGGAAGCTGCACCATGGTCGTGCGGATTCCGCTGTGCTCGTGGAGAAGTTCGCAGCGGAGCGCTTCGTTGAAGCCCTGGATGGCGTGCTTGGCCCCGCAATACGCGCTCTGCAGCGGGATTCCGCGATACGCGAGCGCCGAGCCGACCTGCACGATCGTGCCGGCGTCCCGCGGTTTCATCCGGCTGAGAGCGGCCATCGTGCCGTGCACGAAACCGAGATAGGTGACCTCGGTGACCCGCCGGTACTCGTCGGGTTTGATGTCGGTGAACCGGGCGAACACCGAGCTGAACGCGACGTTCACCCAGACGTCGATCGGCCCGAGTTCGTCCTCGGCGCGGGTCGCGGCGGCGTCGACCTGGGCGAAGTCGGCCACGTCCGTCGGCAGCTCCAACGGCGTGCCCCCGGCTTCGCGGACGTCCTCCGCCGCGGCGGCGAGCCCCTTCTCGCCCCGCGCCAGCAAGGCGACTTTCGCGCCGCGGCTCCCGAAAGCCCGGGCGACGGCCCGGCCCACTCCGGCGCTGGCTCCGGTCACGACTACGACGGGCGGCATGGAAATCCTTTCCCCGGACCAGGAGTCCGGCGGGTCGGCGGACGCAGACACTCCTGGCGGGCGACGTGCCCGCACACCGCGATCGCCGCCAGCACGAAGCCGAGCAGCGCGAGCGGCACCTCCGGCGGAAAGGCGATCCCGCAGGCCACGAGCCCCGCCGCGACCGCGGTCAGCGCCCAGCACGCCACCGCCCACGCCCGGCGCAGCGGCCACGCCGACTGGCCGAAGGCGCGGCGCACCCACAGCGCGTCGGTGGCGAGAAGCTCTCGTTCCATCGACCGCAGCGCCCGGTGGGGATCCGGCTGCCGGTGCGCGGCCATCGCCTGCTCCCTTCCGCCTGGCCGACGGCTTACCCGCTCCTGGCCAGGCCAAACCGGAACGGCGGAAGAGTCCGGTTTGCCCGGGAAGGCGAGGGGTAACCGGGCGGGCGGCAGCAACCGCCGGAACTCGGCGGAATCGCCGGAAGGAGCACGAGATGAGCAGGCTGCTGGTAGACCCGGAAAGCGCGACCGTCCCTTGTGGACAATGCGGCCGCGCGGCGGTGCACGTGGGAAGGCTGGTCCAGGAGGACGGGACGCCGGTCAGCCACGCCGTCGTGTGCACCGTGTGCCGCGCGCACCGCCCGGGACCCGGGCTGGGGGAGACGCGGCGGCCTCGGCTGGCCGTCGTGTCGAGGCAGTCGGGAGGCTGACTCTGGGCGCGCTGGGAACGTCCGGGAAGGGGTCCTTGACGGAATCTGATTCCGTCAAGGACCCCTTCCCGGACGGTTGCGGGAGCTCCGGGATTCCCGGTCAGCCGATGCCGAGCACGGACTCCGCGGTGGTCCAGTTGGTCAGCATGGCGTGCTGTGCGTCGGCGAGGGTGACCTGCCCCGCGCAGACCGCCTTCTTGACCGCGTTTTCGACGGAATCCTTGGTGTAGGAGTTCTGGTCGCCGTCGTGCGGTTCCGGCCAGAGGTTCTTCGGGTCCTTCGGCGCGCCGCCCAGTTCGAGCGGCAGGAAGTGGTCCTCCTCGTACGAGCTGAGCGAGGTGTCGGAGTAGCCGTAGTCGATGATGCCCTGCTTCTTGAGCGGGGTGGTGTAGGTCGTCGGCGGGCGGATGGTCGACGTCCAGCCGGGGACGCAGATCGTGTCGCCGATGGTGTCCTGCGTGACGTCCGGGTTGGTCGCGCCGGGCGTGCAGGCCGGGTCGGGCAGCGGCAGATAGGACTGCGAGCATTTCGCGGCGAGAGTATGCGGGACGGCGGCGTGCGCGGCCGGCGCGACCAAAGCGAGCGAACCGGCGAGAATGACGGCAGGCGCGGCGAAACGGGCAAGTCGGGACATGGAAATCTCCTCCCAGTAAGACGGTCGCGCCAGCGTCCGCCGGGATCGGGCCATCGCACCACCTACCTTCGAAGGAATGCGTGAAGAATTAACCGGGTGCTCAACTTGTCAGGCGACAAAATGCGCAAGGTGGACGTAAGTCTTCGGCTGCGGGACCGGGATGATTCGCTGATGGGGCGCAAGCCGGGCGAGCGAGGACGAACAGGACCGAAGTGCTTGATCCGTCAGCATTCGGTCGTTCGGGGCAGATCGAAGCCGACCGGCCCGGGAATCAGGAAAGGTTCTTCGGAACGGTTTCCGGTCCGTTTTTATGCGCCTTCCGGGATATCTGGAGAAAAAGTGCGAGAATCCGGTCGCGCTGCGCCGTTCGGCTGAAGGTTGCGGTTCTTCCGTATCCGTTCCCGGCACTCGTGCGACCTTTTTCGTGAACGTCGCCGGAATTGATCTTTTCGGGCGAAATTCCCGGGGGTGAACGATGGGCGAACGGGAAGAACCGCGGTCCGGTGCGGGACGCGGCGAGGGCGCGGAAAGCGGTTCGGCGCGCGAAAACGCGCCCGCCGAACCGGAAGCGGGATACGAGATTCCGATCGGGACGCCGGTTCCGGCCGCCGAGATGGCGCGGCTGAAGGCGGCCGCGGAGCGGCACCGCGATCGGGAGGAGGAGGCCGACGCCCCGGCACGGGCCGGTGACGAGGCCGCGGAGGAAGAGGGTGATCACCGTGATGCCTGAAGCACAGGTGCTCGAGGGCCAGGCAGGCGAAACGGCCGGGGGCGCGTCGCGGGAGATGGCGGAGCTGACGGTCGGCGAACTGCTCGCCGCGCCGCCGTCGCCGGAGCGGTCGCCGTTGTTCGCGCAACGGTTCCCGGTGCCGGTCGAGGAGTACGACCAGCTGAAGACCGGTGCGCGGGAACACGGCGCGGAGGCACTGGCTCCCGAGGACGCGCTCGCCGTGCAGCTGGACGAGGAAGCGGCGGCGGAACCGTCGGAGGAGAATCCGCCGGAGGACGAGATCGCCGAGGGCCTGGCCCCGGCGGCGTCGGCGAGTTTCGAGGGGATCTCGCAGACCGCCTTCCGGCCGCCGGACTGCACGGTCGCGGTCGGTCCGAAGCAGGTGATGGCCGCGGTCAACGTGGACCTGGTCGGCTACGACAAGAGCGGCCTGCAACAGTTCCGGTGGGCGAATTTCACCGCGATGTTCAACCCGGTGCTGCCCGCCGGGGCGCAGCTTTTCGACCCGAAACTGGCCTACGACCACTACAGCGGTCGGTGGATCGTCTGCATCGCCGCCCGCCGCGCCAACCCGCAGGGCTCCTGGATCATGCTCGGCGTCTCGCAGACCGGCGACCCCGCGGGCGGGTACTGGATCTGGAGCACCGACGCGACCGCGAACGGTGCGACCGCGACGGGCAACTGGTCGGACTACCCGATGCTCGGCTTCGACACCCAGGCGATTTACGTGTCCACCAACCAATTCGCCTTCGGCGGCGGGTTCGCCTACGCGAAACTGCGGATCTTCAACAAGGCGGAACTCTACGGCGGCGGGGCCGGCGGGAGCCACACCATCCGCTGGTGGGACTTCTGGGGCCTGAAGAACCCGGACGGCAGCGGCGCGTTCTCCGTGCAGCCGTGCTGTCATTTCCAGGGCATCGGAGGGAATCCGCGGGCCTACCTGGTGAACTCGCTGTTCCCGTCCGGGTCCAGCCTGACCCTCTGGACGTTGTCGAATCCGCTGGGCCTGTGGTCCGGCGGCGCACCGACGCTGACCTCGGCCGCCGTTCCCTGCCGCGGCTACAGCCTGCCGCCGGGCGCGGTGCAAAAGGACGGCGGCACAACGCGAATCGCCACGAACGACACGCGGTTGCTCAACGCGGTATTCCAGGCGGCGGGCCGCACCCAGCGGTTGTGGACCACGCACACTTCCGCGTACAGCTGGCCCGGCGACAGCGAGGCGCGGTCAGTGGTGCAGTGGTACGAGATCGACGTGCCCAGCCACGCGGTCGCGCAACAGGGCGCGTTCGGCGCACCGAGCAGGCATTACTTCTTCCCGGTGATCCAGACCGACATCTCCCGCAACGCCCACGTCGCGTTCGGCCGGTCCGCGCCCGACGAGTACGGCCACTTCCGCCAGACCGGCCGCCTCGCCACCGACCCGCCGGGCACGTTGCAGGGCAGCGCTTCGGTGATCGCCGGGCAGAGTGCCTACACCGGCGGCAGATGGGGCGACTACTTCGGCATCGGCCGGGACCCGTCGGATTCCCGGACCGTGTGGAGCTACGGCGAATACGCAGGCGGGGGCAACACCTGGCGGACGCGTCTCAACGCGGCGAAGTACTGAGAGCGGGGAGGTTGTCATGATCACTGCACGAAAGCTTCGGATCACGGTCGAGTCTGTGCTCGCCGCGCTCAGTGCTGTCGCGTTGGTGCTGACGTTGACCGTTCCGGACTGGATCGAGCGCACGACCGGCGCTTCTCCGGACGGAGGCGGCGGGGAAGCCGAGCGGCTGGTGACGGCTGTCGCTTGCGTAGCGACGGTCGCGTTCGCGGGCCTGGCCGCGTGGGAGTGGCGGCGGTTGCGGACGGTCTGAGCTGTCAGCGGACTTTTGTGGTCCGTGAAGGGCTCCTTGAAGGAATCTGATTCCCTGGAGGAGTCCTTCACGGACGTTCGGCTGCCCAAGTCGCACCGGCGCGTCACTCCTCATAGGCGATCGAGTGCCGAGCCGCCACCGGATTGATCTTCGCCGGGTCCAGCGCGCCGTCCGTGAGCACCGCAGGTCCCGCCTCGAAGAGATCCTCCAGATAGTGTTCCCACCCGCCCGGCGAGGAGATCTGCAGCAAGCGCGGCGGAGGATCCGAGACCGCCCGCAACGCGTGCGGAACCCCGTGCGGCAGCAACGCGAACATCCCCTTCGTCGCCACGTGAGTCTCATCCGCGAAGTCGATGCCCAGTTCGCCCTCCAGGACGTAGATGCACTCGTCGGCCTGGTGGTGGACGTGCCTCGGGATGTCACGCGCCAGTGTCACCTCCAGCAGGGAGAACCGGGTTTCGGTGTCGCCCGTCATCGCCTTCACGGCGAACGCGGGCGGCAGCGGCACCCGGCCCGGCCGCGCCTCGCCGGGCCGCAGGAGCAGGAAGCGGTCCTTCGTCATGGGGTATCCTCGCCAACGTATCGGAAGTGGAGTCCGTTTCCACATTAGCGGCAGGAGGGCGTCGGTTGTCAACGGAGCGCAAGCCGAGGGCGGACGCGGAACGCAAGCCGAGGGCGGACGCGGAACGCAACCGGGCGCGGGTGCTCGAAGCGGCCCGTGCGCTGCTCGCCGAGCAGGACGACGTCCAGTTGCCGGAGATCGCGCGGGTCGCCGGGGTGGGCGTCGGAACCGTGTACCGGAATTTTCCGGACCGGCGGGCGCTCGTGGAAGCGTTGGCGGAGCAGCGGTTCGCCGAGATCGCGGAGTACGCGCGGAAGCGGTGCCTCGACGGGAAATCCGGCGTCAAACGCTATCTGCGGCACGTCGGCGAGGTGCTGTCGGGGGACCGGGCGCTGTCGTCCGCCATCGAGACGGCGCGGGCGTCGGCGGGGAGCGAACCTCGTGGAGAAGCGCTGAAGCAGCTGGAAACCGTGGTGGCGCAGGCGATCGCGGCGGACCGGGCGGCGGGGGTGCTGCGCGCGGACTGCACGGTGGCCGACGTGTACTTGCTGGTCGGCTGCCTGTCGTCGGTGGTCCGCACGGAAAGCGGGGACTGGCGGCGGTTTCTGGAGCTGTCCCTGGAGGGGATACTGCCCCGGGACTAGTCGGTCAAGCGTTCCCGGCGGCGCGGACGGAGAGATCCGGTCGCCGCGGCGCGACCTCAGCGGGCCGCTCCGGGAACGAGTCCGGAACGGCCCGCGGACGCGGGAATCAGGCGAGGTCCTCCAGCGGGACCTCGGGGTCGGCCAGCCGGTCCGGGTCCACCGCCTTGCCCGAGCGGATGAGCGCCTTGATCGGGTCGGTGACGTCCCAGACGTTGACGTTCATCCCGGCCAGCACCCGGTTTTCCTTGAGCCAGAAGGCGATGAACTCGCGCCCGGGCACGTCGCCGCGGAAGACGACGCGGTCGTGGCCCTCGATGGCGCCCAGGTATTCCATGCCGAGGTCGTACTGGTCGGTGAAGAAGTACGGCAGCTCGTCGTACGCCTCCTCCTTGCCGAGCATCCCGGCCGCGGCCACCGCGGGCTGGTTCAGCGCGTTCGCCCAGTGCTCGACGCGGATGTGCTTGCCCAGGAACGGGTGGTAGGCGTTCGCGACGTCGCCCGCGGCGAAGATGTCCGGGTCGCTCGTGCGCAGGCTCGCGTCGGTCACCACGCCGTTGTCGACGCGGAGGCCGGCCGCCTCGGCCAGTTCGACGTTCGGCTTCGCGCCGATCCCGGCGAGGACCGCGTCCGCCTCGAGGACGCTGCCGTCGCCGAGGCGGATCCGCTTGCCCTGGCCGCCGTTGGTGATGTGCTCGACCTGGACGCCGAGCCGCAGGTCGACGCCGTGCGCGCGGTGCAGGTCGGCGAACACCGGGGCGACCTCCCGGCCGAGCGCGGTGATCAGCGGCAGTTCGAGCGTCTCGATCACGGTGACCTCGACCCCGGCCTGACGCGCGGCGGCGGTCGCTTCGAGGCCGATCCAGCCGCCGCCGACGACCACCAGCTTGGCGGCGGTGCCGAACAGCTCCTTGAGCCGGTCGGAGTCCTCGATCCGGCGCAGGTAGTGGATCCCCGCGGTGTCGGGCAGTTCGCGCGGGCTCGCGCCGGTGGCCAGCAGGAGCTTGTCGTAGCCGAGGCTGGTGCCGTCGTCGAGCGTCACCTGCTTCGCGTCCCGCGAGATCGCCGTCGCCTTGACGCCCTGGCGCAGCTCGACGTTTTTCTCGGCGTACCACGCGGCGTCGTGCACCTGGAAGCTCTCGGCCTCGGCGTTGCCCGCGAGATAGTCCTTCGACAGCGGCGGCCGCTCGTAGGGCAGGTGCCGCTCGTCGCCGACGATGGTGATCTTCCCGTCGAATCCCTTGTCGCGCAACGCTTCCGCGGCCTTGGCCCCGGCCAGTCCGGCTCCGATGATGACGAACGACGAGGTCACTGGCGAACTCCTTCGATGCGGGGACGACGGGAGTACTTATATCACTAGCGAAGTTTGGTCTTATTCGGCTGCCCGGTCAAGGTGCCCTGATCAGAGGTACCCCATCGAGACAGCGCCTACCCGCGAAGGCGTTACTTCGCTGCTCAGCCGTACCCGCCGCCGGTGTAGCCGCCTCCGCTGTAGCCGCCGGTGCTCGACGGCGCGGAACTGGCCGTCGCCGTGGTGATCGCGGCGCCGTCCGGCGTGACCATCCACCACAGCCCGCCGTTGACGTTCAGGCCCTGGCCGTTGGTCTGCCCGGCGGAGTGGTCGCCGACGTACCGGTACAGCGGATGTCCGCCGAGGGTCTCTTGCTTGGAGCCGTCCGGCCGGGTGATGGAGCCGACGCTGCCCCGCGCCGGCCCGGTGAGCGGTGTGCCCGCCGCGACCGGGGGCCAGTAGCTCGCGCAGTTCGCGGTGCAGACGGACTGGCCGTCGTGATCCGCGGCGAACAGGTAGATCGTGTCGCCCTTGCTGTCGGTCAGATGCGTCGGCGCGGCGGGCGGCTTGGCGGGTGGCGCGGCCGTGCTCCCGCCGCCCCCGCACGCGGCGGCGAACAAGCCCGCCGCGGCCAACGCGGCCAGCAGCCCGAAATTCCTTGGGGTCGCCAGAGTCGTGACAGTCATCCCAGCCTCCAACAGTGCGTGGGTGGTGCCCTTCCCCCGACACGCGGCTGGAGCCGGAACGGTTCAGCCCGATCCGGCGAGCAGCACCGCCATCTAGACGCGAAGCGTCCCGGCACGTACGGTATGGCAAGCCTAACCTTAGTAACTCTCCGAGGAGGTCCCATGCCAGAGCGTGTGCTCGACCGGGCCGTCCCGTTCGTGCTCGGCCTGTTCCGGATCGTCGTCGGGCTGCTGTTCGCGGCCCACGGCGCGGCGGCGCTGTTCGGGGTTTTCGGCGGCGGCCCCGAGGGCGGAACCGTCGCGGTCGGCGTCTGGCCGTCCTGGTACGCGGCGGTGATCCAGCTCGGCTGCGGCCTTCTGGTCGCGTTCGGCCTTGGCACGCGGATCGCGGCGCTGCTCGCGTCCGGGTCGATGGCGTACGCCTACTTCGTCGTCCACCAGCCGGACGGGTTGCTGCCGCTGCAGAACCACGGCGAACCCGCGGCGATGTTCTGCTGGGCCTTCCTGCTGCTGGTCTTCACCGGTCCCGGCGCGCTCGCGCTCGACGCGCTCTTCGGGAAGCGGTCAGACGACGCTGGCGGCGCGCGACCACTGGGCAGCGAGGCGCGCGGCGTGCTGAGCCCGGTCCAGGTCAACCCCGGCGCGCGCGACTAGCCGGAGCCGGGAAACGCCGTCCGGGACGCTCGGCGGCCGGAAGCAGCCCACGACGATGTCCCGTTCGTAGAGCTGGTTCGCGGCCGCGACGGCCTGGTCCGGCGAGTCGGCGGGAATCGACTGCACCGCGCCCGGCGCTCGCGAAACCCCTGCGGCATCGGCGATCGCGACCGCGGCGCGGTGCAGATCCTCGACCCGCGAAGGCTCGGCGGCGATGATCCGGCACGCTTCGGCCGCACTCGCGGCAGCGGCGGGGGCGAGGCCGGTGTCGAAGATGAACGTCCGCGCCGTGTTGACCAGATGTTCGCGCAGCAACGGCGATCCCAGCACCGCGCCGCCCTGCGCGCCCAACGCCTTCGACAACGTGGCAGTCACCGCGACGTGCGGCGCTCCCGCGAGACCGGCCGCGTGCACCGCGCCCCGGCCGTTGCCCGCGACGCCGATGCCGTGTGCTTCGTCCACCACCAGAAACGCGTCGTACTCGGCGCACAACGCCGCGGTGCGCACAAGGTCCGTGGCGTCGCCGAGCACTGAATAGATCGACTCGACCACCACGATCGCCCGTTCCTGCGACCGGTCGCGCAGCAGCTGCGCGAGGGCGTCCAGGTCGCCGTGCGGGCAGATCGCGACGGGGGAGCGGGACAGCCGCGCGCCGTCGATCAGCGACGCGTGGATGTGCGCGTCGGTGACCAGCAGCGTGTCCGGCGAACCGAGTGCGGTGATGACGCCGATGTTCGCCGTGTAGCCGCTGGAAAACCCGAGCGCGGCCGGTTGCCCGGTGAGGCTGGCCAGCTCGCGTTCCAGCTCCGTGTGACACGGCGTGGTGCCGGTGACGACTCGTGACGCGCCAGCTCCCGCACCGTACTTCTCGACGGCTCGGACGGCGGCCGCGCGCAGTCGCGGATCGGTGCTGAGGCTCAGATAATCGTTCGACGCGAGGTCCAATGTGGACTTTCGCGGATGCCGTCGATCATCGGTCCGCCGGACGAGACCGGCGACGTGCCGGTCCCGTTCCGCGGCGGTCAGCCAGTCGTGCATCGACACCATGGCGGTCACGCGTTGGGTGCGGCGGCGGTGCCCGCCCCGCGTTCCCGGAGCGCCGGGGAGGAGTGCGCGGCCTGCGGCTGTTCGCCCGCGCCGAGGACCTCGAAGCCGGCGTCGGCGATCATCTCCAGGTCGGCCTTCGCCGCCTGGCCTTCACTGGTCAGGTAGTCGCCGAGGAACAGCGAGTTCACCACGTGCAGCGCGAGCGGCTGCAGCGACCGCAGGTGCATCTCGCGGCCGCCGGCCATCCGGACTTCCGTTGCCGGGCAAGCGAACCGGGCCAGCGCGAGGATGCGCAGCGCGCGCAACGGGCTC
The DNA here is from genome assembly GCF_014174495.1 of Amycolatopsis echigonensis. Classification (GTDB taxonomy): domain Bacteria; phylum Actinomycetota; class Actinomycetes; order Mycobacteriales; family Pseudonocardiaceae; genus Amycolatopsis; species Amycolatopsis echigonensis. The sequence goes on from NZ_JACJHR010000039.1 coordinate 20,785, forward strand.
AGCTCCCACGTCCCGGCGAGCGGCGTGCCCTCGAACGGCATCAGGAAGTTGACCGGGATCGAATCGCTGCCGATGTCGCGCAGCGCGAAGATCGCGTCGATCAGCTCGTCGTCGGTCTCGCCCATGCCGACGATCAGGCCGGAGCACGCGGAAAGCCCGGCGGACTTGGCCTTTTCGACCGTGTCGACGCGGTCGTCGTACCCGTGCGTCGTGCAGATCTCGGAGTACCGGGACTCGCTCGTGTTCAGGTTGTGGTTGTACGCGTCGACCCCGGCTTCGCGGAGCCGCTCGGCCTGGCCGTCCTTGAGCAGCCCGAGGCAGGCGCACACCTCCACGTCGGAATGCGCGGACTTCACCGCCTCGACGGCTTGCGCGACCCGGTCGACGTCGCGGTCGCTCGGCCCGCGCCCGCTCGCGACCAGGCAGACCCGCGACGCGCCGCCCTGGATGCCCGCGCCGGCCTGGCGCGCCGTCTCCTCGGCGGACAGCCACGAGTACTTGAGGATCTGGGCGGACGACCCGAGCCGCTGCGAGCAGTACCCGCAGTCCTCGGGGCACAGGCCCGACTTCAGGTTGACGAGGTAGTTGACCTTGACCTTGTTGCCGAAGTGCGCGCGCCGCAGCCGCCCGGCCGCCGCGACCAGGCCGAGCACGTCCTCGTCCGGCGCTTCCAGCACCGCGCGGGCGTCAGTTCGGTCGAGTACGCCGCCGGCCAGCTGCCGGTCGGCCAGGTCGTCGAAGGTTTTGAACACCTATCAAATTCTAGGCGGCCGCTCGGCCGGAAGCAAGCGGCGGGCAGAATGAGAGGGGTGAAGGTGACGCGAGACCAGATCGTCGACCGGGCGTACGAGCTGCTGGCCGAAGCGGGGCTGAGCAGCCTGTCGATGCGGCGGGTGGCCCTCGACCTGGGGGTCCAGCCGGGCGCGCTGTACTACCACGTCGCCAGCAAACAGGAGCTGCTCGCCGTCGTCGCTGCCCGGATCCTCAAAGGACTGCCGGACGTGGCGAAGGATCCGCGCGAGGCGGCCGGAGACTTCCGCTCGGCGCTGCTGCGAGTCCGCGACGGCGCCGAGGTGGTGTCGTTCGTGCAGGCGTACCGGCCGGACCTGCTGGTGCCCACGCACGCGCTGCGGCGGCTGTTCGCCGCGAAGTTCGACGGACGGCACGCGGAGTGGGCGGCGCGGACGGTGGTCCACTATGTACTCGGGTTCGTCGCGGAGGAACAGAACCACGCCGAACTGGTACGCGCCGGGATCGTCGAGGAGGATCCGGCGCGCAGCGGGGATTCGGACGAGGCGTTCGGGTTCGGCATCGACGCGATCCTCAGCGGGTTGTCCGGCTGATCATCCGTCGCCGGGCGGGCCTTCCTCCTCTTCTCCCGCGGCTTCGAGGATGTGGCAGACCGGGTCGCGGATGACCGGCGGCGTCCCCTCGGCCACGCGGCCGGTCACGCGCAGCACCTGGCCGGGTTCGAGGTCGGGATGGGCTTGGCTGAATTCCAGGGCGACCGTCGCGGTGTCGTCGGCGAGCCGCGCGGTGAGGACCGGACCCGGACTGTCCTCTTCGGACAGCGCGAGTTCCTCGAGCCGCCCGTCGACGCTGACGTCGGTGCCCGGGCGCAGTTCCGCGATGGCGCTGGGGGTCAGTTCCTCCTTCGGGGTCGTGCCGATGCGGGTCAGCAGCCGTTCGACCGCCGCGGTCGCGCGTTCTTCGGGCAGGTGCGGCATGAGCGTGCGGATCCGGGTCTGCACGTCGTACGGCACGATGGTCGCCGCGGCTTGCGGGATGCGGCTGACGATCCGGGCGATCCGGTCGGCGGTCCGGTCGTGCAGCAGCCGCCCGAGCAGAGGCGCGTAGCTCCGCCGCGGCAGGAGCACGGTGATGCTCGTCCGTTCCGCGTCGGCGAGCGCGTCCCGCACCAGCGTGTACGCCGCGCGGGCGATCCGGCGGTCGGGGACGTCGATCAGCCGGAGGCCGGTTTTCACGCCGAGTTCTTCCCATCGGGCACGCAGGCGTTCGGCGGCCTGGGCGTCGATCACGAAGTGCACCGCGGTGAGTTTGTCCGGCCGGAGGCTCTTGCCGTACCGCAGCGCTTCGAGGACGGCCAGGTCGATCGTGTTGACCAGGACGAAAACCTGGTGCCGCGCGTACCTCGTCGGGTTGGCGCGGTTGGCGGTGATGCGTTCGAGCACGGCGGCTTCGGCGCGGTACTCGCGGTTGAGCCGGATCAGGACGAACACGAGGACCGGGAACACCACGACGACCAGCCACGCGCCTTCGGTGAACTTGGCGATGGCGAAGATGCCGACGACCACAGTGGACAGAACGCCGGCGGCGAGGTTGACCGAGAGCTTGAACCGCCAGCCCTGCTCGCGCAGGCGCAGATGGTGTTTGGTCATGCCGTATCCGGCCATGGCGAAACCGGTGAACACGCCGATCGCATAGAACGGCACCAGCGAGGTCACCGTGCCGCCGGAGAAGAACAGCAGGGCGACCGCGAGCACGGTGAGCACGAGGATGCCGTTGGAGAACACCAGCCGGTGCCCGCGCTTCGTCAGCTGGCGGGGCAGGAACCGGTCGCTGGCGACGAAACTGGCGAGGAACGGGAAGCCGTTGAAGCTCGTGTTGGCTCCGGTGTAGAGGATGAGCGCGGTCGAGGCCTGGATCGCGACGAACATCGCCTGCCCGAACCAGCCGTCGCCGAACACCGCACGGGCCTCCTGGGAGACCACCGACGGATAGCCGCTCGCGTATGGCGTCGCGTGCGTGAAGAAGGCGATCAGCGACACGCCGCCGACCAGGACGCCGAGGATGACGGCCATCGTGACCAAAACCTTGCGGGCGTTGGGGCCGCGCGGGCTGCGGAAGGCGGACACCGTGTTGGAGATGGCTTCGACGCCGGTCAGCGACGACCCGCCGTTGGCGAAGGCGCGCAGCAGCACCAGGACTGTCGCTCCGGCGATGAGACCGTCGCCGTGCTGGACCGGCACCGCGCCGGGCAGGTGCGCCGCGTCGTAGGCCGGGAGCCCGACCGTCATAGCCTTGATCAGGCCGACCACGATCATCACCAGCATCAGCGCGGTGAACAGGTAGGTCGGGACGGCGAACGGACGGCCGGCTTCGCGCAGGCCGCGCAGGTTGGCGTAACAGAGCAGGACGACGATCGCGATGGTGATTTCCAGGCTGTACGGCCCGAGCGCCGGGATCGCGGACACGACGGCGACCGTGCCGGCCGAGGTCTGCACGGCGACAGTCACGACATAATCGATCAACAACGCTGCCGCGGCGACCTGCGCGACGCGCGGCCCGAAGTTCTCCCGCGCGACGACGTACGACCCGCCTGCCCGCGTGTAGGCCATCACGACCTGCCGGTACGACGCGGCGACGAGCACGAGGATGACCAGGATCACGCCGGTGATCGGCAGCACCAGGCTGAACGCGGCGAGACCGGCGTAGGGGAGCAGTTCGACCAGGATCTGCTCGGTGCCGTACGCCGACGACGAGATCGCGTCCGGGGAAAGCACGCCCAACGCGGTCGCGTTGGAAAGACGCTCGTGCGTCAATTGCGCGTTAATGAGCGGTTTGCCGAGAAATAGCCGCTTCACCGCATACCCGAACGCGCCCGGTTCCAGGCGGCGCTGGGGTTCTTCCGTGTCTGTCACGGCATCAGCATGCCCGCGCACCCTGCCGATCACACGCTGGGCGGCGAGATCAATCCCATCCTGAAATGCGTTGAGAAACCGGCTCTTCGCTTGCGTCAGGGGCGCATTAAAACGGGTCTTTTCGCCGTTAGGATTTCGTCAAGACGGTGGCTTCCCCGGGGCGGGCGAACCCGTCGCTACGCTGGTCCGGTACCTGGCTTTTACGGAGGAGCGCGCCCGTTGTCGCAGTCGTCCGGTCTGGTGTCGCGGATGGAACGGCGCCAGGTCGTCATCTATCTCGGCGCGCTGGCGGTCGGCGCACTGGCCGGCTGGGCGGCCCCGGCGGCCGGGCCGAGGCTGGAACCGGCGATCAACCCGGTGCTGGCGGCGCTGCTGTACGTCACGTTCCTGCAGGTGCCCGCCGCCGAACTGGGCCGTTCCCTTCGGGACGGCCGGTTTCTCGGCGCCGCGCTCGCGGTGAACTTCGCCGTCGTGCCGCTGGTCGTCGCGGCGATGTCCGTTTTCTTCCCGGCCGGGCAGGCGCTGCGGCTGGGCATGCTGCTCGTGCTGCTGGCCCCGTGCGTGGACTACGTGATCGTCTTCAGCGGCCTTGCCGGAGGCAGCAGCCGCCGGTTGCTCGCCGCGACCCCGTTGCTGCTGCTCGTGCAGATGCTCCTGCTGCCCGCGTTCCTGTTCCTCTTCCTCGGCGGGGACCTGGCGCGAGTCGTGCGGGCCGGGCCGTTTCTCGAAGCGTTTCTCGTGCTGATCGTGGTGCCGCTGGCCTTGGCCTGGCTGACTCAGGCGTGGGCGACCCGGCACGCGAGCGGCCGCCGGTTCGCCGACGCGGCCGGGACCGCGATGGTGCCGTTGATGGCCGCGACACTGGCGATCGTGGTCGCGTCGCAGACCCCGAAGCTCCACGGTGAAGTGGGTCCGGTTGTTTCCGTGGTGCCGTTTTACGTGGTGTTCCTGGTGCTGATGGCGTTCGCGGGCCTGGCGGTCGCGCGGGCGTTCCGGTTGGACGTTCCGGCTGGGCGGGCGATCGTTTTCACCGGGGCGACGCGGAACTCGCTGGTGGTGCTTCCGTTGGCACTGGCGTTGCCGGACGGGTTCGCGGTCGCGGCGGTTGCGGTGGTTACGCAGACGTTGGTGGAGGTGGTCGGCATGGTGTGCTACGTCCGGCTGGTGCCTCGGTTGTTGCCGTCGGCCAGGCGGGGGTAGAGGCGCGCCGGTTTTCCGCCGTCGAGTCGCGCGTGCAGGCGGGCGGCTCCGTCCGGGAGGAACGGGGCGAGTTCCGTGGCGAGTGCCCGGCACGTGCCTACGAGGGTCCCGAGCGTTTCGTCCAGCTCGTCGCCGCTCAACGTCCAAGGCCGGGTCTGTTCGACGAACCGGTTGGCATCGGCGATCACGTCGACCAAAGCGCCGGTGGCAGCCCGGAAATCGAAGTCGGCGAGCGCCGCGTCGATCCGGCTGGCGAGGGCGGTGGCTGTCCTCAATGGACTCGACGGGGCGATCCGGCCGGAACGTCGGGCGAGGCTGAGCACGCGGTGCGCGAGGTTGCCGAGCCCGTGGGCGAGTTCTTGGTCGGCGCGGGCGATCAGCCGCGCTTCGGTGAAGTCGGTGTCGCCGAGCGGGGCGACTTCGCGCAGCAACCACCACCGGACGGCATCGGTGCCGTGCCGGTCGATCAGGTCGGTCGGGCGGACGGTGTTGCCCGCGCTCTTGGAGATCTTCGCGCCGTCGAGGGTGAGGTAGTCGTGCACGAAGACGGTGTCCGGCAGCCGTTCGCCCGCGGAGAGCAGCAGCGCGGGCCAGTAGACGGCATGGAACCGCAGGATGCCTTTGCCGATGACGTGCACTCGTTCGGCCGCCTCGGTCCAGCGCGACGGGTCGGCGGTCAGGTAGTTGGCGAGCGCGTCCCACCAGACGTAAATCACCTGATCCGGGTCGCCGGGCACCGGGATGCCCCAGCCGTCCGCCCGCGCGGCGGGCCGGGACACGCTGATGTCGGACAGTCCGGAGCGGACGAACCCGAGCACCTCGCGGAGCCGGGCGGCGGGTTCGACCCGGAGGCGGCCGGATTCCAGCAGTTGCCGGATTTCGCCGGAGTAGCGGGAAAGCCGGAAGAACCAGTTCCGCTCGGTGACTGACTCTGGCGGGGCTTCGTGTTCGGGGCAGCGTTCGTTGTCGGGATAGAACTGTTCGCAGCCCAGGCAGTAGCGGCCGGTGTAGTCGCGGAGGTAGAAGTCGCCGCGCCGGGCGCTGGCTTGCCACAACCGTCGGACGCCTTCGCGGTGCCGCCGATCGGCGCTGGTGCGGACGAAGTCGTCGACGGCCAGCGCGTGTTTGATTGCGCCGGCTCCGCCGTCGCGGGCGGGATCGCGTCGGCGTCTGGAGGAGCGGTGCGCCCGCCTGGGGGCGGTCACACCGCTCTTCCAGACGCCGACGCGATCCCGCGTTCGGGTCCGGTCAGCGCACGACGGCAGGCCCTGGGGGTGGGGTTTGTCATCCGGGCGATGTTCAGCTCTTCGTAGTGGCCGATCGTTCCGGCACCACTGGTTTTCCAGTCAGCGTCCGGTGGCGCCGTCGATCAGCTCGCGCAGGATGTCGGCGTGTCCGGCGTGCCGTCCGGTTTCCTCGATCATGTGCGTCAGCGCCCAGCGGACGCTCGGGCCGTCGCGTCCGGGCACCGGGGCAGCGAGGTCCGGGCAGCTGTCGAGAAGTTCGTTGGCTCGCTGGACTGTTTCCCGGTAGCGGTCGACCACCTCGGCGACGCTGTCCTCGGTGCGGAACGTCGACGGCCAATTCCTGACCGTCTCGCCGAGAAACAACGACCGCTCCACGAAGATCAGGTGGTTGAGCAGGCCGAGCAGATTCGTGCCGGACGGCACCGCGGCGGCGTGGGCTTCGGGTTCCGGCGCACCGTCGACCTTGGCGGCGACGGAGGTGCGGAGATAGTCGAGAAATCCGCGCAGGACTTCGGTTTCGCTGCTTCCGGTGCGGGGCGGCGGGGTGTCGCGGCGGCGGGCCACAGCGGTCTCCTTGAGGTTCAGGCGGCGCGGCGGATCAGCAGGACGTGGTCGACGACCTCGGCGGTCTGGCCGTTCGGTCCGGTCGCGAGACGGGTGGGGGAGTCCGCGCGCTCGACGGTCCACCCGGCAGGATCGAGGCCCAGGTCGGCGGCGATCTCCGCCGGGCCGGGGAAACGCGCGTCCGGGTCTTGGTTCCACGACCACGGCGCACTCGAACCGTGGTCCACGACCAGCAACCGGCCGCCGGGCCGGAGTGCGTGCGCGGCGGTGCGCAGGACCGTCGTCCGGTCCAGTTCGAAGGGCGTCTGCAGGTAGTGCGCCGTCACGAGGTCGAATTCCCCGGCCGGGAAGCTGACCCGCAGGTCGTGCCGCACGGCGGTGATCCGCGTGCCGGCGAGGCGGTTGACCGCGACGGCCGAGATGTCGGTCGCGGTCACGGTCCAGCCGCGCCCGGCGAGCCAGCGCGCGTCGCCGCCGTTGCCGCAGCCCAGGTCGAGCGCGTCGCCGGGCGGAAGCTCGGAGACGATTTCCTCGAGGCGGGCGTTCGGCCGCGGGTCCGCGGGCGGCCGGGCGGCGTGGACTTCGTCCCAGAACAGGGTCGCGTCGGTGGTCATCGGTCGGCTCCTCGGGTCGGTGTGCGCCCAGAGTCGCCGCAACCGTGCCGGGAGCGCACGCGATCTTGCCGGAACGGCAATTCCCGCGTGCTGGACAGTGGCCGGGGAGCCCGGCGCGATCGAGATGGCGCCCCGGTCCCCGGAACTCGCCGCGGACGGTTGCCCGCTGTGGCACCTCGGCGGGGTTTCCCGCGACCACGCGCACGGCTGCCGCGACCCGCCCAGCAGGAGCAGCACGTCCGGGCTCACGCCCGCGCGCACCCGCGAGGCGAGCTCCGGCGACGTTGTCCCGAGTGCCGAGTAGACCGCGCGGACCAGGCACCTCGCCGCGTGCGGGGAACGCCTGGTGCGCAACGAGATCTCCATCAGGAGGGCCTCGCGGTCGCACGTGCGGGCGCGGCTCGGCGCGACGATGCCCAGCCGGGTTTGCTCGGCCAGAGGAAGACATCGCAGCAGGCTGTCGACGACGCAGTCGATCGCGAGCCGGTTCAGTTCGGTGCGACGCAGGCGAGGCCCGGGCAGAATTTCCTTCCGCGCCACCATGGACCATCAACTCCTGGGCGCAGAGTAGCCGATCCTCCGCCCCGGGTGACGTTCCTGTTCCATGCGGCGGAAAACGATCCGGCGGCGCTCCCTGGTCGACGGTTCAGCCGGGCGAGCCGGACAAAACGGCGAGCCGGTCCAGGGACTCGCGGATCCGCGCGGGCACGTCGTCGCGGCGCGGGCCGGCCGGAACCGACAGGTGCAGCGTCGCGTGGCTCGTGCCCGCCGCGCCCGGACGGACCTGAAGCCAGCCGCCGTCCCATTCCAGCCGGAGCTGGTCGCGGCGACCGGCCGGGGGCACGGCGACCGGCTCCGGCATCCATTCGTTCAGGCGGGCGGCGTCGGCCGCGGCGGCGTAGACATGCTCCGCGGGCGCGGGCATTCTCCGTTCGGCCTCGAACTCGCTCATGGCCGTGGCTACCCGTTTCGCGGCGGCGCGAAACCGGGGGAGTCCACTGTGGACGCTCGGGTCACACCACCTCGCGCAGGATGGCGTCGAGGTCCGCCGGGGTGCCCAGGGTGCGGAGTTCGGGCGGTGCGAGGCAGCCGATCCGGTGGTCGTCGTCGCGCACCGCGGCGGCGAACTCGGCGACGCGGGAAGCGGGCGGCGCGATCGACGGCCCGCCCAGGTAGCGGATGACGATCAGGTCCTCGCCGGAATGCGTTTCCACGGCCGCGGCCCAGCCGTGGATCTCGTCCCACAGCAGGGCGACGTCGCGGCCGGGGTAGGCGGGCAGGTGCCCGTCGAGGGCGACGTAGGCCGATACCGGGGTGTCGTGGTCGACGGTGCAGGATTCGAGGCCGATGCCCAGGGCGCCGGTGACGTCGGCGAGGTAGTTCCACAAGCGCACCACTGCCGGGTGCGACGGTCTGGTCTGGGCGGTGTGCAGCGGCAGGGACACGAGGACAACGCCTTTCTCGCGCGAAGGACTGACACGGACCAGGGGTGGCCTGGTCTGCGCCACGGGCCGCATCCGAAGACGCGGCGGGTATTCCGGCTAGCGGCCGGAAAGCGCCCTGGCGGGCGGTGCGGACGTGATTCCCGGCCGAGGGGTGCGGGAAACCTGGAGGACGCGGCGAATCGGCCCGCGGGGCCGGCAGGTCATCGGAGTCACCTCCACCGCTCGACAGGGGACGCCCTTTTCTTCTAGCATGTCGTCAAAAGGATGACAACTGTCGAGTCGTCGAGAGGATGACGCGATGGCGGAGGTGGAGCCCAGCCTGCTGCTCCAAGGCGTCCGCGAGGCGGTGCAGGCCGCCCGGGACGGGGGTGCGGCGGCCGACCGGTCGCTGGCCGCGCTGTCCGCGCTGCGGGCGCTGCGCGACCAGCTCGGCGAATGGGAACCGGAACTGATCGCGGCCGCGCGCGCGGCGGGCGCGAGCTGGGCCGTGCTGGCCCCGGCGCTGGGCGTGGCGAGCAGACAGGCGGCCGAGCGCCGGTACCTGCGGCTGCGGCCGTCGGCGACCGGCGAGACCACCGGCGAAGCACGCGTCGACGCCGAACGCGGCCGCCGCGCGGGAGACCGGGCGGTAGCGGACTGGGCCCGGCGCAACGCTGCGGTGCTGCGCCGGCTGGCCGCGGAGGCCAGTGCCGCGCCCGACCTGGACCCCGCCGGACAGGAAAGCGCCGACCGGCTCGGAGTGGCGCTGGGAGAGGACGATGTCACGAACCTGCTGCCGCCGCTGGCGGACGTGCGCGTGCACCTCGAACCACGACACGCGGCGCTGGCGGACCGGGTCGGCGAGATCAGCGAGCACACGAACCGCTTGCGCCAGGACGCGGCCGGACAGCGGCGCGGCCGTTCGCGATAAGCGGGAGTGGGCGCGTTGCCCGGATCCCGGCGTGCTGGTCTGCCGGGACGGGTCGGCGAGCGCGTCGGCAAGGTCGCGTGGGCCGGTGGGGCAGCTGTCCGTGCTGAGTCGCGTCAGGTGCGCGGCTGGCGGCGACGTGCGCGCTGCGCGTGCCGCGTCGCCTCGGCCTGCGGGGCCAGGCCGCCGGACAGCGGCGTGGCCGGGCGTAGCGGCCCGACCTGGGCAACCCGCTGGCAGGGACGCAGCCGGAATCGCGCGTCTATCGGCCGTGCGCGGACGCGGCGAGGCAGTAGCGCACCCGTCCGTACTGCGCCGCGTCCCCGGAGCCGCTGCGGGATCGGTGCGCGTCTCGAGTCGCGGCCTGCCGCGTCGGCGAGTGCTCCGGTCGGCCTTGGCGGGACCCGGCCGGGCGGTTCCGGAGCCGCCCGCGGTGAGCCGAATGTCTCTTCCCGGTGCCCCGCGCTGCCGATGTCCCCGGGATCCGAGATCATTTCCGGCGGCGGCATTTCGTGCGAGCCGTCGATGTGAGGCATGCTATTCGCGGTTGAGCAGCCAGCCGCGTACTTTTCCTGCCCGGACGCTGGAGTGCCGGGCTTCCTGAGGAGGGAAAGAGCGATGAGTGAGCTGACCGACCCGGTGATCGACCCGCCGGGTTCGCTGTCGATCGAACGGGCCGACCGCGCTCCCGCGACGGTGCTGGCCCTGCACGGGGACCTGGACCTCGGGACCGCCCCGAAATTGACGGCCGCGGTCGCCGAAACCGTCACCGGGAAGCCCCCGGTGCTGGTCCTGGACCTGACCGGGGTCGACTTTCTCGCGTCGGCGGGGCTGACGGCGCTGCTGGCCGTGTGCCGGGAGGCGCCGGAGGGCACCGAGGTGCGGATCGTGGCGTCCGGCCGCGCGACCCTGCGGCCGATCCAGCTCACCGGCCTGGAGCAGAGCCTGCCGCTGTACCGCACGCTCGACGAGGCGCTGGCCGAGAACTGATCAGTGCGTTTCCGCCCCCGCAGTGCGCTGGAGCACCACGAGTGCGACGTCGTCCTGCGGGGGGCGGGACCCCACCATCGCGGCCATGATCCGTGCGCAGGCCCGTTCCGGGTCCTCCGGCCGGACCAGTTCGGCGAGCTGGTCCATGCCGGTGTCGACGAGGCGGTCCCGGCGCTCGACGAGACCGTCGGTGTAGAAGGCCGCGACGGCTCCCGGCGGCAGGTCCACGGTGGTGGTGCGCCGGTCGAGAGTGGCCCCGACGGTCAGGCCGACCGGCGGGTCCGGCGGGGCCGGAACGAGTTCGGCCGGTTTGCCCGGCGAAGCGACGACGGGCGGAAGGTGCCCGGCGAGCGACAGCGCCATGCGCGTGTGGCCGGGTCTGAGGATGCCGTAGGCGACCGTCGCCATCACACCGTGCTCGAAGTGATTCGCCTTGCGGTCGAGTTTGGCGAGGACTTCGGCGGGATCGTCGCAGTCGAGCGCGTAGGCGCGCAGCGCGCTGCGGAGCCGTCCCATGATGACCGCCGCTTCGAGGCCGTGTCCGGACACGTCGCCCATCACGATCCCGGTCTGGTTGCCGGGAAGCCGGAAGACGTCGTACCAGTCGCCGCCGAGCCCGGCCTCCGCGCCCGGCACGTAGCGCGCGGCCAGGCGGAGGCCGTCGACGGCGGGGAGGATGCCCGGCAGCAGGCTGCGCTGGAGGGCAATGGTCGCGGCCTGGTTCTGGTGCATGGTCTCCGCCTGCAGCACGGCCGCCAGCCGCTCAGCGAGCAGCCGCACGGTCTCGATGTCGGTGGTCGTGAACCGGCGCTCCCGCACGGACCCGACGTGCAGCACGCCGACCAGTTCGGTGCCGGCCAGCATCGGGACCCCGAGCATGGTGTGCAGGCCGCGCTCGGACAGCAGCGCGTTGATCACCGTGGTCTTGTCGACGCGGTCGATGACGACGGGCTCCCGGCTCGCGGCGACCGTTCCGGCGAACCCCACGCCGACCGGCACCTGGACGCCCTGGTAGACCTCCTCCTCGAGGCCCGCCGCCGCGACGGCGACGAGGCGCTGCCAGCGGGACTCGTGCCGGAGCACGGTGGCGGTGTCGACGTCGAGGACCGTGCAAGCCCGGGCGAGGATCTTCGCGAGATTCTCGCCGAGGTCGGCATTGCTCGTCCCGTCGCCGAGGATTTCGGCGAGACGAGTGCGCGATTCGGGCTCCGGCGCGTGAAGCGGCATGCAGCGACAGTAGCCGAACCGGCGCGGGGGTCCAGAGATGTGCGTCGGCAGGTGTGAAGTCTGCCCTGTCCGGGTACGCCCGATTGGGCATCGACGAAGTCGAGAACGAGAAGGGGACTTCCCCACGTGAGGTCAAGCGGCTGCGGCGAGGGACGGCGAAGCGCGGCGGCGTTTTCCGGCATGGAAGCTTCCCCGCATCCCGCCGAGCCGCCGGCGGGAGAGGGGTCCTGTTGTCCTGGCCAACAGAAGAGGGACCGGCGGTGACCGGCCCGGACTCCGGGGCGGGCGACGCGCCCTGGGTGCTGGACCTGCGCGGTACCGGCGTGTCCGCCCTGCCCCGGGTGCGCGCCTGGGCGGGCAAGTCCCTGGGGCATCTGTCGCCCGACCATCTCGCGGACGTCCTGATGGTGATCGAGGAACTCGCGTCGAACGCCTACGAGCACACCTCCGGCCCCTTCTGCGCGCGGTTGACCGTGCTGTCGCGCCCGTGTGTCGTGGTGATCGAAGTGGACGACCCGGAGCCCGGCCGCCCGGAGGTCCGCCCGCCGGACTACGAGCGGGCGCGCGGCCGGGGCATGCTGCTCGTCGACCGGCTCGCCGACGACTGGGGAGTGCACGAGCACACCGGCGGCAAGACGGTCTGGGCCCGGCTCGGCTGCGGGGTGCCGGCCCGGGAGGCCTGCGAATCGTCCCGCTGAGGCCACGGCTCACCGGCCCTGCTGCGGGTCCGAATCGTCGTGCTCGTCGCCGGACGTGCCCTGTTCGCCGCGGATGGTCTCGCGTTCTTCTTCCGGGGTGTCGCCGTAGACGTCGTCGGACTCGCGCGGTTCGGTCATGGTTTCGCTCCTTCCGTTCGCGGTCCGGGTACCCGGGGACGGCGGCCGCTACCCGGTTGTCCGCCGTGGCGTCGGGTACCCGGCGGTCAACCGAGCGCGGAAGGAGGCGCGGAATGGCCGAAGGGGACATTCACACGTGTCGCGAGGGCGGGCTGTGGAAGAACCGGATCGAGGGCATCCGCCGGGTGGCGAACACCGCGGCGCGCCGGGCCGACGCGGTGTCGATCGGCCGGGAGATGGCGCAGGCGCGCGGGGTCGGCCACTACGTCCACGGAGACCCCCGGCCCGACGGCGACGGGGAGATCGTGGAGCAGCGTTCCTACCGGCCCGCCGCTTCTGCCCGGTGACCGGCTGTCCGGCCGTTTTCGGGGCGGTGCGGCGGAAATCGCTGTTTGTCCTCACGGGACGGGGGTATTCCCGGCGGACCGACCGAGACGGAGGACCGCCATGACCATGTCCGTGCGCACCGCAGCGGAGGCCCGGCCGCTGGGCAGAGTATTCCGGCTGCCCGGGGTCTACCGCCCGCAAGAGGACACCGCCCTGCTTTCCGGCGTGCTGGCCGCGGATACGAGCATCGGATGCGGAAAGCGCTGCGCGGACCTGGGAACCGGCAGCGGCGCGCTGGCGATCGCCTTGGCGCGCACGGGCGCCACGGTCGTCGCGGCGGACATTTCGATGCGGGCGTTGGCTTCCGCGTGGATGAACACCGTCCTGCGGGCTCTGCCGATCGGCCTGATCCGGGGCGGGCTCCAGGAAACAGTGGAAGCCGGGCCGTACGACGTCGTGGCCGCCAACCCTCCGTACGTGCCTTCTCCCGCGCCGGCGGTCCGCTCGAGTCGCGCCTGGGACGCCGGGCCGGACGGCCGCGCGATGCTGGATCCGTTGTGCGCGGCCGCTCCTTCTCTGCTGACCCGCACTGGCGCGCTCTATCTGGTGCAGTCGACGATGTCCGATGTGGACAAGACCCGCTTCGCGCTGGCGGCGGGCGGCCTGCGCAGCGAAGTGGTCGCGCGGGCGGAAGTGCCGTTCGGGCCGGTGGTTTCCGGACGCTTGGACTACCTGATCGACCGCGGATTCGTGCGGCCCGGCGAGCGCACCGAGGAACTGGTGGTGCTCCGTGCCGCGCGATGAACGCCGGGTCCGGGTGGTGCCGGGCGGGCCGGTCCTGGTGGAGGGCCCGGTGGAAGTGTCCACTCCGGACGGGGACACGGTGCGGTCGGACCGGTTCGTCGTGGCGGTGTGCGCTTGCCGGCGCAGCAAGAGGTTTCCGTGGTGCGACACGAGCCATCGGAAGCGGGTGCGCGGCAGCGGGTGACTCGCACACACCGGAGGACTCCTTGCGGGAAGCTGATTCCCGCAAGGAGTCCTTCCCGGACTTTGGCCGCGGTCAGGGCAGCGGCTGGCGCAGCGAAGACAGCCCGGCCTGCCAGCAGCCGAGCAGGTGCTGGTCCAGCTGTGCTTCCAGGAAGCCGGTGGCCTGGATGCCGAACACGACGTCCGCGGCCAGTTCCGGTTCCGCGGCCAGCAGGCCGCCGACGACCTCGTGCCGCATGACCTGCTCGTGCACCGCGTCGGCCTCGATGTGCTCGGTGTAGAAGAAACGGCAGGCCGCGGGCGCGTCGAGGCGGCGCAGGATCCGGTCCATCCGCTGCGCGCCGGGGGCGGTGGTGATCTCCGCGGCGGCGAAGTGCCCGACCAGCGCCCCGCGCGACGCCCGGTGCAGGCCGAACATCGACATCATGTTGACCAGCGCGAGCATCGGCCCGGGAACGTGGTCCAGCAACGCCAGGTACCCGTCGGGCAGGCCGGCCGCCGCGAGCAGGTCGGCGAACAGCGTGGCGTGCACCCGGTCGGCGTGGCCGCCGCCGAACTCGTCGAATTCGACCGCTACCAGTCCGGCCTTCGCCGCACCGGACAGCCGCGGGATGACCCACGCGTGCGGATCGGCTTCTTTCAGGTGGTAGATCGACCGGTGCGCGAAGAGTTCGCGCACGTGCCACCATTCGCCTTCGGCGAGCAGGAAACCGACAGCTCCGTCGGCGTCGTGTTCGGTCAGCAGCTCGTCGAGTTCGGTGTCCACGTCGGAGCCGCCCGCGACCGCGTCGCGCAGTGCGGAGCGGAACGTGTTTTCCAGCTGGGCCCGGATTCTCAGCAGCGCGGTGTCCCATTCGCGTTCCGCGTCGACGCCGGGCAGCCCGCGGTAGTGCAGTTCGTAGCAGAGATGCAGGGCGAGGTGGAGATCGTCGCCGAACGGGTCGGCGTCGCGGAGGTCGACCGCGGTCCGGCTGCCTGGATCGCGCAGGAGTTCCAGCAGCGCCGCGGAGACCGGTCCGCGAGCGGTCGGCAGTGCGAGCAGGGAGGTCGTCATTTCCCCCGGGTACCCGCCTGGGGCGAGGTCACGCGTGGGACGGTGCGCGCGGCGAGCATCGCGACCACTCCGTCCGGCCCGGCTTTCCGTTGTGCGGCTGAACCAGTGCCGTCCCGCAACGCTGCTCGGACGAGCCGGTGGGCGAGTTCGCGGTCCCCGGCCGCCTGCAGCGCAGGTTCCGCATAACGGAGCAGATCGGCTAGGAAGTCGGCGGCGCGCAGCGGTCTCGCGCGGACCGGGTCGACGAGGGCGCCGGTGAGGCCGTGCCGCGTCGCCGCCCACACCGCCGCCGAACCGATTTGCGGATCGAGCGGAGATGCCTCGACGCCGTGTTCCAGGTCAGCGAGTGCGGACGCGACGAGTGCGCGCGACAGGACCGCTTGGACGAGCGTGCCGTCAACGGTCAACGGCACGTCGGCGACCCGCAGTTCGACCGTCGGATACCGGGGCGAAGGCCGAGCGAGCCAGAACGTCTGCTCACGGTCCACCAACGCGCCGCATTCCACCAGCGAGTCGACGAGACGCAGATGCTCGGCGTGCGAACGCGCGTGCGGGGCGAGCCCGGAGCCGGGAAAACGGGTCTGCAGAGCCATTCTCCAGCTGTGCAGCCCGGTGTCGCGGCCGCGGTCGAACGGGGAGTTGGCTGACAGCGCGAGCAGCGCCGGGAGCCACCGCGCGAGATGGTTCACGACCGCTACCGCGGTGTCCGCGTCCGGCACGCCGACGTGCACGTGGCAGCCGCAGGCCTCGTAATCGGCGGCCAGATCGCCGTAATGCGCGTCGATCCGCGCGTACCTGTCCGGCGGCAGCGGCTCGGCGGGGGAGCGGCGGGCGCCGACCGGGCTTCCGGTGGCCAGGAGCGCGCAGCCAGCGTCGGTCGCGGCGCGGGACAGCGCCAGGCGGCCGCGGCACAGCTGGTCGCGAAGCTGCGCCGCGGTCGTGCAGACGCCGGTGGCGTGTTCGACCTGGGTCGCGCGCAATTCCCGGTGGACGGCCGCGCCGTCCGCGAGCTGTCCGACCTTGCCGAGAACCTCGTCCGCGACGGGCATCGGGCGGCCGTCGTCCGGCGCGGCGAGCAGAAACTCTTCCTCGACGCCGAGTGTCGGTACGTCCATCGGCACCTCCCCGGACCGGAATACCCACGCGGCGGCGCGGCAATCCGCGGCGGTCCTTTCCCGGCAGCGCGGCGTTTCCCGCTGAGGCCGGCGGGTATCCGGCGCGGCGACCGGCAGACCGCGAAGGAGGCTTGATGGGCAACGACGATCGTCCGCACGGCGCGGTGATGCCGAGCGACGTCCCGCAGCGGCTCTCCTGGTTCGACCGGTTCGCGACGACGACGAGCGGTTACGTGTCGCACGCCTGGTTTTTCGTCGCGTGCGTCCTGCTGGTGGTGGTGTGGGCGCCGTCGATTTTCGTGTTCGGCACGGTCGACACCTGGCAGCTGGTGATCAACACGCTGACCTCGATCGTCACCTTTCTTCTCGTCGCGCTGCTGCAGAACACGCAGAAGCGGGCCGACGAAGCGGTGCAGCACAAGCTGAACGCGATCGCCGACGGGCTGAGCGACCTGATGGAGCACGTCGGCGGCGACGATCCGGACGTCGGCCGGGACCGCCGGGAACTGCGGCGCGCGGTCGGGCTGGAGGACCGGGAAAGCTCGGCGTGAACCCGGTTCAGGCGTCGAACCGGGTGGTCTCCGCGAGCGGGGCGCGCCCGACCGAGAACCGGTTGACCGGTGCGGCGCGGCCGGCGTAGCCGAACGAGATCCCGAACAGCAGCGCGACGTGCGGGGTGCCGTAGAAGCGCGGGCTCTCGGCGTAGTAGGCAGCACGCGCCTCGTGGTCGTCTAAACCGATCCGCAGTGCGCCGTACAACGCGCCGCGATCGCCAGTGCGTAGGCGGTGACGATCCAGGTCATCGATCCCGGCCCGCCGAGGTCCGCGGCGATGCGGGGCAGCGCGGTGGCGATGCCGATCTTGGCGCGCCGGGTGAACGGGCCGGTTTCTTCCGCCGCGGCGGTTCTCGGCATGGCAGGACGCCCTTCCCCCAGGAGACGTCCTCCCAAGGTAGCCACAAACGTGCCCACTGGGCAACTTTCTGCTCATGCGTCCTCGGGTGTCGAAACGGCGGCGCCGAATTCGTGGCGTAGGCAAGAGCGGCTCCACGCCGGGCCGGGGAAGACGAGGAGAGGCCGTCATGACCGAAAAAGTGAGCGCCACGCTGACCATCGCCACGTCCGCCGAGCAGGTCTTCGCGGTGCTGGCGGATCCGGCCGCGCACGCCGCGATCGACGGCACCGGCTGGGTCCAGGCCGCGGTCGACCACGCCCCGCTCGCCGCGCCCGGCCAGCTCTTCCGCATGGGCATGCACCACGCCGACCACCCGGACGGCGACTACGAGACGGTCAACAAAGTGGAGGTCCTGGACCCGGCGCGAGCCATCGGCTGGGTGACCGGCTACCGGAAAGGCGACGGCGAACTGGAGTTCGGCGGCTGGCTCTGGCGGTACGACCTGGCACCGCTCGGCCCGGCCGGGACCGAGGTGACGCTGTCC
The DNA here is from genome assembly GCF_014174495.1 of Amycolatopsis echigonensis. Taxonomy (GTDB): domain Bacteria; phylum Actinomycetota; class Actinomycetes; order Mycobacteriales; family Pseudonocardiaceae; genus Amycolatopsis; species Amycolatopsis echigonensis. Next base: position 38,398 of record NZ_JACJHR010000039.1, read on the forward strand.
TACGACTGGTCGGCCGTGCCGCAGTTCGTCCGCGACCGCGGCATCCAGTTCCCGCCGTTCGGTCCCGGCCACCTGGACGGCTCCTTGCGCCACCTGGCCGAGTTGTGCGCCGCCGGCTAGGCGAGCTTCAGCAGGAGTTCGCTCAGCTCGACCGGCATCGTGATCATGCAGTCATGCCCGGTCGGCAGCTCCCACACCTGCGAGGGCGTCCCGTTCGGCTGGATCGCGGGGACGGGACGGCGGACGATGCCCTTCGGGGTCGTGCCGACGCAGTGGATGTGCGTGCGCGGGATCGCTCGCGCGGCCGGGTTGTCCAGCCGCACCGGCTGCTGCAGGCAGCGCACCGGCTGGTCGGAGAGCATTCCGCGCAGCCATTCGAGGTCGGCCGGATCGGTGACGCCGAAGAGCCCGAACGGCGCGGGCCGCTCCGGCAGCGGCGGAACGCGCCAGCCGTCGCCGTGCTGCTGGGCGAGGTCGATCAGGCTCTGGCTGACCGGCTGGACGTCGACCGCGGTTTCGCCGTCCTCGGGCACCATCGCGTCGAGGTAGACCAGCTCGGCGACCCGGTCCGGCACCTCGTTCGCGGCCGACGAGACGACCAGCCCGGCGTAGCTGTGTCCGACCAGGACCACGTCCTGCTCGCCGCGGAGCACGTCCACGATGTCCTGGACGTGGGTGTCGAGCCCGATTTCAGGGCTGAGCAGGTGTTTCTTGTCGCCGTAGCCGGTCAGGGAGGGCGCGAGCACCCGGTGCCCGGCCGATTCCAGCAGCGGGACCACCCGGTCCCAGGCCCGGCCGCTGTGCCAGGCGCCGTGGACCAGTACGAACGTCGTCATCTCAGGGTTCCTCGTTCTCGGGATTCGTGGTTACCTGCAGTAACCCGGTACTGTTTGATAACCATCGTGATAGTCCGCGCCGCGGCGGGCAATAAGGCACTAATTAGTGCCCCGGTTCTCCGGAGGTAACCATGGCCGACGAGGTGTGCCGGACCCGAGTGGTCCTCGAGATCGTGGGGGACAAATGGGCGCTGCTGATCGTCCGCATGCTGCGCGACGGCCCGCGGCGGTTCACTGAGCTCAAACGGGAAATCGAGGGGATCAGCCAGCGGATGCTCACGGTCACGCTGCGGGACCTGGAACGCGACGGGATTCTCACGCGGACTGTCCACAATGTCATGCCGCCGCACGTTTCCTACGAGCTGACGGCGATGGGCCGGACCCTTCGCGAGGCGACCGCGCCCTTGCTGGAGTGGAGCGTCGAGCATTTGGCGAAAATCGAAAAGGCGCGCGCGGACTACGACGCTCGCTGAACGGGATTGGCTGGCTCTCTGAACTGGCGCGGCGACGGCGGCCAGCCGGCGCTCCTCGAACCGCGGCGTTCCGGTGATCCGGACGCGTCGATCTCACTGCGGGCCAGCGCCGCGTCGACGTCGCCGGAATGCGGGGTGGCCACGATGTCGTCGCGGCGGAAGAGTTCGGGCGGTTGGACGTCGGGTTGCTCGACCCGGGCGTCCCCGGACGGTTCGGACTGGCCGATTTCACCGAACCGTCCTATCGGGACAGCAGGCGGACCAATGTGGACGATGTGGGGTACGGCCTGCGTGCTTGCCATTGGTGCGCCGCCAGGGCGAGGGGTCGGTCGTCGTGACGGCGAGTTGGCCGGACTGACCGGTTCGCCGGACCTGTTCTACGCGACCAGCAAGCACGCCTTGATCGGCCTGGTCCGGTCGGCCGCGCCGCAGCTCGGCTCGGACGGCGTCCGGATCAACGCTCTCTGCCCCGGCTTGGTGGACACGCCGGTCCTCGCGGGATTCCGTTCGTCGCTGGAGAAAGCCGGGCTTCGGATCGCCGAGCCCGCCGAAGCCGCGACGGCCGTGGAGACGATCCTGGCGAGCGGCGAGACCGGAGGCGCGGGGGTTATGCAGGCCGGTCGCCCGGCGAATCTTGTGCCGGTGCCGGAAATCCCGCTTGCCGCTAGGTGAACGCGTCCCACCTCGTTCCGGCAGAGGGTTGGGCGAGTTTCGCCGTTCTGTACTCGACTGGCGGCTGCGGCCTGTCCGGTTTGACCGGAAATTGAGGGACGCTGCCTGAGCTGCGTGTGCCCGAGCCGGAATTTGTCCGAGGACGTACTATCCTGGGCGGGCAGGGATGCGGGGACAGGCTTCGGCGGGCCGGACGGGCTGCTGCGGCGCGGGTGCGTAGTTAAGGTCGAGGGATGTCGACAGCAGTGGGTGGGTCAGCGAAAGGCGGCTCGCGGGCGGGGCGTCGGGTGAGCCTGGAGGCGCCGGCGGATCTCGCCGCGGCGCCGGGGTACGGGGCTCGGCGGCTGTACCAGGCGTATTTGGCGGCTTGGAATCGGCATGTCGATTCGGTGCTGACCGGGCCGCAGTTCGCGGTGCTGTCGGCGGTGCGGGCTTATCCCGGATTCGACCAGACCGCGTTGGCCAAGGCGGTGGCGCTGGATACGTCGACGATGGCTGATGTGTGCCGCCGGTTGGAGAATCGGGGGCTGATCGCACGGGGGCCCGCGCCGCATGACGCGCGGGCGAAGGTGCTGACGTTGACGGAGGACGGGTTGGCCGCGTTTCGAGAGGTGACCCGGCGGACGCGGAAGCTGGATCAGGCGTTGCTGGCGGGATGCCCGGAGGAGCGGCGGGCGGAGATCGCGGGGATGCTGAATGAATTGGGGGCGCTGTGGGAGGCGGTTGCTGAGCGTCCGGAGATTTGACGGTTTTGGGGCGATCGGCTCGTCGCCTGGCGGCGACATTGCAGGTGGGGGTTGCGTGGGGCACCCCGAAGCCCGAGTGTGCTGACGGTCTGGGGGTGCTTGTCAAGGCGGGAAAGATGCCTTGACAAGCACCCCCAGACCGCAGGGAGGCTTCGTATCGGGGTGCGGGGGTGGTGTGGGTGCCTGGATCTGTTGAGTGCGTTGGCTGCGGTTGGGCGGGGTTCACTGCTTGGGTGGGTTGGCTGCGGTCGGGTGTTGCTGCGTGAAGGGCTCCTTGGGGATCTGAGTCCGTGAAGGTTCCTCTCATGGATCGCCTCGCCGTCCAGAGGGGTGCTGTTCGGTGGTGGGCTTGGCGTTTCGCGGCTCAGGGGGAGCCCGTTCTCGCGGAGCGGCACCGGCGGTGAGCGGGATGTCGGGGGATTCCGGTCGAGGCGGGCTGCGCTGGCATCGGCCTGGGTGCGGCACCAACTCGAGTGCGGCGTGCTGGGTCGGCATGGGGGCGACTGTCTCGGCAGCGCTGTGTACCGTCCAGGGGTTTCCAGGTCGCGACTGCCTGTCGAGAACTCTGCCTGAACGGTCCCGCGAAAACCGCTGTGCCGCCTCGCTCGGTGACTGGTCCGGCACCCACCGCGCCCGCGGCGCCTGATCGTCCCGAAAATTCTCCCGAGACTATTGCGTGTTCGGATAATCCGTGTTCGGATTAACCGCATCCGGGTGACGGGTCGAGCTAGCGGTAGGAGGTCAGCGGGTGGCGGCGAGTCAGTCTTTCGAGGTAGTGGTCGCCGGGGGCGGGTTGGGCGGGCTTTGTGCTGCCTTGTCGTTGCGGCAGCGCGGGTTGCGGGTCACGGTGGTCGAAGCGGCGCCGCAGCTCGGGGAGATCGGGGCGGGGATTCAGACCGCGCCCAATGCCAGCCGGATCCTGATCGGGCTGGGGTTGCGGCCCGAGCTGCAGAAGGTTCGGTGCGAACCGCAGGATCAGGTGCGGCGGCGGTGGGCCGACGGCAGCATTATCGCGCAGTTGCCGCTCGGGCAGCGGGTCGTCGACAAGTACGGGGCGCCGTACTGGCATTACCACCGGGCGGATTTGCATTCCGTTCTCTTGCGGGCGTGCGTTGATCCCGACGGGGCCGGGCCGGTCGTGAAGGTCGCGACGGCGGCGAAGGTGGTCGATCTCGATCGCGGGAATCCGGAGCGGCCCGCCGTCATTGCCGAGGACGGGCGCAGGTTCGAGGGCGACGTTGTCGTCGGGGCGGACGGGATCCGTTCCGCGGTAAGGGATCTCGCCGGGTTCGACGATACTCTCGCGTTTTCCGGCGAGATGGCGTATCGGGCGCTGATTCCGGGCGATTCGATCGCGGCGGATCCGGCGACGCGGTTCCTGGTCGACCGTTACCATTCGACGATCTGGTACGGGCCGGACAAGCATCTGGTCCACTACATGATTCGCGGCGGCGACTATTTGAACGTGGTGGCGATCGTGCCGTGCACGGAGGAGGTCGAGAAGAACTGGAGTGCGCCGGCCAGCGCGGAGCAGCTCGCGGCTGAGTATTCCGATTGGGACGACCGCGTGCCGACGATGCTGTCGAAGGCCAAGGACGACGTCTCGGTCTGGGCGATGTACCGGCGCCGCCGCGATCCGGTGTGGGTGGACGGGCGCGTCGCGTTGCTCGGGGACGCTTGTCACGCAATGCTGCCGTACCAGGCGCAAGGTGCGTCGCAGGCGATGGAGGACGGCGCGGTTCTCGCCGAAGAGCTGGGGCAGGCGACCCGCGAAGGGATCGACAGCGCGCTGACCCGGTATGTGCACCGCCGCGCCAAGCACGCGGGGATGGTGCAGGACGCGTCCCTGCGGAACATGAGTTTCTACCACTTGCCGGACGGTCCGGAGCAGCGCGAGCGCGACGAAAAGCTGCGGAGTTTCGACGGCGAGTCCGATGTGTCCTACGACTGGCTGTGGAACGGGACCCCGCTCAACGACCCGGACAACGAATCCATCCACTACCAGTTCGCCCGATAGCACGAACGGCCCACGCAGACTTTCGCAAAGGAGCAAAGCTATGCGTACCGGAGACCAGGTGGTCCAAGACTTGCCGTGGCGCTGGCGCGTCCAGGGCAAGATCTTCCTCATCGGCGGGCTCGGCTACATGTTCGACGCCTGGGACGTGGCGCTGAACGGATTCCTCACCCCGTTGGTGGGCACGGAATTCGGGCTGTCGGCCACGCAGCGGGGGTTTGTCGCCACGGCCAATCTGATCGGCATGGCGGTGGGGGCGGTCGCCTGGGGGACGGTCGCGGACCGGATCGGCCGCAAGCGGGCGTTCAGCATCACGTTGCTGTTGTTCGCGTTCTTCTCGGTGTTCGCGGCGTTGTCGCCGAACATCGAGGTGTTCCTGCTGCTGAGGTTCCTCGCGGGAGTCGGGCTCGGCGGCTGCATCCCGGTGGACTACGCGATTGTCAGCGAGTTCTCGCCGCGCAAGCAACGGGGGCGCGTACTGTCCGCAATGGACGGTTGGTGGCCGGTCGGCACCACGCTGGCGGGGGCGTCGGCGACACTGCTGGTTCCGGTTTCCGGGAACTGGCGGTGGATGCTGGTGCTGATGATCCTGCCCGCGGTGCTGCTGTTCTGGGCACGGCGCGGGGTTCCGGAATCGCCGTTGTATCTGGTCCGCAAGGGGCGCGAGGCCGAGGCCCGGCTGGTGATCGACGATCTCGTCGAACGCACGGGCGCGCCGAAGGAGCAGTACCGGATCCCGGCGGCGATCCAGGAAGACAAGCGTGCCGGCGGGGTGTTCGCGGCGGCCGATCAGCTGCGGCGGGTCTGGGCGTACAACCCGAAGGTCACCGGGGTCGCCTGGGCATTGTTCATCACCGTGATGCTGGTGTACTACGCCGCGCTGAGCTGGATGCCTTCGATCCTCAAGGCGCAGGGCTTCGGGGAGATCGCCGCGTTCGCTTCGACCACTTTGATGAACGCGCTCGGTATCGTCGGCGTCGTGGTGGCGGTGTTGCTGGTGGACCGCATCGGCCGCAAGCGGGTGATCGCCGCGGCCGGGCCGCTGGCTGCGGTCACGCTGGTGATTTTCTCGCTGGTGCTCGGGTCGGCCGGGGCCGCGGTGGTGGCGATCGGCGCGTTCGGGCTGTTCTCGCTGGTGGTCATTCCGGTGATGTACGCGTTCGTATCCGAGCTGTACCCGACGGAGCTGCGCGCGTCGGGCTTCGGCTGGGCGTCGTCGTCCAGCCGAGCGGTCACCGGGTTCGCGCCATTGCTGTTCGGCAGCGTGCTGTGGCCGGTGCTCGGGCTGCCGCTGACGTTCACGCTGCTCGGCCTGCTCGTCGTCGGGGCCGTGGTGTTCATGGTCTTCTGCGCGCCGGAAACCCGGGGCCGGGAGCTGGACCGGATCGCCGACGAGACCGCGCCCGCGCCGCACCAGTCCGAAATGGACGCAGTCTGATCCGCCGCCGCAGAAAGGGAATCGCATGAAGCCCGCCGCGTTCGCCTACCACCGGGCGCACGACGTCGCCGACGCCGTCGGCCTGCTTTCCGACCTCGCCGGGCGAGGGCGGGAGCCGAAAGCGATCGCGGGCGGGCAGAGCCTGATGCCGATGATGAGCTTCCGCCTGGCCCGCCCGAGCGACCTGGTCGACCTCGGGCGGCTGCGGGACCTGCCGGGGATGACCGAGATCGCGCGGACCGGTCCGGCGCTCCGCATCGGCGCGATGACGACGCACCGCCAGGTCGAGCTGGCCGCGCTCGGCCCGGGTTTCGCGGTGCTGGCGGAGGCGATGCGGTACGTCGGGCACCTGCCGATCCGGTCCCGGGGCACGGTCGGCGGCAGTCTCGTGCACGGCGACTCCACTGCGGAGTGGTGCATGCTCGCGCTGCTGCTGGACGCGGTGATCGTCGCCGAAGGCCCGGACGGCCGCCGTGAAATCCCGGCCGGGGAGATGTTCTACGGCTTCTACGCGACCGCGGTGGAGGCGGACGAGGTCGTCACCGAGGTCCGGTTCACCCGGGCGGCGCCGAAGGCCGCGTTGACCGAGTTTTCCCGCCGTGCCGGGGATTTCGCGACGGTCGCCGCGGCGGTGACGCTCGAGCCTCGCGCGGACGGATCGCTGGAAGGCGGCCGGGTGGTGCTCGGCGGGGTCGCGCCCGCACCGATGCGGGTTCCGGAAGCCGAGGCGGTGCTGGCGGACGGCGAACCGGGACCGGAGTTGTTCGCCGCGTGCGGGCGGGCGGCGGCGGAGGCGATCGACCCGCGGAGTGACGCGCAGGGGAGTGCGGACTACCGGCGTGCGCTGACGAGGACGTTGGTGGCACGGAGCCTGGGCCAGGCGTGGGAAAAGGGAGAGCGGTGATGGCGAGTTCGCCCGAAGAACCCCGGTTCGACGGCCGGGGCGGCAAGTGGATCGGCGCGTCCGTGCGCCGTCGCGAGGACCCGCGGCTGGTCACCGGTCGGGGGCGGTTCGTGGACGACATCCACCTCCACGGCATGCTGCACGCCGGGTTCGTGCGCGCGACCGTCGCGCACGGCAAGATCACCGGACTCGACCTCAGCGCCACTCGCGAGGTGGACGGCGTCGTAGCCGCGTACTCGGCGGAAGACCTCCAGCTCGGCGACATGGTCGCGCTGCTGGACCGCCCGCCCGAGGAGTTCACCCCGACCACGATGCCGATCCTCGCGCGCGGAAAGGTCCGGTTCGTCGGCGAGCCGATCGCGCTGGTCATCGCGAAGGATCCGTACGCGGTCGAGGACGGCATCGAGGCCGCTCAGGTGAGTTACGAGGTCCTCGACGCTGTCGTCTCCGAGGAAACAGCGCTCGCCGAGAATGCGCCGTTGGTGCACGAGGACGCGCCGAGCAACGTGCTGCTCGATGTCACGGCGTTCGACACCCCGGGCGTGGACGAAGCGTTCGCGGACGGGTGCGTGATCGAACTCGTCACCCGCAGCGGACGGCAGAACGCGCTGCCGCTCGAGACGCGCGGCGCGGTGGCGTCCTGGGACGACCGCGACGAGCAGCTCCTCGTCCAGACGTGCAGCCAGGTGCCGCACCAGGTCCGTACCGTGCTGGCGCGGTCGTTGCGGATCCCGGAGCGTTCAGTGCGCGTCGTGGTCCCGGACATGGGCGGCGGCTTCGGGCAGAAATGCGTGGTGGGCCGGGAGGAAATCGCCGTCGCGGCGGCGGCGAAACTGTTGCGGCGTCCGGTCAAATGGATCGAGGATCGCAGCGAAGCCCTCGCGTCCGGCTTCCTGGCGCGCGAGCAGCGCTACCGCACGCGCGCCGCGTTCACTCCGGACGGCGAACTGACCGCGCTGGAGTCCGACATCGTGTGCGACATGGGCGCGTACTCGTGCTATCCGTTCACCGTCGGCATCGAACCGCTGATGGCAGCGGCGGAAATGCCGTCGGTGTACCGGGTGCCGGCCTATCGGGTGCGGGCAAGAGCGATCACGAGCAACAAAGCGCCGACCGCGCCGTACCGCGGGGTCAGCCGTCCGCAGTACGTCATGGTGATGGAGCGGATCATGGACCTGGCCGCGCGTCGGCTCGGCCTCGACCCGGTCGAGATCCGCCGCCGCAACGTGATCACCGAATTCCCGTACGTGGGCATCAACAAGGTGACCTACGACCCCGGCAGCTACCTCGAATCGCTGGAGCTGGGCGAGAAGATCCTCCGCGACGAGGGCTGGTACGAGCTGCGCGAGAAGAACCCGTATATCGGCATCGGCTACAGCTGCTTCTCCGAGCGCACCGGCTACGGCTCGGAGGCGTTCGCGAAGCGGAAGATGACCGTCGTCCCGGGGTTCGACGTGAGCGAGATCCGGATGGACCTCACCGGTTCGATCGTGGTCACGAGCGGCACGATCAACCACGGGCAGTCCCACGAGACGACGTTCGCGCAGATCGTCGCGGAACGCCTCGGCGTCGACCTCGCCAAGGTCAAGCTGCGCCAGGGCGACACCGAGCGGATCTCCTACGGCTGGGGCACTTTCGCGTCGCGCTCGGTGACCATCGGCGGCTCCGCCGTGGCGACCGCGGCGACCCGGCTGGGCGAGCAGCTCTGCGTGATCGCGGCGCATCTGCTGGACACCCGCGTCGAGAACGTCGGCCTCGACGGCGACGGCGGCGTGATCCAGCTCGACGACCCCAGCCGGCGGCTTTCCTTCGAGGAGATCGCCGACGTCGCGTACCTGCGCAGCCACCTGCTGCCCAAGGAGGCCGAGCCGACGCTCACCGCCACCGCGGCGTTCGACGTCCCCGGCGACGGGACGTTCTCGAACGCCACGCACGCGGTCGTGGTGGAAGCCGACCCGGGCACCGGCCAGGTGAAAATCCTCCGCTACGCCTGCGTCGAGGACTGCGGCGTGGTGATCAACCCGAAGGTGGTCGACGGGCAGGCGCGCGGCGGGATCGCGCAGGGCATCGCTGGCGCGCTGTTCGAGGAGGTCACCTACGCCGAGAACGGCGAACCGTCGGCGGCGAGTTTCATCGACTACCTCGTGCCGACCGCCGCGGAGATTCCCGACATCACCGTCGACCATCTCGAAACCCCGTGCGCCTTCACCGAAAGCGGCGCGAAGGGAGCCGGGGAGGGCGGCACGATCGGCGCGCCCGCCGCGGTCCTGAACGCGGTCAACGACCTCCTCTGGCGCACCGGGGTCCAGTTGGAGCAGACCCCGATCCACCCTGAGGCCGTCCTCGCCGCGCTCGCTGTGACTGACCTGGCCGACCGGGAGAAAGCGGGAACCGGAGCATGACCGACAAACAGCTGATCGTCCTGACCGTCAACGGCGAGGAGCACGAACTGCTCGTCGAACCGCGATGGACGCTGCTCGACGTGCTCCGGCACCACGTGGGGCTCACCGGCACGCACGTCGGCTGCGAGCACGGTGTGTGCGGAGCGTGCACGATCCTGGTCGACGGAGAACCGGTGCGCGCCTGCCTGATGTACGCAGTGCAGGCGGAAGGCTGCGCGATCCGGACCGTCGAGGATCTCGGCACCCCGGAGGAGCCGAACGACTTGCAGCAGGCGTTTTCGGAACACCACGGGCTGCAGTGCGGCTTCTGCACGCCCGGATTCCTGATGCTCGCCGAAGGATTCCTGGCCCAGGAACCGTCGCCGACGCGGGAGCAGATCCGGGAGACGGTGTCGTCGAACCTGTGCCGCTGCACCGGGTACCAGACCATTGTGGACGCGATCGAGGCCACCGCCGCGCAGCGCTCCACCGAATCCGGCAGGAAAGAGGACGCCGTCCGATGATTCTCGAGAACACCCTTGACCTTCCCGGCGATCCGGACACGGTGTTCGCGCTGCTCAACGACGTCGAGCGGGTCGCGGGCTGCCTGCCCGGCGCGGTGCTGGAGGGCCGGGACGGCGAGTCCTACCTCGGCAGGGTCAAGTTCAAGGTCGGCCCGGTCAGCGCCGCGTACGCGGGCAAGGTCCGGTTCACCGAGATCGCCGAGGCCGAGCGCCGGCTGCGGCTGTCGGCGCGGGGCGCGGACAGCCACGGCAACGGCGACGCGGAAGCGGACGTCACGCTGACCCTGGTGCCCGGTCCGAAGGGTTCGTCGCTGAACCTGCGCACCGATCTCGTGGTGCGGGGCAAGATCGCGCAGTTCGGCAAGGGCGCGATCAGCACGGTGTCGAACCGGATCCTGCAGCAGTTCGCGCAGAATCTCGGTGCGCTGCTGGAAAACGGCGGAAGCGCACCGGCTCCGGCGGCAGCGGCGACCGCCACCGCGCCTGCCTCGGATTCGCTCGACGGCTTGGCGATGCTGCTCCCGCCTGGTGCCAAGCGTTATCTCCCCGTCGTCGCGGCGGGCGCGCTGGGGCTGTTCCAAGGCTGGCTGCTCGGCCGGATCCGGTCGCAGAACAAACTGATCAAGGAGCTGCTGCGTGAACGCGCCTGAAAACGGACTGCACGGCGCAGAGACGGACCAGACCTATGCCCGCGCGGGTTTCGGCGCCGCGGTGCCGAGAGGGACCTCGCCGGTGCTGGTCGTGGTCGACCTGACCCGCGGCTTCACCGAACCGGAATTCCCTTCCGGCGCGGACCTTTCCGCCGAAGTCGAAGCAGCTGACACGCTGGTCCGGGCCGCGCACGAGAGCGGGGCTCCGGTCGTCTGCACCGCGATCAGCTACACCCCAGCGGAGGCGGACGGCGACGCGATCGCCTGGCTGCGCAAAGCTCCCGGCATGCGCAGCCTGCGCGACGGAAGCGCCGAAGTCGCGCTCGACCCTCGGCTGGAACGGCACGACACCGACCACCTGATCGTCAAAAAGGGTGCATCCGCGTTCCACGGAACGGGCCTCGCCGCGCTGCTCACCGGCCTGGGCGCGGACACCGTGCTGGTCTGTGGCGCGACGACCTCTGGGTGCGTACGAGCGACGGCAGTCGACGCTGTCCAGTCCGGCTTCAACACACTCGTCGTCCGCGACGCTTGCGGCGACCGGGCGCGCGGACCGCACGACGCCGCTCTCTTCGACCTGCAAGCCAAATACGCCGACGTGATCGACCTGGGCGAGGGCGTCGAGCTGCTCGCCAAGGCCCGCTGAACCCCGGAAGGAGTTCCCGCATGTCCGCAGTGTCCGACCGGGTGCTGACCCAGCCCGCGCTCGCCGAACTGGCGAACGTCCCGGCGACGAGCGTCTGGGTGCGGTCCGGTTCCGTCCGGCTGCACGTCCTCGACTACGGCCCGGCCGACGGCGTCCCGCTCGTGGTCCTGCCCGGGATCACCAGCCCGGCGATCACCATGGACTTCGTCGCCCGCGAGCTGACCGACCTGGTCCGCCCGCTGGTGCTCGACATCCGCGGCCGCGGCCTGTCCGACGACGCGCCCGGCGCCGGGCCGTTGCACGGCTACGACCTCGATGCCTACGCCTCGGATGTCGACGCCGTCATCGACCAGCTGCAGCTGTCCGATCCGGTGCTGCTCGGCCACTCGATGGGTGCGCGGATCGCCGCGAAGGCCGCGAGTTCCGCGCACGGCACGATCCTGGCGGACCCGCCGATGAGCCACGCGGACCGGCCGTATCCGACCACTTTGGACACTTTCGCCGCGCAGCTGGACCAAGCCCGGCGCGGTAGCGACGCGGACGAGGTCGCCGCCTCCTGGCCCCGGTGGCCGCGCCGGGAACAGGAACTGCGCGCCGGCTGGCTCGCGTCGTGCTCCCGGACCGCGATCGCCGCGACGCACGCCGGGTTCGAGTCCGAGGAATTCCTTCCCCTGTGGGAGAAACTGACCGGACCGGCGGTCCTGCTGTTCGGAAAGGACAGTCCCGTGGTGACGCCGGAGGACGTCGCCGCGCTGGCTGAAGCCAACCCCGCGCATCCGCTCGTGGGCATCGAGAACGCCGGGCACATGATCTTCTGGGACGAGCCGGAGCCCGCCCTGCAGGCGCTGCGGTCGGCGTTGCAAGACCTGCTCGCCGCGCGCTCACCCGCCGTGCCGTGAAGGACTCCTTGAGGGAATCTGATTCCCTCAAGGAGTCCTTCACGGACCGTCGGCACATTACGCGTACTCGGATAATCCGTATTCGGACAATAAAGGAGGTCGCCATGGACCAGAACCTGTTCAACGACATCTGCTTGCGCCAGCTGACTTTTTCGGGCGTGCACGAGGGGGAGACGGTCGTCGTGCTGACGCGCGGCGCCGAGCGCGCGGAGTACGCGGATGCCTTCCTCTGGGCCGCCCAGCAGCTCGGTGCCGCGACCTACCACATGCGGCTGCCGTCGCCGGCGAGCGCGTCCGGCGCGTGGGCGGTCGGGGATTCCGGCCTTGACCAGCTGCCGCTCGCCGTCGAGGCGCTGAAGGCCGCGGACATGGTCGTGGACTGCACGTTCCTGCTGTTCAGCGAGGAGCAGTTCGCGATCCAGGCCGCCGGCACCCGGATCCTGACCGCCGTCGAACCGCCCGAGCTGCTGGCCCGGCTGATGCCGACGAAGGAACTGCGCGAGCGCGTCGAGATCGGCGCGGAACTGCTGGCCAAGGCCAAGACCATGCGGATCACCAGCCCGCACGGGACGGACGTGACCTACCAGCTGGGCGTGTACCCGACGATGAGCGAGTACGGCTACACCGACCAGCCGGGCCGCTGGGACCACTGGCCGGCGGCGTTCGTGTTCACCGGCGGTTCCGACGACGGCGTGGACGGCAAGATCGTGCTCGCGCCCGGCGACGTGCTGCTGCCGTTCAACACCTATGTCCAGACGCCGGTCGAGCTGACCATCGAAAAGGGCTTCATCCAGGACATCCGCGGCGGCGCGGGCTCGTCCGGCCTCGACGCCGACCTGCTGCGCAGCTACATCGAGTCCTTCCACGACCCGCGTGGCTACGGCATGTCGCACGTCGGCTGGGGCCTCGACGAGCGGGCGCACTGGCACGGCCTGACCCAGTTCCCCGGCGGCATGGGCATGGAACTGCGGAGCTTCTACGGCAATGTCATGTTCTCGATCGGCCCGAACAACGAACTCGGCGGCCCGAACGACACGGCCTGCCACTTCGACATCCCGATGCGCGGCAACAGCCTGTACCTCGACGACGAGCTGATCGTCGACGCGGGCGAGCTGACCGTGAAGGACATGCGCCCGGCGGCGAAGCGATGACCGACCACCACATCGGGATGATCGTCCCGAGCTCCAACCTGACCATGGAAACCGAGCTGCCGCGGATGCTGCGTGCCCGCGAGGAGCGGTACCCGGAGGACCGGTTCGTCTTCCACTCCGCCCGCGCGCGCATGCAGCACGTGACACCGGAGCAGTTGCGCGCGATGAACGCCCAGGCGGAACGCGCGGCGACGGAACTGGCCGACGCGCGGCCGGGCGTCGTGGCGACCGCGTGTCTGGTCGCGATCATGGCCCAGGGACCGGGTTATCACTGCACCGCCGAGGAGTCGATCAGGTCGGCGTTGCGCGCGGAGGGCTCGGATGCGCCGGTGGTTTCGTCCGCGGGCGCGCTGTTGTCCGGGATCGCCGCGCTGGAGGCGAAGCGGGTCGCGATCGTGACGCCGTATATGAAGCCGTTGACCCAGGCGGTCGTCGAGTACCTGGAGGACGCGGGCGTCGAGGTGGTCGACTCGCTCTCGCTGGAGGTGCCGGACAACCTGGCGGTGGCGCGGCTCGACCCGGCGGATCTGCTTGAGCACTACCGGAAACTGGACCTGTCGCGGGCGGACGCGCTGGTGCTGTCGGCGTGCGTGCAGATGCCGTCGCTGCCGTCGATCCAGCCGGTGCAGGACGCGGTGGGCATCCCGGTGCTGTCGGCGGCCACGGCCACGACGTTCCGGATCCTCGGCGAGCTCGGTCTCAAGCCGGAGGTGCCGGGGGCGGGGCATTTGCTGAGCGGGAAGGTGTCGGCGGCGAAGGCTGCCTAGCGCGGAATCCCGAGGCCAGGCTGGTCTGTCCTCGGGATTCGCCGGTTACCGACGGCGGGCGGCCACCCGTTCGCGGACCCGCGGCGCGACCTCCCGGGCGAACAGCCGGATGGCGTCGGCGGAGTCCGCGGACAGGAGAAACGCGCTCATCCCGTGCGTGAGCGCGAGTTCGGCGAGCTGGTCCGCCCATTCGCCGGTGCTGCCGGACGGAATCCCCGGCAGGTTGTACAGCCGCCGGATCTCGGCGGGGGACCGGCCCGCCTTCCGGGCCGCTTCGTCGATGAGCGCGTTCGCGGCGGGCAGGCGCTCCGGCGGGACGCGGGTCATGCTCGGCAGCCAGCCGTCCGCGGACCGGCCGATCAGGCGCAGCGTCCGCGGGCCGAGCGCGCCGAGCCAGAGCTCCATCCGGTGTGCGGGGAACGGGCCCGGCGGAGCGCCGGCGAGCCGGTGATGCGAGCCGGACACGCTGGCCGGCGGCCCGGGTGTCCACAGTGCACGGACGACTTCGATTGCTTCCGTGAGCGCGTCGAAGGCTTCGCCGGGGGTGTACCGCGGACCGCCTTGGGCGGCGATGTCGCCCCAGTACGCGCCCGCGCCGAGGGCGAGTTCGGCGCGGCCGCCGCTGAGCAGGTCGAGACTCGCCGCCGAGCGCGCGAGCACCGCGGGCGGGCGCAGGGGCAGGTTGGCGACGTTGGGGAACACGCGCACCCGCTCGGTGCGCGCCGCGAGGACGCTCAGCACGGTCCACGCGTCGAGCAGATCCGGCCGGTACGGACGGTCCGGCACGCTGAGCAGCTCGAGCCCGGCGGTGTCGGCGGCTTCGGCGAGCGCGGTCGCCGCGCCGGGGTCGGCGGCTTCCGGCAGGAGGACGACGCCGAACTGGAGGTCGTGGCCGTAGTCAGGCATGCGTCGCCGGAAATCGTGTCATGACGACATGATTACCTAACGACATTAGTTCTGTCCAGCGGCTAGGATCCGGGCATGGACGAACTGCGCCCGCCGACCCTGCTCGCGCTGCCCTCGTACCTGGCCGGGCACGTCGCGCGGATCGGACGCCGGGAGCTCGTCAGCGCGCTCGAGGCGCACGACCTCCGGCTGCCGCATTTCGCCGTGCTGGCCGGTCTTTCCGACTTCGGGCCGCTGGCGCAGCACGCGCTCGCCGACCGGCTTGGGCTCAACCGCAGCCACCTCGTGGGCTACCTGGACGAACTGGAGCGCCGGGAGCTCGTCGGCCGCGAACGCGACCCGGACGACCGGCGGCGCCAGCGCGTCACGCTCACCGAGGCCGGGAAGACGCTGACGCGGGAGCTGAAAGCCGAGGCCAGCCGTTCGCAGGACGCGTTCCTTGCCGAACTGTCCGCCCGAGAACGCGAAACGCTGATTTCCCTGCTGCGGCGGGTGGTGGTCGCGGACGACCGGGCGCGGTCCGGGGCCGGGCCGGGAGAGTAGTTCCGTTTCGGGTGGTTGCCGTGCGGCGCAACGGGTAACCGGAGGTTTCCCGACACCCGAGGAGGCAGCATGGCCGCACCCACCCGAACCGATCTGATCACCGTGATCACCGACGACCACCGCGACGTCGAGCGGGTGTTCGCCGAACTCGAGAGGGAACCCGAGGCGGGCAACCGGAAAGACGTGGTCGACCACGTGATCGCCGAGCTGGTCCGGCATTCCGTCGCCGAAGAGCAGCACATGTACCCGGCCGCGCGCAAGCACCTCGACGGCGGCGACCAGATCGCCGACCACGAGATCGAGGAGCACGCCGAGGCCGAGAAGGTGATGAAGCAGCTCGAGCGCAAGAACCCCGGGGAACCGGAGTACGAGGAGCTGCTCGGCAAGCTCATCGCCGACGTCCGGCACCACATCAAGGACGAGGAGAACGACCTGCTGCCGCGGCTGCGGGAGGCGTGTTCGGCCGAGGAGCTGGACAAGCTGGGCGAGCAGGTGCTGGCGGCGAAGAAGATCGCGCCGACCCGGCCGCATCCGGCCGCGCCGAGCAAGCCGCCGGCGAATTTGATCCTCGCGCCGGGAGCGGCGTTCGTCGACAAGATCCGCGACGCGCTGAGCGGGCGGAAGAGCTGACCGGACGGAAGAGCGAAACGATGACAGACGACGTGTTCGTGCTCGGTCTTGACGAGGAGAACGAGCGCATCCTGAGAAGACTCCCGTCCGCGGCCGGGCTGCGGTTCCGCCCGTTGCTCAGCCCGGACGAGCTGCAGCACGGCGAGATCGACTTCCCGGACCTGATGGATAAGGCCCGCCAGCAGCTGGACGATTTCGACGGCGAGCCCGCCGCGATCGTGACCTATTGGGATTTCCCGGCCGCCAGCATGGCCCCGCTGCTGTGCGAGGAGCACGGCCTCCCGCACGTGCCGCTCCCGGCGGTGCTCAAATGCGAGCACAAGTACTGGAGCAGGCTCGAACAGCGGAAGGTGATCGACGAACTGCCGCCGTTCGGCATCGTCGACCTGGACGGGGACCCGCAGCCGCCGCCGGGGGTGGACTTCCCGATGTGGCTGAAACCGGTCAAGGGATTCTCGTCGGAACTGGCGTTTCACGTGCGGGACAAGCAGGGCTTCGCGGACGCCGTCGAGGAACTGCGGGAGGGCGTCGGACGGGTCGGGGACCCGTTCGAGGACGTGTTGCGCCAGGTCGATCTGCCGCGTGAGATCGCCGAGGTGGGCGGGGCCGCGTGCCTGGCCGAATCCGAACTGCGCGGGGTCCAGGCGGCGGTCGAGGGGTACGTCTGGAAGGGCGAGGTGCACGTCTACGCCGCGCTGGATTCGCTCGATTTCCCCGGCCGGTCTTCGTTTCTGCGGCACCAATACCCGTCGCAGCTGCCGGACGAGACCGTCCGGCGGATGGCCGACATCGCCGAACGCGTGATGCGCCAGGTCGGTTTCGAGAACGGCACGTTCAGCATCGAGTTCTTCTGCGACCTGCAGTCCGGGCAGGTGTGCCTGCTGGAGATCAACCCGAGGCATTCGCAGTCGCACGCGGAGCTGTTCGAGCTGGTCGACGGCGTGGCCAACCACGAGATCATGGTCCGGCTCGGGCTCGGGCTGGAACCGCGCTTCCCGCGCGGCCGAGGGCAGTACCGCATCGCCGGCCGCTGTTACGTGCGCCGCTTCGACGGCGACGCGGTGGTGACCCGGATTCCGACCGAGGCGGAGATCTCCGCGCTGTGCGAGGAACTCGGCGGCACGACGGTCTCGATCACGCCGGAGGAAGGCCAGCGGCTGTCCGACCTGCCTGAGCAGGACAGCTACTCCTTCGAACTGGCGGAGCTGATCATCGGCGCGGACACCGAGGACGACCTCGAGGCGAAGTACCGGACGTGCACGGAACGGCTGCGCTTCGAGTTCGAGGACTGAGTGCTGAAGGGGAGGAGCGAAGGTGGACGGCGACGTCGAGACGCTGTATGAGAACCAGTTGTGGAAGAACCGCGTGGAGGGGCATCAGCGCGCGGCGAACACGACGAAGTCCCGTGAGGAAGCGGTGAAAACGGGACGGCATATGGCGAAGGCTCGGCGATCTGTCCACATTGTCCGGACCGAGGACGGGAAGGTGGCGAGCCGCGACGACTACCGGACGAGTCGTCGCGGCGTGCCGCTTCCCGTGGAGCCGGAGTGATCCCGGGGGTCAGCGGCGGAGGATGCGTTCGAGATGGTTGCGCGCCTGGCGGCCCTCGGGGATCTGCTGCATGAGCCAGTTGTGGAACATGCCGGGGTATTCGGCGTAGTCGACGTCGATCCCGGCGTCACGGGCGCGGGCGGCGAAGCGGCGGGCGTCCGGGAGGAGCACGTCGCGGGTGCCGATGAACAAGCTGAACGGCCCGAGTCCGGTCAGGTCCGCGTAGAGCGGGCTGATCCGCGGGTCGTGCGGATCCGTGCCCTCGGCGTACATCTTGCCCGCCTCCCGCAGCCCGGTGATGCCGAGCATCGGGTCGTGTTCGTCCAGCACGACCGAAATCGGGTCCTCCAGCGTCACGTCCAGCCACGGGGACAGCAGAATCGTCTGTTTCGGCTGCGGCCGGCCCTCGTCCCGGAGCCGCTGCGCGACCGCCAGCGCGAGTGCGGCACCGGCGGAATCCCCGGACAGGACGGTGTTTTCCGCTGGCTCGGCGCCGAGGGTCTGCTCGAAGGCGGCCTGCACCATGGGGAGCGTTTCGACGTTGCTGTGCCGCGGGACGAGCGGATAGATCGGCAGCGTGACCGTGCAGCCGAGCCGGCGCACCAGATCAGCGGCGAACTCCCAGTGGTGCGATTCGATTTCCTCGACGTAACCGCCGCCGTGCAGGTGGAAGACATGCAGTCCGGCCTTGGCGCGCGGCCGCACGGTCCAGCACGCGTACCCGTGCACCTCCCGGTGCTCGAGGTCGAAACGCTTGCGCAGCTTCCGCGGCGGCCGGGCTTGTGACGGCCGCTGGTGGCGGTGCAGGCGCTGGTGCAGCACGCGGGCGTCGTCGTAGAAGGCCTTCTGCCGCGTCGCGCGCAGGTAGGCCTGATACAGCTGGGCTTTCAGGCTGATCATGCCGGACGGATACCCGATTTCCCGCCGCGGGCAACACCGTTTCGCGCGCGCCGGGCCGGGTACCCGGCAGACATGATCACGCGCGCACTCCCCTCGCTGCCGTACGAGATCATCGAGGACGAGGACGTCCGGATCCCGGTTTCGGACGGCACCCGGCTGGCGGCGCGGATCTGGCGGCCCGCCGGATCGGAATCGCTGCCCGTGCCGGGAATCGTCGAGTACATCCCGTACCGCAAGCGAGACCTGACGTCCGTCCGCGACTCGATCCACCATCCTTATCTCGCGGGGCACGGCTACGCCTGCGTGCGCGTCGACCTGCGCGGCTCCGGCGAGTCGGAGGGCGTGCTCGCGGACGAATACCTGGAACAGGAACAACAAGACGCCGAGGACGTGCTGGCCTGGCTCGCCGACCGGCCGTGGTGCGACGGGCGCACCGGCATGATGGGCATTTCCTGGGGCGGGTTCGCCGCGCTGCAGGTGGCGGCGCGGAAACCGCCGAGCCTCGGCGCGATCGTCATCTCGTCGTTCACCGACGACCGGTTCGCCGACGACATGCACTACATGGGCGGCTGCCTGCTGTCGGACAACATCGCCGAGTCCGGGACGATGTTCGGCGAGG
Organism: Amycolatopsis echigonensis; assembly: GCF_014174495.1. Classification (GTDB taxonomy): domain Bacteria; phylum Actinomycetota; class Actinomycetes; order Mycobacteriales; family Pseudonocardiaceae; genus Amycolatopsis; species Amycolatopsis echigonensis. Next base: position 57,648 of record NZ_JACJHR010000039.1, read on the forward strand.
CCACGATGCCGCCCGATCCGGCGCTGGTGGGGGACCGCTGGCGCGAGATGTGGCTGGAGCGGCTGGAAAACTGCAGCCTGTGGGCCGAACAGTGGCTGCGTCACCAGCGTCGCGACAGCTACTGGCGGCACGCCTCGGTTTCCGAGGACTACGCCGGCGTGCAGTGTCCGGTGCTCGCGTCCAGCGGCTGGGCCGACGGCTATTCCAACGCGGTCACCCGGCTGCTGGCGAATCTCGACGTGCCGTGCCGCGGGCTGATCGGGCCGTGGTCGCACAAGTACCCGCACCTCGGCGAGCCCGGTCCGGCGATCGGGTACCTGCAGGAGGTCGTGCGCTGGTGGGACCACTGGCTGAAGGACGTCGACAACGGCGTGATGGACGGCCCGGTCCTGCGCACGTGGATGCAGGAAAGCGTGCCGCCGTCGACGTCCTATGAGGACCGTCCGGGCCGCTGGGTCGGGGAGTCGGAGTGGCCTTCGCCGCACATCCGGCCGACGGACTACGCGTTGGCGCGGCACCGGCTCGCGCGGCCCGGCGAGCCGGTGGCCGAGGAGCCGTTGAGCGTTTCCTCGCCCTTGTCGGTCGGGCAGTTCGCCGGGAAATGGGCGTCGTACAGCGCGCCGCCGGACCTGCCGTACGACCAGCGCGAGGAGGACGGCGGGTCGCTCGTGTTCGACACGGACGTGCTCGCCGACCGTTGCGAAATCCTCGGCGCGCCGGTGGTGAAGCTGCGGGTCTCGGCGGACCAGCCGGTGGCGATGGTGGCCGCGCGGCTGTCGGACGTCGCCCCGGACGGACGGGCGACGCGGGTGACCTACGGCCTGCTGAACCTCACGCACCGGGACGGCCACGAGGAACCGAAACCCCTTGCCCCCGGCGAAGAGTGCACTGTGGACTTTGAACTGAACGGGGTGGCGCAGGCGTTCCCGGCCGGTCACCGGATCCGGCTCGCGCTGTCCACTTCGTACTGGCCGCTCGCGTGGCCGCCGCCGAAACCGGTTACTCTCTCCGTGCGGACCGGGGCGAGCGCGCTGACCCTGCCGGTGCGGCCGACCGGCGAACCGGACGAGGTCGCCCCGGACGAGTTCGGCGAGCCGGAAGGGACGCCGCCGCTGCCGACCACGCAGCTGAGCCGGCCGGAACAGAAGTGGACGGTTTCGCGGGACCTGGTCGCCTACCACTCGGCATTGGACGTCGTGAAGAACTCCGGCACGATCCGGTACGACGACATCGACCTGGAAATCACCCGCGACGTGCACGAGTGCTACACCTGGGTTGCCGACGATTTCTGTTCCCCGGCCGCGGAAACCTCGTGGACGGTGACCTTCGAACGGGACGACTGGCTGGTCCGGACGGAGACGTACACGCGGGTCAGCTGCACCCCGGAGGAGTTCGTGATCGACGCTCAGCTGGACGGCTACGAGGGGGACCGGCGGCTGGTGTCGAGGAACTGGCATCGCCGGGTGCCGCGCGATCTCCTGTGACGGGTTATTCGACGAGTTGTTCGGAGACCGCCCGGTCGCCGAGTGCGATGGCTTCCTGGGGAGTCCCGTCGGAGATCTTGCGCAGCGTCGCGGCGGCTGTCTTGAACAGCGGCTGCTTCGACACTGGATCCCAGTCCGTGATGGTCAGCTCGTTGGCCGCGCGGACGCCGTCCGCGCCGGTCGGGTCGGGGGTGTCCCAGTAGCCGTAGTGGAACGGCAGGAACAGCACTCCGTCGCGGATCCCGCACGGGCGCGCCTTGGCGCGGACGCGTCCGCGCGGGGTCCGGATCTCGATCAGGTCGCCCTCGGCGATTCCGCCGCGTTCGGCGTCGCGGCAGGACAGCTCGGCCCAGACGTCCGGGGCGGCGGTCTCCAGCTGCGGCGCGCGGCCGGTCTTCGTCCGGGTGTGGAAGTGGTACAGCGTCCGCCCGGTGATCAGCGCGAACGGGTAGTCGGCGCTGGGCGGTTCGGCCGGCACGAGGTACTCGGCCGGCTTGAGCATGGCTTTGCCGTCGGGGTTGTACTCCCGGTATTCCTCCGGCTTGACCGGCTCGCCGGTGTGCAAATCCTTGCCGTATTCCTCGCAGTAGTCCGGGTCGGCGAAGAACGTGCCGTCGGCGTAAAGCCGCTCGGTGCCGTCCGGATGGGCTTCGCCGACCGGCCACTGGACTCCGCTGACCACCCGGAGCTTCTCGTAGGACAGTCCACTGTAGTCGCAGGGCCGTCCGGCGGAAGCCTTTTGCCAAGCCTGGTATGCGGATTCGGCGTCGTGCCACGGCGGGAAGGCAGCGCCGTCGCGGTCGCGCAAGTCCATCCGGCGGGCGTAGTCGAGGAAAATGTCGAGGTCCGGCCGCGCTTGCCCGGGCGGGTCGACCGCCTTCTCGGACAGATGCACGGTGCGGTCGGCGTTCGTGAAGGTCCCGGTTTTCTCGCCCCACATTGCCGCGGGCAGCACCACGTCGGCGAATTCCGCGGTTTCCGTGCGGAAGGCGTCCTGCACGACGAGGAAAAGGCTTTCCTGGCCGAGAATCTTCCGGACCCGGGCCAGTTCGGGAAGCGACACCGCGGGGTTGGTCGCGGAGATCCACCAGAACTTCAGGTCGCCGCTCTCGGCGAGGCCGAGCATCTTCATCAGGTGGGTCGGCGGGCCGTCGTGCGGGATCTGCTCCATCGGCACGTTCCACAGCTCGGCCAGCTGAGCCACGTGCGCGTCGTTGTTCCAGTTCCGGAACCCGGTGAGGTCGCCGTCGGCTCCGCATTCGCGGGTGTTCTCCGCGCTCGGCTGGCCGTTCATCTGGAGCACCCCGCAGCCCGGCCTGCCCAGCATTCCGCGCAGCAGCACGAGGTTCTTCACCTGCACCGCCGCGGCCGTAGCCTGATGCGATTGGTAGAACCCTTGCAGCACCGTGCACAGCAGCCGATCCGTGGTGCCGACCAGCCTTGCCGCGGCCCGGATGTCGTCCGCCGGGACGCCGCAGATCGACGCCGCGCGCTCGGGCGGATAGTCGCGGACGACCTTGACGAGATCGTCGTACCCCACGGTGTGCTGGTCGATCCACGCGTCGTCGCACCAGCCGCGGAGCACGACCTCGTGCAGGATTCCGTTCAGCAGCGCGACATTCGTGCCGGGCAGCGGAGCCAGATGCAGCTCGGCCGCCTCCGCGACCGGGGTCTTCCGCGGGTCGACGCACAGTAGCCGCGGCGGGCGCGGACCGGCGATCCGGTCGAGGATGCGTGACCACAGCACCGGTTGCGTCGCGGCGACGTTGTGCCCGAAGAGTGCGATGACGTCGGCGTGGTCGATGTCGGTGTAGGAGGACGGCTGGCCGTCGCAGCCGAAGCTCTCCTTGAGCGATTCGCCCGCGGTCGCGGTGCACAGCCGCGTGTTGCCGTCGAGATGGTTCGTGCCGAGCGCGCCGCGCGCGATCGCGGCCAGGGTGTAGTACTCCTCGGCGAAAAGCTGTCCGCTGGTGTAGAAGCCGAGCGAGCCGGGTCCTTCGGTGTCGAGCACCGCGCGGCTGCGCTGGACGATCCGGTCCATCGCTTCGTCCCAAGTGGACTCGCGGAGCACGCCGTCATCCCGGACCAGCGGCGTGCGCAGCCGGTCCGGCGCGTTGTTGGCCTGCCAGCCGAAGAGATCCTTGGGATCGAGCCGTCCGCGGTTGACGCGGTCGTCGGCCCGGCCGCGGACGCCGGCGATCCGGCCGTCCTTCACCGCGAGGTCGAGGCCGTCGCCGTTCGAGTGCAGGACCGCGGCGGTGCGGACCCAGCGGTCGACGTCGCCGACCTCGAGGCCGTCGGCGAGGTGGCAGTCGACGCGCACCGGCCAGTCCTCGCCCGGGCCGTACGGCGTGCGCGTGCCCCATGGTTCGGCGATTCCGTCCCGCACCCTGTCTCCCTCTTTCAGCCGACTCGCGCGGGTACCCCGGCAGGCGGCGGCCAAACTCCGGGTTTCGCCCGCGACCCCTCGGGTACGCGCCGAGAGGAGGCCCGCGCGGAGGAGGTCCTGGCAGATGACTGAGCACCGCACGCTCGTAGTCCTGGACGAAGGCGCCCGCGGCGAGGCCCCGCCGGGCTGGCGGCAGGCGGCGCCGGAACACCGGGTCGTGCACTGCCCGCCGGAGAAGGCCCCGACGCTGCTCGACCAGGCGGCGGGCACTCGTCCGCTGGCCGACGTGGTGGCGGGCGGCCAGCTGGCGCCGGTCGCGCTGCGGCTGGCCGAACGGTACCCGCACGCGGTGCGCTCGGTGCTGCTCGTCGGGCCCGACCCAGAGGGCGACGGCCGCGCGTCCCGTGAATGGTTCGCCGCGCACGGCACGCGCGTCGCCTCGGTGCGCGAGGCCGGGGTCGAGGTCGAGGTGCTCCCGCACGGTCCGGCCGGCGCTCCGCTGACCGAACCGCGAGTCGCCGCGGCGGTGGCGTCGACGCTCGACCGGCTTCCGGCGGTCCGCCGCCCGGACTGGTGACGTGAGGAGGAGCGAACGAAGTGAAGGCTGTGGTGTGGCACGGAACTGGGGACATCCGGCTCGACGAGGTGCCCGACCCGAAAATTCTCGAACCCAGCGACGCGATCGTGCGCATCACTCGCAGTGCGATCTGCGGCACTGACCTGCACCTGGTGCGCGGCACGATGCCCGGCATGGCCGAAGGGACCGTGCTCGGGCACGAGGGAGTGGGCGTCGTCGAAGAGGTCGGGCCCGCGGTGCGCGGGTTCTCGCCCGGCGATCGCGTGGTGATCCCGTCGACCATCTCGTGCGGCACGTGTTCCTACTGCCGCTCCGGCTACTACGCGCAATGCGATCGCGCGAACCCGAACGGCCCGTCGGCGGGCACCTGCTTCTTCGGCGGGCCGGAAGCCACCGGCTCGGTCGACGGGCTGCAGGCCGAGTACGCGCGGGTCCCGTTCGCCATGACGTCGCTGGTCCGCGTCCCGGACGCGGTGAGCGACGACCGCGCGATCCTGCTGTCCGACATCTTCCCGACCGCGTGGTTCGGCGCGCGCCTGGCCGAGATCAGCCGCGGGGACAGCGTGCTGGTGCTCGGCGCGGGCGTGGTCGGCCAGTTCGCGATCGCTTCGGCGAAACGCCAGGGCGCGGGCCGGGTGTTCGCGGTGGACGGCATCGCGTCCCGGCTGGACAAGGCGCGCGAACAGAACGCCGAGACGATCAACTTCAACGAGGAGGACCCGGTCGCGCTTGTCCGCGAACTCACCGGCGGGATCGGCGTGGACCGGGTGATCGACGCGGTCGGCGTGGACGCGGAACGGCCGAAGACCGGTCCCGCGGCACCGGCGGAGACCTCGCACTTCGACCAGGAACGTGCCGAGGTCGCGCCCGACGCGGCACCGGACGGCGAGCTGTGGGTGCCGGGCGACGCGCCGAGCCAGGCAGCGCGCTGGGCCGTGGACGCGGTTGCGAAGGCGGGCAGCATCGGCGTGATCGGGGTCTACCCGCCGGGGTTCGAAGGATTCCCGTTCGGGACCGCGATGAACAAGAACCTGACGATCCACCTGGGCAACTGCAACCATCGCCGCTACCTGCCGGAGCTGCTGGACCTCGTGCGCACCGACGTCGTCGACCCGACCGCGTTCATCACGCGCCGCGAGGAGCCGACGGCGGCGATCGAGGCGTACGAGTCGTTCGACCGGCGCGAGGACGGCTGGCTCAAGACCGTGCTGGAGGCGGCATGACCGAGGAACGCCCCGTGGAAGAGCAGACGGCGAACCCGCGCCGCACTCAGGTCGACAAGGACGAGAAGCAGCCGCCCCGGCGGCCCGAACCGGAGAGCCCGCTGGAAGACGAGGAGGGCCGGTCGAAGCGCGGGCATCCGCAGCTGGGCGACAATTTCCGCGGCGAAAGCTGACCCGAGTACCCGGTACAACGGCTGGTTTAACGTCGAAATCCGCGGTTAAGCCAGTCCCATGAGGATCTTGCTCTGGCACGTGCACGGGTCGTGGACGGACGCGTTCGTCCGCGGCCGGCACGAGTACTTCGTCCCGGCGAGCCCGGACGGAGCGCCGTGGGGACTGGGCCGGGCGGGACGGGACTGGCCGTCGGTGACCGAGGTCCCGGTCGACCGGCTCGCGGACGCCCGGCCGGACGTGGTCGTGCTCCAGCGGCCGGAGGAAGCCGCGTTCGTCCGGCCGCAGCTGGGCTCGCGGGTGCCGATGGTGTACGTCGAGCACAACGCGCCGCGGCACGGCGCCGCGGTCTCCCGGCATCCGATGGCCGACCAGGACGAGGTGCCGATCGTGCACGTCACCTCGTACAACGCGCTGATGTGGGACAACGGGATCGCGCCCGTGGTCGTCATCCCGCACGGCATCCCGGACCCCGGCGAGCGCTACACCGGCGAGCTGCCCGCGGGCGCGGCGATGATCAACGAACCGCGGCGCCGCGCCCGCGTGACCGGTGCCGACCTGCTGCCGGCGTTCCGCGAAATCGCGCCGGTGAACGTGTTCGGCATGGGCACCGAAGGCTTGCCCGGCGGACAGGGCGACGTGCGTCCGCCGCGGCTGCACGACGAACTCGCCCGGCACCGCGTGTACTTGCACACCGCGCGCTGGACGTCGCTGGGGCTGTCGCTGCTGGAAGCGATGCACCTGGGCATGCCGATCGTCGCGGTGGCCTCCACGGAAGCGCCTTCGGCGGTGCCGCCGGACGCCGGGGTGTGCTCCGCTGACATCGAAGTGCTCGCGCGCCGGTTCCGGGAACTCGTGCACGAACCGGATTTCGCCGTGCTGGCAGGCAAAGCGGCCCGCGAACACGCACTGGCGCACTTCGGCCTCGACGCGTTCTTGTCGCGCTGGGACCGCCTGCTCGCCGAAACCGTCCCCGCTGCGGAAGGAGTCTGATGAGGATCTCGATGGTGTCCGAACACGCCAGCCCGCTCGCCGCGCTGGGGGAGGAGGACGCGGGCGGCCAGAACGTCCATGTGGCCGACCTTTCCGCGGCGCTGGTGCGCGCCGGCCACGACGTGACTGTCTACACGCGCCGCGACGACCCGGACTCGCCGGACACGGTGGAGACGCCCGCGGGCTACCGCGTGGTGCATGTACCGGCTGGCCCGCCGCGGCGGCTGCCGAAGGACGAGCTTCTGCCGTACATGGGGGAATTCGGCAGCTGGCTGCGCGACCGGTGGACGGAGGAGCCGCCGGACGTGGCGCACGCGCACTTTTGGATGTCCGGCGTGGCCACGGTTCTCGCCGCGCGCGAGGCCGGGGTGCCGACCGTGCAGACTTTTCACGCGCTCGGCGTCGTGAAGCGGCGGCATCAAGGGGACGCGGACACGAGCCCGCCGGACCGGATGCGGCTGGAGCGGATGATCGGCAAGCAGGTCGACCGGATCGTCGCGACCTGCTCGGACGAGGTGTTCGAACTGGCTCGGCAGGGGGTGCCGCGGCAGCGGATCTCGGTGGTGCCGTGCGGGGTCGACCTCGACCGGTTCGGCGGAGGCGGCCCGGTCGCGCCGCGGAACGCGCCGAAGCGGGTCGTTTCGGTGGGGAGGCTGGTGCCGCGCAAGGGATTCGACCTGGCGATCGCGGCGTTGGCTCGCGTGCCGGAGACCGAGCTGGTGATCGCGGGCGGACCGGCTTCCGGAGCGCTTTCCCGGGACCCGGAGGCCCAGCGGTTGCAGCGGCTCGCGGAGAAGCTCGGGGTGGCCGACCGGGTGCAGCTGGCGGGGCAGGTGAGCCGGGCTGAGATGCCGGCCTTGTTGCGTTCGGCGGACGCGGTGCTGTGCACGCCGTGGTACGAGCCGTTCGGGATCGTTCCCCTCGAGGCCATGGCCTGCGGGGTTCCGGTGGTGGCCGCTGCCGTCGGCGGTTTGACGGACACCGTGGTGGACGGGATCACCGGGCGGCTGGTGCCGCCGCGCGATCCGGCGCGGCTGGCCGCCCGGTTGCGGGCGTTGCTGGACGAGCCCGCGGAGCTGGAAGCACTGGGGACCGCGGGGCAGGAGCGGGTCCGGGCGCGGTACTCCTGGGACCGGATCGCGGCCGAGACTGTGCGGGCGTACGAGAAGGCCATGCCGGTGGGGGAGTCCGGCTGGGCCGCGGTGCCGTGACGCCGGGGAGCGTGCCGGGCCGGACGGCTCTTCGCTGATCCGGCCCGGCAAGCCTCCCGGTCAGCCGGTGTAACGCCGGGCTGCCGACTTGCGCTGGGGTTCCTCCAGCAGCCGCAACCCGTGCTCGACCTCGGCCGGAACCACCGACCGCTCCCGCAGCACCCAGGGCAGTCCGCGCAAGCACTCCGCCACCGCGGCGACCGTCGTCCGGTCCCGGGGCGCGGAAGCCAGCACGGCGGCTCCCCGGCGCAACACCGAACGCCATGGGCGGCGCAACATCAACGTCCACAACGTATTCCGGATCCCCAGCCCCCGCCGCCGGCGCGGATCGCGCAGCTTCGACGGGGCGTGGTGGATCACGACGTCCTCCCGCCAGCACATCCGCCAGCCGAGCGCGGCGAGGTCGAGCGCGAGCAATTCCTCCTCGCCGCCCAGCCACATGCGCGGCGAGAAGCCGCCGACGTCGCGGAACGCGCGCACCCGGACCATCGTCAGCCCGGCCATGATCCCGAGCAGCGCGGGGCCGGGCAGCCATTCCGGGCCGGGCACCGGCGAAAACCGCAGTTCCGGCGTGATCGGGTCCTCCCGCAAATCCGGTTCGACCAGGCAGCGTCCGGTCACCGAACCGAGGCCGGGGTGCGCGTCCAGCACGTCGGCGGCGCGGGCGAGGGAGCCGGGCTGCCAGGATGTTGCGGCCGACCGCGCCGAGGTTCTGGTCGAGCTTGATCAGCCGCAGCTCGGGGAAGTCGCGGGCGACGAGATCGGCGGTGCCGTCGGTGGAAGCGTTGTCCACCACGAAAATCGGCGGACGCTCCGGCAGCGCGACGAGGTGCTTGAGCGTTTCCCGCAGCTGTTCGCGGCGGTTGTGCGTGATCACCACGACAGACGCGCGGTCCTCCATGCTCATCCCTCCGTCAGCCGGGCTTGTCGTTCGATCGCGGCGGGCAGCACCCGGCGGCGAGCCAGCGCCCGCGGCAGCCGGACTGCGGCGGCCGCGAGTGCGGCGAGCAGACCCGGTTCCCTCGGCGCGCGGGCGAGCAACCGCCGCAGTTGGTGCGCGCAGACGTCGGCCGGCCGCCGTTGCCAGGCGATGAGCAGCTGGTTCCGGGCCTCGGCTCGCCGACGCCAGCCCGGCGACGGCCGGGACGGCGACGGATGATGGTGCGCCACCACGTCTTCGGCGTAGCAGAGCTGCCAGCCTGCCGCGGCGAGGTCGTAGGACAGCAGCTGTTCCTCGGCGCCGAAGTGCAGCATCGGGCTGAACCCGCCGACTTGCAGGAAAGCCGACCGCCGCACGATCGCGGAGCAGGCGAGGAAACCGAGCACGAGCGGGCCGGGCGCGTCCGGCGGAGTCCCTAGCGGACTGTGCGCGAGGGCCGGGGTGATGGGGTCTTCGCGTTCTTCCGGGCCGACCAGGGTCCGTCCGGTGAGGAGGCCGAGCCGAGGGTGAGCGTCGAAGAGCTTCTCGGCGCGGGAGAGTGCGTCGGGAGCCCACCAGGAGTCGTCGTCGCTGAACGCGACATACGGAGTCCGGGCGGCGATGACGCCTTGGTTGCGCGCGGTGGCTCCGTGGTTGTGCGGGCTTCGGATGACGCGGACCTGCTCGAAGGAAGCGGCGATGTCGGCCGTGTGGTCGGAAGAACCGTTGTCCAGGACGATCACCGGCGGTTGAGGGTCTACTGTGGACAGTTGGGCGAGAGTGCGCGCCAGTTCGTCAGCCCGGTTGCGGGTGGCCACGACGACGGTCGTCCGGCTCACGGCATTTCCTCGAGCGCACCGACGAGTTCGGCCAGCGGCCCGGGAAACGGGTGTTCCGCGGCGGCGCGGGCGCGTGCTTCGGCGGAACAGCACCATTCGAACCACTTGTCGAGGTCGGCTCGGGTGGCGTCCGCGGGAAGGACGGCGGGCCAGCGCAGCGCGGTCGCCTGTGCGGTCACTTTGCCGCCGTGCGCGACCGGGTCGACGGCGAGCACCGGGACGCCGGCCTTCAGCCCGAGGGCGAGGCCGTGCAGCCGGGTGCTGACCAGCACGTCCAACCGGGACAGCGTGCTCACGAACTGGTCCGGCGTCGCGCAATGCCGCCAGTCGTCGGTGGCGAGGCGGGTGTCGAGCGGGACGCGGCCGCAGTCGAGGTCGCGCAGCCAGGCGGCGAGGGTCGTGTGCACTGTCTCGTGCCGCCGGTCGGCGCCGTATTCGGGCTGGTCCGGCGCGAGCACGACGCCGACGACCGGCGGTGACTCGACGCGGGTGGCGAGGGACAGGTCGGCAGCGCAGGCGTCGCCGTCGTCCCGGGGGAGAACCACGTCGAATCCGGTGACCGCGGGGTCCGCCGGATCGGGCACGGACACGCCGACCGCCAGCCTCCGGCTCCGCGGGTATCGGCGGTGCAGCTCGTGCAGTTGCGTGCCGCGCAACGGGCCGCAGGCGAAGACAATGTGGGTGAACGCGTCCGGCTCGGCGTCGTCCAGATGCGGGCCCTCGGGGCGGAACGCCGGGCTCCACGCGGTCAGGTGGTCGACCCCGGCTTCGGTCAGGACATCGCTCACCGCGCGCAGACTGAGCACGTCGCCCGCGGTGGCCTCGCCGTGCCGGAAACTCGCCCAGCCGGTCAGGAGTACTCGCATACGCGGCGGTTACCCGCGGGTCCCCGGGGTTAACGCGGCGCTGCCCGGGTATCCGGCGCGGCATGGTTTTCTCTCACGCGGTAGTCACCGGCGGAGCCGGGTTCGTAGGCGCGCGGCTGTGCGCGAAACTGCTCGAAGCGGGCGCGAGAGTGACCGCAGTGGACAATCTCTCGACCGCTCGCCCCGGCGCGCTGGACGCCGTCGCCGGACATCCGCGGTTCCGGTTGCTGGAGCACGACGTGACCAAGCCGATTCCGGTGCCCGGGGCGGTCGACGTGGTGTTCCACCTCGCCTCACCGGCATCGCCTCGGGATTACTTGCGGCTGCCGCTCGAGACGCTGCGCGTGGGTTCGATCGGCACCGAGAACGCCCTCGCCGCGGCGCGCGGGGCGCGGTTCGTTCTCGCGTCCACCAGCGAGGTGTACGGCGACCCGCTGGAGCATCCGCAGCGCGAAACCTATTGGGGCAACGTGAACCCGATCGGCCCGCGCAGCGTGTACGACGAGGCCAAGCGCTACGCCGAAGCGTTGACGAGTGCGACGCGGCGCGGCGAAGGCGCGAACACCGGGATCGCGCGGATCTTCAACACCTACGGCCCTGGGATGCGGGCCGACGACGGCCGGATGGTGCCGGCGTTCATCACCAAGGCGCTCGCGGGCGAACCGCTCACCGTCGAGGGGAGCGGGCGGCAGACGCGGTCGTTGTGTTTCGTGGACGACACTGTCGACGGCTTGCTCGCGCTGGCGCGGTCGGACCACCCCGGCCCGGTGAACCTCGGCAACCCCGATGAACTTTCGGTGCGGGAGATCGCGGAACGGGTGATCGCGATCACCGGGTCGGCTTCGCGGATCGAGCACGTCGACCCGGCCGTGGACGATCCGCGCCGGAGGTGCCCGGACATCTCGCTCGCGCGCCGGGAGCTCGGCTGGGCGCCGCGGATTCCGGCCGGGGAAGGGTTGCGGCGCACGGCGGAATGGTTCGCCGCGCGGCGGGCCGCCGCGGCGTGACCGGGGCGTCGCTTCGGTGAGTAGCGACGTCCTGGGCTTTTCCGGTTGATTCGTTTATCCCCGACTTCGCCGGGTAGTGCTTCCGGGACAGCGGACCGCCGGGGTCCGCGCCGGAGGAGAAGGGGGTGAGCGGGTGCGCTTCCTGGGAATCAACGCGGTGTTCCACGACCCCGCCGCCGCGCTCGTCGTCGACGGCCGGATCGTCGCGGCGGCCGAGGAAGAGCGCTTCAGCCGGCGCAAGCACGGCAAACAGGCGGTGCCGTTTTCCGCGTGGGAACAACCGGGGCAGGCGGCCCGCTGGTGCCTGGCGCGGGCCGGGCTCACCGCGGCGGACCTCGACGCGGTCGGGTTCTCCTACGATCCGGACCTGGTCGAGCCCGGCCTGGCCGGACACGACCCCAGCGGCGAGGAACTGCGGACCGAATTCGCCCGCCGCGCCCCGAAATTCCTCGCCAGCGAACTGTCCGGACTGGACCAGAAGAAAGTCCGGTTCGTCCGGCACCACGTCGCGCACGCCGCGTCGGCCGCGCTGGCCGGACCGCCGGGCGACTCCGCGGTGCTGGTCGCGGACGGCCGCGGCGAAAGCACGTCGTACCTGGCTGGCGAATATCGCGACGGACGGTTCAAAGAGCTTGCCGCGCAGAAGCTTCCGCATTCGCTCGGCCTGTTCTACGAGGACCTCACAGAACATTTGGGCTTCGCCCGGTCGAGCGACGAATACAAAGTCATGGCGCTGGCGTCCTATGGCGGACCAGTGCATCTCGACTATCTCCGCGAGCGCGTCTACGTGACCGGTGACGGGGGATTCCGCACCGAGCCGATCGACTGGTCCGCACTCGCCCCGCGTTGTTCTCCTGGCGAGGAACTGACGCAGCGACACGCTGATCTGGCGTCCAGTGTCCAACGGGTGCTGGAGGAAGTGCTCCTCGATCTCGCCCGCTGGCTGCACGACCGGACCGGGCAACGGACGCTGACCTTGGCCGGGGGCATCGCGCTCAACTGCGTGGCCAACACCCGGCTGCACGCGGAAAGCCCGTTCGAATCGGTCTGGATCCAGCCTGCCGCCGGCGACGCCGGGACCGCGCTCGGCGCGGCCCTGCAGCTGGCTGCCGACGCGGGCGAACGCATCGAACCGATGTCCGATGCCGCACTCGGTCGCGAGTGGACCGACGACGAGCTGGAATCCGTGCTGCAGAAGGCGAAACTGGACTACGAACGTCCGGACGACGTCTCGGCCGCGGTGGCGGAGGCGCTGGCGGACGACCAGATCGTGGCCTGGTTCCAGGGCCGTGCCGAATTCGGCCCGCGTGCGCTCGGGCACCGCTCGCTGCTCGCGCACCCCGGCCGCGCCGGGAACCTGGAGCGGCTCAACGACGTGAAGGGCCGCGAACAGTTCCGCCCGGTGGCCCCGATGGTGCTCGCCGACCGCGCGGCGGAGATCTTCTCGCGCGGCCCGTTTCCCAGTCCCTACATGCTTTTCGTGCACGACGTCGCGGACGCGTGGCGCGAGCGGCTGCCCGCGGTGACCCATGTGGACGGCACCGCCCGGGTGCAGACCGTCGACCCCGCCGACGATCCGCGGACCGCGCGAGTGCTTTCCGGATTCGCGGAGCGGACCGGGCTTCCGGTGGTCGTCAACACGAGCCTGAACACCGCGGGGCGGCCGATGGTCGATTCTCCGCGCGACGCGTTGGAGTGTTTCGGTTCGGCTCCGGTGGATGTTCTGGCGTTGGGGCCGTTCGTGGTCCGGCGTCACCGGAACCGCTGATTTTTCGAGGAGGTGCCGTCATGGCAGACCACTTCGCCGAATTGTGTTCGGCCGCGCAGCGCATGCGTTTCGCCACCCCGCGGATCGCCGCGTGGGGAACCTACCTGGCCGGTGTTTTCGAGAACGGCGGGCGGTTGCTCGCGTGCGGCAACGGCGGGAGCGCCGCCGAAGCGCAGCATCTGACCGGCGAACTGGTGGGCCGCTTTCGGCGCGAGCGCCGTCCGTTGTCCGCGATCGCGCTGCATGCCGACACCTCGGCGCTGACCGCGATCGGCAACGACTACGACGAAGCCGAACTGTTCGCCCGCCAGGTCCGCGCACACGGACGGCCCGGCGACGTGCTCGTCTGCCTGTCGACCAGCGGCACCAGCCAAAACGTCGTCGCGGCGGCGAAGACGGCGCACGAGATGGGCGTGACCACCTGGGCGTTCACCGGACCCGCGCCGAACCCGCTCGCCGCGCTGTGCGACGACGCCGTGGCGGTCGACGCGCCGAGCGTGGCCACGGTGCAAGAACTGCATCTGGCGTTGGTGCACGCGCTGTGCGAAGCCTTGGACGACGCGCTCGGGGTGCCCGCGTGAAGCCGCTCGTGGTGGTCGGCGACGTGTTCCTCGACGTGGACGCCGAGGGCGTCGCGGAGCGGCTCTGCCCGGACGCGCCCGTCCCGGTGGTCGACGTGACCCGCCGGTGGCTGCGGGCCGGAGGTGCGGGTCTCGCCGCGCTGCTGGCGGCCCGGTCGACGGCTGAGGTGGTCCTCGTGACCGCACTCGGCGAGGACCGTTCCGCCCGTACGCTCGCCGGGTTGCTCGAACCCGAAGTGACGCTGGTGCCGATCCCGCTGAAGGGGAGCACCGTGTCGAAGACCCGGGTCCGCGCGGCCGGGCAATCGCTGGTGCGCTTGGATTCCGGCGAAGGAACCGCGGCCGCCGACGTCTTGCCGGACCGGGCGGAGCGCGCGTTGCGCGGCGCCGGGGCGATCCTGGTGGCCGATTACGGCCGGGGCATCACCCGGAATCCCCGGCTGCGGGAGGTGCTGACCGAACTGGCGGCCGAGATTCCGGTGGTGTGGGACCCGCATCCGCGCGGTGCCGAGCCGGTGCCGGGCACGCGATTGGTGACGCCGAACGCCAGCGAGGCCTCGGCGGTGGTGCCGGACGCACTCGAGATGCCGGGTCTGCTGCGGGAACGCTGGGACGCCGGAGCGGTGGCGGTGACGGTCGGCTCCCGGGGCGCCTTGGTGGACGACGGCAAATCGGTGCGGCGGATTTCGGTGCCGGAAGGCGCTCAGGTCAGCGGTAGCGCGATGGATACTTGCGGCGCCGGAGACCGCTTCGCGGCGGCTGCGGCGGCCCGGTTGCTGGACGGTGCTTCGGTGGTGGAGGCGGTGCGCGTCGCGGTCGAGGCGGCAGCTCGGTTTGTCGCCGCGGGCGGGGCCAGCGCACTGTCCATTGAGGAAGGACGAGCAGCCGAGTCCAGTGAGGACTCGCGGACGCCGGATTTCGCCGCGGGCAACGCGTTCGCGGTCGCGGAACGCGTCCGCGCGGCCGGCGGGCGGCTCGTCGCGACGGGCGGGTGCTTCGATCTTCTGCACCCAGGGCACGTCAGCCTGCTGCGCCAGGCGCGGGCGCTCGGGGACGCACTCGTGGTGTGCGTGAATTCGGACAGTTCCGTGCGCCGGCTGAAAGGCCCGGGGCGTCCGCTGCTGTCCGCGCAGGACCGGGCCCGCCTGCTGACCGCGCTGTCCGTTGTGGACGCGGTGGTGATCTTCGAGGAATCGTCCCCGGTCGCGATCCTGGAACGGCTGCGGCCGGACGTCTGGGTGAAGGGCGGCGACTACGCCGAGGCGGAGCTGCCCGAACGGACGGTGGTGCAGCGGTACGGCGGCGAGGTCGTGCTGGTGCCGACCCTGCCCGGCTATTCGACGACGAGGCTGGTCGCCGCCGCGGCCGGCCAGTGAAGCTTCGAGGGGAGTCTGATGCGTTCTCTTGGCAACGTTCTGATCACCGGCGGCGCGTCCGGCCTCGGCGCGGCGACGGTCGAGGCGGTCCGCGCCGAAGGCGGCACCCCGTGGGTGCTCGACCGCGCCCGGCCCGCCGACGGCGTGGAATTCGTGCAGGTCGACCTCGCGGATTCCGCCGCGGCCGAGGAAGCCGTGCGCGAAGTGGCCGAAAGAGCCGGCGGACTCGACGGCGTGGTGACCGCCGCGGGAATCGACGCGTGCGGTCCGCTCGGCGAGGTCCCGGCCAAGGACTGGGAGCGGGTCGTGCACGTGAACCTCCTGGGCACGGTCGCGGTGGTGCGCGCCGCGCTGCCGTATCTCGAGCAGTCCCACGGCCGGATCGTCACGGTGTCTTCGACGCTCGGCATCAAGGCCGTGAGCGACGCGACCGCTTACTGCGCCTCGAAATTCGGCGTGGTCGGTTTCACCCGCGCACTGGCGGCGGAGCTGGCCGGCCGGGTCGGGGTGACGCTGCTCGTGCCCGGCGGGATGTGGACCCGCTTCTTCGACGACCGGACGGAGCAGTACCGCCCGCCCGCGGACGCGAAGCTGAACCGGCCGGAACACGTCGCCGGGACGGTGGCGTTCGCGCTCGGCCAGCCGCCGGACGCGGAGGTGCGGGAACTCGTGGTGTGCGCGTCGGAGGAGGGGTCGTGGCCATGAGCCTGCTGGGCCAGCAGCCCGAGGCACCCGGCGTCGAGCGGCCAGAACCCGCGGTGTGCGCGTCGGCGGAAGGAACCCGGCCATGAGCGTCCTAGCTCTGCGCGCCCTGGGAATCGGCGACCTGCTCACCGCGGTCCCGGCACTGCGCGGCCTGCGCCGGGCGCACCCGGAAGAACGGCTCGTCCTCGCCGCGCCCGAATGGCTCCGGGACCTGGTCGACCTGGTCGACGCGGTGGACGAACTGCTCCCCACTCCCGGGCTCGGCGCGTTGCACTGGCCGGGACCGCCGCCGCGGCTGGCGGTCAATCTGCACGGCAACGGGCCGGAGAGCATCCGCGACCTGATGGCCGTCCTGCCGGACACGCTGCTCACGCACCGGAATCCGGCGGTCCCGGAGATCCCGGGCCTCGACTGGACCCCGGGCATCCACGAGGTCGACCGCTGGTGCCGGCTGATCGAA
The DNA here is from genome assembly GCF_014174495.1 of Amycolatopsis echigonensis. Lineage (GTDB taxonomy): Bacteria > Actinomycetota > Actinomycetes > Mycobacteriales > Pseudonocardiaceae > Amycolatopsis > Amycolatopsis echigonensis. Next base: position 74,217 of record NZ_JACJHR010000039.1, read on the forward strand.
TACGGCCAGTGCCCGGCCGACCGCCGGGACCTGCGGATTTCGCCGCCGCCCGGGCCGAGTCCCGCGCCGGGCGCTGTCGTCGTGCATCCGGGCGCGGCGTTCCCCGCCCGGCGCTGGCCGCCGGAGAGGTTCGCGGAGGTGGCGCGCGACCTGGCCGCGGCCGGACATCGCGTGGTGATCACCGGGGCCGCGGCCGAACGCCCTCTCGCGGAAGAGGTCGCGGCCCGCGCCGGGCTGGGCGCGGAGGCGGTGCTCGCCGGACGCACCGGGTTGGCCGAACTGGCCGCGCTCGTGGCCGAAGCCGCGCTGGTGGTGTGCGGAGACACCGGTGTCGGCCACCTCGCCACGGCTTTCGGCACGCCGTCCGTCCTGCTGTTCGGCCCGACGCCCCCCCGCTGCTGGGGCCCGCCGCCGGACGTTCCGCAGCACGTCGTGCTGTGGGTCGGCGACGTCGGCGACCCGCACGGCACCGAACCGGATGCCGGGTTGTTGTTGCTGAGCACGGAACGCGTGCTGGCGGCGGCTCAGTCGGTACTGCGCGAGGGGGTGCCGCATGGCTGAACGGATCGGCGTACTCGGAGCGGGCTACGTCGGGCTGACGACGGCGGCCTGCTTCGCCGCGATGGGGCACCAAGTGTCCACTGTAGACATCGACGAGGCCAAGGTTTCCCGGCTGCGGGCCGGTGACGTCGACCTCGCCGAGCCAGGGCTGGCGGAACTGGTCGCGGACGGGCTTCGCTCGGGCACGCTGACCTTCTCCGGAGAGGTCGCCGCGGTCGCCAGGTCGACGATGGTGTTCCTGTGCCTGCCGACTCCGCCGGGCGAGGACGGCACGCCGGACCTGCGCGCGCTTCGCAGCGCTCTCAGCGACCTCGGGCGCGTGCTCGCACCGGGCACGATCGTGGTGACGAAATCGACCGTGCCGGTCGGGACCGCCCAGCGGATCCCGGAGTACCTCGGCCGCGCGGACCTTCCCGCGGTCAGCAATCCGGAGTTCCTGCGCGAAGGCCATGTCGTGCACGATTTCCGGTGCCCGGACCGCGTGGTCGTCGGCTCGGATCCGCCGGATTCGCCCGCTGCGGACCGGGTCGCGCAGCTCTACGCGCCGACCGAATCCAGGGTCGTGCGCACGAGCAGCGCGAGCGCCGAACTGGCCAAGTACGCCAGCAACGGATTCCTCGCGGTGAAGGCGTCGTACGCGAACACCCTGGCCGAACTGTGCGAACAGTGCGGCGCGGACGTGCGCGACGTGTCCGCGGTGATGGGCCTCGACCCGCGGATCGGGCCGCACTTCCTGGCTCCCGGCCCGGGCTGGGGCGGATCGTGCCTGCCGAAGGACGCCAGCGCGCTGTTGCGGGCCGCGGATTCGGCAGGCGTCGAATTCGGCCTGCTGCGCGACGCGGTACGGGTGAACGCCCGGCAGCGCACGCGAATGGTCCGCGCGATCCGGACGGCGGCGACCGGTCGTCCGGACGGTCCGCTCGACGGCGTCCGCATCGGCGTGCTGGGGCTGGCGTTCAAGGCCGGCACCGGCGACGTGCGGGATTCCCCGGCGGTCGCGGTCGCGGCCGAACTGGTCCGCCAGGGCGCCGAGGTCACCGCGTACGACCCGGCGGTCCAGTCCGAAATGGACGGAGCCACCGTCGTGGACGATCCCTATCTGGTCGCGAAGGACGCGGCCGCGCTGGCCGTTCTCACCGAATGGCCGGAATTCCTCGACCTCGACTGGCGCCGGCTCGCCGAAGCGGCGGACCGGCCGGTCGTGGTCGACACCCGCAATCTGCTCGACCCGGACGTGCTCGCCGAAGCCGGGTTCGCCCGGATCGGCGTCGGCACTCCCGTGGAGGTTCCTGATGCGTGTTCTCGCCCTCGGCTGCACCCTCAAGCGCTCGCCGGACCGCTCCAGCAGCGACCTGATCGCCCGGCAGCTGCTCGACCTGTTCGCGCGGCGGGGCGTGCCCGGCGAACTGGTCCGGGTGGCCGACCATGACGTGCGCCCCGGCATCGCGACCGACCTGGGCGACGGCGACGAATGGCCGGAGATCCGGCGCAAGGTCGCGGCCGCGGACATCCTGCTGATCTCGACGCCGACCTGGGTCGGGTACATGTCGAGCATCGCGCAGCGGGTCGTGGAACGGCTCAACGCCGAGCAATCCGAGACCGACGACGAGGGCCGCCCGGGGATGTTCGGCAAGGTCGGAGTCGTCGCGGTGGTCGGCAACGAGGACGGGGCGCACAAGATCACCGCCGATCTTTTCCAGTCGCTGAACGACATCGGCTTCACGATCCCGGCCCAGGGCGGCACGTACTGGAACGGGGAAGCCATGAAGGGCGGCGATTACCAGGACCTGGACGAGACGCCGGAAGCGGTCGCCTCGACGAACGCGACGCTGGTCCGGAACGCGGTGCATCTGGCGGAGTTGCTGGGGAAGCAGCAGTATCCGGCTTCGTGACGCGGATAGGCCGGGCTGCGGTGGGCAGCCCGGCCTAGCGCCTTACGGTGCATCCGTCAGGCTGCGGCGAGCGCGGGTTGACCAGTCCGGCTGGAATGCGCACTCCAGCCGGGCCAGGGCTCACGGCTGCTGCCCGATCCCGGTCGCGATCTCGTGCCCGCGGTGCTTGTCCGGCGCGAGCGGCGGGGTGTCGCCGCCTTCGCCGTGGCGGAGGCCGCGCAGGAATTCCTGCACCGTCTCCTCCGCCGACCGCACCGGATGCCAGTCCAATTCGGACCGCGCCCGCGACGTGTCCATCACCGGCAGCCGCAGCACGGTGTCGAACAATCCGGGCGTCGCGGGCACGAGATGCATCCGCCACGCCGCGGCGAGCGCGGGTTTGACCAGTCCGGTCGGGACTCGCACCAGCCGCGCGCGCAGCAGCCGGGCCAGCAGACCCGGGTCGACCACGGGATCGGTCGCGATGTTGAACGCACCGGACACCGGGCGCAGCACGCAGCGCCGGATCGCGTCGGCGAGGTCGTCGGCGTGCACGACCTGGAAGCGCAGGCCGGGGATGTCCGGCACGATCGGCACCCGGCCCGGCCGGAGAAGACTGCCTGGCACGAACGGCCCGGCGAACAACCGCCGCTGCTCGGTCGAGGCCGTGCGCTGGAAGACGAACCCGGGCCGGACCCGCACTACCCGGATCTCCGGATGGGCCCGCTCGAAGGAGTCCAGAAGCCGCTCCACGTAAGCCTTTTCGCGCGGGTACGCCGCGCCGGGCCAACCGTGGGTCGGCCAGTCCTCGGCGACCGGAAGGTCGTCGGCAGCGGGGGAGTAGGCCCCGACCGAGGACGCCACGACCAGCGTCGACACGCCAGCCGCCGCGGCGGCCTCGAACACCCGGAGCGAGCCGCGGACGTTGGCCTCCCACGTGAGATCCGGGCGATGGGTCGGCTGGAAAAGCCACGCGAGATGGACGACCGTGTCGACATCGCGCAGCACGGGAGTCAGGTCATCGCGCGCCACGTCGACGCTGACGTACTCGGTCTTGGGCGGCGGCATGCCCGACAGACGCCGCTCGATGCCGGTGATCGCCGCGACGCCGGGATCGGCTGCCAGCGCGCGCACGGTGGCGGTGCCGATGTTGCCGGTCGCCCCGGTCACCGCGATCCGCTGCGGAGGCAGGGAAGCCGGTGGGGTCTGTGCACTCATTGCCCCCGGGTACCCGTCGCGTGCAGGGCCAATCAATGCTGGTCGAGCTGGCGCAGCAGGCGGCGCACCGGCAATGCCATCGCGCCCAGCCCGAGCGTCGCCTTCACCCCGTCCTGCGACGAGACCAGCCGGTCTTCCACCTGGCAGACCAGCGACCGGCACCGCTCCAGGTCCGGCTCGCGGTCGGGGTTCGCGGCCACCCGCACCGCCTCCGCGAGTTCCTTCAGCAGCTCACCCAGCGCTTCGCGGGCCCGCGGCCACGGATAGACGAACGGCTCCCGCCCCTCAGAGGTCGTGCGCACCGCCTCGACCAGCTGCTCGACCGGCGGCCACAACGCACTCAGCGTCTGCAGACAACGCTCGTACTGCACCCCCGAATGCCGGCTTCGCTTGCGCAGATTGAGATACCTGCCTTCGCGGGTAAGCCCGGACGCGTCGTCGGCGGCCCGGGCGAGACTGCGCACGTCGCTGATCCGGCCGAGCCATCCGTCCAGGTCTTCCGGCGGCTCGTCGCTGCGCACGAGTTCGGCGGTGTCCTCCAGCAGTCCGGCGAGCGCGTCGGCGAGCCGATCGGCCGCCGCGGCGACCCGCTCGCCGTACAGCGGCGGGAAGACCAGCACGTTCACCGCCAACCCGATGGCGGCGCCGAGCGCGGTCTCCAGCAGCCGGTCGCCGAGGAGTTCCGAACTCCGCGCGGTCCCGTAAGTGACCAGCAGCATCCCGGTCACCCCGACCCACACGCCGGAGCTGCCGAGCCTGCGCCACGAACCCACCAGCAACCCGACGAAGACGACGAGAGCCAGCGTCACCGTCTGCTCCGGCACCAGCTGCGACACCCCCGCGGCGAGCAGCACGCCGAGCGTGACCGAACCGACCTGCTGCGCCCAGCCGAGCAGGCTCCGGTAGACGGTCGCTTCCACGAGGAAAACCGCCGCGTAAGGCGAGAGGAACGGCTGGGACAGCCCGATCACCTGTGTCGCCAGCAGCCAGGCGGCCACCGCGGCGACGGTCGCCTTGCCTGCCTGCAGCGCGGTGCGCCGTTCGCTGCCGGGCACGCGGATCGCGCGTGCCGCCCAGCCCAGCGGCGTGCGATCGAGTCGGGGCCTCACGCGCGTACGGGCGCGCCCAGGTGGACGAGCTTCGTCTGGGTCATTTCGTCGAGCAGTTCGGGCCCGTAGCCATAGCCGGACCCGCTGCCGCGCCGCGGATGGGCCGCGCCGCCGGGAGCGCCCCCGAAGACGGCGTTGACCTTGACCGTTCCGACAGCCAGCTCCCGCCACGCGTGCTGCGCGTGGTCCATCGACGCGGTGAGCACGGTCGCGGCGAGTCCGTAATCGTCGTTCGCGGCCTCGGCCAGGCCGTGGTCGAAGGAGTCCACCACGCATACCGGCGCGACCGGGCCGAAGGTTTCCTCGCGCAGCACCCGCATGTGGCTGGTGCATCCGGTGAGCACCGTCGCCGGGTAATGCGCGCCCGGTCCGGACGGGATCTCGCCGCCGGTGCGGATCTCGGCGCCCATTGACACCGCGTTCTCCACATGGGAATGCACGTGGTCGCGGTGCCGGGTGTCGACGAGCGGCGCGAGTGTCTTCTCGCGCGCGATTGCGACGAGTGCTTCGGTGAATGCCTCGGCTATCGCGCGGTGCACGTAGATCCGTTCCACCGCAACGCAAATCTGCCCGGAATTCGCGAACGCGCCGAGCGCGGCCTGCTCGGCGGCCCACTGCGGGTCGACATCCTCGTCCACCACGAGCGGGTCGTTGCCGCCGTTCTCCAGGAGCGCCTTCGCCCCGGTCGCGGCCGCGCTTGCGGCGATCGACCGGCCGGTGGCGGTGCTGCCGACGTGCGCGAGAACGTCCACATCGCTCCTCGCGGCCAGCACCGCGCCGATCCGGCCGTCTCCGTGCACGGTCTGCAGCACGCCTTCGGGGAAAACGCCGGCGACGACTTCGCCGAACAGCGTTCCGGTGTGTGGGCACCGTTCGCTCGGCTTGTGCACAACGGTGTTTCCGGTGGCGACGGCCGCGCCGATGAGCCCGCACGAGACGGCGACCGGGTCGTTCCACGGCGTCAGCGCGACGACCACTCCGCGCGGCTCTGGAACCATCAGGTCGGTGGCCGCGAAGTCCCCGAGAAGGCTGCGCCCGCGATGCACCGGACCCAGTTCGGCGTACTGGTCGAGCGTTCCGGCACCGGCGAGCACCCCGGCCTTGGCCTCGTCGAGCGGACGGCCGGTTTCGCGCCGGTTGATCTCGGCCAGGTCGCCGGCGTGCGCGCGCAGCCGGTCGGCGGCGGCCCGCAGCGCCGCGCCGCGTTCGGCGGCCGGGGTCCGGCCCCAGCCGGGCTGGGCCCGATGCGCGAGGTCCAGCGCGGCGTCGAGTTCGTCCGGGCTGGCCATCGGGACCGAGCCGACCGGGCTGCCGTCGGCCGGGTCGGTGATCGCGAGGGTGGCGGCCCGGTCGTCGAGCGT
>NZ_JACJHR010000004.1 GCF_014174495.1 Amycolatopsis echigonensis
ACCGTCGAGGCACCGGCGCCTTCCCTGCCGGAGAACCCGCCCGCCGCCCGCCGCTTACGCCGTCCCCTGCTGCTGGCGCTGATGGCGGTGGTGCTGGTCGCGCTGCCCTTCGCCGCCGTCGGCTGGACCGAACTGCTCGTGGTCGTCGAGATCTTCCTGCTCGCCGTGCTCGGGCTCGACGTCCTCACTGGACAGACCGGCCAGGTCTCCTTGGGGCAGACGCTGTTCATCGCGATCGGCGGCTACGGCGCCGGCCTGCTGACCGTGAAAGCGCACTGGCCGACCTGGATCGCCGCGATCGTCCCGGCGTTCGCCGCGGCCGCGGTCGCGTTCCTGCTCGGCCGCGCGTTCCTGCGGCTGCGCGGTTACTACCTCGCGCTCGCTACGCTCGGACTGGCCGTGGTCACCCAGGCCGTCGCCACCGGCGTCGGCAAGGTGACCGGCGGCCCGTCGGGACTGGTCGGCATCCCCAGCTTGTCGCTGTTCGGCTGGGAGGTCTTCTCCGATCTTTCCAACTATTACGTGTTGCTCGTGCTGTGCGTGCTCGGCGGGCTGTTCGTCACCAACCTCCGCCGCAGCCAGTCCGGCAGGGCGCTCGCCGCCGTGGCCCACGACCCGCAAGCCGCCGCGATGCTCGGCATCAACGCCGCTCGTTACCGTACCGGCGCGTTCGTGGTCTCCGCGGTCTTCGCCTCCCTCGCAGGCAGCATGTACGCCTACTACCTGCGCTTCTTCTCACCGGACGTCATCAACGTGACCGTGGCGCTGTCCATCGTGATCATGCTGTCGATCGGCGGCGTGCGCTCGGTCGCCGGACCGGTCCTCGGTGTGCTGCTGCTGCAAGGGCTGCCGCTGGTCGGGCAGTCGTTCGCTCTGTGGCAACCGCTCGTGGCCGGCCTCGTCCTGGTCGTGGTCCTGACCTACCTGCCTGACGGGCTCTGGGGCGGGCTGCGCAAGCTGATCACCGGTCTGAGGAGGACCGCATGACCGACGTGCTGCTCGAGGTCCGTGGCCTGACCAAGTCCTTCGGCGGCCTCTGCGCGGTCGACGGCGTGGACTTCACCGTGCGCGCCAACAGCGTCCGCGGGCTGATCGGGCCGAACGGGGCAGGCAAGACCACCCTGCTGGACCTGATCACCGGCTTCACCGCGCCCGACGCCGGAACCGTCCGCTTCGGCGGCGAGAACGTCCTGGGCAGGCCGTCGCACACACTGCCCGCGCGTGGGCTCATGCGGACGTTCCAGTCGGCGAGGCTCGTGCCGCGGCTGACGGTGCGCGAGAACGTGATGCTGGGTGCGCACCACCTGACGAAGGCCGGGTTCCTCGCCGACGGCCTGAGGCTGCCGCTAGCGCGCCGCGAGCAGCGCGCCCTCGAACGCCGTGCGGACGCGGTCCTGGACTTCCTCGGCCTTGGACGCTTCCGGGACACCGCCGGAGCTGAGCTGCCGACGGGCGCGCAGCGGCTCTTGGAGGTGGGCCGGGCGCTGGCCGGTGCGCCGACGTTGCTGCTGCTCGACGAGCCTGCCGCCGGTCTCGACGGGACCGAGACCGCCGAGCTGGGCACGGTGCTGCGCGCGATGGCTGCCGCGGGGACGGCGCTGGTCCTCATCGAACACGACGTCGAGCTCGTCATGGCGATCAGCGACGAGGTCCTGGTCCTGGACGCGGGCAAGGTCATCGCGGACGGGCCGCCCGCTGAGGTCCGCACAAACCCCGCGGTCCTCGCCGCGTACCTGGGAAGCACCGAGGAGGCACCGGCATGACACTGGAGATCCAGGACCTCGAAGTCCGCTACGGCGTGGTCCGGGCACTGCGCGGGATCAGCCTCACCGCGGCGACCGGCCGGGCGACGGCCCTGCTGGGCGCGAACGGCGCCGGAAAGACCAGCCTGCTGCGCGCGGTAGCCGGGCTGAAACGCCCGGCGGCCGGCCGGATCCTGCTCGACGGCACGGACATCACCGGCGTGCCTGCGCACAAGCTCGCCGCCGACGGCCTGGTCCTCGTGCCCGAAGGCCGTCAGCTCTTCGACGAGCTCACGGTCGCGGAGAACCTGCGGATGGGCCTGCACGGGACCGGTGTCCGCGGTGCGCGGGCCCAGGAGCGGATCGACGAGGCGTGCACGCTGTTCCCCGCTCTGCCCGGGGCGATGGCACGGCGGGCCGGCCTGCTGTCCGGCGGGCAGCAGCAGATGGTGGCCATCGCCCGCGCGCTGGTGCGCCGGCCCCGGGTGCTGCTGCTCGACGAACCGTCGCTCGGCCTCGCTCCACGGCTGGTGACCGAAATCCTCGAGACCGTCCGCCGGCTGGCGAGTGACGTGGTGACGGTGCTCGTGGCCGAGCAGAACGTGGCCGCCACCCTGCGGGTCGTCCACACCGGAGCAGTCCTGCAAAACGGCCGGATCGTTGCCGAAGACGAGGCTGCCGCGCTGCTCGGTGACGAGGAGTTCACCCGGCACTACCTGGGCTCTCTCGCCGACCTGGGCAACGGGGGAGCGACCGCCCCGCCGGCGGTCGAGTTGCCCGAAGAGCTGCTCCGGACCACGCTCGTCCCGGCGGACCGAAAGGGGCGAGCGTCACGGTAAAAGGCGGTTTCGTGAGCCGTCGGGCACGCACTGCATCGGTGGCGGAAACGTGACCCCAGTATCGGGAGAATCGGTGCGATGAACGCAAGAAACTATGGTTTGACCACCTCGTGAGACGTGAGCCATGGGTCTCGCCAGCCAAGCTGTCCGGCCACTCATCTTCCTTTCCGGCAGAGTTTCGGCTGGCTTTACCCATCGTCGATGGTGGCGAACGTGGCCAGCGGGACGTTAACCGTCGATAAAGATTCCGTCGATTTCGTGGCGCACTCCGAACGCTGCGGAAGAGCGCGTGGTCTTTCGGGATGTGGTTTCCGGACACGACCTGTGCGGCGCGGACTCCTTCGACCAACGGTCGCCGGCACGGCGCACGCACTCGGCGTGCAACTCGTCGAAGGATCCGAAGCGTGCCTGGACGAACGATTCCGGCGCCTGTGCGGCGGCTGCGGCAGCCGGAGACGTGCGGGAGTATCCGCGGCTCCGGAATTCTGCGGGGGCTGCTTCGGGGACCCGGATGCCCGGTGTTCCCGCGGGAGGTCTGCGTCGTGCTCGGGCATGCGTATTCTGTCGGCCGAAGCGTCCCGATCGCGTTGCTTTCCCGTACCCGGCCGAAACGAGCCGGGAGCAACCGGGGAATGCTCAGATCGGTGGAAGGAGAGACCGGAGCGATGACGCTGGACCCGATGTCGCTGAAACTGTTCGTGCAAGTGGTCGACCACGGCACGATTGCCGAGGTCGCCGACCGCGAGCATCTCGCCGCCGCTGGGATCAGCAGGCGGCTGCGCGATCTGGAACAGATGCTGGGAACGGAACTGCTGGTGCGCACCAATCGCGGAATCACCCCGACCGCGGCCGGTGCCGCTTTCGCGGTCTCGGCCCGGCAGGTGCTCGACGACCTGGCCGACCTGACGCGACGGATGCGGGACTTCTCGTCCGGGGCGCGCGGGCTCGTACGTCTGCTGGCGAACATCTCCGCGGTGTCGACCTTCGTGCCGCCGCTGGTCGCGTCGTTCGCTGCCCGCTATCCCGGCGTCCGGCTGCAGGTGCTCGAACAGGACAGTCTCGCGATCACCGAGGCGGTCGCCGAGAACCGGGCGGATATCGGGCTGTTCACCAGCCTGCCGTACCACGCCGACATCGAGGTCTACCCGTTCCGCAGGGACGAGCTGAAGGTGCTGGTGCCGGAACGGCATCCGCTGGCCGCGCGCGATTCGGTCGCCTTTGCCGAAACGCTCGACCACGAGCACGTCGTGCTCCGCACCGGAACGCATCTGCGGCTGCAGATGCTGACCGCCGCCGGGCAAGCCGGGCGGACGCTGCGGCATCAGATCGAAGTCGCGTCCTACGACGCCCTGTGCCGGATGGTCGAATGCGGCCTGGGGATCGGCGTCGTTCCGGCCGGGAACCTCGTGGGGTACGCCTTGACCGGCACCAGAACGCTGGCTCTCGACGAGCCGTGGGCCAGCCGCGACCTGTCCCTGTGCGTCCGCCGAGCCGAGGCGCTGCCACCCGCGGCGCGGCTCATGTTCGAACACCTCCTCAGCGACGAAGGTCGCGCCCTCCAGCCATGACGGCAGGTGATGGCGGTCTCGCGAATCATTGCTGTGCAACGGCAACGCGTCCTGCTTAATCTTCATCGTCCGCTCCGGACCAGCCGTCGGGCACTGGCGCCGGAACACCGGAACAAGGGAGAGAGAGGACATCGATGATCCGTGCTGACTCGCCAGAGTCGCCGTCTGCCGGCATGGGCTCGGTCGCACCTTCCGTGCGCTGGAAAACGCTCGGAGGTTGCTGGGGTGCTTGGCTTTTCGACGCGCTCGACGCCGCAGTGTTCAGCTTCGTCCTGCTCGCGGTCGCGCACACGTTCCACACCACACTCGCCGAGGTCGCTGCCTCCGTCGCCTGGTTCTTGCTGGCTACCGGTGTCGGCGGCTATCTTTTGGGCTACCTCTCCGACCGCATCGGGCGGAAACGCACGTTGCTGGTATCGGTCGTCACCTATGCGACCGGAACCCTGCTCTGTGGCTTCGCCCACAATGTCGTGGAGCTGAGCGTCTACCGGCTGTTGGTCGGCATCGGCGTCGGCGGCCTGTGGTCGGCCGCGGTCGCGCTGGTCAGCGAAGTCTGGCCGACGCGGAAACGCGCGTGGGCGATTGCGGTCATGCAGACCGGATGGTCCGCGGGCAACCTCCTGGCCGCGGTCCTCGCCTGGACCGTGCTGGATCCCGCCGACCCGGCGTCATGGCGCAAGCTGTTCGTCATCGCCGCGATCCCCGCGTACGTCGTCGCTCTCGGCATTCTCGTCGCGGTGCGCGAATCTCCCGTCTGGATCGCCGAGCAAGCATGTGGGGGACGCGAAACCGCCCGGCCCGGCATCGCGGCGATCTTCCGGCGGGAACTCCGTGCGACCACCGCAAAAGCCTTGTCGATTTCCGTCCTGGGCATGTTCGGCTACTGGGTGATCATGACGTTCACGCCGACGTTTCTCCAGAGCGTGCTGCACGTCCGGATCGACCAGGCGCCGGTTTTCCTGGTGTGGACCGGGGTCGGCGCGACCGCCGGCTACCTGCTGTTCGGCGCCCTCGCCGAACGGATCGGCAGGAGGCGGGCATTCGCGTTCTTCTTCGCGGGCATCGCCGTCGCGATCCCGCTGTTCGCCTACGGCGTGCGCATGATCCCGCTGCGCGACGGAGCAATGGCCTGGACGACAGCGAACATCGCGATCGTCGGCGGGCTTTCGGCCCTGCTCGGCTTCTTCACCGGGTACTTCAGCGGATTTGGCGCCTGGTACGCCGAACTGTTCCCCACCCGTGTCCGGGCTGCCGCGGCCGGGTTCTGCTTCAACTTCGGGCGGGTCGGGGCGATCGCGGGAATCGTCGTCGTGCCGCTGCTGGTGCCCGTCGCCGGCTTTGCCCTCACCTACTGCCTGGCCTCCGTGACCTACCTCCTCGCCGCCGGCCTCGTTTTCACTTTGCGCGAAACCGGCGGCGAGGAACTCGACGTGAACCACTACCCCGTTTCCGAGGAGAACGCATGACCACCAACTTCCGCATCGGCCAGATCGTGCCGAGTTCGAACACGACGATGGAGACCGAGGTTCCTGCGATGCTGCACGCGCGGCACCGGCTCTTCCCCGAAGAGCGCTTCACGTTCCATTCCGCGCGGATGCGGATGATGCACGTGGATCCCGACGAGCTCAAGCGCATGGACCTCGACAGCGACCGCTGCGCCGTCGAGCTCAGCGACGCGCGGTGCGATGTGCTCGCCTACGCATGTCTGGTGGCGATCATGTGCCAGGGGCCGGGTTACCACCGCGTGTCCGAGCAGCGGCTCGGCGAGGTGGCCGAGGCTAACGGGGCACCGACGCCCGTGATCAGCTCGGCCGGGGCGCTGGTCGCCGGTCTCAAGACGATCGACGCCAAGAAGGTGGCGATCGTGACGCCGTACCTGAAGCAGCTGACCGCTCAAGTCGCCGGATACCTGGAGAGCGAGTCGATCGAGGTGAGCGACGCGCTGAGCCTGGAGGTGGCGGACAACCTCGCAGTGGGCCGCCTCGACCCCGCCGACCTGCTCGACCATGTCGAGCGCCTGAACATCACGGGTGCGGACGCTGTCGTCCTGTCCGCGTGCGTCCAGATGCCCTCGCTGTCCGCGATCGAGCCGGTGCAGGACAAGCTCGGCGTGCCAGTGGTCACCGCGGCCGCGGCGACCGTGCATCGCATCCTCACCACGCTGCGTCTCGACACCACGGTGCCGGACGCCGGTCATCTGCTGTCCGGCGCCTACTGACTCCTCCATACGGGATACCTCGAACGGACAGTCGTGCGGTGCCGCAGGCGTGCTGCCTCCACCGGGCAGAACGTGCGCCAAACGGCCGCAACGGCAGGCAAACCGGCTACATCGACGTTCTCCATTACGTCCACTATGGAGCGAATCGATGACGTCCGGCGAAGGGTCCCTGCGACGCAGTCTGTCCACCCGCGCCGTGATCGCCACCGTCGCGATGGTGTTCACCGCACGGTCGCCCGGCGCGGCCGGGGCAGGCCACTCGGAGGGCCCGATGTGAGCACCCCGATTCCGTTGTGCCGCCTGGATATCGCGGATCGCCCGGAAGGAGCCGTTGACCGGATCCGGTTCCCGGGCGTGGGCGAAAGCCGGCGGCGCTCGCTGTGCCGAGAGAACCTGTGGTGCATCCCGTGTTCGGGGATGTCATGCGACGAAGCCTGTCTTGGTACCTCGCGCCTGGCGTTGGGAAATCCTTCGTCCAGTTGAGGTTCGCTCGTGCTCTGGACACGGGTGCGAGCGTTGGCAGAGGGCCGGTCTGGCGTGCCTAGCCGCCCGGGCGAGGGCAGCCGCGTGCACGGTTGAGTGGTAGTGGCAGCGGTTGCTCCTTCGATGAGGCCCATGTCCCGCAGCATCGCTAGTTACCGGTCCGCTGAGGGCACCGGTATCGCCCACTGCCCAGCAAGCTCCTTCACTGAGGCATCGGCCGCTGCGCGGCGAGGGCGAACAACGTCACCAGCGCCCGGCGAGCGCTGTCGGGTTCGGGCGTGCCACCCCGGTGTTCTCCGCGGCTCGTTCCCAGTCAGAGCTGCCGCCCGAGTTCGGCCGCGTGCTGTTGCATGACCGGCCGGACACGGTCGCGGAACTCCTCGACAGTGACCCGGGAGCTCGAGGCGCTGATGGAGATGGCGGCAACGACCTGGCCGGCCGGGTCGCGGACCGGCACGGCGATGGAGAGCAGTCCTGGTTCGAGTTCCTCGTCGCCGATGGCCACACCGTCCGCACCGGCGTCCTTGACGCGCTGTGCGACGGCGTCGGCAGTGGTGGGCGTCTTGGGGGTGCGCGCTGGAAATGGCGCGGCGGCGAGGTAGTCGGCCAACTCGGATTCGCTCAACGCGCCGAGCAGGATCTGTCCGGTCGAGGAGGCATAGAGCGGGATTCGCGCGCCCACCCGAATGCTGCTGTTGAGGATCCGGGTGCCCTCGCTCCGGGCGACGAACAGCGAGTCGTTTTCGTCGCGGACCGCCAGCGAGACGGATTCGTCGATCACGTCGCGGATAGCCGCCAGGTGTGGTCGTGCGAGCTGCGGGAGAGCTGCGGACTCGGTGTAGGCGGCACCGATGCGGAGGACTCGGGGAGTGGGGGAGAAGAACTTCCCGTCGAAGGTGACATAGCCGATTTCCGCAAGCGTGGTCAGACAGCGTCGAGCGGCGGCGCGGCTCAGCCCGGCGGCCTGGGCGGCGTCGCTGATCGTCAGCCGGGGCGTGGCCGTCCCGAATGCCTCGAGGACAGCGAGCCCTTTGGCGAGTCCTGCCATTCCTTCGACTGCCATGCAGCCCTCCTCTTGACATGCGCGCCCCGCGGCACGTCTACTGAAGCAGATGTTCGGAAAGCGGTTATACGTTCGCATACCGAACGGAATTAGTCAAGTGTCTCCGGAGGGAATGCGTTGAACGAGTCGAGAGGGGCAGGGGCGGCGTCGCAGGCCGCGGCGCGTGCCGACATGTCGAGCCGCGCGTGGCCTGTGTCGCTGACCGAAGTTCCGTACTGGGTTTTCCAGGACGAGGACGTCTATCGAGCCGAGCAGCAGAACATCTTTCACGGCCCCACGTGGAACTACCTCTGCCTGGAAGCGGAGCTCGCCGAGCCGGGAGACTTCTGCGCCACCTTCATCGGAGAGCAACCGGTGCTCGTGACCCGCGATCACGACGGCCAGATCTATGCCTTCGAAAACCGGTGCGCACACCGCGGCTCCTTGATCGCGATGGAGCACTACGGGCATACCAAGGACTTCACGTGCGTCTACCACGCCTGGACCTACAACCTCCAAGGCGACCTCACCGGCGTTGCCTTCGAAGACGGCATCAATGGCAAGGGCGGAATGCGCAAGGAGTTCTGCAAGGCCGCGCACAGTCCGCGGCGGCTCCGCCTCGCGAACGTCCACGGCCTGATCTTCGGCAGCCTCGACAACGACGTACCCGCGATCGAGGAGTACCTCGGCCAGGAGATCCTCGACCGGATCGAGCGTGTTCTCGGCGGGCGCAAGCCGGTAGTGCTCGGGCGGTTCACCCAGACGCTGCCGAACAACTGGAAGCTGTACCTGGAGAACGTCAAGGACTCTTACCACGCCAGCATCCTGCATCTGTTCTTCACCACCTTCGGGCTCAACAAGCTGAACCAAAAGGGCGGCATCATCGTCTCCGAATCCGGCGGCAACCACGTGAGCTGGTCGGCGATCAACCGGGAGGCCGAAGCCAAGACCGCTGAGCACTACAAGGACCAAGGCATCCGCTCCGACTCGGAATACCAGCTCGAGGACCCCTCGCTGGTGAACAGCTTCCGCGAGTTCGGCGACGACGTCACCCTGCAGATCCTGTCGGTCTCGCCGGGATTCGTGCTGCAGCAGATCCAGAACTCCATCGCGGTGCGCCAGGTGCTCCCGACCGCGGTCGACTCCACCCGCCTCAACTGGACTTACCTCGGCTTCGAGGACGACACCGAGGAACAGCAGCTGGTGCGGATGAAGCAGTCGAACCTGGTCGGCCCAGCCGGGTTCGTCTCGATGGAAGACGGCGCGATCGGCGGCTTCGTGCAGCGGGGCATCGCCGGCGCGAGCGGTGAGTTCGCCACCGTTCAGATGGGCGGCGACCAGGCGGTTTCCAGCGAGAGCAGGGTAACCGAGGCCTCGATCCGCGGCTTTTGGAAGGTCTATCGCGAAGCCATGGGTTTCTCGATCGACGAGTGCGAAGGAGTGCGCCGGTAATGGACGCGTTCACGCTGATCAGCAGGGCCCAGGGCAGTTACGTGCGCGCCATCGACGACGGCCCGATCGAAGACTGGCCCGAGCATTTCGCCGAGGACGCCTTCTACAAGGTGACCACCGCCGACAATCACCGCCGCGGCCTGCCCGCTGGCCTCATCTGGGCCGACAACAAGGCGATGCTCAAAGACCGGATCTCCGCGCTCAAGGAAGCCAACATCTACGAGCCGCACGTCTACCGGCACCTGCTTGGCCAGCCTGCGATCCTCGCCGAGAGCAAGTCCGGCGCCACCAGCGAAACCGCCTTCCTGGTCCTTCGCATCGCCGGCAACGGGCCGACGGATGTCTTCGCCAGCGGCCGCTACCTTGACGAGTACGTCTTCGCCGACGGCGCGGCGCTGTTGAAAAAGCGGGTGGTGGTCTGCGACAGCTCCCGCACCGACACATTGCTGGTGCTTCCGCTGTGAGCGAGCCGCGCAGAGCGCTGCTGAGCATCGGTGACCCGAACGGCAGCGGCCCCGACATCGCGGTCAAAGCGGTTGCGATGCTCGGCGCCGCCGCACCGGTCGTGGTGGGAGACCGGCACGTCCTCGTGGAACCTGCCCGCAAGGCCGGCCTTGCCCTTCGGGCAGCGGTCCCCGGGGCGAGGGCCGACGCGGGAATGTGCGACGTGATCGACGTCGGCGCACTCGATCCCGCGGAGCTGGCCATCGGCCGAGTGACCGCTGCGGCAGGCGCAGCGACCATCGCCTATGCCGCCAAGGCAGTTGCGCTGGCGATGGACGGCGGCTACCGAGGCGTCGTCGCCTGCCCGCATTCAGAGAACGCGGTCCGCCAGGCCGGCATCGCCTTCGCGGGCTACCCGCCGCTGATCGCCGAGCTGACTGGTACGCCGATCGACGAAGTCTTCTTGATGCTGGTCGGCGGCGGCGTCCGGATCGCGCATGTGACTCTGCATGAACGGCTCGTCGACGCGATAGGCCGGCTGACCCCAGAGCTGGTCGTCCAGGCCGGTGTCGCTCTCCATACGGCGCTTCGCCGGATGGGCATTGCCGCGCCACGGATCGGCGTTTTCGGGATCAACCCGCACGCAGGCGAGCATGGCCTCTTCGGGGACGACGACCGCCGGGTCACCGAGCCTGCGGTGGCGGCCTTGCGTGCGCGTGGCATTGACGCCGAGGGGCCGACCGGGGCAGACGTCTTGCTCGGCGGCACGCGGGACGCGGACGCGTACTTGGCGATGTACCACGACCAAGGGCACCTCCCGGTCAAGACACTGGCCGGGCGCACCGCCGCCGCGATCACGATCGGCGCGGGCATTCCGTTCTCCAGCGTCGGTCACGGCCCTGTTTTCGACAAAGCCGGGAGCGGCACCGCCGACCCGAGCGCCGTGCTCTCCGCCCTCCGGTTGCTCGCACCGCCCGTTCAGGAGGACTGAGATGACCGCCATCAGCGTCAAAGACACCGCTATCACCTTCGACTGCGCGCCCGAACAGAATGTGCTCGACGCGGCAGAGGCCGCGGGGTGGGCAATCCCTTACTCCTGCCGCAAAGGCGTATGCGACACCTGCGTCGGCACCTTGACGGCTGGAGAGGCGGAAATACCCGGCAGCGGCCGAGCGTGCGGTCCTGCGGAAGTCCGGCTATGCCGAGCGCGCCCGATCGGCGACGTGGAGATCGCCCCTCGCCGCATCGAGGCACGCACGCCTCCGGTGCGCAAGAAGCTCACCACCACCGTCTACCGCCGGCGCCAGGTCGCGCCCAGCGTCACGATTCTCGACCTGCGTTACCCGATCGGCCGGCGCACGCCGTTCCGCGCCGGCCAGTTCCTCAACGTCATCCTGGACGACGGCGACACCAGATCCTATTCGCTGGCCAACTCTCCCCAGCACAATGACCTCGCCCAGCTGCACGTGCGCCACGAGCCCGGCGGAGCGTTCTCCGCGAGGATCCTGCAGCAGCTGGAATTCCACGACACCGTAGAGATCGAAGCCCCCTTCGGCGAGTTCTTCGTCGAAGACCCCGCCGAAGGGGCGGACCAGGCCGGCTCCCCGATCCTGCTGCTGGCGACCGGCACTGGATTCGCGCCGATGCGGTCCATCATCCTAGACCACATCGCGCGCCGACTGACCCGTCCCGTCCACCTGTACTGGGGCGCACGCACTGTCGAGGACCTGTACCAGTTCTCCACCCTTCAAGCCTGGGCCGGCCGTTTTGACTGGCTGAGTTTCACGCCCGTGCTCTCCCGGCCGCACCCTGGCTGGGAAGGCGCCACCGGCTGGGTCCAGCAGGTCGTCATCGCCGACCACGCGGACCTCGGCGGCCACCAGGTCTACGCCTGTGGCAGTGAATCCATGACCCGTTCCGCTGCGGAGGAGCTGGGCCGTGCGCGAGGCATTCCTCCCGAGCGGTTCCACTCCGACGCGTTCGTCTCCGCCGTGCCCGTGCCGTACCCCGTCGGCTGATCCTCTCGCACCTGGAGTTCCCATGCCCGAATACACTTCGCCTCCCGCCACCGCCGCCGGGCCGCCGGGACTGTTGCGCCTCCCGGCCTTGATCGACGAACGCCGCCCGGGCCGCTTCCAGTTCGCCGTTGCGCTGCTGTGCGGACTGGTCATGCTGCTCGACGGGTTCGACACCCAGGCGATCAATTACATGGCCCCCGCCATCACCCGAGACTGGGGTATTTCCACCGGCACGATGAGCACGATCTTCTCCGCTGCGCTGGTCGGCCTGATGATCGGCTATCTGCTGCTCGCTCCGCTGTCGGACAAGTTCGGCCACAAACGGCTCGTCCTCGCCGGGGTGGCGGTCTTCTCGCTGTCCACGCTGCTCTCGGTCTGGGTGCGCAACCCCGATCAGCTCCTGGTGCTCCGGCTCGTCACCGGCATCGGACTCGGCATGGCAACCCCGAGCACGATCGCGCTCACCGCCGAGTACAGCCCGAAACGGGCCCGGGCCAGTTTCGTACTGGCGATCTACTGTGGATTCTCTTTGGGATTCGTGGCTGCCAATTACGCCGCCGACTGGCTCATCCCGATGCACGGCTGGCGCTCGGTCTTCCTCGCCGGAGCGATCCTGCCGCTCATTCTGCTGGGCTTGCTGACCTGGCGGCTGCCGGAATCGCTGGCTTTTCACGTGCGCCGCGGCGAGACCGCCAAGGCATACGCCCTGTGCCGGCGGATCGACCGGCGGCTGCCGGATACGACCGCCGTGCGGATCGAGGCGGCGAGCGCCGACCCGCGCAAGCGAGTCAAACTGTCCGAACTCCTCTCTGGTCGGCAGCTGTTCGGCACAGTCCTGTTGTGGGTCGTCTTCGCCGTCAATTTGGCGATGTTCTACGGCCTGCAGAGCTGGATGCCCACCGTTCTGCACGAACGCGGATACTCGGCGGGCACCCTGGCCACCGCTTCCTCGATGACCACGATCGGCGGCATCGCGATCGCGTTCCTGGTCGGCCCCGCGATGGACCGGCTCGGCGCGTATGGCGCGCTCGCCACGCTCTACCTGTCCGGCTGCGGTTTCCTGGCACTGATGAGCGCGGTACTCGGCGCACCGGCGTGGCTCGTCCTCGTCGCCATCTTCCTGATCGGCTGTTCGGTCTCAGGTGGACAGAAGAGCGTGATCGCGCTCGCCGCCGTCTTCTACCCCGAAGAAGTGCGGTCCACCGGTGTCGGGTGGGCACTGGGGATCGGCCGGGTCGGAGGCATCCTCGGCCCGCTGATCGTGGGCGGCATGCTGTCCGCCGGATGGAGTCATCAGCAGTTGTTCCTCACCCTGGCAATTCCGTCCGCGTTCTGCGGGTTGATCGTGCTCTACCTCGGCTTGCGTGCGAAGAAATCCACGCGCACCTGATCCTGGCGGCTCGTCTCGCACGCTTCCTGGCCCGGTGTCGTGAACGCTTGGCCAGGAAGCGGCGACGTACAGCCGGTCCCGGCTCACCCCGGGTGTCAGATGCCGAGTCCGCAACCTTGCCGGGCAGCTCTAGGGGCACGTACCTCTGAGCATCGATGCTTTTACGCTCGTCAGTGGACGGAGACGGGACCTGTCGACTCCCGGATCTTCAGAGTTACCGGCGACGGAGGGGGAGGGGTCGGATCGGTGCCGTCGACCATGCCGAGCAGCAGCTTGACGGCCTGGATGCCCATCTCCCGAGCGGGCTGCCGGACGGTGGTGAGAGCTGGCGTCAGGAGGGAAGCGAACGGCAGGTCATCGAATCCGACCACCGAGACGTCCTCCGGCACCCGCAGGCCAGCGCGGCGACAGTAGGACAGAGCCCCAATTGCCATGAGGTCGTTCGCGCAGAGTAAAGCAGTGGGCCGAACGTGCGCCGGGCGGCTCAGGATCGCGGCGGCCAACTGCTCGCCCGACGACATCTTGTAGTCACCTACGAGCACGGGGATGCCATCGGGATCCAATCCGGCGGCGGCGATGGCCTCTCGGTAGCCCGAGAGGCGCTGTTCGGCCGTCCAGAGCTCGAGCGGACCGCCAAGGATGGCCAGGCGCTCGTGCCCGAGCGAGGTGAGATGGGTGGCGATCTCCCTCGCGCCCCGACGGTTCTGCGAGACCACGGACGGCAGGTTGAATCCGGGGAGCTTTTCGTCGACGAGGACGACAGGGCCGACCTGGGTCAGCTCGACCAGAGCCTCCATTCGCGTCTCTGACCCGGAGAGGTAGATGAGCCCGTCGAGGCGCTGACTGCGCAGCAGTCTGCTGTTCCAGGACTCGCTGCCACCGGTCGCTTCCGGTGTGCAGAACACCACCAAGACGTCCTTCTCGGACGCGGCTTGTTCCACTCCCTCGGCGATCAGCGCGAAGTACTGGTTCACCAGGTCGGGGACGACGAGGCCGACGGTGGCCACGCTGTGTCTCTTGAGGTTGCGAGCAGACTCGTTGGGCAAATAGCCCAGCGCGCGGACAGCCTCCAGCACCCGCGCACGCCGGTCGGCCGCGACAGGCCCGCTGTCGTTGAGCACGTAACTTACCGTGCTGATAGCGACTCCTGCCCGCTCAGCAACCTCCTTCATCGTGGGCCTGCGCGTCGGCATGGCTCCCGAGTTTCGGGTCAAGTCACCCCCACGTGTCCTCATGCGGCACTTCGTTCACGTCGCGAAGGGTAACCATAGCTGATTCCAGCTCAGAGATAGAACGGTTTCCAGAACTACTGCTGGACTAGGCTGGCCGCGAGTGGCGCAGCGTCCCCGATGACGCGGGTGGCGCGGGTCTGTCGGCCGCTGCGCATCGCCGCTCCGCGCCCCGGTTCGGGCGCTGGCCGCTGAGGCGGCCTGGAGCCGCAAGCCCGCCGGACACGAGCGGGCGCGGCCGGCGACGGACGAGCAGTGATCCGCGGTAGGGGGTGGTGGCACCGGAATCTCCGACCTCCACGGTCACGACATCTTCGAGTTCGATCGAGAGCTCGACCGCCGTCAGGTACCCCTGGCCGGGCCGCTCGGGTCCTCCCTGATCTGGTTCCCTCCGGCCGATCGAAACTCACCGTTTACAGAGCCGATCTGCCGCTGATACAGTCCGGTCGCTAGAAAGGTTTCTACCTGATGAGTCAACGATACTGAGCAGCGAAAGTCGTGGTCGCAGACCGGATGCTTCGGCACCTGTGTAGAATCGTTAATGGCCTGCCGGCGACTGCTGGTGACTACTCCAGTCGCGGGGCGACCGAGAGGAAGGACAAAGATGTCCCTGGGCGAGCAGTTCGACAACATCATCGTCAACACCGACAACTACAAGCATTGCCACTACTCGCTGTACCCGCCGGGCACCGAGTACATCTCGTCGTACATCGAGTCCCGCGGCGGCGAGTTCCCCGTCACGATGTTCGTCGGCCTCCAAGCCTTCATCCGGGATTACCTGATGCGCCCCGTGACGCTCGAGGATGTCGATGAGGCCGAGTACCTCATGCGCGAGCAGGGGATGCACTTCAACCGCGACAACTGGATGGGCATCATCAACGACCACGGCGGCTATCTGCCCGTCGAGATCGAGGCGATCCCCGAGGGCACCGTGCTGCCCAGCAACAACGTGCTCGTGCAGCTCATCAACACTGACCCGAAGTATCACTGGGTGACCAGCTTCTTCGAGACCGCCCTGCTGAGGGCGGTGTGGTACCCGACCACGATCGGCACCCTGAGCTGGCTGTGCAAGCAGGTGATCCGCACCGCCCTGGAACGTACTTCCGACAACGAGGGAGCGCTCCGGCACATGCTTCACGACTACGGCGCACGGGGCGTCAGCTCGCAGCAGTCCGCCGCGCTGGGTGGCATGGCGCACTTGGTGAACTTCAGCCAGAGCGACACCACCCCGGGCATCCTCGCCGCCAAGCGCTGGTACAACGCCGTGGCTCCATCGAACTCCGGCCCCAACTCCGAGCACGCCGGCTTCACCGCCTGGGGGCGAGACTTCGAGGTCGACGCCATCCGAAACATGCTCGAGACCTACCGGGACAACGGCTTCGCGCTGGTCTTGACCGACACCTACGACCACGAGCACTGCGTCAAGAAGATCCTCGGCGGCGAGCTGAAGGAATTGATCCAGAACTTCCCCGGCCTGGTGGGCGCGCGCCCCGACTCCGGCGACGTCGTCCAGGTCACCTCCGACACCACCGAGTGGCTCATGGACGCCTTCGGCTACGAAGTCAACAGCAAGGGCTTCAAGATCCTCCCTCCGTTCATCCGAGTGGTGCAGGGCGACGGCGTGACCGGCGAGAGCCTCCGGGCGGTCCTCATCGAGATGGAGCGCCGCGGCCTGGCGGCCGACAACGCCGTCTTCGGCATGGGCGGCGGCCTCCTCCAGCACGTCAACCGCGACACCAACAACTTCGCGCAGAAGGCAAACGCCGTGTGCGTCAACGGCGAGTGGCGCGATATCTCCAAGCAGCCCACCGGAGCCAGCTTCAAGAAGTCCAAGGCCGGGCGGCTCGCCCTCGTTCTGGAGGACGGTGAGTACAAGACCGTGCCGCGCGACTCGGTCAGCCCCGAGCAGAACCTGCTCAAGCCCGTCTTCCGCAACGGAAAGCTGCTGAAGAAGTGGGACTTCTCTGAGCTGATCGCTGCCAGTGAGGCACCAGTGCCGCAGGAATGGTACGGCGATTACCTCGCGCCGATGGTCACCGGATCCGCACCGGCACCCGACGGCGCGGCCGTCAGCTGAATCACTCACCCGCGAGGCATTCAAGAAGCAGTCCACGGCATCGTGGTCTTTCCCGATTCCGTGGACTGCCGCGCCGAGAGCCTCGGGGGTTGGTCCTGCGGTCCCCTTGGAAGTCAGCGAACAAGAGTTGAGGAAAACACCATGGCAATGAAGTTCTGGGTTACGGCGCCGTTCTTTTATCCGGACACGACCCGGCCCTGGTCCGAGGTTTTGGACAGCATGCTCAGGATCGTCGATGCCGCTGAGGAGTTCGGCTTCGAGGGGATCACGATCAACGAGAACCAGTTCCAGAACTACGTAGCCAATCCCTCGGCGATGATGTTCGCGACGGTCGCGGCTCAGCGGACCAAGCGGCTGCGGATCGTCCCGGGGGTGGTCGTCCTGCCGGCTTACAACCCGCTCCTGGTCGCTTCCGAGATGAGCCTGCTGGATCATCTCGCGCCAGGTCGGATCGGGATCGGCGTGGCACGCGGCGGGAGCAGGTTCCAACTCGATCGGCTCGGGGTGAAACCGGAGAACCAGCGGGCAATGTACGAAGAAGGGCTGGAGATCGTCCGTCGGCTCTTCGCTGAAGACGACGTGTCCCATGACGGCCAGTTCTATTCATTCCCGCCGACGACCCTGGTCCCGAAGCCGGCGACGAAGCCGCATCCTGACATCTGGGTCGCATCGCAGAGCAACGAAGGTGTTCGCCGGGTCGCTCAGCAGGGCCTGAATCTGATCACGGCGCCGAACTACGGCAACTTCGAGCCCTACGGCGACCTCGAGGAGCTCATCGGGAGCTACAACGACGAGATCGAAAAGACCGGGAATCCTCGCGGCGAGGTCATGGTGCTCCGCCACACCTGGGTCGGTCGTACCGAGGAAGAGGCGTTGGAGTACTTCGACGACGTCGTGAACGAATACAACTACTACATGGCCCTGGTCAAGGGGCCCGGCACGGTCGACACCAAGGAAGAGCGGCTCGCCACCCGCAATGTCGGCGAGAGCCGAGACTATGTGCACCGCGGGAATATGACACCTGAGCAGCATTCCTTCTCCAAGGACAACCTGCTGGAGAAGTACGCCGACCCGGTATTGACCACGCCGGATCGCATGATCGAGCGGTTCAAGTCCTACGAAAAGCTTGGAGTGGACCACTTGGCGTGCCTCATCGCGGTCGGTCAGCCCACCGACGCGATCGTCAAGAACATGAAGATGATGGCTGAAGAGGTCTTTCCCGCGTTCGCGGACTAGCACCCTTCGCGTCTCCAAGTGCGCCTGAGCGATACCAGCCGTGGACGTCCACCCGTCGATTGCCGTGAGGGCTCAGAAGTCGAAGACCGCAGAGGAGGTCAACAAGGTGATTTACGAGGTTCGCGAGTATGTCCCGGCGGCAGGTCGTTTCCGAGATGTCGTCGACCTGTTCACGTCCGTGGTGGTGCCGCTGTTCAGGAAGCACGGGATGGAGATGACGCAGGTGGGTTACACCACCATCGGCGACAACTCTTTCAACGAGGTCGTCTACACGATGCGGTTCTCCGACCTTGCCGAGCTGGAGCGCAAATGGGGCACGTTCCTTGCGGACCCTGATTGGGCATCAGCGTTGGCCAGTCGTGAGGAGAACGGTCCGCTGTACCAGGCCATCCGTCGACGGGTAATCGAATCCACGCCCTTCGAGGGAGTTTTGGATCACGCTGCGTGACGGCGAGTCGCTGGTCCGCCGCGTCCAGTTCCTTGGCCACCGGCCTCGCGCCCATCGCCGACTGGGCGCGATCCGATGAAGTGCCGGGTCGGCAATTGACGACAACCACCAGCTCTGCGGTAGCCGACCAGTTGGAGGCGAAGCATTCCGATGACAATCAAGACGCCCAGCGCGCCGATCTCGAATCCGGGGCAATTCTACATTGACGGGCAGTGGGTCGATCCTTCGACGACCCACACGATCGACGTGATCGAAGCGGCGACGGAGGAGCGGTTTTTCAGTGTCGCTGAGGCCGAAGCGGCGGATGTCGCGCGGGCGGTGGGAGCGGCACGCCGGGCCTTCGACGACGGCCCGTGGCCACGGATGCCGCCGAGCCGGCGGGCGGAGTTCCTTCGCGCCATCGCTCAGGCCGCAGCCAAACGCTCCGACGACCTGGTCCAGTTGTGGCCCCGAGAGACGGGGATCATCGCCGGCATTGTGCCGGCCGTCCTGCAGGAGGTCCCTGCGGCGTTCGACTACTACGCGGATCTCGCCGATCGGTATCCGTTCGAGCAAGAGGTGCCCACCAGCTCGGGCGAAGGCTTCGGGATGATCGTCGGGGAGCCCGTAGGCGTCGTGGGGGCGATCATTCCGTGGAACACCCCGATGCACCTGGCCGCCTGGAAGCTGGCACCCGCGCTGCTCGCCGGGTGCACGGTGATCGTCAAGGCGTCACCGGAGGCACCGGGAGCCGCGTATGTCCTCGCGGAGATCGCTGAACAGGTCGGCCTCCCCCGCGGCGTGGTTAACGTGCTCACCGCCGACAGGGAGGCCTCTGAAGCGCTGGTGACCGATCACCGCGTGGACAAGATCACCTTCACCGGGTCGACGGCAGTGGGGAAGAGGATCGCGGGGATCATGGCCGAGCGCATCGGGCGGTACACCCTCGAGCTGGGAGGCAAATCGGCCGCGGTCGTCCTCGACGACATGGACATTGCGGAGGCTGCCGACAGCCTGACCGGGGGCGCGTGCTTTGTTTCCGGCCAGATCTGCGCATCGCTGACTCGGGTGATCGTGGCGCGCCATCGGCACGACGAGATGCTCGAGGCGCTCGCCGAGCGGTTCTCTCGGGTCAAGGTGGGGAACCCGTTCGACCCCAGCGTCCAGATGGGGCCGCTGGCCTCTCGCCGACAGCGTGAGCGCGTCGAGGGTTATGTCCAGATCGGCAAGGACGAAGGGGCCACTCTGGCGTTCGGCGGTAACCGCCCCAAGGACCTCGACCGGGGCTGGTTCATTGAGCCGACCGTTTTCGGGAATGTGAACAACTCCTCCCGGATCGCCCAAGAGGAGATCTTCGGGCCAGTGATCTCCGTCATCGCCGCTGCTGACGAGGAAGACGCGATCCGGATCGCCAATGACTCTGTGTTCGGCCTCAATGCTTCGGTGTTCACCAACGACGCGGACCGTGCTCGCGAGGTGGCCAGGCGCCTGCGCGCAGGGACAGTGGGGCAGAACGGCAACCGGGCAGACTTCGGGATCGGCTTCGGCGGCTTCAAGCAGTCTGGCGTCGGCCGAGAGGGCGGCGTAGCCGGCCTTCTGCCGTACCTCGAGAACAAGACCGTCGTACTCGATCAGAAGCCGCGGTTCTCCTCGCCTGAAGGGCGGGCCTGAAAGTGAACACATCCGCTGAGGCCAGCCAGGTGGGCTGCCTCCATGTCTTCGACATGGACGGCACCCTCCTGCGGAGCACCGCCACGATCGAGCTGGCTCGCCAGATGGGCCAACTCGAGGCAGGACAGGAAATCGAGAGGGCATGGGGCGAGGGGACAATCTCCGACACCGACTTCTGGTCGAAGCTCCTCGACATCTGCAAGGACGCATCCCCTGCCGACTTCGACGATGCCTTTCAGAGCTCGCCCTGGATGGACGGTGTCGCCGAAACGTTCGAGAACATTCGATCTCACGGCGAGGACGTGATCGTGATTTCCCAGTCGCCGACGTTCTTCGTCCGCAGGCTGGAGCTTTGGGGCGTCAACGAGACCTACGGCTCGGCCGTCGAGCTGGGCAGCCCGCTGGAGAAATCAGCCACGCTGATGCCAGAGGCGAAGGTGGCAATCACCCAGTCTGCTCTCGCTGCTCGCAACCTGACCGCCGACGAGTGTGTGGTCTACGGGGACTCATCCAGCGACGTGGAGCTGTTCACGACGTTCCCGCACTCGGTCGCGGTGAACCCGTCGCCCGTCTTGGCACCCCTGGCCGCGAAGACCTACCTCGGGATCGACATCCGCGAGGCGCATGCGCTGGGTCGCCAGCTCAAAGCCGCATCAACCAGAAACCATTTCGCGCAAGGGAGTTCCAGTTCATGAGCACCATCGGGTCGCCGCTCAGGGTTCTGTTCGTGGGGGAGTCGTGGGTGAAACACACGATCCACATGAAGGGCTTCGACCAGTTCCACTCGACCGAGTACGAGGAGGGCGCGGGCTTCTTCCTCCGCTGCCTGAATGACGCTGGGTTCGACGTCACCTACGTCCGCGGCCACGAGATCACCTTGCGGTTCCCCCGCTCGCCGGAGGAAATCGACGAGTTCGACGTAATCGTCATCTCTGACATCGGATCCAACTCCTTCCTGCTGCCGGACGAGAGTTTCCTGCGATCGGAGAGGTCGCCAAACCGGCTTGGCCTGGTTGCGGATTACGTCAAGCGCGGTGGCGGGCTCGTCATGGTCGGGGGGTATCTTTCCTTCACCGGAATCGATGGCAAGGGCCGCTTCGGCATGAGCCCGCTCGCCGATCCGCTGCCCGTAGCCATGCTCCCGTACGACGACCGTGTCGAGAGGTCGGAGGGGGTCGAGGTGGAGGTCTGCCAGCCTGATCACCCGGTCCTGGGCGGCACGCCGCCGGAATGGCCCCACCTTCTCGGCTACAACAAACTCATCGCGAAGCCGGACGCCACCGTCGTGGCGCGGGCGGGCGAGGACCCGATGTTGGTCGTGGGCCAGCACGGTGACGGCAGGACCGCGGCGTTTGCCTCCGACCTCGCCCCGCACTGGGCACCTCAGGAGTTCCTGGACTGGCCGCACTACGGCGAGATGTGGACGGCGATTGTCTCGTGGACCGCGCAGGCGCAAAAAGCGCCGGCGCTCGGGGAAAAGGTGTCGTGAGCTTGAGCGACGGTGCGCGGTCGGCCGGATCAGGCAGGGGCGGGCGCCTCCTCGTCGTCGGGGCGCTGAACGTCGACATGGTCGTCGCCGCCTCCAGGCTTCCCGGACCAGGGGAGACCGTGGTGGGGGCGGACTTGCAGCGTCACGGCGGAGGGAAGGGCGGCAACTCCGCTGTCGCGGCGGTGCGCTCAGGCGCCGACGTCCGCTACGTCGGCGCCGTCGGGCCTGACGAGTTCGGAACGGCTGCGTTGGCCGAACTGCGAGCCGAAGGGATCGACGTCAGCGATGTCGTGATCAAGGAGGGGTCCGCTACTGGAGCTGCGCTCATTGTCGTGGATCCCTTCGGGGAGAACCAGATCGCCGTCGCCGCCGGTGCAAATGCGGCGGTGGGCGCTCGGGACGTGAGGGCCGCGATCGAGCGAGCGAGCGGGTGGCCAGGGTGTGTTCTGGTGAGTACGGAGATCTCCGCCGCGGCAGTCGTCGAAGCGGTCGAAGCCGCCACCGCGCAGGGGTGGCAGTGTGTGCTCAACCCGGCGCCTGTCGCCCCCGGCATCCAAGAGCTCCTCAAGCTCGCCCCGATCATCACCCCGAACCAAGGCGAGCTGCGAGACCTCTACCAGCTGCTCGGTGAGCCCGGAGACCCGCCGGCGGAGAAGATGGCGGCCGCGGTGGCATCGCATACGAGAGCGCCGGTGGTAGTCACACTGGGCGCCGACGGGGTGCTGTTGTGCGGTGCTGACGGAGTCAGCACCCGGATCCCGGCTTGGCCGGCACGTCGAGTGGTCGATACCACCGGCGCTGGGGACACCTTCAACGGCGTGTTTGCCGCCAGCTTGGCAGCGGGAACGGACGTCGCCGGCGCGGCGCGGCGCGGAGTGGTTGCTGCGGCGTTGTCGGTTGAGTCGGCGGGCGCGCGCACGGGCATGCCGAGTGCGGCGACGATCGACGCCGTCTTGGCGACCACCGAGCGCCGCGCGGGCACGTAACGGCGGTCGAACCCGCAGCGTCTCCGATTTTTCGGACCGAAGTAGAAAGGCTTCTGCATCGTGAATCTGACCACTGACCGAGGAAGGTCGGATGCGCCCTCGGGCGCCCGTAATCCGCACTGGCGGAGTGGTGAGCTCATGAACGCGTCGTTGCAGGCTAATTGGGGCAGGCGGCTGATGGTGTTCTCCGGCCGGTCCAACGCGCCATTGGCGGGTGCCATCGCTGAGCTTCTTGAGATCGAGCTCGGCAAGGTGACCCTGAAGACGTTCTCCAGCGGAGAGGTCTACAGCAGGTTCGAAGAATCAATCCGTGGCGCGGATGTCTTCATCGTTCAGCCGATGTGCGCGAACCCGGAGACGGGCGTCAATGCGAACGACTCGCTCCTGGAGCTCCTGGTGATGGTGGACGCCGCCGTCGGCGCGAGCGCGCACCGCGTGATCGCAGTGACTCCGTGGTATGGCTACTCGCGGCAGGACAAGAAGTCAGCTCCGCGCGAGCCGATCTCGGCTCGCATGGTGGCTCGCGCACTTGAGGCGACGGGCGTTGACCGAGTGCTGACGATGGACCTGCACGCCGGCCAGCTGCAGGGGTTCTTCGGCATCCCGGTCGACCACATGACGGCGTTGGGCATCCTCAGTGACTACTTCGCCGGCCTCGACGACGACCTGGTGATCGTCGCTCCGGACTCGGGTCGGGTGAAGCTCAACAAGCAGTTCGCCACGCAGATCGGGGCCGGCCTGGCCATCCTGGACAAGGAGCGGCCCCAGCAGCAGGTCGCCGAGATCACCACCGTCATCGGCGATGTCCGCGGGAAAACCGCCATCGTGATCGACGACATGATCGACACCGCCGGCACGTTGTGCGCGGCAGGAGAGGCGCTCAAGCACGCGGGTGCTCGACGAGTGCTCGCCGCAGCGACCCACGGGGTCTTCAGCGGGCATGCGTACGAACGTCTTGCTGCGTCGCCTTTCGAGCAAGTCGTCGTCACCGACACGATCCCGCTCCGCGCAGGTGCCCCTGACAAGATCAAGGTGCTTTCCTGTGCCCCGCTGCTCGCGGACTCGATCAGCAGCATCTTCACCGACGGTTCCGTGAGCGCTGTCTTCGGCGGAAAGAACCACACCTTCTAAGGGGATGAGAATGTCAGATCCAGCGTGCTTCCCGGGCTCGCGATGACTGCCGGCGACATCGCGATCGAAGGCGGCTTGGTGTGGTCGGGGCCGGGCCAGCATCACAGCGACGGACTCGTGCACATCCGAGCAGGCACAGTGGCCTACGCAGGGCCGCGGGCAGAGGGCAGGGTCCCCCCGGGGACTCCCCGGCTTGACGCTGCAGGTTGCACCGTCCTGCCCGGCCTGATCGACGCCCACGTCCACCTGACGACCAATTCCGATCACCAGCACGTAATTGCAAGCGATGTCTTCCGCGGCCAGGTGAGCAAGCCAGCCAAGCTGCTGCACGGGCTGCGCAACGCCCACCGAGCGCTCGCCGCCGGATTCACGACGCTGCGTGTCATGGGGCACCGCGGCGCCGGAGAGCCCGAGCTTCGCGATTTCACCGATGAAGGCTTGGCGGTCGGACCTCGTTTGGTGGTCGCTCCGTGGTGGATCACCATGACCAACGGTCACGGCGATCTGTTCTACCCGCCGTACACACCACGAGAACAGTGGGACACGGCAGACGGCATCGAGGAGTGCCGCAAGCTCGTGCGCCTCCAAGCCCGGGCTGGTGCGGACTTCATCAAAGTGATGGCCAGCGGCGGGATGTCGAAGGGCGAACGGCCGAGCTGGCCCAACTACAGCATCGCCGAGCTGACCGCCATCGTCGAGACCGCCCACGAGCTGGACCTGCGGGTCGCAGCGCACGCACTCTCTGCCGAAGGCATTCGACGCAGCCTTGCCGCAGGTGTCGACTCCATCGAGCACGGTTCGTATCTCGACCAGGAGATGGCGATCGAGATGGCTGAGCGCGGGACCTTCCTCGTCCCCACCATGTCCTTCAACGACTGGTGCCAACGGGAGGGGACACTCCGGGGCCTGACCCCCCAAGGGGTGGCGGACCTCAGCGAAGCACACGACCGCACGCTGAAGTCGTTCACACTGGCACGCGAGGCCGGGGTCAAGGTGGCGATGGGCACCGACTCCTCGGGCACGCTGTGTCCGTTCGGCGCGCACGCGCGCGAGCTCGAGCTGTACGTGCGGCACGGCATGTCCGCAGAAGAAGCGATCACCACCGCTACGACGAACGCGGCGTCGCTGTTGGACCGACCGGATCTTGGCTCACTGCGGAACGGTGCCGTCGGCGATGTCGTCGTAGTCGAGGGAAACGTGCTCAACGACATCGGCCGCCTGGCCCAGCCCTCCAACATCAGGCACGTCGTGCGGGCCGGGCGTGAGCTCAGCGGGTATCTGCGCGCCGTATCGGAGGCGCTCGACCTCCAGGAAACGGAGCACCCGACTCGGGCCGAGGATTCCTGATCGAACTACCACCACGAACTCACCGAGAACGGCGCCAGCGAACGGCGGGGCCGGCCCCAGCCGGGCTCAGACGACTTTCGCACGTGGTAACAACGGAAGAGGAGAAAGAAAACAATGGCTCACATCGAAGCATCGTTCTTCAAGAGTCGTTTCGACGACGAGACGTTCAGCGCGAAGATGGTCGAGGCGCTGACGCAGGCAGTCGGCTCGGTACTCGGGGACGAGGCTGCCAACGACACAGCCATCGTCCTCCACGATATCGAGCCCTCGCACTGGGGCTACCGCGGCAAGCTGCTGGGCTGACCAACCGCCGACCCTGCTGACGGAGTTGTGGCCGCGCCTACGGCCTGGGACCGGCGAGTGCTGGCCGACGACCTGCACGTCGGCCAGCACTGCGCCCGTGCGCGGACTCTGACCGTGATCTGGAGACAACGATGACCGATACCACCTTCGCGGTTCAGAACCCGGCGACCGGCCTTCCTTCGAGCGGACCGCTCCGTACGGACAGGAGCTTCGTGTGATTCGAGAATACCGGTCAAGCGCGCATTCAGAGCTTGTCGCTGTCGCGACCGCTGGGTCTTTTTTATTCTGACCCGGACACATGGTCATATGATCGGTGCGTCCTGCCGGGCGGGATCACGAACTCGTCCTTTTCCGAGTGGGCACGTTCGAAACCTCGACGTTGTCTCACTCCCGGCTTCCCCGGCAGCAAGTTTCGTGAGCTGGTGATGTGAATGTCCGTGTCATCGTCAGCGAGCGGTCAAGTCCTGGGACTGGCCTTGACAGCGTCGCGGGCCGATGTCTCGCTGTCGCGCATATGACGACTCACTGAAGAAGGAAACCGTGCACGGAACAGCTGCAGTCGAGGCGGCCATAGCCGATTTCGCCGCTGGGCGACCGGTGATCGTAGTCGACGATGAAGACCGCGAGAACGAAGGCGATCTGATCTTCGCCGCCCAGTTCGCCACCGTCGAGCTGGTCGCATTCACCGTCCGCCACACGTCCGGATACATTTGCGTGTCGCTGACGAGCGAGGATGCGGACCGGCTCGACCTGCCGCCGATGGTCAACACCAACCAGAATCGGCGGGGAACCGCCTACGCGGTCACGGTCGACGCTAAGCACGGGATCTCGACGGGGATCTCGGCACGCGACCGGGCGAGAACCATTCGCTGCCTGGCTGATCCGGCGTCCACCAGCGGCGACTTCAGCCGTCCCGGTCACGTCGTCCCGTTGCGCGCCAGGCCCGGCGGGGTGTTGCGCCGGAAGGGGCACACCGAGGCGGCCGTCGACCTGGCGGTGCTCGCGGGCCTCGCCCCGGTGGCTGCGTTGTGCGAGCTCACCAGTGAGGACAACCCGGTCGAGATGGCCCGCGGCCCGGAGCTGCAGCGCTTCGCGGAACAGCACGACCTGAGAATGATCTCGATTGCCGATCTGATCGCCTATCGGTGGCGGGTCGAGAAACTGGTCGAACGTGTTGCCTCGGCCCGTCTCCCCTTGCCGTCGGGGCAGTTCACCGCGATCGGCTATTCGTCCCTCCACGACGAGCGTGCGCATATCGCATTCGTCTGCGGCGACTTGTCCGACGGCGAGGACGTGCTCGTGCGCGTGCATTCCGAGTGCCTCACCGGTGACGTCTTTCGTTCGCTGCGCTGCGACTGCAGTCCCCAGCTGGATGCCGCCCTCTCGGCCGTCGCGCGGGAGGGCCGAGGTGTCGTGCTGTACATGCGGGGCCATGAAGGACGGGGGATGGGGCTGCTGCACGAACTGCAGGCCTACCAGCTGGAGGAGCTGGGCGCGGACACCGTCGACGCCAATCTGGGGCTCGGCCCGCCCGCGGACTCCGCCGACCACGGCACCGAGGCGCAGATTCTCAGCGACCTCGGAATCCGTTCTGTGCGCCTGCTGACGAACGATCCCGCCAAACGCGTCGGGCTCGAAGCTTACGGCCTGCAGGTGCTCGGTCAGGTGCCGGTGCCGGCGACCCCCCAGAACATCCGTTACCTGGAGATCAAGCGGGATCGGGCGGGGCACGAACCGAAGCTGATCCTCGACGACGGCCGAGTCGCCCAGTGACCTGAAGGAGCCGATATGGGCGAGCACGTCCTGTGCGCGGTCAGGGGTGTTGTCGTCATCGGCGCGCAGCGCGGGTGAGCGCTGGGTTCCGCACCGCCAATGTGGACCCGGGCCCCACGTCGCCGGTGCAGCCGCCTGATGCGGCACCCGCACTCAGCTGGTGGGCGACTTCGTCGTTTGCCGTGACTGAGGCGAGCTTAGTGCTGGCATCGGCGTTGCCAGTACGACCATGAGCAGACGTACTCGGGATCGGGAACCTGCCGGTGCACCTGGTTGATCAAGAGTCGGCGGATCGCGTGCTGGATAGCAGATCACCGCATCGCGGACACCGATTCCCTTTTGCGGCGATGGTTCTGGTCGTGGGCAGCCAGGCGCGCGCGAGCATGGGCAGGGTGGTGTGCGCGGACCACGCCCGCCAGGACCGGACCTGGCAGCGATCCAGCCCGGCCGCGTTCTTGGCCTGCTGGAAGCACTCCGTGAAATGCCAGTAGTGAACCGGAATAGCTCAGGGCCGCAGCACACTCACCGCATTCTCTGGAGCGAACCGGCGGCGACCACGCGTCGCAACAGGTACTTCTGGATCTTCCCGGTGGACGCTTGGGCAGCTCGCCGACCGGAGGGCCGTGGGCACCTTGAACCGATGTTGCTGCAGCTGCCCGGAGCCGGTCCCGTCCTGGCCGCCCGCATGATTAGTCGTTTCGGATCACTCGACCGGTTCCCCACCCCGATCCCTTTGCGTCCTGCTGCGGCATCGCGCCCATTGAGTTCTCCTCTGGCGACGTCACACGCCGCTGGCTATCCCGCACCGGGGGCCGGAGCTCAACCACGCACCGCATCTCATCGCACTCAGCCACGCCCCGGCGTGAACTCAATGCCAGTGCAAGCGCGCAGACGGCAACGGTCGCCGCGAAGCCATGTGCTGCCTCAAACGACGGCTTGCCACTGTCATCTGCCGCCGCCCGACAACCTGCCTACCCCTTCAACACACGCCGGGACTTGACAGAGAGGAGCTGGCTTCGAGCGCGCACCGCGGCGGGAAACCAGCCACCCAGCTTCGCGCAGGCGTCACCAACGCCATGGCCTCGTGCGGCTACATCTCTTCCAGCGTGGCCCCGTCGTAAAACTTCGCAGCCTTGTAGACCATCGGATCCGAGCTGGAAACTTCCAGGTAGGTGACTTGCGCAACGATCAGAACATGCGTTTTTGCGCGGAAGCGTTCTTTGATCTCTGCCTCGATCGATGCGGCAGACCCGCGGATCAGAGGGGAATTGTCCGGCCCGGAGTGCCAATCGAGCCCGGCGAACTTGTCGTCCGATTTGGACGCGAATCTGTCGATGACCGCACGCTGTGTGTTAGCGATGATGTTGATGCCAAGGTGCTTGGATTCGAAGAGCGACGGGTAGGTCGAGGATGTCTTCTGCACGCACAAGGCCACCAGCGGCGGGTCCAGCGAGATGGGCATGTAAGCGCTGACAGCCAGTCCGCGGGGCCGATCTGCGGAGTCCATGGTCGTCACCACGGTCACACCGGTGACGAACTTCCGGTTGAACTCCTTGAGATCCTCGATGCTGGGCATCTCGTCCGCGTCGCCCGTGCCGGTGAACGCGGCGGACGCTTCGAGCGCCGATCCCAGGCCAGGTGCTCCGAGGTCGGACAGCATGTCGACCGACGGATCCCAGGTCACGCGCTCGCGAATGATCCGGCCGTCGCGGAGCGTTCCCTGTACTGCGCCTCGGGCGTGCAGCGCAGACCTTGTCGGAGGGACGTCGCCGAACGCGTTCATGAACGTACCGGTTGCCGACCAGAAAAGCGCGAAGTCGTCGCCGTCCACGACGATGCTGTCCACCGTCGTCTGCAGGTCCGGGATGGACATCCGCATGTCGTGAACCTGGCGCTTGAGCTCGGCCAGCCCTGAGGTGCTCCCCAGCCCGGCGTTCTCCAACTCGTAGTCGGCGTGGACGATCTCGTCCAAGGCATCGGAGTCGCCTCGGTTCCAGGCTGCATCCCAGGCCGAACGCACCAGGTCTTTGAAGTCCGACATCTCTTCTCATCCTCACTTCTGGCACCGAGAGGCACACGACTCCACGGTTGCGGCTCGGTCTGGTCGACTTTGCCGAGTCCCCCCGGGGTGTGCGAACTCGGCCGCGGGCCTCGCTGGGCGCATGGACTGCAGGTACGCTCTGGGGCAAAAGTATTATCGATTCTACTTTCGGTGTCAACGACCTCTCCGATCTTGTCATTTCTGGCGATAGAAGTGCGATACGGCGCTTCAGGGCACCTGTGGAAGCGATTCGATACAGTTCTGGCTGCTCTTGACCGCGAGCAGTCGTGGCAGGGCCCGCATCCTTCTGCCGTCCCACGATCGCCGCGCGCCGGCTGTCCGCCGACGTGGGGCGGGGGCGTTGCTTTAGCGTGCGGGCTCCCGAACCGGCGCGGTCGCGCGTGAAGGGAACCCGGCGGGTCTGTGCCCCGTTGCCTGTTGCGGCGCGTTGCCAACTGCTCGAAGCCCTTGGCCTCGCGGTTTTGGAGCCAGCGTTGCGCGGAAAACAGCGCGCTCGCTGCCGGTCAACCGGCATGCCGGTTGACCGCTGGCCGACGGTGCGCTCGACGTCGGCCAAGGTGCCTCTGCGAAGGGATTCGTCCAGCAAGCGGCGGGTGTAAGCCCATGCTGCAGGCACCGTGAGCAGCCTCGCGCTGATCCTCTCGCAGGTGTCGATCGCGCGCCCGACGAGGTGTTGGTGCCGATCTGTGCATCCGGAAACGACGCGCGCTCAAGTCGGGGGTGCCATGCGGCTGCCGCGCGGGTGGTTCTCGCTGAGCTATGCTCCGACTAGAAACGATTCGAGTGTCTGTGGGCGCCGCGGCGGCGCGGCACCGTGAATTCAATGAGGGAACCGCACCTATGGACGAAGCCTCTGCCAGCCAGGTCCAGGTCAACGCCGTCCTGGGTCCCGTGCCGGCCGACAAGCTCGGAACGACGCTGACGCACGAGCACCTCATCTGTGACTGGACGAAGGCCCTGCGCAAACCGCAGTGCGCCGTTGACCGCGGTGTCTTCGCTCGCCGTGTGGATCCCTCGATCCGTTGGCTGCTCACAGAGGATCCGTCCTGCTGCTACGACAACGCACGCCTAGAAGACACCGCGGCCGCGGTCGATGAACTCCAGTGTTTCATCGACGCAGGAGGACGGACGGTCGTTGACTGCACCAACGGAGACATCGGTCGAAACCCTCGTGCGCTGCGCGAGATCTCGGTGCGAACCGGTCTCAATATCGTCATGGGTTCTGGTTGGTACGTGCACCGGTATCACGACAGGGGGACCGCCCTGGCCACTGCAGCGGAGCTCTGCGCGCAGATCCTCGCCGAGTTTGCGCACGGCGTCGGCGACACGGGGGCGAGGCCGGGTGTCATCGGAGAGATCGGCGTCTCGCCCGAGTTCACCGAAGCAGAAGAGGTCCGCCTCCGCGCGGCCGCTCGGGCTCAGTTGGCACTGGGCGTACCGCTTCTCATCCACCTGCCGGGATGGCAACGCCGTGCCTTCGAGGTGCTGGACATTGTCCTGACCGAGGAGGGCGTTGCGCCGGAGGCAGTGGTCCTCTGTCACATGGATCCATCCGGCGAGGACGTTGTCTACCAACGCGAAGTAGCTGATCGGGGTGTCTGGCTCGAGTTCGACATGATCGGCATGTCCAACTACTTTCCGGGCGAGGGACAGTCGCCTGCGCCGGAACAGACGGCCGCGGCGATCGCGCGCCTCGTCGCGGCTGGGCACGCCTCCCGCCTCCTCCTCAGCCATGACCTGTCGCTCAAGAACATGTGGACGCGGAACGGGGGAAACGGCCTCGGCTACGTGCCTCGGCTGTTCCTCCCTCGGCTCCAGCGCCACGGCGTGCCGGGCGGGGTGACCGCCGATCTGCTGACGGCCAACCCCCGGCGCCTGTTCGTCGGTTCCGCGCTTGCCTCGGCCGCTGGCGACAGCGGCTCGGGAGCGCGGAGGTGAACGCAGGGGAGACCACGCACAGCAGAAGCGACTTGCCTTGCGCTCGCCTGAGCACTCCGCAATTGCCGGTACCTGTCGGAGGGACGCGCGGCCGCGGGGCCTGCCCAGAGGGGTCGTCCTTGACGGCACGGCTGGAAGCGTCGCAGGCAGTGTAGCGACGAAGAGCTCGCGCGACAGCTGCGACAACAGGATTCACGCATCGAAAGGACCAAGAAGGTGACGCAATACCTCGGGAATGCATTCAACTACGACCTCGTTGCAGAGGGCTACGAGTCCCTGGAAGACAGGTGCACAACCATCCATACGGGGGCCTGTCACATCGGAATGGTCGATGGCGTCAACGTCGGGGTGTGGGAGGCGGAGCCGGGTCTCATCGGCGGGCTGACTGCCGACGAGATCTTCGTCGTTCTCGAGGGCCGCGCCGAAGTGACATTCGAGGACACGAAGGAGCGGCTCCAGATCGGCCCAGGCGACGTCGTCCGCCTCAATGCCGGCCAACGGAACACCTGGCGCACCTTCGAGCGATTGCGCAAGGTGTCCGTCTGGTCGGACTCCGGAGCCCAGCATCGTTCCTCGTGACCGCCGGCGCGCGCCCGACTCGCGGTTGTCGATCCGAGTACGGCGGGACTTGTCCGCAGCCATCGCCCAGCGTGTCCCCGAATCCGCATCAACCCGATCTTGAGAGGCCCGTATGTCACGCCGTCCCGTGATCCTCGATGTCGACACCGGCAACGACGACGCTGTCGCAATCATCATGGCCGCGACTCATCCCGCCATCGAGCTTCTCGGTTGCACGACTGTTGCCGGCAACCTCTCGCTCGAAGAGACCACCGACAACACTCTCCGGGTGCTGAACGCGATCGACAGGAGCGACATCGAGGTCCACACCGGGCTCTCGCGTCCCTTTGCTCCGAGGCCTTACACGTCGGGCGCGAACGAGGTGGAGGACGTATTCCATGAGAGCACATTGCCTGTTGGCACGTCAGGGCTTCAACCATTCAGTCGGCACGGCGTCGAATGGCTCATCGAGACTCTGCGCCAGACAACAAGGCAGGTCACGCTGATCTCGGTCGCTCCGCTCACCAACATCGCCGCCGCGATCACCGTCGCGCCCGACATCCTCGATGCGATCGACGAGGTCGTCCTCATGGGCGGAGCATCGACCTTCGGGAATAGAACCCTGGCCGCTGAGTTCAACATGTTCACCGACGCCGTCGCAGCGAACGTAGTGCTCAGAGCTGGCATCACGCGCCTTACGATGGCCGCGCTCGACGCGACGCACGAAGTGCTCGTCAGCCGGGACGACTTGCACCGCTATCGAGCGCTGGGAACGCGGGCCGGAGACGTCGCGGCCGCTGTGACCGAATACTACATCGATGGTTACGAGGCGTCTGTCAGTCCTGTCGGAGCCGGCTCGTCTGCGCCGCCGCATGACGCGTTGTGCGTTGCGTATGCGATCGACCCGAAAGTCCTTGACATCACGGAGGCGTACGTGGAGGTCGACACGGTGAGCCCGCACAACTACGGGCGCACAACCGTCGACTTCCACGGGTACCGAGGCGAGCCGGCGAATGCCCGTTTCGCGAAGCACGCGGATTCGGCTCGATTTCACCGGATTCTCGACGAGTGCCTTCGCGGAACATGTCGAGCAGTTTGATGCTCGTCTTGCCAGCCGGTCTGTATGAGGGCCTCCGGTGAGGGCTGGTTGATCCAGTCGGCTTCGGGCAGCTTCGGTGCGCATCGGGGCAACGCGACTTCCTCGCGGAGGCAGCAAGTGGGCGGGGCTGGCCGAGGTCGGGGCTGACCTGGCCCCTGCGCCTCCCCGGTGCCCATGCTGCGAAATAGCAATGCTTGGCCGGGAGCTTGCGGTGCCTCGAGCCGCTGCCGGTGACCGTGTCTCGTCGGGAGTTGCCTGCGGGGGAGACCGCTGGTGGCACCGAGGGGTGGGGATTGCCGATTCACAGCGGCGGCGAATCGGATTCCGGGCAACGGTGACGATGCTCTCGCTGAATTTCGAAAGGCAGCCGATGACGAGGGCCTCGTCGGCCTTTGACGCTCGTGGCAAGGTCGTCCGGCGCGCCTCGTCGTTTCCCGGGGGTAGCTCGATCGGCCGCGCCGCTGCGGCAGGACCCGGTGTCCTCTGCCTTGCTGCGGGACGGGCTCGCGATCTCACTCCGCCTGGGAGCGTGGCTGCCGGGAACCTGGGAGCCCGTACGGCAGTCAGCCCTGCTGGCCCTCGCATATTCTGCTGCGCGGTCGAGTGGTTCCCGGTCGGTATGCTGGGCCGGCCGATGCGGACGCCGCCCTGTGCGGCTGGTGCAATTCGAGACCGATCCGATGCGCGGCTCGTGCGCTGTCTCCGCGCTCGCCGGACGTTCCGGCCGCCTGGCCGAGGCATTACGAATCCGGGTTCCCGTCGATGGCTCCCCTCAACCCGATCGGCCCCGGCCGGCAATACTCTCGGCGCCGACTCAGCCAGGCAGACCGGCCGGCCCCCTCGTCCGGCCGGTCCGCGCTGTTGCGTCCCGGCGCAGGCGAGCGCCCGGGACCGCATCACGATTCGCCGGAGTGGCCAGAGAGGATCGGCTTCCCCGGCGATCTATTCTGTCTCCGTCCGATTCGCCGGGGGTCTGGGGCGGCAGGCGGCAAAAGCCTAGGCGGAAGCTCAGGCATGCTCAAGGGACCGTTCTGGTGAGCGCGGCCAGACAGCAGGCTGATCCGTTGGCGGCCATCCGGGAGGCGATCTACCGCCGGTCGCTGCCGCTGGCCACCCGCGACCCGCGGATCGCCAGCTCCTCGCTGGGCCCGCGCCGGTGTCGTGGGCGCGGCCTTCATGGGTCCTCGACGAGCTGTTCGCGCCCGACCGGCTGGCCCGCTGGCTTGACCTCGGCAGCCCGGCCGGGCACCCGCAGCTGGCCGAGGCGGTCGCTTGAGACAGCCCGCCTCCGGCGGGCCGCGGCGGCGACCCGCCGGAGGCGGGCGTTCCGGTCTCGGCGACCAGGGGTGCGATCCGCTGGCGGGCGCGGGATCCGGGGCCGCCGGACCGCGCGCGAGCGCGGTGAACGAAAGCCGGCCGTCGTCACTTCAGACCCGCGACGACCTTCCGGCCCGTCCGATGCCCCGCGCCGTCCGTTCGTCACCGACCCGCATGATCGCACCAGCGCGCTGGAGGGGGCGCGGTCAGGACATGAGCCGCACGCCAAGGGGCGTGATAGCGCCGTCAGCGGTGGTGAGGTCCCCGCTTTCGGAATCCTCCGGCAGCGAGAAGCGGACCACCCGTCCCCACGGCCTGCGGCCGTCCTGCTCGTACCCTCGGGACCGCCCGCACGGGAATCCGAAACCAAACCACAGGTGCCCGGCCGGGTCGATGATTTCGCTGGAGATTGTACCGTCGCTCGTGCCGTGGTTGCACAACGATCGGCCGTGCTTTCCGGCCGGCTCGCCGTCTTCCTGGTGATCCCGCAGAACCTGCCGCAACGCTTCCGGTGTAGCGCTGTCCAGCGCGCCGAGCAGCTCGCTGCCCCGGCCGTGCCGGTGTGTCGACGCGGTGGCCTCGTCCCAGGCAGGAGCCGGGTTTTCGGCGAGGCGCTGCCACACATTGGCTCGCGCTTCGGTGCCGGTCGCGGGACCGCACACCGCCACCCGTCCGCCTCCCACCTCTACCGCTGCCATGGCGCCTGCGCGGTCGGCGAGCAGGTAGTTGCCCGGCAGCGTGCTGTCCTCGCGCAGGTAGGCCACCGCCTCGTCCACAGTGGACGCATTCGCGAGCATCCCGGCGGACCACTCCTGCGTGGGGTAGTCCGCCATGTTCCGCTCCGGCACGAACGCGTAGGTGAAGCCGAGCCCGGCACTGTTGACTCCGCGAGTGAGCATTCCCGCCCACGGCACGAGCACGTCGGCCGGCGGCACGACGACCCGGACTGCCAAGTACGAGTGGCGTTCGCCGCTCGCGGCCAGCAGATGATTCTTTGTGGCGTACGGGTTGTCGCTGTTGCTGGCCAGCAGCCAGTGCCGCGGGCCGTTCATTCCTGCCAGGAAACACATGACTACTCCGATGCGGAATCAGCATTGCGGGCTGCCGTCTGCGGCGGCCGGGTTTTGCCGCGCAGACGCGCGTTGGCCGCCTCGAGGCCGGGCGTGCGCGGCGGCAGTTGCGCGATCTGCACCAGGACCGGCTCCGGCATGGAGCGGCAGGCGTCGCCGCACTCCTTGGTGTGCATGCAGTCCTGAGAACAGATCCACTGCTTGTGGTACGGGCACGGGAACAGGTCGTCGGTGCTGACCACCTCGCCGTCGAGGGGGCACTCGACGACGAGATCTTCTCGCGGCCAGGCGATCCGAGGGCGGATCGCGTAGCCGCGGCCACGAGCGCGCGTGCCCAGCCACCAGGTCAGGCCGCCGGCGATCAGGAAGCTGACCCAGTTGGACAGGTAGAGCGTGACCTGGCCGCCCAGATGTCCAAGAAGGCCGCCCACGGCCAGAAAGGAGCCGACGACGGTCGCGGCGAACAGGGGGACTACCCCGGACCAGTTCCAGTGGCGCAGCATGGCGCGGCGGTACTCGATGAACCGGCCGTTGTCCGGCCCGTGTCCGCCCCGCCCCCGGACCAGCAGCAGGTCGGCGATGCTGACGCCGATCCAGGCGGCCAGCAGCACTCCCTCGACGGCGAGGACGGTGCCCAGGTGGTCGAGGACGTTGAGGTACATCGCCAGAGTGCCGAGCACGACCATGACGACCGCCCAGACCGATCGTCCCGGCGTGAAACGCAGACGGGAGAAGAAGTTCGCCAGCGACAACGAGCCACTGTAGGCGTTGATCAGGTTGATCCGCAGTTGAGTGATCACGATGAGCAGGAAGCCGCCGACGCCCATGATGGCGACCATGTACTGGCCCGGGTTGGCATCGCCGCCCGAGGCCGCCCACAGGAGCAGGCCGATCGCGCCGGCGATGACGTAGGCGCCGAAGGCGTACGGCAGCAGCGCGACACACAGTGTGCCGCGGCGGCCGCTGCGGACGAGGCTGTGGTCGTTCGCGAGCAGCCGTCCCATGTCGGCGTGCCCGAACGCCACGTTGCCGACCAGTCCGTTGTACGACGCGACCGCGCCGAGCAGCCCGATTCCGCCCACACTGCCCACGTGCGCGGCGATGAACTCGCGCGTCACCGACAGATCCGCTCGGGACAGCACGATGACCAGCAGTGCCGCGAGTCCGACGACGTAGGCGTAGAGCGTCCATTTCTGGAACTTGGCGACGAACTGCAACCCATACAGCACCAGCGGCAGGAACACCAAACCCACCAGCAGGTACGAGACCTTCACCGGGATGCCCGTCTGCGCGGACAAGGCGCTGGAGAGGATCTGGCCTTCGGTCGCGAAGTAGGTCAGCCAGCTCACCCAGTAGAGCAGCGTGGTCCAGGCAGCGCCGTCGAAGCCGAGGGCGAGGCCGCGCGACATGAGTGCGGAGCCCAGTCCAGTGCGCGAGGCGGTCTTGACATACAGCACGTTGAGCAGGGTCTGCACCAGGACCGCGTAAACGATCGCGACGAGCACGTTCGCGATGCCGAAAGATGCCGCCAGTCCGGCGGGCAGCGAAAGGAAGATGGCCGCCGTGGCACCGCCCGTCAGCGAAAGCACGATCTCGGACGTGCGATAGCGCCAGGTGGGCGGCACCTTGCCCAAGGCGTAGTCGTCGCGTGCGACGCTGCCGGAGCCGATTCGCGCGGGCAGGTCACCGGTATCGCTCACTGTCTCTCCTCAGAAATTCGTCGAGGGCGGGGGACTCTCACGAGCCTGCGTGCGCTCCGCCGCGTGACCCAGGCCAGCGTCTCGGCGCTAGCCCACAAGTGCCGCGCGACTCTGTTCGCTTTACTGCGGAACTGCCGTGAAGGGGCCCTCGCCGGACTCAGATTCCCGCAAGGGGCCCTTCCGGGGCCTGGCTCGCCGCGCCTTCACCGGCGTCAAGGTCCGCCTCGACCAGACCAACATCAAGAAACTCGTCGACAACCCTGCAAAGCAAAGACACCGGCTTCACGAGACGCTAGGTGCAGAGCTCCCGCGCACGTGGTGTACTTCCACCGAGAACCCGGAGGACGTTCACTTCCCCGAGAAGAGGTCAGGGAACCGTCACGACGATCTTCCCCGCCTGGTTGCCGGATTGCATGTACCGGTACGCGTCCACCACGTGTTCGAAGCCGAAGACCCGGTCGACGCGGGGCCGGAGGCACCCGGACCGGATGGCTTCGCTGACCAGGGCTATTCCGCGGGCACGCTGGCCAGGGTCGTCCACGTGGTTGAACATCGAGTACGGGTGGAACACCGCCCGCGCCCGGCACATGGCGGCAGCTGGGACCACTGGCTGGCGGTCGGTCAGCGTGCCGTACCCGAAGACGGTCGCGCCCGGAGCCAGGTGGTCGGCGTAGCGCTG
This sequence comes from Amycolatopsis echigonensis, assembly GCF_014174495.1. GTDB lineage: Bacteria > Actinomycetota > Actinomycetes > Mycobacteriales > Pseudonocardiaceae > Amycolatopsis > Amycolatopsis echigonensis. The sequence continues at coordinate 37,289 of NZ_JACJHR010000004.1, forward strand.
CAGCGAATCGCCGCCGAGGGGGTCGAATGCCGCCTGCAGTCCTTTTCCGTTGCTGGCGCGGGAGATCGCCTTCGCCAGGTTCTCGTCGCCTACGACTACCTCGCTCGCGCCCGATTGCCGCAGGATCTCCGCCTTCGCTGGCGACCGGGTGGTCGCGATCGCGGCCACGCCGAGCTCCCGGCACAGCTGTAGCGCGCCCAGTCCGGCGGAGCTGGACGCGGCTGTGATCAGGACTGCGTCTCCCTCGCCGAGATCGCAGACTTCCTTGAACGCGAAATACGGTGTCAGGTACTGCATCCAAACCGCGGTTGCCTCATGGTCGTCGAGCCCGTCGGGCGCGGTGGTGACGTAATCGTCCGGCACGACCGCACTAATGCCCTGGACGCCGTTCTGCGTGAAAAACGGGATGGTGGTGACCCTGTCTCCGGGAACGAACGCGGTGACCTCGGAGCCGGTCTCGGTGACCACTCCGCAGGCTTCAGAGCCTATTCGGGACGGGAAAGCGGGGATTGTGTAGTGCTCGCCGGCCAGGTACATGAGGTCCGCGCGGTTGAGCGCGAACGCCGAGACCCTGATGCGCACGTCGCGCTCGCCGAGCGGTTGTTCCGGCCACGGTCCGACACGCAGGACCTCGGGGCCCCCGAACTCGGTGAAGTAGACGGCCTCGCTCATCGCGGATCCTTGGTCAGGTTCGGCTCCAACGGGGCCAGGAAGCCGGAGTATTCTGCCGCTGCCGGGCTCTGATAGCCCAAGCGTCCGGACACTGTCCAGCCCTGCAGCGTCGCGACGTCGGCGAGGAACTCGGCATAGCGGAGCGGGGCGACGGTGGCGTCGATGACGGGCACGCCCAGTTCCGCCTGCAGGGTGCGGTAGAACCCGAACTCGATGGTGCAGCCGAGGATCACGGCGTCGGCCCGGTCCTGCTCGACGGCGGCGCGCGCCTCTTCGAGGATGCGTCGCTCGGTGAACGCCGGGTCGGTCTGGAAGTCGTTGACGCCCATGCCGAGTTCTCGGAAGGAGGCGAGCGAACGCTCCGCCCCGTAACGGTGGATGTTCTCCTCCATCTCGGGAATCCACTTCGCGCGCCCCACGAGCACGGAAAACCGTTCGCCGACCGACTGGGCGACCCGGATGCAGGCCTCGGCCGGGGCGGTGACTGGCATCCGCCTGGTCACCTCTTTCGCGGCGCGTACAAACGGGTCGTAGAAGCATCCGATCACCATGGCGTCGTAGCACTGCTGCTCGGCCCAGAGCACGGTCCGCAGCGAGGGCTCGGCCACCATCAGTTCGTACGCGTTGTATTCGAGGTGGACGGGCCCGGTTCCGTCGAGCGACGCCACGTCCAAGCGGGTGTCCTCCCGCGCCTCAGCACGCAGGCTGTCGCCGATCGGGACGTCGTAGGCACTGTTCATGACGGGGTTGAGCCAGAGGATTCTCCGTGTCACGTGCTTGCTCCTTGACGGTGCGATGTCGCCTCTTCGGCGGTTTGGCCATCGAGCATCGAACAGATGAACTCCGTGAGGTTGTCGCCGAGGATTTGCCGCGCCAGGTTCCTGCCGAAGCGTTTCTCGGCTGCTTCGGCGAGCGCGGCGAAATCGGCTGGGCGTTGCAGTCCCGCGGTTTTGGGGATCTGGGTCCAGTCGACGAGGAGGCCGGTGAAGACAGGGTCGACGACGTCGGCGACGTCGTCGATGAAGTCGGTGCCGAGTCCCACCCGGTCCGGCCCGAGCAGGCCCATGGCGTGCTCCATGTGGTCCAGGAACCGGTCCAGCGTAGGGACTTCGTCGGTCAGGAAGGGACCGAACGCGTTGACGGCCAGGAATCCGCCGGCCGCGCCGAGCACCGCGATCTGCTCGTCGGTGAGGTTGCGCGGGTGATCGGCCAGCGCACGGCAAGAGGAGTGCGACGCGATGAACGGCTTGCGAGCGACCTCGGCGAGGTGGAAGAAGCCGGCCTCGGAAAGGTGGGAAACGTCGACGATGATGCCGAGGTCTTCCATGCGCCGCACGGCGTCGATCCCCAGTTGGGTGAGGCGGCCGCCGGTGTCGCGCTCGGCGATGCCGTCTGCCATCATCGTGCGCCGGTTCCATGCCAGCGAACACATCCGCACGCCCTCGCGCCGCATCACGTTCACCAGCTCGAGCGAATGACCAAGCGGCTCGGCTCCCTCGATCGCCAGCAGGAGCGCGATCTTTCCGGACGCGATCGTCTCGGCGATTTCGGCGCGGGTCGAGACGAGCGCGACGGCGTCGCGGTGCACGTCGGCGATGTGGCGCGCTTCCTCGATCATCAGCAAACACCGGCGCAGCGCGCCCTCGCCCACGAACTGTTCCTCAGTCGCCACCGGGAGCACTTGGAGGCTCACGCCGCCCTGGCGAAGCTGGGGCAGCCAGAAGTCGCCGAAGGGGTCTTCGCGTCCCCGTTCGCGCAGATGGCGCACGGCCATCAGCAGGTCGTTGTGGCAGTCCGCCACCCGGTAGCTCATGGGCGCTCCTTTGCGGCGGCTTCGAGCACGGCGTCGAGCGCGGCTCCGTCGTAGTAGAGGTACGCGGAGCTCATCACCCCGTTCGTCACGGTCACGATCGAGCAGCCTGCGACATCGAGGTCCGGCACGCCCGGCCGGCTCGAGGTGCCGGACATCCGCCAGCGGACGACGGCACGGTCGCCGACGGCGAGGGTTTCGTCGACCTGCCGGCGGTAGTCCGGATACACCGCGCGGAGTTCGCGCATCGCGTCGGAATCGTCTTGTGCGGAGCCGACAGCGGGCTGGCCGTTGACGGCGACGTCGAGGTCGGCGGCGACCAGCGATCCCATGGTCTCGAAGTCGCCGACGTTCTCGGCGCTGTTGTAGGCGAGCCAGATCGCGTCGGCGTCCATCGTCTGCTCCTTCATGACTTGAGCGGCCCGGCTGCCTTGACCTGCACCCGGCACGCTTGGCCGGGGACGTAGGACAGCGGCACCTCGTGGACGGACGTGATGCGGACGGCGCCCGGGTCCGCGCCCGAGCGGATGGCCGCGTTGACGGCGAGTTCCCGGGCCTCGGCCAAGCACGCCTCGCGGCCTTTGTCCTCGTAGCGGAATACTCGATCGACGGTGCCCGAGGCATCCGCGATGGCGGCGCCGTAGGCGTTGGCCACGGCGTGGTGGTCGGGCCGAACCACTTCGGTGACTCCCGGAACCTTGTCCGGCACGAGGTGGGAGCCGCCGCCGACGGCGATGAGCGGCAGTTCGTGCCGGCTGGCTTTCATGCGGTCGGCGATGATCCGGATCTGCTCGTCCACCCACGCCAGGGCAGCATCGACGGTGCTGGGCGAGAGGGACGCGACGGACGCCGGGTCGCCGAATCCGGTCAGCCGGCCCGCCCGGGTGGAGATGTCGGAGAGGGTGAGGGTGGACCCTCCGCACACCAGCGCCTCGGACACGACGCGGTAGCCGACGGAATCGGGCCCGACGGTCACCCCGCGCCCCGTGCCGCGCACCACGGTGCCGCCGCCGAGGCCGATCGAGATCAAGTCCGGCATGCGGAAGTTGGTGCGCACGCCGCCGACCTCGATCGCCGCGGTGGACTCGCGGGGGAAGCCGTCGACGAGGATGCCGATGTCGGCCGAGGTGCCGCCGACGTCGACGACGAGCGCGTCGGAGAGGCCGGCGAGCGAGCAGGCGCCCCGCATGGAGTTGGTCGGTCCGGACCCCAGCGTCAGGACGGGGAAACGGGCCGTCTCCTCGGCGGTCATGAGGGTGCCGTCGTTCTGCGTCAGGAAGGAGTCGATGCTCAGCCCGTTATCCGCCAGCGCGGTCTGGAAACCGTTGACGACGTCCCGTGCCACGCCGAGGAGGGCGGAGTTCAGGACGGTGGCATTTTCCCGTTCGAGCAGGCCGAGCGCGCCGACCTGATGGCTCAGCGACACGGGGAAGTCCGGTCCCAGTTCCTCGGCGATGATCTCCGCGGCCCGCAGTTCGTGGACGTGGTTCGCGGGGGAGAAGGGCGCGGACACCGCGACCGCGGCGACCGTGCCGGCGCAGCGCGCCGCGAACCGGCGGACCGCGTCCTCGTCGAGCGGGGCGATCTCGGAGCCGTCGAACTCGTTGCCGCCGCCGACGATCTCGGCCGGGCCCATGATCGTTTCAAGCAGGTCCGCGGGCCACGAGACCCCAGGGCGGACGCCGCGCGAGGCCGGTGCCGCTAGCCGGATCACCCCGACCCGCTGGAGACCGCGGCGCTGGATGATCGCGTTGGCGGGGTGGGTGGTGCCGAGCATCGCCTGGGTGATCCGCTCCTGGTCGACCTCGGCGACAACCTTGGACAGCGACGCGCGGATCCCGTCGAAGGGATCGGGGGTGGTGGCCGACTTGGTGGCGGCGACGACCTTGCCGGCGCTGTCCACGACGACCGCGTCGGTGTTGGTTCCGCCGACATCGATACCGATTTTCAGGCTCATGGGGCGGCTCAACCTTTCAGGGGGACGTAGTCGACGTCGTAGCCGAAGGCAGCTGGACCGACGATGTCGAGCATCCCGTCGCGCTTCCAGCCGTCGGCGCAGGGCAAGCCGAGGACACGCACTCGCTGGCCGTAGGCGAGGCTCTCGGTGGTGATCGGCTCGGCCGTCTCGAAATCGAGCATGCAGATCAGGTCCGGCGGCGTGACGACCGGACGGCCGTTCTCGATCGCGAGCAGCAGTTCGTTCTGGATTTCGATCCGGAGCGTCCGGCTCGGGTCGGCGAAGTCCTCGACGGTGACCGTGCCGCGCGCGAAGCCGGTCGTGGTCCGCCGGTCGAGGTCGATGATCTTGCCGTCGAACACGACCCGGCCGTCGGCGAAGTCCAGGAACCGGTCCCAGCTTCCGTCTTCCTGGCGCTGCACCGCGCGCAGGAGACCGCCGATCTCGCTGCAGAACTGCATCGAACCCCACACGGCCGCGTCGCGCGCTTCGGCGACTGTCATCGGATAGGCGGCCAGCGCGTTCGCGAGGCCGAGCATCATGGCGGAGCCGCGGACCAGTTTCTCGCCGACTTGGTTCGAGACAGTCTCGAACGCGATCCGGTTGCCCTTCTCGTCCGCGAGGCTCATCGGAGAAGCGGACAGGCCGGCCAGGGTGAACGTGGTCATCTCGATCTGCGGGAAAGCGCGGCGCATGCCGTCGGCGTCCACGCAGGGAACGCCGAGTTCGGCGGCGACGGCCAGCGGAATCAAGGTGTTCATGCCGCCGACCTCGACCGGCATGATCGCGTCGATGTCGCGCCCCAGATAGGAGACGAGCGCGCGCACCGCATCGGCGAATTCGCTGCCGGACGGGATCTTTTCGATGATGACCGTCGGCGCGCCGACGACCGCCACGGTCGCCAGCTGCGCCGCGGCGGGAAGTTCGTCGAGGCCCACGATGTCGATGGGACCGTGGTCGTTGATCGCCTGCTCGACCATGAGCTTGGCGATGAACGGATCACCTCCGCCGCCGGTGCCGAGGAGGGTCGCGCCCAGCGTCAGCTGATCGAGCGCGTCCAGTGCGAGTTTTCGCATGTCGCGAGTGTTCCTTCCCGAGCTGTCCTGCGAAGAATCGTTGGCAGGGACGGTAGAACCCGGCCGCGCTCGCCGACGATGGGCACTTCGCACTGCTTCGCCGGAGGTCGTTGGACCGAACGCCCATTGGGGCGTATCGGCGGCTCGGTCAGGCTGGGGAGGTGACTCAACTACCCGACGTATCCGACCTGCTGCTGCTGACGGCCAGCGAAGTCGACGGCCTTCTCTCGGTGGAGGAGGCCGTCGATACGCAGCGTGCGGCGTTCACCGCATTGGCCGCGGGGCAAGCGTTCCTCGCGCCCCGGATCCTTTCCGAAGGGACCCATGGCGACACCGCGTTCGCTTACGTGGCAAGGCAATCTCTCGACGCGGGGGTGGTCGCGAAGATTGGTTGCGTCGTGCCCGCCAACGTCGCCCGCGGATTGCCGACCATTCACGCGATGGTAGTCGCCCTCGACGCAGTGACCGGGCGTCCCGCCGCGCTGGTGAACGGCGAGGCAGTCACGAAACTGCGCACGGTCGCTGCGTCGCTGCTGGCAGCCCAGACCCTTACCCCGCCGCCCGAGGCGGTGGCGGTCATCGGCTACGGAACCCAAGGTCGCGCGCACGCGGACGCGATCAGGCGCCGTTACCCCGGCGCCGAGGTTCGCGTGTGGGCGCCGCATCTGGAACCCGGCACCATTTCGGACCGGATCACGGCGTGCCGGTCAGGTCGCGAGGCTGTCGCCGGTGCGGGCCTCGTGATCACTTGTACCACGAGCCTCACGCCGGTGCTGGAAGCGGACTGGCTCGCGGCCGGTGCGACGGTGATCAGCGTCGGCTCCTTCGGGCCGAACCGGCGCGAGGTCGGCGACGACATCGTTGCCCGGTCCGCCGTGGTCGTCGACGATGCCCCGACTGCCCTCGAGCACGCAGGCCCGGTCAAGCACGCAATCGCCGCGGGCGTGCTCGGACTCGACCGGATCACGACTCTGGGGGAAGCGCTCACCCAGGGTTTCACGCGCCCGCCCGACGCGGAGTGGACCTACTACAACACCGTCGGCGTCGGAATTCAGGACGCCGCGGTCACCGCGGCGATTCTCGACCGCGCGAGCGGTGCCGGGGTGGGACGGCGGATCCCGTGGTGAACCGGCCGGACGTCACGGTTGTCGGCGCCGGCGCGGTCGGCCTCTCCACGGCTCTGTTCCTGGCTCAGGCCGGCGCGAGCGTGGAAGTCATCGACCGCGGCGGCATCGGTGCGGGCGCCTCGCGCAACAACGCGGGCTGGGTTGTGCCTTCGATGAGCGAGCCAGTGCCTTCTCCGGCAGCGCTTCGTGCCGCAGCGAAGTGGTTCGGCCGCAGAGAAGGCGCCCTCAAGATCGGACTGGAACCGTCCGCCGGGTACGTCTCTTTCCTTGCCCGCATGCTCTTCGCTGCCCGTCCCGCGGCCTATCGGCGGGGGCTGGCGGCGACCGCGTCGCTCGCGGTCGGCGCGGTCGCGGCATTCGACGAACTCGTCCGGCTCGGCGTGGACTTCGAGCGGCACGCCCGCGGCGTCCTGCTGCTCTTCGTCGAGGAGCACGGCATTCAGTCTCATCTCGACGACCTCACAGTCATGGAGAAGCTCGGCCTGCCGGGCGCGGAGTTGCTTGCCGGCAGGGAAGTCCGGGAGCTGGAGCCGGAGGCGGGCCAGGGCGTCGTCGGTGGCATTCTGTGCCGCGGCGACCAACACGTCGCCCCTTCTTCCCTGGTCGACGGATTGGCGGCCGCGTGCGCGCAAGCCGGTGTGCGGCTGCGTCTTCATGCCCCCGTGACGCAGATCGCCGAAGGCGTCGGGTGCGTGCGCCTGACCGCGGGCGGCGTCTCCTTGTCCACCGGTGCTTTGGTGCTGGCTGCCGGTGTCGGCACTCGCGCACTCACCGCGATGGTGACGAAGCCGGTCCGCATCCGCGGCGGGAAGGGCTACGGATTCGACTACCGTCCAGCGCCGTTCACCCTCGGCCATGCCGTGTACCTGAGCGACCACAAGGTCGCCGTGACGCCGTTGGACCAGGGGATCCGTCTTGCCGGAACGATGGAGTTCGGGGCGGAGAACAGCGAGATCGATCACCGTCGCGCGGCCGGTGTCGCCAACGCGATGCGCGCGTACTTCCCCCGCTGGCCGGTCCGCGCTCCCCGGGCCTGGAGCGGGTTGCGACCCCTCACCCCGGACGGACTGCCGGTCGTCGGACGCCTGCCGACGCGGGCGCCGATCTACGTCGCGGCTGGCCACGCGATGCTCGGGATCACCCTCGGACCGATTACCGGGCAGCTGCTGAGCAGGCAGATCGTGACCGGCGAATCCGATCCGCTGCTCGCCCCGTTCGCCCCGGACCGGCACCGGCTGGCGCGGTCCAAGAGAGGCTGATCCCACGCACCTCGCCGGCAGCGGCCACCCGGCTGAAGTGCCGGGATGCCTGGGCGCTCCCTCGTCGCGGAGTGACTGGCCGGGCAGGTGAGCCGCCGAGAGAGGACGCTTGTGGGTACGCGCAGCCATTGTGCGGAACGCACAATAATCCGGATTCCGGTTGAGCAGATTGCTGGTCGCCGGGCTTACGGTGTCCTCGTAATCTTCGGATCGTCGCCCGGGGAAGGACGTGCCATGAGGCAGCTCGGCAAACCGGAGTTGGACGAGTTGACGCTCGGCGCCACGTTGCTGGGCAACGGCGGCGGGGGAGACCCGGCCCTCGCGAGGCTCATCGCGGAGCAGGCCATCGACGACTACGGGCCGGTCACCGTCGCCAAACTCGACGAGTTCCCGGACGACGCGCAGCTGGTCACGGTCGGGGTAGTGGGCGCGTCCACGGCCATCGTCGAGAAAATCCCCGCCGGCCGGGAGTTCATCGCCGCGGTGCGCGCTCTCTCGTCGTACCTCGGCCGCAAGGTCGACGGCATCATGCCGGTCGAGGCAGGCGGGATGAACACGCTGATCCCGCTGGCGGTGGCCGTCGAACTGGGCGTTCCTTGCGTGGACGCGGACGGGATGCGACGCACTTTCCCGCAGATCGAGATGACCACGTTCACCCTCGGCGGCATCAGCGCGTCCCCGATGAGCCTCGCGGACGAGAAGGGCAACAAGATCACCTTCGAGGCGATCACGAACCAGGTGGGCGAACGACTGGTCCGCGGCTCGGCGATGATGCTCGGGCTGGCGAACGCCTTGGCCTCGTACCCGATGACCGTCGCCCAGGCGAAGGCGACCGCGATCCCCGACTCGCTGGAGTACTGCAGCACGATCGGCCGGTTGCTGCGCGCGATCCAGCGCCGGGAGAACGGCGCGTGGCAGGAGTTCCTCGAGTTCACCGGAGGCCGGAAGGTCTTCGAGGGGAAGATCATCGACCTGGACCGGCGGACGACGACCGGCTTCGCCCGCGGCACGGTGACGATCGAGGGGTTCGTCGATCCGACCTGCACGATGCGGATCGAGATGCAGAACGAGCTTCTGCTCGCGATCGAGGACGGGCTCCCCGTCGTGACGCCGCCCGATCTCATCTGCATGCTCGACCACGACACGGCGGAACCGGTCACCACGGAGTCGCTGAGCTACGGCGAGCGGGTCACGGTGCTGGGCTTGCCTTGTGCCGAACAGTGGAACCGCGAAGGGTTCCTCGACGTGGTCGGGCCTGCCGCCTTCGGTTACTACGTCGATTTCGCTCCGCTGAACGGGACGATTCGATGAATGGGGATGCCGGAAGCGGCACCGTCGCATCGCAGCGCGATCCGGACGGACCGGGCGTCTGTCTCGGCGAGGTGCTCAGGTGGGGCCGGCTGGCCGCGGCCACTCTCCTCGGTGGCGAGTCCGCCCTCGACCGGCGTGCGACCCGCGTGCTGATCGCTCCTGCCGGACGTTCGCGCGAAGGCGGCTTTGCCGGCGCCATCGTCCTGCTGGACGGTCGTGAACTCGCTCTCGACACGTACTTGGTGGACGTCACCCTGCGCTGGATGGGCGAGGCAGGCGCGATCATGCTCGTTGTCGTTTCTCCGGAACAGCCGCCGGGCATCGCCAGCTGCCGTCTGGCCGACCGCAGCGGGGTCGCGCTGGTCGAGACCGACGACACTGTACTCGAGCTGGCCGACGCGCTGAGGGAGCTGGTCGAAGCGCCGCAACGCGTGCTGGCCAGGGTGATCGTGGACGCGGTGGACAAGCTGGCCCATCTGTCCCCCAGCAGCGGGGTCGCGGGCGTCCTGGACGTCGTGCGGCAGGCTCTCGGCGCGCAGGTGTCGCTCGTCGCCGCGGAGGGCGAGCTGCTCGCCGGGGATCCTCTGACGCCGCCCTTGCTCCGCAAAGACCAGGTCAACGTCCAACTGTCCACTGTGGTCGGCACAACCCACCGCGTCACCCAGCCGGTGACGCTGGCCAGCGGCGAACGGCCGAGCTTCTGGATCGTCGCCGAGCTGGAGGCGCCGGGCGAGGTGCGCACCAGCGCGGCCCGGTCGTTGCTGAAGATCGGCAGCAGTTACGTCGCCAATCGGCTGATTTCTGACCGGCTCGAACAGGAACGCGACGCCCGCGCTCGTCTCGGCGTGCTCAACGCCATCATCGCCACCGCCGGCCGCCCGTCCGCAGCGCTGGTACAGCAGGTCGCCACGCTAGGGTGGATCACCGACGGCTGGGCCACCGCCGTGCATCTGCGGATCGCCGGGCCCGTCGACTCGATGCAGATCCTGGCGCTCACCGATCCGGTGCGGGCGCTCTTGGCGGAGGCCGGCTTCGACGGTCCCCTCGTCGAACGCTCCGACGGATGGACGACCTGGACCGTACGGCTTGTGGAGCCACCGGCCGCGAGTTTCGCGCACGACACCGCGGCGGTCCGCCAGGCAGTACGACGTTTTCTGGAAAAACGGGACCACCTCAGGGTTTATGCCGGGATCGGCCGGCCGTATCTCGGACTGCAGGGACTGAAACGCAGCCTGGCCGAAGCCCACGAGGCGATGACTATCGCCCAGGGGGCCGGATCCCGCAGCGGCGTGCAGCACATCGACGAGGTCGGCCTGCAACGGATCTTGGTCGGCTGGTACAGCTCCGAGGAGTCCCGCGACCTCGCGCGCAGCCTGCTGCGCCCGGTGCTCGAGATCGACCGGCAAGAGGAGCTGCTCAGCACCCTCGAAGTGTTCCTGGACAACGAGTCCTCTCCGACCGTGACGGCCGAAATCCTCGGAGTCCATCGCAACACCGTCGTGAACCGGATCTCCCGGGCGAAGAGCGTGCTGTCCGCGGATCTCGACGACCCGGACGAGCGGCTCGCGGTCCAGCTCGCGTGTCGATTGGCGAAGCTGCGCGGCTGAGGACGAGCCTGTCACCGCACTCGCCGGGAGGCAGTGCGGTGACAGGCTCACAGTGCTGTATCGCGTGCGACCGCTACGCGAGCTCCCGCCCTTCCGTTTCGGGTATCACCACGGCGAAAACTGCTGTCGCGACGAGGAAAAGGTCGATGAAAAGAACAGTCGAGGAGAATCCGCTCGCGTGTGCCAGGAGAATCCCGACCACGCTGGGCGCGATCGTGTTCGCGACGCGCTGGCCGCAGAAGCCGACGCTGTAGCCCAAGCCCCGTACCGGCGACGGATAGATCTCGCCGACCCAGGTGTCCCAAACCCCCCATGCGCCAAGGCTGAAGAACGACAACACGAAGCTGCCGATGTACAACTCGGCAAGCGTACTGGCGTTCGCGAAGTAGAATCCGCCGGCCGCGGCAGCGAGGACGTAGCCGACGAAGATCTTTTTGCGGCCGTACCTGCCGGTGAGCCAGGAAGCGCTGACGTACCCGGGAATCATGAACACCGCGCTGATCGCGGCGAACCCCAGGCTCGAGGATGCGGACAGACCGCGCTGTTCGAGCAGGGTCGGCAGCCACGTCTGCAGGCCCCAGTATCCCCAGGAGAACAGGAAATTCACGACCAGCTGCAAAACAGTGATCCGGCCGAGCCGTCCCCGGAACAGTGCCGCGAACGAACCCGCCCGCACCTCGGGGACGGACAAGGACTGCGCGCTGAGGTTCTCCGCGTCCGCGGCGCCGAGCCGCCGCAGGGTCGTCAGCGCCTCGTCCTGGCGGCCGCGCTGGACGAGCCAGTACGGGGACTCCGGCACCCAACGGCGGATGACGAGCACCCACAGGCTGGCGACCGCGCTCGCGATGATGACGCCGCGCCATTCGTGCGTGCCGAGCAGCGCGGTGATGCCGACGGCGAGGAGCATGCCGAGCGGCCAGCCCGCTGCCAGGTACACGGTGAGCCGGCCGCGATGCCGTACCGGCAGCAGCTCTTCGAAGTAGGGGAACGTGATGGTCAGGATGCCGGCGAAAAGGAAACCCGCCACGGCCCGCGTCACGAGAAGCATTTCGTAATTGGGGGAGAAGCTGCCGACCAGGGTGACTACGCCGTACCCGGCGAGACTCCACGTGCAGGTCGCGCGCCTGCCGATCCGGTCGGAAATCGGCCCCCAGGCGAGGGCTCCGGGGATCATGCCGAAGAAGAGCGCGGAGATGACGAGTCCCAACTGCGCTGCGGTGACGCGCAGTCCGGCCTCCACCGCGGGGGCGATGTAGGTCAGGCTCAGCATTTCCCACGACTCGATGGCGAGAGCGGCGTAGAGTGCGATTCCGATCTTGATGTGGACCCGCGACAGCGGCATCCGGTGGAACATGGACCCGACTGAGACGGTCGCGGCTGATCTGCCCAACGCCTCTGTCGACGGGGCGCGGGTTCGGCCCGCTTCTTCGCTGCTCATCGGACGACCTCCGGGCGGACGGCTTGAGAAGTGTGCGAACTGTAGGCACCCGGTCATTCAGCCGACGATGTGCTGTGCGCACTGCTCGAGCAGCCCGGCTTGGGCGATGCGTCCAATCCCGGCGGGGCGAAGATCGGAATACGCGCGGGGTCGCCCCCGAATCGTGAGCCTGCGTGACACTCAGCGTTCCTCCGATCAACAGGTCACGGACGCGGTTGAGCCGCATCTCCTTCGCGAACTGGTACGGCGATTTCCCCGTCACCTCACAGAAGAGGTGCGAAAACGCCGACGGGCTGAGCGAAACCCGTTACGCCATATCGGTCACCGTCAGCGGCTCGGACGTGTTGTCCTGCACGTAGGAGACGACCTCTCTAACCGGGTTGCGCGCCACCACCGCGATTTCCAGCAGCCGCGGGTACTGCTCAGTTGCCGGATCCGGTACACCATCTCGGCCCGGTAGATCGGCGCCACCACCCGGCGGTCCGCACCGGTTCCCGTCGCCTGGTGAGTGGTAGCGACGTGCGGCACCGGGGCCACCAGCGCGGTCGACCCGATCGACGCGATCGCTGACCTATACCTGTGGCTGCACGTCGCTCACAGGCGGATCCGGGACATGCCGATGACCACGGGGTGCCTGCGGGGGGTGCCCGGAGGACGGGTGCGGGCGGCGGCCCTGTCATCATGAGATGGTGAGTTCCAAGACGTCGGCGGGGCGAAGCGAGACCAAGGCGACCGTGAGCCCGGGTGCGGTTCGGGAGGCCGCGCTGACGTTGTTCGCCGAGCGGGGGTACCACGGCACCGCACTGAGCCAGATCGCGGACGTCTTGGGCATCCGCACGCCGAGCCTCTACAACCACATGAAGTCGAAGCAGGACCTGCTGCGGGACATCATCGCCGACACCACCGAGCAGGTGTGGGCGGATTACGAGCAGGCGGTGCACAGCGTCGGCGACGTGGTGGAACGGCTGCGTCGGGCAGCGCGTGTCTATGCATTGCGGCACGCCACCCACCGCCGTGAGGCGATCATCGTCAACCGCGACGTCGACAGCTTGGAAGAACCAGTGCGCTCGGAGGTGCTCGAGCTGCGCCGCCGCCATGCCGGTGCCATCCGCGACCTCATCGAGGAGGGCGTCCGCGAAGGCCGGTTCACAGAACCGGAGCCCACCTTGGCCGCATTCGGCATCCTCGAAATGTGCGTGAGCATCGCCCGGTGGTTCCGGGAGGACGGCCCGCAGTCGGCCGAAGCCGTCGCCGAAACCTACAGCCGCTATGCGCTCCGCGTCGCCGGCCTGAGCTGACCGGCCCTCGGTCCGACTCTCCCGGCCGACCCCTTGTGCAGTGAGAAGGGCAGCGCTACCCTCTCAAAACTAACGAGCATTAGTTAGTAACTTGTCCCGTCAGGAGTGCTCATGCTCAGAGTCGAGCTGATCCGTCCCGTGCCGCAGCTGCTCGTCGAGCAGGCTGCGCGGTGGGGCGACAAGATCGTTTTCAGCGACGACCGTCGTTCAGTCAGCTACCAGGACCTCGCCGACCGCACCCGCCGGGTGGCCGGTCACCTGGTCAGCGCGGGCATTGCCCGGGGTGATCGCGTGCTGATCTACCTGGACAACAGTGCGGATATCGCCGAGGCCTACCTCATGACGACCCGGGCTTCGCTGGTCGGCGTCTGTGTGAACGCCGATGCCGCTCCCGCGGAGATCGAGCACATGCTCGTCGACTCCGGCGCCTCGGTCATCATCACCGACCGGGCCCACCTCGCGCACGCCCGCGAGCTCGGCCGCCTCCGGGGCGCGATGGTTCTCGTGGTCCGGCCGGGCCGGGTCGAGGACGCGCGGTCGTACGAGGAACTGGCCACCACCGAGCCTGCCGGCCCGCCGCGCGACGACCTGGGACTGGACGACGCCGCGTGGATGCTTTACACCTCCGGGACCACCGGTCGGCCCAAGGGTGTTGTGCTCACGCAGCGCGGCTGCCTGTGGGTGGTGGCCGCGTGCTGGGCCCCGATCGCCGGAATGTCCGAACAGGACCGGGTGCTGTGTCCCTTGCCGCTGTTCCATTCCTACGCGCTGGTCCTGTGCGTGCTGGGAGTGTTCGCGACGGGCGCGACCGAACGCATCCTGCCCAAATTCTCGCCCGGCCGGGTGCTCGATTTGCTGGCCACGGAGGACTTCACCATCCTGCCCGGGGTGCCGACCATGTTCCAGTACCTCGTGCACTCCGCCCGGGAACGCACGGTCGATGCCGAAGGACTGCGGCTGTGCCTGTCCGCCGGGGCGATCCTGCCCGCTGCCCTGAACGCCGAATTCGAGGAGGTGTTCGGAGTCAAGCTGCTGGAGGGCTACGGCATCACCGAGACCTCGACGATGGTCACCATGAACACCCCCGACGGCGGGCGTGTGCTCGGCTCGTGCGGGCTGCCGATGCCGGGGATCGGGGTGCGCCTGGTGGACCCGGTGAGCGGTCGCGATGTCGGCGTAGGCGAAGAAGGCGAGCTGTGGGTCAGCGGACCGAATGTGATGCGCGGCTATCACAACCTCGACGAGGCCACCGCCGAAGTGCTCCAGGACGGCTGGTACCGGACCGGAGACTTGGGCAGGCGCGATGCCAACGGCTTCCTGACCATCAGCGGCCGGACCAAGGAGCTCATCATCCGGGGCGGGGAGAATATCTACCCGGCCGAGGTCGAAGCCGTGCTGCTCAAAGCGGACGAGGTCCGCGATGCCGCCGTGGTGGCGCGTGAGCACCCCGATCTCGGCGAGGTGCCGGTGGCGTTCGTCGTCCCGGAAGAACCGGGAAAGCTGGACGTCGACGCGCTCTTGGGCCGATGCGCCCGCGAACTGTCGAAGTTCAAGGTCCCGGCAGGCGTCTTCGAGATCGAGTCGATCCCGCGCACAGGCTCGGGCAAGATCATGCGGTTCCTTCTGCAGAAGCAGTTGCCGACGCCGGCCGGCTGAGGGGCCTCGCGTCATTGACCTGGCATCCGGCTGCCCGTAGCATGCAAACTAACGTTAATTAGTAAGGTGGTTCAGGTGGAGCTCTCCAACACCTTCACGGTCAATCTGCCGGTCGATGAAGCCTGGCGGGTGCTGACCGATCTGGAACGCGTCGCACCGTGCCTGCCGGGCGCCTCGCTGCAGGGCGTGGAGGACGGCGTGTACCGCGGCGGGGTCAAGATCAAGGTCGGCCCCGTGTCGGCGCAGTACCGGGGAACCGCCCGGTTCGCCGAGAAGGACGACAAAGCGCACCGAGCGGTGGTCCGTGCCGAAGGCAAAGACGCGGGCGGGCAAGGCAACGCCGCGGCGACGGTGACCATGAGCCTGGCCGAACAGGGGTCGGGAACCAAGGTCGACGTCCGCACCGAGCTCGACTTGTCCGGGCGGGTCGCCCAGTTCGGCCGGGGAGTCATCTCGGACGTCACGAACAAGCTGATCGGCCAGTTCGTGCGACGGCTGGAAGCCGAGTTCGCCCCGGGCTCCGCGTCGACCGAGGCGCCTGCCGCGGCCCGCGCCGCCGCTCCCGCCGACGAGGTCGAAGCGCTCGATGTCTTCTCGAGCATGGGCGGCCTGATCGCCAAGCGCGCGCTGCCCGTCGTCGGCGGACTGATCGCGCTCCTGGCCGGGATCCTGGTGTTGCGCAACCGCGGCCGCTCCGGTGCCCCGTCGGCGTCCCCGCCCGTAGTGATCAACCTGTCGTTTCCGGTCGCAACCGGCCGGACCTACCCCGAGGAGGCGGTCCTGTGACGGACGAGCTGATCCGCGAACCCGCGCTCTACATCGGCGGCGACTGGGTCGCCGGCCACGGCGACGACAGCGAAGTCGAGAACCCGGCCACCGAGGAAATCACCGGTGTAGTGACCCAGGGGACCGAGTTCGACGTCGACCAGGCGGTGAGCGCCGCCCGCGCGGCCTTCCCGAAGTGGGCGGCCACGCCGGTCGAAGACCGGGTGGCGGCGCTACGCCGCCTGAAGGACGTCCTCGCGGACCGGGCCGACGCCTTCGCCGGCCTCATCAACCGCGAACAAGGCTCACCGCTGCCGCTGGCACGGAAGCTGCACGTGGACGTGCCGCTCGCCGTCATCGCCCGCACGGCGGACGCCCTCGCGGAATTCCCCTTCCGCGCCCAGCGCGACAACTCGGTGATCCTGCGCGAGCCGGTCGGCGTCGTCGCGGCGGTGACGCCGTGGAATCTCCCGCTGCACCAGGTGATCGTGAAGGTCGTTCCGGCGATCGCGGCCGGCTGCACAGTGGTGCTCAAGCCCGCCGCCCTCACCCCGCTGACCGCGTTCGAGCTGGCACGCGCTTTCGAGGCCGCCAAGTTCCCGCCCGGGGTGCTGAACCTGGTCACCGGAGGCGGTCGGGTGGTGGGTGACCTGCTGTCTCGCCACCCGGGCGTCGACCACGTCTCCTTCACCGGCTCCACGCCGGTGGGGCGGCAGGTCGCCGCGGCCGCGGCCGAGACCGTCAAGGGCGTAACCCTGGAACTCGGCGGCAAGTCCGCGAGCGTAGTGCTCTCGGACGTGTCCGACGAGCTGCTGGCGAAGGCGGTCAAGGTGACCGTGGCCAACTGCTTCCTCAACGGCGGCCAGACCTGCACGGCGTTGTCCCGACTCATCGTCCCGGCGTCCCGCTTGGCGCAGGTGGAGCAGCTCGCCGCCGCGGCGGCGGCCAAGTACATGCCCGGCGACCGGCTCGGCCCGCTGATCTCGGCGGGGCAGCGCAAGGAGGTCGAGAGCTTCCTCGACCCGCAGGGCGGCAAGCTCGTCACGGGGAGCCTTCCGGTTCCGGACAAGGGACACTTCGTCGCCCCAGCCGTCTTCAGCGAGGTCGACCCCGCCTCACGGCTCGCCAGGGAAGAGATCTTCGGCCCGGTCCTGTCGATCCTGCCGGCCGACTCCGACGACCACGCGATCGAGCTGGCCAACGACTCGATCTACGGCCTCGGCGGCGCGCTGTGGATCGGCGACGTCGACCAGGCGCTGGACTGGGCGGCCCGGATCCGCACCGGCCAGATCGACGTCAACGCGGCGCCGTTCAACCCGCGCGCCCCCTTCGGCGGCTACAAGCAGTCCGGCATCGGCCGGGAGATCGGCGACTTCGGCATCGAAGACGTCCTCGAGATCAAGGCGGTGCAGCTGTGACGGACGGATACCAGGTCGAAGTGAACGCGCTCGTGCTGCGGTCGCCGGACAAGCCGATGGAGGTCGAACGCATCCGGCTGAAGGACGTTGGGGCGGGTGACATCCGGGTACGTATCGACGCCACTGGCGTTTGCCACTCCGACCTGTCGCTGGCCCGCGGCGTGCTCGCCCAGCAGTTGCCCGCGGTGCTCGGGCACGAAGCCTGCGGCACCGTCGTGGAGACCGGTTCCGCCGTCACAGACCTGCGGGAAGGCGACCGCGTCATCCTGCTGTGGATCACGCCGTGCGGGCACTGCGTCAGCTGCGCGCGCAACGAACCGCACTTGTGCGTCAACGGGTCCGCGCGGGGTGCCGAGCCCTACGCGCTGGACTCGTCGGGTGAGCCGGTCTACCCCGGACTGACGGTCGGCTCGTTCGCCGACCAGACCGTCGTCCCGTCCGCGGCCGCGGTCAAGGTGCCCGACGACATCAGCACTGAAGACGCCGCTTTGCTGGGCTGCGCCATCACGACTGGCGTGGGCGCGGTCACGAAGACCGCCGCCGTCACTACCGGCTCGTCGGTGCTCGTCGTCGGCCTCGGCGGCGTCGGACTGGCCGCGGTGCAGGGCGCCCGACTCGCCGGCGCTGCGAATGTCATCGCGGTGGATCGCAATCAGGACAAGGCGAGTCTGGCGATCGCGCTCGGCGCGCACCACTTCGTGCCAGCCGACGACGACACCAAGAAGACCGTCCGGGGGCTCACCGACAAGCAAGGCGTCGACTTCGCTTTCGACTGCGTGGGTTCCTCGCGGACGATCCGCGACGCGTGGGGAATGACCCGGCGCGGCGGGACCGCGTGCGTGGTCGGCATCGGCGGAAAGGACGACCAGGTCAGCTTCAGTGCCTTGGAGCTGTTCCACTTCGCCCGAACCCTGGTGGGCTGTGTCGCCGGCTCGCTGGACGCGAACCGAGACCTGCCGCGCTACTTCGACCACATCCGGGACGGCCGGCTCGACTTGGCGGCGATGGTGACCGGGCACGGCAAACTGTCCGATGTGGAGGCTGCGCTGGCGGAAATGGCCGCCGGACGCGGCATCCGCACGTTGGTCGTGCCGGACGGTGCCCGATGAAGGTCGGGGCGCTGAGCGTCGAACCCGTCTACGACGGCTACGGCCAGGAGCCTGCCCGCGAGGTGCTGACCTACCCGGGGCGGTCGGACGCGTGGTCCTGTCACGAGCATCTCCTCGACGAGTCCGGCCGCCTGCGGCTCGAGCTCGGCGGCTTCCTGGTGCGGACCGGGGAACGGGTCATCCTGGTGGATGCGGGTGTCGGGACGATCGACAACGACAAGTACCACGGCGGGCGGTTTCTGGAGAGCCTGCGTGCGCTTGGGGTGGATCCCTGGGACGTCACCGACGTCGTCTTCACCCACCTGCACTTCGACCACGTGGGGTGGGCCACGAAGAAGGGCGAGGTCGTGTTCCCGGACGCGACCTACCGCGTCCACCGCGCCGACTGGGCGCACTTCGTCGAGAGTCCCGACGCCGATCCAGGCGCGGTGCGCAAGCTTTCCCCGCTCACCGAGCGGCTGGAGACGTTCGAGCACGACACCACCCTCGCTCCGGGGTTCGACGTCCGCCACCTGCCCGGCCACACCCCGGGGACTGCGGTCTACGTGGTGTCGAGCGAAGGGGAACGGGCGATGCTGCTCGGCGATGTCGCGCACTCCCCGGTCGAACTCACGGATCCCGCATGGGAAGCCGTCTTCGACCTTGACCCGGTGGCCGCGCGGAAGGTGCGCGCGGACCTCGTCGCGGTCGTCACGGACCAGCCCGATTTCGTCGCCGCCGCGCACTTCCCGCCCGGCCGCCTGATCACCGTGGACGGCGAGCGCCGGTTCACCCCACTCGAGAAGGAATGACCATGGATCTTCAGCTCCGCGGCAAGAACGTCCTCGTAACCGGTGCCGGGCAGGGCCTGGGCCGTGCGATCGGGCTCGCGTTCGCAGCGGAAGGCGCCAATGTCGCCTTCCACTACAACTCCTCCTCCGACGGCGCGGAACAAGGCGCGAAGGAGGCGGCTGCTCTGGGCGTCAAGTCGATCGCCGTGGGCGCGAACCTGCAGGACGGCGAATCCGTGACGCGCGCGGTGGCCGAGGTCGCCGACCAGATGGGGTCGATCGACGTGCTGGTCAACAACGCGGCCGCGACCCAGAGCAAGCCGTTCCTCGAGACGACCGAAGAGGACTGGGCACCGCAGATCGGGGTGACGGTGGCGGGCACGCTGCGCGTCACCCAGGCGGTGGCTCGGCAGATGGCGGAGAACGGCGGCGGGTCGATCGTCAGCCTGATGGGCGACTCCGGCCGCGTGGGCGAATCGCGGCTGCTCGTCACGGCGACCACCCGCTCGACAACCGTCGGGTTGACCAAATCGCTGGCCAAAGAACTGGCGCGGCACAAGATCCGTGCGAACGCCGTCTCGATCGCGCTCGTGCAGACCCAGAGCCTCGACGCCCACACCGGCAACGCGGACGAGGCCAAGATGAAGAAGATCCTCTCCGCGTACCCGCTGCGCCGCCTGGGCACGCCCGCCGACATCACCCCGACCATCCTGCTGTTGGCCTCGCCGCTGTCGTCCTGGACCACCGGGCAGATCGTGTCGGTCAACGGCGGGTACACGATGCCATGACCGCGCACGACGACGAGCCCGACGACGGGCGCGCGGTCGGACGAGCCTTCCGCCGCAAAGAGGACACGCGGCTGCTGACCGGCCGCGGCCGGTACGTCTCCGACCTGCAGCTGCCGAGGATGCGACACCTCGCGTTCCTGCGCAGCCCCTACGGCCACGCCCGGATCAAGTCCGTCGACACCTCCGCACTAGGCGTCGCCGCGCGCGCGGTGTTCAGCGGCGACCACCCGGCGTTCGCGGCGATCGGGCTCCGTGCGAGGTCCGCGTTGCCGTCCTATGTGGAGACCGAGCAGCCGATCCTGGCCCGGGACAAGGTGCGGTTCGCCGGTGAGCCGGTGGCCGTAGTGGTAGCAGACGACCGGTATCAGGCCGAGGACGCGCTCGAGCTGATCGACGTGGACTACGAGCCGTTGCCCGCCACGGTCACCGCATGGGTGGCGCCGAAGGAGCCGGTGCACGCAGACGCGCCGGACAACGTCCTGCTGGAGCGCACTTTCGACACCGGCGAGGTGCCGGATGCCTTGGCGCAGGCCCATCTGGTCATCGAGCGCGAGTTGGTGACCAACCGGCACGCGGGAAACCCGATGGAGTGCCGAGCCGGGGCGGCGGTCTGGGACGGCGAGCGCCTGACGTTCTGGTCCGGCACCCAGGTGCCGCACATCGCGCGGAACATGCTCGCCGAGCTGCTGGGCCTGCCCGAGGGCACCATCCGGGTCATCGCTCCCGATGTCGGCGGCGGTTTCGGCGTCAAGGCGGTGCTCTATCCCGAAGACGTCGCTGTCTGCCTGGTCGCACAGCAGATGCCCGGCATCCCGGTGAAGTGGGTCGAAGACCGTGCCGAGCACCTCCTGGCCGCGACGCACGCCCGAGACCACCGGTATCGGGTGCGAGCGGGGTTCACCGCCGACGGCGAGCTGGTGGCGCTGGACGCCGACGTCACGTGCAACGTGGGCGCCTATTCGGTCTACCCGTGGACAGCCGGCATCGAGCCGCTGATGGCCGGCGGGCTCCTGTCTGGGCCGTACCGGCTGCGGAATTACCGGTGCACCGTCCGCGGCGTCGCGACCAACACGTCGCCATCCGGGCCATATCGCGGCGTCGCCCGCCCCGCGAGCGTCTTCGCGATGGAAACCCTGCTCGACGAAGCCGCAGCCGCCCTGCGGATGTCCTCTTTGGACATCCGCACAAGAAATCTGATCACCCCGGCGGAGATCCCGTACCGGATGCCGTCCCGGCTCGTCGACGACTCCGGGTGGTACGGCGAGTGCCTCGAGAAGGCGATCGCCACCATCGGCTACGACGACTTCCTCGTGGAGCAAGGTCGGCGGCGAGAGGAAGGGAAGAATCCGATCGGGCTCGGCATGGCCTGCTACAACGAGCTGACCGGCCTCGGCCGGGCTGCTGCCGCGGGGCCGCGGATGCCGTTCCGCACCGGACACGACGCCTGCACGGTCCGGGTCGACCCCGATGGCCGCGTCACTGTCCTTTCCGGAGTCACGTCGCAGGGGCAGGGCTTGGAGACGACAGTCGCGCAGATCGTCGCAGATGCGGTCGGTGTCCGCTTTGAGGACGTCGAGGTGCGCATCGGCGACACGAACGAATCCTTGTGGGGGTTCGGCGCGTTTTCCTCGCGGCAGGCCGTCATCGGGGGCGGGGCCGCCCACCGTGCCGGAACGTCGGTGCGGGAGAAGATCATCCGGCTGGCGAGCGAGTTGTTCGAGGTAGGCCCGGCCGATGTCGAGATCAAGGCGGGCGAGGTCAGGGTCGTGGGCGAGCCGAAGCCGCTCGGGACGCTGGCCGAAGTCGCCCGGGTCGCCTACCTCGAGTCGAATCGACTGCCCGAGGGCATCGAGCCAGGCCTGGAGGCGACGGAGTTCTACGACCCGATCCGGGGCGCGTTCGCGGCGGGCGCGCAGGCCGCGGTCGTCGAAGTCGACCGGGCGACCGGGGAAATCCGGATCCTCAAGTGGGTGTGCGTCGAGGACGCGGGCACGGTGATCAACCCGCAGATCGTCGAGGGGCAGATCGCCGGGTCGATCGCCCAGGGCATCGGCGGCGCGCTGTACGAGCACCTGATCTACGACGAGTCAGGGAACCTGTCCACCGGAACGCTGATGGACTACCTCATGCCCACGAGCGCCGAGGTCCCGGACCTTGTCATCGACCACCTGTCGAATCCGGCGGACAACCCGTTGGGGGTACGCGGAGTCGGCGAGGGCGGCACCCTCGGCCCGAACGCGGTGCTGGCCGGGGCCGTTGCCGATGCTCTCGGCGTCCGGGTCACCCACCTGCCGCTGTCCCCGGCTGCCGTGTGGGAGGCACTGCGATGATCACCACCGAGGAACAGGGCGGCGTAGGGCGGATCGTGCTCGACCGCCACGAGAAGCGCAACGCTCTCGACATCGAACATCTGCAGTCGCTGCGAGCGGCGGTGGAGAAGTTCGCGGACACCTCCCGCGCGATCGTCGTGACCGGTGCCGGCACGAGCTTCTGTGCCGGTGCCGACTTCGGCGGTGTCTACGGCGAAGGGTTCCGCACCGCGCTCTACGCGACTCTGCACGCCATCACCGCCGCGCCGGTACCAGTGATCGCGGCGGTCAACGGTCCCGCGATCGGGGCCGGGACACAGCTCGCGATCGCCTGCGACCTGCGCGTGGCGGCCGACACCGCGGTCTTCGCGGTGCCGACAGCCCGCAATGGGCTCGCGGTGGACCCGTGGACCGTCCGGCGGCTGGCGTTGCTGGCGGGCGGCGGAGCAGCGCGCGCAGTGCTGCTCGGCTGCGAGCGGCTGGACGCGGCACGCGCACTCGGCTGCGGTCTGGCGGACCGGCTAGGGACGGACGCCGAGGCGACCGCGTGGGCCCGGGAGATCGCGGAGTTCGCGCCGTTGTCGTTGCGGTACGCCAAGACCGCGCTGGAGTCGCTGTTCGAGCCTCGGCGGTGGGATCCCCGCCTCGACCAGCTTTTCGATTCCTGTTGGAGCAGTGAAGATTTCGCCGAGAGCCAGCGTGCCCGCGACGAGAAACGCGCCCCGCGGTTCCGCGGGCGCTGAAAGGTCCGCCATGAAACCAGCTCCGTTCGACTACCTCCGCGCCACGAGCGTCCGGGAAGCCGTGCAGGCCCTGGCCGACGCAGCCGGCGACGGGAAGATCATCGCCGGCGGACAGAGCCTGGTGCCGGTACTCGCGCTGCGCATGGCGCGGCCCAAGGTCCTGGTCGACATCAACCGGATCCCCGGGCTGTCCACGATCGTGCCGGTTGACGGCGCCCTCCGGATCGGGGCGCTCGTCCGCCACGCCCGCCTCGTGGAGCAAACGGCACACCCGATGCTTGCCGAGGCCGCGCGGTGGATCGGGCACACGGCGATCCGTTCCCGGGGCACCTGCGGCGGCAGCATCTCCCACGCCGACCCGGCCGCGGAACTGCCAGTGGTCGCCGCTGCGCTCGGCGCGACCGTTCACATCGCTAGCCTGCACGGTACTCGCACAAGCTCCGCGGCAGACTTCTGCACCGGTCCGTTGGAAACCACGCTCGCCGACGACGAGGTGGTCACTGCGGTCGACATGCCGTTGCCGCAGCGCTGGGGATTCGCGGAGTTCTCCCGCCGGCACGGCGACTTCGGTCTGGTCACCGTCGCCGCCGCCGAGGTCGGCGGACACTGGCGGATCGCGATCGGCGGCGTCGGCGGCGTCCCGCTGCGCGCCGAGGAGGCTGAGCAGTTGCTCGACGCCGGCGCTCCACCGCACGAGGTGGCTGCCGCAGCCGCCGCAGCCGCCTCGCCGAGCTCCGACATCCACGCCTCGGCCGAGTACCGGCGTGCGATGACTGAGGAATTCGTCCTCCGTGCCCTCGGGCAGGAAAAGGAGCGGGTCGCAGCATGAAGATCGAACTCGCTGTCAACGGGGATCGTCAGCAGATCGACGTCGAGCCGAGGCGAACGCTCGCTGACGCGCTGCGCGAAGACCTCGGACTGACCGGCACGCACGTCGGTTGTGAGCACGGGGTCTGCGGCGCGTGCACCGTTCTGGTCGACGGCGACCCGGTCCGCGCGTGCCTCATGTTCGCGGTCCAAGCGGAAGGCACCTCGGTGACGACGGTCGAGGGGATGGCCGGGCAAGACGGCTGCCTACACCCTCTTCAGGAGGCGTTTTCGACGCACCATGGGTTGCAGTGCGGCTTCTGTACTCCGGGCATGCTGATGTCCGCGCTCGACTTGCTCAACCGCGAAGAACGGCCGTGCCGGGCCCGCATCCGAGAAGAGCTGTCGGGCAACATCTGCCGGTGCACCGGCTACGTCGGCATCATCGACGCTGTCGAGGCGGCGGCGAGCGAACTGGCCGCCGAACCGGAGCCGTCGTGACGCGCCGCGGGGTCGTCCTGCGGCTCCGCGGCGCGCCGGCAGCCGGGCTTGGGCGCACCTGCCAAGTTCTCGATGAAGCCGGCTGCGACACGCTGTACTTCGAAGAGGACTTCGTCTCGTGCGCGGCGGCGGCCGTGGTGACCCGGCGGGTCCGCATCTGCTGCTTGACCACTTCCAAGGACGCGCCGGCCGTGGCGGAGGCAGCCGAAACCCTTGACTACCTCAGCGATGGCCGCTTCATCCTCGGCGTTGGCCCGCTGCTTGCCGACGACGGCCCCTACAGCGGAGCAGCGGCAGCAGAAAGGATCCTCGAAGAGGTTCTCGCACGCGTGCCGAAGCTCCCTGTGCTCGTGGCGGGCAGCGGCCGAGGACCCGCCCGGCTGGCCGCCGAGTTCGCTTCCCGGAATCATCCGGAACGCGACGAAGCCATGACTCCCTTGACGAGATGCCTCCAATCCGTGGGCGATGCGTCCGCCTGGCTCGCCGGAGTGACGCGGTGAGCGAACTCCGAGCTGGCGTGAGCGAGCGAATCGTCCTCGACGTCGCCCTGACCCTTTTCGCGGAGCGCGGCTTCCACGGCACCGCTCTGAGCCAGATCGCCGACACTCTGGGCATCCGCACACCCAGCCTTTACAACCACATGCGGTCCAAACAGGACCTGCTGCGCGCAATCGTGGACGAGACCACGGCGACCGTGCTCGAGGAGTTCCACCGTGCGACCGCGAACGGAGACTGGGAAACTCGGCTGCGCGGGGCCACCCGGGTCTACGCCTACCGCCACGCGACACACCGCCGCCAAGCCCTGGTGGTCAACCGCGACACAGATTCTCTCGACGAGCCGCATCGCAGCCGCCTGCAGAGCAGGCGCCGGCAGCACGAGCACGCCTTCCGCGCGATCATCGCAGGTGGAGCTGCTGCCGGAGCTTTCCATGTCGATTCGCCGGCACTTGCCTCATTCGCGATCCGGGAGATGTGCGTGAGCATCGCCCGGTGGTTCCGGGACGACGGAAACCTGTCCGCCGACGATGTCGCGGAACAATACAGCCGTTACGCGTTGAGCATCGCTGGCGCAGAGTCGATAAGAACTAATCCGGCCAGGGCTCCTGTCTCAGCAGTCCCAAGGGACAGTTGAGCACTCGGCTATTTCTGGTCTGACTATGCGGGGTCGACATGCTCTGGACCCCGCTGTTCCCATCTGGCCGGACCGCTTCTCGCTGTTGTCCTGGCCGCCGGCGTCCTGATCGCAATCGCCGACGACGCCTCCGACCGAACCACCGACGCACCCGGAGAAGCCCCGGAACCCCGTCCGTCATGCTCACCGCCCACCCGCGCGCCGCACACCGGGTCGCCCGGGTTCGCCCCGGCTGCCGAGGCATGCGCTGGAGCATTCTCGCCGGCATCGCCGGGGAAGAATCCCGCCACGCCGCCGGCTACGCCATCGCACCGAACGGCGACATCAACCCGCCGATCCTCGGCCCCAACTGGACGGCGCCGGCACCGGCGGCAACCACACCCCGATCCGCAACCCCGACGGCACCTTCGCCTGCGCCGAAGGACTGTTCCAGTTCCTCTCCACCAGTTGGCAGACCGTGGCGCAGGACGGCAACGATGACGGAATCCGCAACCCGCAGAACGCCTTCGACGCTGCCCTCGCCGTCGTCCACCTGTGCGGCCGCGGCCCCCGAGACCTCGGCAAGGACGCCGACGTGCGCGACGCGATCTACTCGTACAACGCCAGCCGGGTCTACGTCGATCACGTCCTCGCCGACACCCGCGGCTACGACGCGCTGCAACTCCGCCCCGCCGCCCATGGACCGGCGAGCGGACGAGCCAGGCAGGTCATCGACGCGGCCATGTCCCAGATCGGTGTCCTACGCCTGGGGAGGCGGCACCGCCGCCGGTCCGAGCCAGGGAATCCGCGACGGAAGAGTGCCCGACCGGCACGGCGACTACAACAAGATCGGCTTCGACTGCGGCGGACTCGCCCGCTACACCCGCGCCCGCGTCGGCATCACGCTGCCGCACCAGCGCGGAGCCCAGTTCGCCCTGGGCGATCGCCTGCCCCGGGCCGCGGGCATCGAGGCGCTGCATCCGGGCTACCTCGTCTTCTTGTCGTTGCACCGGATCCGGGAAACCCTGCGAGCCTTGCTCAAGCGGCGGGTGCGGGAAGGGTTGTTGCTGGTGAACGTGGCGGTGCTGGTGGAGTTGCCGCGGGCGGAGCGGCCGAAGCCGCGGCTGTGGACGCCGGAGCGGGTGGCGAAGTGGCGGCGCACCGGGGAGGTGCCGTTCCCGGTGATGGTGTGGGCGGGGGAGCAGACCGGGCGGTTCCTCGACTTCGCGGTCGACCACCCGCTCTACCCGTTGTTCCATCTGATCGCGTATGCGGCGTTGCGGCGTTGCGGCGGGGCGAGGCGTGCGGGCAGCGCCGCTCGGACACGTTCCTGGACGCGGGCTGTCTGGAGGTGGCGAACCAGATCGTGCAGTACGGGTGGGAGACCGGCCAGTCCAAGCCCAAGACCCCGTCGTCGGAGGGGATTGTGCCGCTCGACCCGGACACCGTGCTCGTCCTTGCCGCGCACCTGGCCCGTCAGGACGAGGCGAAGACCCGACTCGGCAGCGATTGGCGGGAGCACGACTTGCTCTTCACCTGCCCCGACGGGAGCCCGTTGCATCCGGCGGACGTCGCGGACGAGTTCGCCCGCCTGATCGTGATGGCCGGCCTGCCCCCGATCACTCTCCACGGACTCCGCCACGGCGCGGCGACGTTGATGCTCGCGGCGGGGGTGGAGATGAAGGTGATCCAGCACATCCTCCGGCACTCGTCGATCAAGGTCACGATGGACCTCTACACCAACGTCGCCCAGGAACTCGCCGCCGACGGCGCCCGCCGGCTCGCCGGGGCCATCCCCCGGCAGGCCGCGTTGCGGCCGGCTAGCGTTCTCGGGCTCCCTCGGGCTCGCAGGAGACCACAATGGACAGTCGAGAACCGGAAGAACAACGTCCGCATAACACAAAACCCCAGGTCATCGTTTCCGACCACCTGGGGTGTGAGGGTGCGCCATCAGGGACTCGAACCCCGAACCCGCTGGTTAAGAGTGACGTACCGGGTGGTGCCGAGTGATGTCGGACAGGGCCGTTTTCCTCAGTGTGGGTGTGTCGCTGGTGTCGGGCGGTGTCGCGGTTTGTCGTCGTGTTTCTGCGCTCTCGGGCTCCCCTCGGGCTCGCAGGTGCTGGGTTGTGTCGGCCGGCCCGGTGGTCTCCGGGCGGTTGTACTTCCGGTCGTTGGCGCGCGTTGTCGGGGCGGTGCGGTGATGGGGGAGACCGGGAGTGGGGTTGCTCCGAACCTTGCTCTGTGGGTGCAGTGCGCGTGTACGGGCTTGGTGGCGGTGGGTGCGGCGTATGCGTCGTATCGGCATGGCCGGGAGTTTGCGCTGAGGTTCGGTGCGGATATGTCGACAGCGTCGATCTGGCCGTTGCTGGTCGACGGGTTGTTGACGATCGCCACGGTCGAGCTGTGGAAGAAGAGGAAGGTCGGTCGGGAACGCGGTCGGTGGGTGGCGTGGTCGGCGTTCGTGTTCGGGATTGGACTGTCGTTGCTGGCGAATGTGGGGTCGGCTCCGGTCGCGAGTCCTCTCCAGGTGGTGGTCGCGGCGTGTCCGCCGGTGGCTTTGTTGTTCGCGGTGGAGTTGTTGAACCGTGCGTTGAAGCAGCGGAATTTCGAGACCTGCTCCGAGACCGTGTGTGAACGAGGCGAGACCGAGACGGTTGCGGGTCGTCGCGGGACCGGGACCATGCCAGCGGGCCGGGGCGCAGTCGCGGAGGGTCTCGGCGGGGAGGGTGTGTTGACGGCGGAGGAACGGATGTGGGTTCACTATTCGGAGCAGGTTGCTGTGGGGCGTTCGCCGAGTGGGGCGGAGTTGGATCGGGTGGCGGGGACGCACAACTATGGTCGTCGTGTCCTTCGCCGATGGCGGCGATCGGGCCGCGTGGCGACGGTTGCCGCCGATTCCGGCAAGGCCGAGGAGTCGGCGGCAGATGCGCTTCTAGCTGCCGGCTGACGAAGCAGTGTGCCGTGCTGTCTCGTAAACGAACGAGCGCCAATGGAGATGTCAATGCATGTCAACGACGAAGCGACCACTGGTCGCATGAACCGCCTGCCTTTCATTTGTGCACTGTTGCCTGCGGATATCGACTGGATTGAGGCATTGGCGGAGGACCACTGGGTTTGCCGGTGCGGAAACGAACCGCACCTGTCAGGGTTCGTTCCGGTCGGCCGTGGGGTTCCCCCGGTGGGCCGGACACTCTGATCCTTGGCCTGGGGAAGGATGTGTTTGTGTCTGGTTCGTCGAAGTAGCCCGAGCAGGTCCGACGAGATGCCGGTCGGCGGCCCGGGTGAACAAGCCCAGAGCCTTGTTAACGCTCAGCAGGACGATTTCCTCGCGCGCCGCGCATCGGCGCGAACGGGTGGAAGACGGGCTGGTTTCGACTCGCGCCCCGCCGGTCTCAGCCCTGTCGTGCGGCTGCCGCCGCTGAACCGTATCCGGTCAGAGCCAGCCGTAATGCTTGGCGATCTGGATGGCGTCCGTCGAGTTGCGCGCACGGAGTTTCGCGATGATCCGCGTGATGTAGTTCCGCACCGTTCCTTCGGCCAGGTGCAGTTGCGTGGCGATCTCCCGGGGAGGAGTACCGGTCGCGGCCAGTTGGAGAATGCTGCGCTCGCGAGGCGTGAGGGGGTTTTCGCCGGCTGCCAGCGCGGAGGAGACCAGGTCGGGCGAAACGACCCGCTTGCCCGCGTGGACGTCGCGGACGGCTTCGACTAGATCGGCGGCGGCGACGCCCTTGGGCAGGAAACCGTTCACGCCGAGGGTGAGCGCCTCCCGGACGACGCCGGGCTTGTCGAGCGAGGTCAGCATCAGGATCCGGACCGCCGGGAGTTGGGCCCGGACCCGGGCGGCCACGGTGAGGCCGCTGATGTCGGGCAGCCCGATGTCGAGGATCAGCACGTCCGGCTTCAGGCTGTCGGCGAGCTGGGCCGCCTCCTCTCCCCGTTCGGCCACCCCGACCACCTTGATGTCGCGCTCCAGCTGGAGCAACGCGACCAAGGCCTCGCGGAGGACTCGCTGGTCCTCGGCCAGCATTACCCGGATCACCACGCGGTTGCCTCCTGTCGCGACAAGGATTCTTGGGTGTTGCCCGAACTGAACGGCAAGGTGGGCAATCGTACGTCGAGGGTGAACTTTCCGCTCGCATGCTCGGCCTTGACCGAGCCGCCGAGCCGGTCCGCCCGATCGGTGATGCTGCGCGGTATCGGACCGGCCGTTTCCCCGCCTGGGCCCGCGCCGTCGTTCTCGAGCCGGAAAACGTACTCGTGGTCTTCTTCCACCAGTGTGATGGTGCATTCGGAGGCTGAAGCATGTTTGAGGATGTTGGTGGTTCCTTCCCGGACGATCCACCCCAGCGCCTCGGCCGCGATCCCGTCCGGGGACGCGGCGACGCGGAGTTCACAGTGGACGCCGGCCGCTTCGAGAAGCTCGACCGCGCCGTCGAGTTCCCGGTCGAAAGTGGTGTTCAGTCCGCCGTGCACGATGCTGCGCATGTCGTCCAGCGAGTCTTTCGCGATGTGGTTCACCGCGGTGATCTCGGACCGCGACTGCGCCGCGTCGGTGCCGGCCAGCCGTCCGGCGAGTTCGCTGCGCAGCATGATCACGACCAGGCTGTGGCCCAGCCGGTCGTGCAGTTCCTGTGACATCCGGGCGCGTTCCTGTGTCACGCTCAGGCGGCCGATCTCCGAATGCGCCTTTCTCAGCTCGATCGTCAGCACGGCCATAGTGGTCAAGGCACGAATACTGATTCCTATCGCAATGAATTGCACGAGGAAATTGATCCCGTGATATATCTTCTCGCCGGTGCTGAACGGCATCGGCGCCACGGAGCCGCCGATGCCGACGGCCAGGAGCAGGCCGTAGACCGACCATGCGAGGCGTGGCTCGCTGACGACGACGAGGCACAGCCAGCCCGCGACGATGAGCGAGGGCGCCCAGTTTCCTGGAACGCCCAGCGCCCTGGCGGAGACCAGGACAAGCTGGACAAGGCCGAGCGTGATGACGGCCCTGGCGGAGGCGGTCGACCGGATTCGGAAGGCGAGGCCGACCATGCAGACCGCGAGGAACGGGAGATAGCTCGCCCCGATCAGGGCGGCCCCGAACTCTCCGTGCGCGGGCTTCGCGGTTTCGTACTCGCCCAGCACTGCGGACCACAGGAAGAACGCGCAAATGCCCAATGTCGCCAGCCGGACACCGGGCCCGTTCACCCATACGGTCTTGGCGAGGCCGGTTACGGGGTTGAGCAGCCTGCTATGCATGGGTGCGGCATCCTCGCGTTCTGCGCGACGGCCCGGATTTCCGCGCGGTTGAGCGGGCAGTGCCCGGCAAGCCCGGCGGAATCGCCGTGCCGCGGGACGAATTCGCTCGGCCGACCGGCCGTTCGGCGACCGGTGGACGTCGCCGGGTCCACCACGAGGTCGCCACGGTCACGCATTCCTCCTGCCCCGGCAGCGTGCCCGCCGAGCTGTGATTCCGCAGCCTGCTGAATGCGGATAATTTCATACTAGATGCGGGATCAGCTCATACCGGCGCGCTAAACCTACCTGTTCGGGTGATTCGTGTTCGACACTTCAGAGCGAGTTCAGGCGCTGGTGTTGCTGGCAGTAGCACCGGTGGGCGGCGCTGAGGACGCGGCTGGATGGCCACCCCTTATCCGTAGCGCGCGAGCCGGTTGGACGGCCGCCGCAGGGAAGCCGGCCACGGCGTCGCCGTCCGGCCCCGAGCGAGCGCGGGCGCGGACCGCGTTCGCCGATCCGCTCCGAAGGTCTTGCCCAGGCCGCGGCGCAATGCCATTCATTTATTCCTGACTACTATGGCGTGAAAATATCACGGCATTAATCGGTTCAGGCCTGACCTGCTGCGGCGACGGTTTGCCATTCGGTCGCAAACCGTGCCCCATTGTGTGTAGGTCCGTCGCGCTCATCTGGGCATAATTCGATGGCAGTGGCCGGGTCGGCAATCCGTCCGGCCCCGATGCGGCACGCGATCGGGACGCGGAATGCGCCACCACCCGCGACGGGAGTTAGGCGAAGGGGTTATGGGACGGGCCAACGATGTGGTGCGGTGGGAATGCGGGACCCGGGTGTACGCGGGCGATGACGTGTGGCGTGCCGTGCCGTCCGGGGCGGCGCTGGGATCGCGTCTCATGCTGGTGGTGAGCGCCGGGTTCGCCGCGGCGAACTTCCTTCTGGTGGAGACGCTGCGAGTTCGCCTGGGCGTCGAGGCCGACCAGGTGCTGTTCGTGCAGTCGCCCTGCACGTTCGGCAAGGTCGAAGAGCTGGCCGGCTCGCTGGAGAGGGCGGGGGCAGAGGGAGTGGTGGCGGTCGGCGGCTCCTCGGTGCTGGATTTGACGAAACTCGCCTGCCGCCATCTCGCCGACCGGCGGACTCTGCCGACCGTGCGCGCCCGTGGCACCCGCCGGGGGGTCGTCCGGTTGCCGCCCGAATCGCCGGCGCAGCTGCATCGGACTTTCGTCCCGACGACGATCGGCGCGGCCGCGGCGGTGCGGCCATTCGCGTCGGTAGTGCTCCGGGGGCATCCCAGGTTGGTGGAAGGGGCGGGACTGACGCCGGACATCGCCATCGTCGACAGCGCGTTCACCACGTCGCTGCCGC
This sequence comes from Amycolatopsis echigonensis, assembly GCF_014174495.1. Taxonomy (GTDB): domain Bacteria; phylum Actinomycetota; class Actinomycetes; order Mycobacteriales; family Pseudonocardiaceae; genus Amycolatopsis; species Amycolatopsis echigonensis. The sequence goes on from NZ_JACJHR010000004.1 coordinate 69,427, forward strand.
CGCAGGCCATTGTCGAGGGGATCTCCGCGTCGGTCATGCGGGCGGCCGACTGGTACGTCGCGGACGAGGACGCCAACCCGTTGACCGAGGCGGAAACCAGGACCGCCGTGAGCTTGCTCGTGTCCCTAGGCATGCGAGCGGGGAAAGACGGGCTGGACGCGCACGATCGACTGCTCGCCAGCTGCGCGGACATGGCCCAGTTCGGTCTTCCGCTGGCCGGTCATCAACCGATCGTCACGGCTTCGCGGGCGGTCTCGGCCGAATTGGCGTTCGAAATGGGGGAGCCGCTCAACAGTGTGCTGGCGGCGTTGTTGCCGGCCATGTGGCAAGCCGTCGACGGCGGCGACGCATTGCTGGGAAGCAGGGCCAGGCTGCGTCGCGTGTGGAGCTGGATTCGCGCCGCGGGCTCGCCGGAGTGGCCCGCGGAGCCGGGGCCGGGCTTCGCCGCGATGTTCCGGTCGTGGAAACTGGGGTCCGGTTTGGCGTGCGATGCCACGGTCGCGTCCGCGGCGAGCGTGCGCACGCTTCGCTTCTGGGAGGCCGGCGTCCCCGCGCTCGCCGGCCGGTCGGCGTCGGAACTGGCCGGATGGATCGGGGACGCGGTTCAGGCCGAGGTGTGCAGTTGAACCGCGCCTCGCGACCTCGGACAGCGTGAATGTTTCACGCGTCCCCTATTAAAACTGCTATAGCCCAGCGGGGGGTAAAACGCCGATCTTCTTGATCTGCGTTGACGGCAATGTCCATACTCTGGGTAGAAAATTCTCGGAATCGCCGAGCGTGAATGGATTGATTGCGTTCTGCGGAGTTGTGCAAGGCAATCACGAGGGGCTGCGGGGAACGTCATGCCGGAAACCAGTCGGATCATCGTCGGTGGTGTGCTCGCCGTGACCCCGGGGCCCGGGCTCGCTGAACGCCGGCCCCGCTCCGCGTGGTGCGTCACGGAGAGGCTCGCCCGGACATGCTAGCGACAATTATCGGCGTGTTCACCTTCGTGAGCAGCGGCGTCTTCATCGCTTATGTGTGCGCCATCGTCGTGCCGTTCCTCGGCCGGAAGCGGGCACCAGCGGGGTCCCAAGCCGACTTCTCCTGGCACTTCTTCGTTCCGTGCCGGGACGAGGAAGCGGTGATCGGGGATACCGTCCGGCGGCTGCGCAGGACATTCCCCGACGCGCACGTGTGGGTCATCGACGACGACTCGCGCGACGCCACCGCGCAGATCGTCCGGTCGCTCGCCTCCGGGGAAAGCCCGGATCCGTTCGTCCACCTGGTCAGCCGGCGTCCGCCGCACGCGCGCACCGGGAAGGGCGACGCGCTCAACTCCGCCTACCAGCAGCTCGCGACCTGGCTGGGCAGGCACGAGCACTGGGAGAAGGTCATCGTCGGGGTGGTCGATGCCGACGGCGTGCTCGCTCCGGACTGCCTGGACGTGTGCGCGGCGGGCCACCTGTTCGGCGACTCGTCGGTGGGAGCGGTCCAGCTGGAAGTGCGCATGTTGAACCGGCACACCCCGCCGTCGGCCGGCGGTCGTTGGCAACGCTGGGCGGCGCTGAAGCTGGTGCAGCTGCAGGACATGGAGTTCCGCACGGCGATTTCGGCCGTGCAGCATTCGCGTGCGTACGCGGGCACGGTGGCGATGGGCGGCAACGGGCAGTTCACCAGGATGTCGGCGCTGCGCACCATCGACCGGGGAACCGGGCAGCCGTGGCGCGGGCTGCTGCTCGAGGATTACGAACTCGGACTGCACTTGCTGATGGCCGGCTGGCGGACCGCGGCGACGTCGGATTCCTATGTGTCCCAGGAAGGGCTGTACAGCCTCCGGCGATTCGTCACGCAGCGCACCCGATGGGGTCAGGGCACGATGCAGTGCGCCCGGTACCTGCCGTCGATCTGGCGGTCTTCGCATTTCAGCGAACTCGGCGTGATCGAGGCGAGCTACTACCTGATCCAGCCGTGGCTCCAGCTGATCGGTGCCGTCGTCTACCCGGTTCCGGTCGCGCTGCTGCTGGGCGCGGTGATCCGCGACCCGGCGATGCTGGCGGGAGCGGCGTCGATGCGAACCGTATTTCTCCTCCTTCTTTTCGTCGCGATATCCACCGGGCCGTTCGTGGTGTGGGGAATCATTTACCAATTCCGCTGCATCGGAAGACCGAATCTGCTCGCCGGCATCGGCTACGGACTGGCCTTCACGTTGTACGTCGGGTTGTTCTACGTGACTTCGCTGCGTGCGGTGTATCGGATGATGCGAGGCCGGCACGGCTGGGCCAAAACGCGGCGGAACGCCGAATCGTTCAATCAGGAGGAGGTTGCCGTCGAAGCATGAGCAACCGGGGATGCCCGTCGACAGCCACTAGTCACACAATCGCACCGAAAGGATCTGGATGTACAAGCACGGACGCGTCGGCACGGGCACGGCGGGCGGCCTCGCGGTCACCGGAGCCAGCCTGAGCTGGTGGATCGCACTCGCTGTCGCCCTCGTGGCCTTGGGGACGATGTTCGTCCTGTTCGCCCGGCGGCGACGCAGGATGGCGGAGGAATCCGACAAATGATCGAAGATGGCGGGCGCCTGTCGTCAATACGGGCGTCCGCCACTCGCGGAGGGGAAGAAATGACCACGAATCCAGAACTAATTCTTTTTGCCGGCACACGGCCGGAAGCAATCAAGCTGGCGCCCGTCGCGCTCGCTGCTGGGGAATTCGGGTTTCGGGCCCGGATTGTCGCCACCGGGCAGCACCCGGACATGGTCGACCAGGGCCTGGCCCCGTTCGGGGTGGTGCCCGACGACCGGATCGTCCTGTCGCGGGCGACCGGCACGCTGAGCGAGTTGTTCGCGCGACTCGTGCCTGAAGCGGACCGGGTGCTGGCAGAACGCCGCCCGGCCGCGGTCGTCGTCCAGGGCGACACGGCCACCTCCCTGGCTTGCACGCTGGCCGCGTTCTGGCGGCACATTCCGGTCGTGCATGTCGAGGCGGGCTTGCGCACCGGAGATCTCGAATCGCCGTTTCCCGAGGAAGCCAATCGCCAGCTGGTCTCCCGCATCGCCGCCCTGCACCTCGCGCCCACGCCGGCGGCCGCCGCGGCGTTGCGGGCGGAGGGAGTGCCGGACGAGAAGATTGTCGTGACCGGGAACACGGTCGTCGACGCGGCGCTGCACATCGCCGGACAGGGCCTGCCGCCCAAGAACGTCGCGGTCGCCGCGGCCTTCGCCGGGCCAAGGCCGCGGATCCTGGTGACGATGCACCGGCGGGAGTCGTGGCGAAGCGGCATCGGCGAAGTCCTGGGCGCGGTGATGCAGATCGCCCGCGAGTTCCCCGGCGCGCGGTTTCTGCTTCCTTCGCATCCGAATCCGAAGGTGCGCCAGATCGTGCATCGGATCCTGGGGACATGCAACGCGGTGACGGTGACCGAGCCGCTGGACTACCCGGACCTGATCTGGGCGCTGTCGAGGTCCTCACTGGTGATCACCGACTCCGGCGGCATCCAGGAAGAGGCGCCGACCTTCGGGGTTCCGGTGCTGGTGGCACGCGACACGACGGAGCGCCGGGAGGCGGTCGACGCGGGCTGGGCGCGGCTGGTCGGCACCGACTTCTCCGAGGTCGTGACCGCCGCACGCGCGGTGCTGAGCGGGCGGGAAACCGGCCCCGGAACGGGGAATCCGTTCGGCTCCGGCGATGCCGCCTGGCTGACCATGGACGCGATCCGCGGCCGGATCGCCGATCCCGCCCGGGTGCTGGCCGCCGGCCCCGGCGCGGCATGACGGCGCAGCGCCTCGCGGAGGAGGCGGAACAACGGCCGGCGGGCACCCGCCCCCGGAAGCCGCGCGCCAGCCTGCGGTGGCGGATTTTCGGGATCGCCGGGGAGACGGTCCTCATTCTCGGGCTGGTGATGCTCGGCTTCCTCGGGTATGAGATGTGGGGCACTGTGGGCGAACTGAACGCCGCGCAGGGCCAGCTCGACCAGGAGCGCAAGGCCTTGTGGGACAGCGATCCCACTGTCCGCGGCGCACCGCGGGCGGTCGCCGAGCCCCCGGCCGACGGCACCCCGGCCTCGGTCCTCGCGATACCGCGACTGGGTCTGGAGTGGACGGTCGTCGAGGGAACCAGGTCGAAGGACCTCCGGCACGCGCCGGGGCACTACGCCGGGACGGCGCCGCCCGGCCAGATCGGGAACTTCGCGGTGGCCGGACATCGGGTGCGCGGCATGTTCTGGGATCTTGACACGATCAAGCCAGGGGACCAGATCACGGTGGAGGACCGGACCCGCCGCTACGTCTACGAGGTCGACGCGAACCGGATCGTCCGCCCGGACGACGTCGGAGTGCTCCTGCCCGTTCCCGGGAAGCCGGGACAGACCCCGACGGAAGCCCGGCTGACCCTGACGACCTGCAATCCCAAGTGGGACAACTACGAACGGCTGATCATCGACGCGCACCTGGTCGGCAGCGCGGCGAAAGCGGATTCGGAGGGAGCACGATGATCGCGAGCCTCTGGCGGATCCTGCCCGGCCCGGCCTGGGTGCGGGCAGTGCTGCTCGCGGTGCTGTTCGCCGCGGCCTGCGCCGGACTGTGGTTCGGCCTGTATCCCTTGCTGGACGACTGGTTCATGACGACGAGCCCGGTCTTGGACTGATCGCGCACCGGTGACGCCCGCGCACGACCCGTGGAGACGCGACGCCTGTCGGTTTCGGCGGTGCCTTCGGTGCCCGACGCGTACCTGATCTCAGCGCTTGGACAGGACGTCACACGCGCGCACGCCACCTGGATTTGGCGGACGCTTGCCGGGAATCCCGTGCCGTCGGCTATTTCTGGCACCGTTGCCTCGTCGCCGAAGGAGCGCTGGTTCGGCTTCAGATCAGTCCCGCTCGGCATCCGATCAGCACCGCATGGGCGCGATCGCGCGCTCCGATCGCTCTGAACAGCGCTTTCAAGCTTGCCTTGACGGTGTTCTCGGACCTGCCGAGCCGGTTGCCGATTTCGGCGTTGGTCATCCCTCCGGCGATCATGCGCAGCTGAAGCAGAGAGGAGTCGGAGATGACGCCCGTCCGCGCCCGCGCTTCGTCGATCGCCGTGGTACGGACGAAAACCTGCAGCGGGCTCACCGGCCTGCTGATCGAGGTCAGTGCGATGCCCTTGGCTTCCAGATAGTCACGGGCACGGGTAAGCGCCTCCGGGTCCGCGCCGACAAAAACCGGGCCTTGCCGTTCGGTCTGCTCCGCCATGGTTCAGTTCTCCTCTTCAACCGATGGATTGTGCGGTTTGGCCGGTGTCGGTCACCGGGCGGCGGATTGCGCGGGCGCCGGTTGTGCCGCCTGGGGGCCGATCAAGTTCTCCAGGTGGCCGATCGCGACCGCGTGCGCGCGGTTGCGGGCACCCAGCTTCCGGTACACGTTCTTGACGTGGCTGCGCACGGTCTCCGCGGATACCGACTGCGCATCCGCGATCTCGGCGTTCGTCAGCCCGATGCTGATGAAGCCGAGAATCTGCATTTCGCGCAGGGTGAGTTCGTCGCTGTTGCGGCGGCGGGCCCTCGGGACGCGCGGCTCCGGCGTTCCCGGACGGAATTCGGCGGAGCTTCCCCAGAGGTGGTACTGCACGATCCGTTCGGCGAGCTTGACCGGGCCGACTGCCCGGTCGAGCAGGCAGACGGCACCGTATTCGGCGAATTTGCCGACCCGCTCTGGAGTGAGTTCCGCGGCACTGACCAGGACGATTACGGTCTCCACAGCGGGGCTCGAGGTCACGGTCCGGATGAGGTTGCCGCCGACGTCGAGCCGGGCGTCCAGAAGCAGGATGTCGGGCCGCATCCGGCTGCTGAGCGTCAGCGCGCGGTTCCCGTCGTTGATCGCGCCGATCCAGCTGAGTCGGCGCGACCGGTCGACCACCGCCTTGACTCCGAGCTGGAAAAGGACGTCTTGGTCGGCCGAGCACAGGGTGAACGCTGTCTCCTCTGATCGGCGCGTCCGGCCGTTCTGCGTCTTCTGCGCGAGCAGGGGGACCGAAGCCATCAGGTTGTCCTTCCAACGTGCCGCGATTCGCGCCAGGCGAGAATCGCGGCAGCGGGCAGATCCGTGGTTTTCCTGGGAATTCGGGCGAGTGCGAGACGACTTTAGCCGAAAATGCGCGGCGATTGGTAGGCGAAGCGACACCCGGCGCATGAGATGTGCGGAAATTCCTGATTAGCGCATGAATATTTCCTTAACCGCTGAATCGGCGCCTCTCGGCGATCGCGTCGAGCACGTGCCGTGCCAGGACCACGTCGGCGTCCGATGCTCCGGACGCCGACGCGCGGCTGGACATCGCCGCGATCTGACCCGGGTCGGTGAGCACCGGCAGCAGTGACTTTTCGATCCACGCCGGGGAAAACTCGGCGTCGTCGACCAGCAGAGCCGCGCCCGCCGCTACCGCTGGTTCGGCGTTGAGCCGTTGCTCGCCGCCGCGTTCAGGCAGCGGGACGTAAACGGCGGGCAGTCCGACAGCGGCCAATTCGGCGCACGTCATCGCGCCCGAACGGCAGACGGCGAAGTCGGCTGCCGCGTAGGCGTAGCGCATTTCGTCGACGTAGGGGAGGACCACGTACGGCGGGTCGCTTTCGGGCGCCGTGACCTTGTGGCCCGGTCCGCTGATGTGCAACACCTGCACGTTGGCGGCCCGCAGTATCGCGGCGGAGCCGGAGATCGCCGCGTTGATCGTGCGCGCTCCTTGCGAGCCGCCGGTGACCAGCAGCACCGGTCCCTTGGCGCGCAAGCCGAATTGCCAGCGGGCCTTGGCTCGCGATGCGGCGCGGTCGAGCCCGGTGATCGAGCGGCGCAGCGGGATTCCGATCGCGGTGGCGTTGGCGAGCCGGACTTCGGCCGACGCGGTGAAGACGCGGGTCGTCATCCGGGCGGCGAGCCGATTGGCGACGCCGGGCCGGACGTTCGCTTCGTGGACGACGATCGGTATTCGTCTTCGCCGGGCGGCGAGGACGGCCGGCGCGGCCACGTAACCCCCGAAGCTCACCACGACCTCGGCCCTGGTGCGGTCCAGGACTTCTCCCGCGGTGCGGACCGCGTCGCGCAGCAGCCCGGGCATGCGCACCAGTGCCCGGTTCACCGCGCGCGGCAACGGCACCGGCGGGATGAGTTCGAGCGGGTAGCCGCGGGCCGGGATCAGGGTCGTGTCCAAGCCCCGTACGGTGCCGAGGGCGGTGATCTTGGCGCTGGGATTCAGGCGGCGCACCGCGTCCGCCAGGTTCATCGCGGGTTCGATGTGCCCGGCCGAATGGCCGCCCGCGACGACGATTCTAGGCGACAACGAAATCAAAGTAGGTGTCCGGATACGGTTCGTCCTTCAGTGTGTAGTGCCACCACTCGGCATCGTATGCGGCGAACCCGCAGGATTCCATGACCGACCGGAGCAGCCACCGGTTGTCCGCCTCGGCTGAGGTGATTCCCGGTGCGCTGTGGTGCGAGACGGCGTCCATCAGGTCGTGGTGCCCGCCCATGGCGGCCAGTTCGCCGGTACTGAGGCAATACAGAGTCAGATCGACAGTGCTTCCCCTGCTGTGCCCGGACTTGCGGGCCACGTATCCGCGCTCGAACATTTCCGCCCGCTCGATATTGGGGTAGTGCTGTGCTTTTTTCCGCCCGTCCTCGGGCTGTCCGGTCCATCGGGCGAAGCATTCCACCGCGCGCTGGGGCCGGTATCCGTCCCACAGCAGCAGGCCGTACCCGAGCGACGCGGCCCGGTCCTGTGCGTTTCGCAGCGCCGTGCACAACTCCTGTGTCCCGACGATCCGATTCGCCGGGTACCCGTCGACCGGCCTTCCGGTGAAATTGTCCCAGGTGGCGTACTTGGCGTCCCAGCGGATCCCGGGCACGGCCTCGTCCACGTAGCCGAAACCGTCTTTCACCGCGCCTCCCCGGACAACGCGAGCGCGACGATCCGGTCCAGCATGGCCGGGAACGGCAGTCCGGAAGCCGCCATCATCCGGGGATAACGGCTGTAGGAGGTCATGCCGGGGAAGGTGTTCACCTCGTTCAGCGCCACTGTTCCATCGTCCTTGAGGAACATGTCGACCCGGGCGAGGCCTTTGCAGCCCAGCGCGCGATAGATTTCCCGCGCGGTCTGCCGGACGTGTGCGCGCAGTACGGCCGGGATGTCGGCCGGGACGATGACGGTCGAGTTTTCGGAGCCGCTTTCCGGGCTGTCCTCCTGGTGGATTTTGAAGAAACCGTGCGACAGGCGGATCTGGTCCGGTTCGCCGACGATCAGCTCCGATCCGTTGCCCAGCACCGCGCAGCCGATCTCACTGCCCTCGACCGGTTCCTCGATCAGCACCTTCTCGTCGAACTCCGCCGCGGCGGCCACCGCGTCCGGCAGGTCCTCGGCGCGGGAGACCTTGCTGACCCCGAACGACGAACCCGACCGGGCGGGCTTCACGAAGACCGGATAGCTGAACCGTCCCGGATCGACGCCGGTCCCCACGGTCCAGAAGTTCGGCGTGGCGATGCCCGCGGCGGAGACGGCGAGGTAGGCGAGGGATTTGTCCATGCACAGCGCGGAACTGGGCACGTCGCAGCCCGCGTAGGGGATGCCGGAGAGTTCCAGCAGGCCCTGCGTCGCGCCGTCCTCGCCGAACCTGCCGTGCAGCACGGGCAGCACCACGTCAAGGCCGACCACCTCGTACCGTCCCTGGTCCAGCAAGAGCAGTCCGCCCACGCCGCGGTCCGGCGAGAGCATCGCGGACGGGCAGGGACGGTCTTCCCAGCCGTCGCCGGGGCCGTCGCACAGCTTCCACGCGCCGCTTTTGGTGATCCCGACCCAGTGCGGTTCGTACTTCGCGGGGTCAAGGTGTTTCGCGATCTCCTGCGCGGACTTGACCGAGACCGGGTGCTCTTCGGACATCCCGCCGAAGACGATGCCGAGCCGGATTCTATTCATGGTGCGTCCCGTTTTCGAAGTTCCGGCAGTTGCGGAGGCTGTCTTCCACCGCGTCGCTCAGCGCGTGGTCGGTGTAGTAGGCGGTGTGCGGACTGATCAGTACGTTCGGCAGCCGCTGCAACCGCGTCAGCGCGGTGCTTTCGATCAGCTTGTCGCGGCAGTCGGCGTAGAACGTGCCTTCCTCGCCTTCGAGGACGTCCAGCGCCGCGCCGCCCAGCCGCCCGCTCTCCAGCGCGAAAAGCAGGGCATCGGTGTCCAGCAGCGGCCCGCGTCCGGTGTTGATCACGAACGCGCCGGGTTTCATCTGCTCGATCTGGCCGTGGTGCAGGATCCAGCGCGTGTCCGCGGTCAACGGAGTGTGCAGAGTGACGATGTCGGACTCGCGCACCAGCACGTCGAGCGGAACGTAATCAGCGCATGCGGCGGCGCGGACGTCGTGGGCCAGAATCCGGCAGCAGAAGCCGCGCAGACGCTCGATGACCGCCGCGCCGATGCGCCCGGTGCCGATCACGCCTACGGTCAGGTCGCGCAGTTCTTTGCCCGGTGCTTCGTTCAGCCGGTAGTCGTGCGCGTCCGTCCGGCGGACGACGGATTTCATGCCGCGCACCGCCATCAGCATCAGCAACACGGTGTAGTCGGCCACGCTGTCGGGCGAGTAGGCCACGTTCTCCACGGTGATGCCGACGCTTTTCGCGTACGCCGGGTCGAGATGGTTGCAGCCGATGCTTCGCGTGGAGAGGTACCGGACGCCGACCCGGCTGAGTGCGAGCAGCGCGGCATTGTCGATCGGGGTCTTGTGGCCGACGCTGACGCACCGGGTTCCGGCAGCCAGCTCGGCGCTCGCTTCGGACACGGCGGCTGTCGTCACGACCGGCTCCACGCCGAGACGACGGGCCAGCCGCCGGACCAGCTCGGCCTCGGCAGGTTCGCAGTCATAGACGGTGATTCCGGTCGCCGGGGGCGCCTGCGCCGCGGAGCGAGCGGGTTCGAGGGAGGTCATGCCGCCTCGCCGGTCACCTGCAGGAGTTCCCCGCCGATCAGCGCCATGTTGCCGCCCGCTTCGGCGAGCACGAGCAGAGTCGGCGGAAGGCTGTCCCGGATGCTTCGCAACGTGGCGAGGTCGGAACCCGCCGCCACGGTCACCTGTGCGCCGAGATCGAAAGCGACTTCCGCGTCTTCTTTGTCGTAGACCTCGAAAACCGCGGTCATTCCCAGTTCGTCGGCGAGTGCCGCGAGCCGCGCCAGCTCGGCGGGCCCGGCCAGCGCTGGAAGCAAGGTGACGGCGTCCGCGCCGAAAGCACGGGCTTCCCATACCTGGTACTCGGACGCGATCAGATCGCGCTGAAGCGTCGGAACGCTCGTCGCCAGGCAGACGTCCGCCAGCTCCGCGAACAGGTCGAGGTCATGATCCTGCCAGGTGCGCACGCTGAGCGCGGGACAGCCGCGCGCCACCGCGGTCCGTGCCTGGCCGGCGGACCTGACTTCGCAGACCGCCGAGAGCCGGCAGGACTGGCAGACGCGCCGGAAGTTCCGGGTGGGCTGGCTTTCTCGCGCCAGCGTGCGGATGCTCGAGGCGCTGCAAACGCGACGGCGGGCGTCCGTCCTCGCGATGGCCGATTCGCGGATGTAGCTGGCAAATTTCATCTTCCGGCCTTTCTCGGTCAGCGGGTGTGTTCGAGGGTCTGGACGATCTGTTCGGCGACGCGCGCCACGCCCGGGGCTCCCAGCGTGACCACCAAGTCGCCGGGTCGCGCGAAGGCATCGACCGCGCGAGCCGCGGCGTCCGGAGTGCGCGCCAGGAATTTGTCGTGGTCTGGCAGGTTCACCAACGACGTCAAGGCCTCCGAAGGCGCGGCGTGGTCGAAGGAGTCGTCGGAGTCGAAGACCGGAAGCACGACGACGCGATCGGCGACGGAGAGCGCGTCGGCGATCTCGGTCTGGAATTGATCCATGCGGTACTGCCGGCACGGCTCGACCACCGCGATGAGCCGGCCGCCCTCCGCGGTGTGCCGCAGCGCGGTCAGCGAAGCCCGGATGGAAGTGTGGTGGCACGCATAGTCGTCGTAGACCCGGATGCCGCGCGGCGCGCCCTTGAACTCGAACCGCCTGGCGACTCCCGGGTACTGCGCGATCCCGAGCCCGGCGCCCACGGGGGAGGCCCCCAATTCGAGGGCGGTCAGCAACGCGGCGGCGGCGTTGAACGCCATGTGCCGTCCCGGGACCGGCACCGTGAGCACTTCTTCGTCCTGATCGGACAATCGCGCGGTGAAGCGCACGGAGCCGGGAAGTTCGGCGTCGACGCGCACCGGCAGATCGGCGGCAGGCCCGTCGCCGAACGTGCGAACCCGGATGCCTTTCGCCCGAAGGTCTCGGGCCACCCGACGGCAATAGCGGTCGTCTTCCGGCATGACGACGAAACCGCTTTCGCCGACTTGCTCGGCGAATCTGGAGAACGCGCGGGTCAGTGCGTCGATATCGTGGTAGAGGTCGAGGTGGTCGGTGTCGATGTTGGTGATGACGACGGCGTCGGGCTGATAGGTCAGGAAAGACCCGTCGCTCTCGTCCGCCTCGACGACGATGGTGGACGTTTCGCCGGCGCCCGCGCCCGACTGGTTGGCGAGCCGGCCGCCGATCACGTACTCCGGAACGGCTCCCGCCGCGGACAGCGCGCTGACCAGCATCGCGGCGGTCGAGGTCTTGCCGTGCGTGCCCGCGACGGCCACCGAAAACCGTGCCTGCAACAGCGTCGCGAGCGCGACCGAACGATGCAGCACCCGGATGCCCCGCTTCGCGGCCGCGCGCAACTCGACGTTGTCCGGCGGAACCGCGGTGGAATAGACGACGGTGTCGACGCTGTGGAGATTGCTCTCGCGGTGGCTGGTGTAGATCGTGCATCCGGCCGCACGCAGCCGCGCGAGCTCAGGCCGGTCTTCGATCTCGCTGCCGCTCACCCGCAAGCCGCGCAAGCTCAATGCCTCGGCGAGGCTGGCCATGCCGACGCCGCCGCACCCGACGAGGTGGACCCGGCCCAGTTGCGCGACGAGGCCGAGACCGTTGTCCCGGATACCGGCCGTCTGCGACGAAAAGCTCATGCCGATAATGCTCCGTTTCCACTTCGACGAGCGCGTTCGGATTCTGTCACCGTTGGGTAACACGCGTATGTGCGCTGTCAATTTCAGGGGAAGATGAAAAATTTCACGGAATGCCGGTGAATAGTTGTACTAACGGCCGGCGGGCGATCTCTCAGGAGTCCGAAGCGGAGTGAATCCCGGCCTCTTCTCCTTCTGCGCGGCGGTGGACGGCCCGGTCGGGGCGTTCGCTGGTCCGCGGAGCCGGGTTCGGCCGTCTCAAGGGTATTGGCGCTTGCCAGGCGGACCCCGCGGCGGCGGGCGCCGACGAGCCCGCGATGCGGCCAGCGGCCGGCAGATCTGTGCGGATATAGTCGTGGCAGAGCGGGTTGGCGGCCGGGGAGAGTCGGACGGATTCCTGGCCGCTGGCAGCCTGACTGGCTCCGGCGGGTCACGGCGAGGCGACCGGAAACGCGCTTCGCGGTTTCGCCGAAAACCGGATCCGGACCAGGGGCGACGTGAAAGCTTCACAGCCGGCACGGTGATTCTGGTACACCCCAAGTGAGTGGCGATTTCCGGTTTTGCTTGTCGGGAACGGCGGGCCTGGTCAGGCTTATTGCAATCCCCCGCGGAGTGGGGGTTCCGAGATTACGGGTGGGATATACCTATGACGAATAAAGAACGGAAGCGCAGGGGAATGAAAACTGTCGCTCGCGCGGCCGTCCTCGCTGCGCTGAGCGCCGCGACGATCGGCGGGGCGATCGTGCCGAATGTCGCCTCGGCGGCAGGCCGCGGCCCGGACGGCTGGGCGGAACTGACTCCTTTCAACAACGTGCCGGCCCGGATGCACATCACCACGAACGCCCCGGGCGGTTACGCGGTGCCGGGCGAAAAAGCTACCGTCGCGGTCGAGTGGGATCTGTGGAACATCTGGAGCCAGTTCCAGACCGACAAGGCCAACGGGAATGTCGACGGCCTTCAGGACGTGGTGAAGATCTTCGCTTCTCAGACGCCCAGCCTGACTCTGGACGGCGTGAAGTGCGAAGAATACGGCGACCGCGACGGCAAGACGGCCATGGGCAAGGCGGAGGGGGGCACCAACTACGAGCCGGTCGACCTCGGCGGGCTGGTCGCCCAGATCCGGAACCTGCTGTCCAAGGCGGCGGCGCTGCCGACCGGCGGCAACGACAACGCCATTTCGAAATTCTTCCAGTCGAGGGTTCGCGCCACTTGCGAGTTCACCGTCAAGAAGAAGCAGGCGACGGACATCAACGTCGGCGGCAATGTCGCGCTGAGCAACATGTTCATCTTCAACACGACCCAGACAGGTGTCGCGGTCTTGCCGGTCAAGCAGCCGGACTCGCCGAACGCCCCGCAGTGGTCGACCTCGGCTGCGAGCGTGGAAGTCAACGAGGGCGGCGAGCTGACCGGGAAGGCCGACCCGGGTACCACGATCCGGTTGGAAGTGGACGGCGCGCCGCGGGAGAATCCCAACGTGAAGGCCGATGCCAACGGCTACTTCAAGATCAAGTTGCCGGATGACCTGAAGGCGGGCTCGGGGCACCAGATCGTGGCCACCTCCGAATCCGACAACGGCGGCAAGCCCGCCAAGTCGCGGTCGCTGTTCGTCAACATCAAGTCGGCTGACGAGCCGAAGCCGGTAGTCGACAAGCCCGTGATCACCTCGCCGACCGGCGACGTGAAGGCGGGCGACGAACTGACGGTGACCGGGACCGACGGCAATCAGGTGAGCGCGGTCGACCAGAACGGCAAGGTGCTCGCCGGTCCGGTGACGATCGCCAACGGTCAGGTCAAGATCAAGCTGCCTTCGGACCTCGGCGGCGCCACGCAGATCAAGGTCGTCGCGAAGCCGAAGGACGGCAGCGGCGAGGGCAAGGCCTCGGACCCGAAGAACGTCGTCGCCGAGAAGCCGGAACTGTTCCAGAGCGACCCGTCGACGGTGCAGCTGGGCAAGGAAGGCGTGGTGAACGTGAGCTTCGTGCCGAGGGACGGCGACTTCACCAAGATCGCGGGCAAGAAACTGGTGTTGACGGCTCCGGACGGGGTGGCCTTCATCAAAAAGGCGTCTTACCAGACCTTTGACGCTGCCCACAACCCGCTCAAGGGCAAAGGGGAATGGCTCGGAGAAATCGCGGAGGTCGGTGATGGCGGCAAAACTCTGACGGTGCCGCTGCCGGCTGCCAAGGACCTGGAGAACTCCAAGACGGTCGAGTTCAAGGTCACGGCGGTCGCCACCACGGCTGAGGGTGCGACCCCGGGCGAGAAGACCAATGGCACTGCGACGGTGGACGGATACACCGCTCCGCTGAAGGTGACCGTGGCTCAGTAACGAGCCTCGCCGGGGAGATTTCCCCGGTCGCCTGAAGTTCCGCCGATGTGGCCGTAACCGTGGTCGGGAGTCTGCCGTGGTTGCGGCCACATCGCTCAATTGTGCTTCGTTCCGGCCGGACTTTCCGACCGGCCTCCGTTTGGAAAGTCCCTGGAGAAAAACATGTCCGCAACGGGCAATCCGGCGTCCGGCCGGACCGGCGCCCCCGAACAGCCGGAGTCCTCCGGTCCCGCGCCGTCCTCGTCCGCCGCCACGGCAGTGGTCAGCGGGGATCTGATGGCCGAGTTGGCCGACAGCTGGGCGAGTGTCGGCGATTCCGATCGGCTGACCGAGTTCTTCGCGCTCGCGCCGGACAATCCGGCGGCCGCTTTCGCGGTGTACGGCGACGACGGGGAAGCCCCGCAGGTGTTCGGCCAGCCGATCGCGGCTTGGACGGCGTTCCGCGAATGCGGGCCGGGCGCCAGGTTGCTCGCGGTCGGCGACGCGCTGAACCGGAAGATCGCCGTCATCCGGCTGGACGGAGTCACCGAGTTCGTACCCGCCGACCAGGAGTCGGTGACGGGGGCCGGCGCCCCGGAGGCGTTGCGCGCGTGGCGGGAGCATCCGCAGGACGCGGCTGAGCAGGACGGCGAAGCAGAACCCGCACCGGAAGCCCCGGCGGAGGACGGCACCTCCCGGGGAATGGGCTTGTGGCGGCTGGGCTATGCGATGCTCGGCCTGGTGGCGCTGGTCCTGGCGTTCCTGTTCTTCCGGGTGACGATCGACGATTCGTTCATCACCTGGCGGTACGGGGAAAACCTGGTCGAGCACGGGGTCTGGGGCTGGAACGCCGACGGCCCGCCGGTCGAGGGGTACAGCAATCCGCTCTACGCGTTCCTGTCGATCATCCCGGCATTGCTGGGCATGTCCGCCGAACTGTTCTTCAAGATCGTGTCGGTCGCGCTCGCGGTGGGCTACGTCGTGGTGGTCCGCCGGGCCGGATTGCCGCGGGTCCAGGAGTTCGTGCTGCTCGCGGTCGCCTTGGCCAGCCCGATCTTCTTTCTCCAATTGTTCATGGGCCTGGAGACCGCCTCTTTCGCACTGCTGATCGGCTGGCTGTACGCGATCGTCTACCGGCGGGGAGGGCTGGGCCGCACCGGTTTCGCGGTCGCCGCCGCGGTCGCGCTGAGCCGGCCGGAGGGAATCGTGCTGGCCGCGGTCGCGATCGGCTGGTCGCTGCTGATCGACCGGAGCCGGGGAAACCTGCGCGGCGCGATCGCGGTGCTGGCCGGCTGGGCGGTTTACTGGTGTGCCCGATGGTGGTATTTCGGGTCGTTCTTCCCGAATCCCTATTACAAGAAGGTCGCAGGCGACATTCCGCTGCCGACGAAGATCCTGGACGCGATGCCCGTGGTGGGGCCGATCCTGCTGCCGATCGTGCTGGGTCTGGCAATGGGGGTCGCGCTTTACCGGAGGAGCACCAAGACGTCGATTCTGGCGCGCCCGGATCTGCTTCGGGACGCGGTGCCGGTACTGCTCGCGGTGACCTCGGCCGCCGTCGTTCTCGGTCTCTACCGGCAGTCGATGCTGGTGATGGACCCCGGGCACCGCTTCTACTGGCAGCTGCTGTTCCCGGTGGTGCTGGTCGTGCTGAGCCGGCGGATTCGCCTCTCCGGTCCGCGCGAGCTGGACCGGTCCGCACTCCTGGCGCTGATCGCGGTCGCCGTCGCGGCCTGCACCGGGGTGGTCTGGGATCCGGGAAACCTGACGACGGATGTCTGGGTGGGAGCGGGCATCGTGGCGATCGCCCTGTACGCCGGCGGTGTCCGGAAGATCGCCGGGGCTGCCCTGTTAGGGGCGATCGGGCTGGCCGCGGTGCTCGGTTTCGGGAATTCTGCGGAGACGACGAACCTGCTTGCGTATCGGTACCGGATCATGGCGCATCAGGAAGTCGGCGAGACGATCCGCGAGACCAAGTTGCCCGACGGTGCGATCGCGATCGGCGACTCCGGAGTGCTGCCGTACGAGGCCGACCGGTCCACGATCGACCTCGGTGGTCTCGCGAGCCGGGAGTCGTCCGCCGGCAGTCTCAGCCCGGAATGGCTGCGGAGCCGGAACCTGCAGCTCGCGGTCATGCTGTCCGGTTCGGACGACGCGGGGTCGGCGTGGACCGGCGGGGCTTCGACCTCCGTCCTCGATTACGTGCGCGACCCGCGCAACGGCTTCTGGTCGGCCAACGGCGCGGTGGCCGGGCCGGGCTATTACCTGAACTACTGGATCGGCCCGCAGTGGCAGAAAACCCCGCTGTCCGATCGGCTCGGCACTGTCTTCATGCGCACCAAGGCACAGAACGACAAGCCCGACGCACAGGTGTTCGTGGACAACCTCTGGAACTTCTCGTTTCTGACGAAGTAGCGGGGCGGCGGTGTCCTGGTATTCGCTCATGCGCGGCTGGTTAGCGTTGCCGAGCGGCGTGTCTCCAGCCGGTTCCTGCCACCCGAACGGATGATCCGATTCTGTGGGACGCCCGCGGCGCGGTTAGCATTGCGCTCCGGTAAGGGCAGGTCTGGCGAGGGGCAGGGCACGAGGTGGGCCGTTTCCTGTGGCCGGTGCTGGGCAAGGCTCGTTACTGGCGGACCATTCGCATCGGCGGCCGGGCGTTTCTGCTCGCCGCGGCCGGGATTGTCGGCGTCGTCGTCGGTGGAGTCGTCACGCCGGGCACGGGGAAGATCCTTGTGGACACCGCCGACCTTCAGCTGTCCGCCTGGTATGCCGTGCTGACTTTGCTGCAGACGCTGATCTGCCTGCACGGGCTGGTGTTCCGCGCGGCAGGGGTGCCGTTCCGGGAAACGTGGCCGCTGACCGTGCCGAGCACGCTGATCACAATCGTCGTCGCGACCGCCTTCCACGATGTGCTGAGTCCAGCGGGCTCGATCTCCATGGTCGGGGCGCTCTTGCTCATTCTGGTCCGCAACGAGTGGGTCTGGGCAGTATGTTGCGGCATCGGTCTCATCGCGCTCGCAACGTTCTGGTTGTGGCCGATGCCTGAATCGTCGATGCCGGACGACGCCTCGATCGCGCAGGGAGCTGTCGTCGGGATCGTCGGTGCGGTCGCCGTGCGGGCCACGTCCTGGCTTGCTCTCCGAACGGTCGAGCTGGCCGCGGCGAATGCCGAGATCGCGCGGCTGACCGTGCACCAGGAGCGCACCCGGATTTCCCGGGAACTGCACGACCGCCTCGGCCACAATCTCGTGTCGATCATGCTGCGCACGGAACTCGCGGAGCGGCTGGCGGAGGGGGACCGCAGGCAGTCCGAACGGGAAAGCCGGGCCGCGCATCTCCTGGCCCGGCAAACCCTGCAGGAGATGCGCAGCATCGCGCACGGCACCCTGGTCGCCGATTTGGACGCCGAACTCGCCGCGGCGATCGACTTGCTGGAGTCGCGCGGAGCGGTCTGCCAGATCAGGATCGGCGAACAGCCCGAGGGTGCCGCCGCCGAGACCCTGGCCTGGGTGGTCCGGGAAGCCGTGACGAACATCCTGCGCCACAGCCAGCCGGTGAACTGCACGCTGGAGCTGGTCCGGATCGAAGACCGGTTCGAGTTCCTGATCGGCAACGACGGCCTGCTCTCCACGGAATCGGTGGTGCCGGGACACGGGTTGGCCGGCATCGCCGAGCGGGTCGAGCGGATCGGCGGAACCTACGGTGCGGAAAGCGTCGGCGACCGTTTCCTGCTTCGCGTGACGCTGCCGTCGAACAGCCCGGTGCCGGAGGACGTGCCGGCTGACGAATGAGCGCGAGCCGGGCGTTTGACAGCGAACACACGCGGTGCTCACCCACAGGGGTATCGCGCGGCGAAAAACTTGAATCAAATTCACATTCTATCTACGGTGTGGTTCTGCGGCCCAGTGTGGGGCCGCCCTTCGAGCCAGGCAGGAGGCGTGCATTCCATGCTTCGTCTACTGACATTCAACGTGTTGCAGCTCCCTTTCATTTCGGCTTCGCCTCGTGGCTGGCGCCGGGCGGGCTGGGCCGTCGACGCCGTGCGTGCCGTCGATCCGGACGTCATCGTGCTGAACGAGGCGTTCGCGCTGTCGGCCGCCGGGCGGCTGGTCTCGCGGCTGAAGCGGCGCGGTTATCACGCGTCGCCCCAGATCGGCGCGCTGCGGGGCCGGCGCGGCTGGGACGGGGAAGTGCCCCGGGTCTCGCCGGTGCGAACACTGGTGGGCGGCGGAGTCCGGGTGCTGAGCCGGTATCCGTTCCGGTGGTGCGGCCAGCATCTTTACAGCGCGGTCCAGCGGAAAACTCAGGACGCGTTGTCCGCGAAGGGAGTTGCGCTGGTGGAGCTGGACACCCCGGACGGCCGGGTATGGCTGGCCGCGACCCATTTGCAGGCCGACGAGCCGCCGACGCCGGTGTCCGCGACCCGTGCGGTGCGGTTGGAACAGCTGAAAGAGCTGCGCGAGTTCGTCGCGAGGACGGCACCGCCGGAGGCGCCCGTTCTGCTGGTCGGGGATCTGAACGTCGAGTACTACGCGGCGGACGCGCGCGGTGTTCCCGGTGATCGCGGCCAAGACCTGGACGACGCGGCCGATGCGGTCGGCGGCCGCCTGGAACCGGACGGCGACATGCACGAGCACACGTTCGACAGCGCAAACAACCGCTTCGTGGCGCGTTCCCAGCCGGGGTACCGCAATGTGCTGGATTACGTGGGGTCGATCAACGAGAACGGCCTGCGGCCGGTCCCGCGCATCACCACCTGTACGGTCCCGTTACGGCCTCGCCGTCCCGCGAGCGACCACTTTCCGGTGGTGGCGAACGTGACCCTGGGGCCGGCGTGACCGCGGGCGTGGCAGCGGCAGGCGGCCGGTCCGCTTTGGACGAACCGGTACGCCCGGTCAGTCGCGTGTGGACGGTCTGCTGGTCGTTCGCGAATCTGGGACTGTTCCTGGCCAACTACGGCACTCAGCAGGTCTTGCTGCCGCGGCAGACCAACGCGATCGCGGGCGAGGGAAACGCCGCGGTGGTCGCGCAGAGCTGGGCCAACGCCTGCGCCGCGGTGGTGACCGTGGTCGCTTCGATTCTGGTCGGGGCATTGTCCGACCGCACCCTGCACCGCACCGGGCGCAGGCAGGTGTGGATCCTTTACGGCGCCGTGCTGTCCGCCGTCGCGTTCGTTTTCCAGGGCTTGCAACACGGCATCGTGGGCGTTGTCGTCGGGTGGGCCCTCTTCACGGCGGGCTCCTCCGCGGTCATGGTCGCGTTGTCCGCGGCGGTGCCCGACGACGTGCCGGTCAACCAGCGGGGCCGGGTTTCCGGCTACTTCGCGGTGGGAACCGCGGTCGGGCCGCTGCTCGGGGTCGCCGTGGTGACCTTCCTGTTCACCGGAATCCTCGATGCCTACGTTGGATTGGCCCTGCTGCTGTTGCTGTGCGTGCTCCCGTTCGGGCTCCGCGTCCGCGGGACACCGTTGCGGAGAGCGGAACGTCCTCCGCTGGCGCTCCGTGCGATCGCCGTCGGCATCTTCGCGCCGCTGCGCAGCCCGGACTTCGCTTGGGCGTGCGGGCAACGGTCGCTGATCAATCTGTCGAACGCGCTCGCGCAGATTTTCCTTTACCAGTACCTGAAAGACGCGGTGCACGTCGACCCCGACTTCGGCACTTTGATCCTGATGGTGTGTTACACGGCCAGCATTGTCGTTGTCGCGATCCCAGTGGGGCGCTCTTCGGACCGCAGCGGAAAGCGCAAACGGGTGGTCGTGTGGTCTTCGGCCATCCAGGGCGCGGCCGCGCTGGTCCTCGCCTTCGTGCCGACCATGTCTGCTGCCATCCTGGGCGCGTCGCTTCTCGGAATCGGCTACGGCGCTTATCTGTCTGTCGACCAGGCCCTGGTGACGCAGGTGCTGCCCCGGTCGGAAGATCGCGGCAAGGATCTCGGTGTGCTGCAGCTCGCGAGCGCGCTGCCGTCGATCGCCGCCGCCGCTATCGGCGGGGTCCTCATCACTTCACCGGGCGGTTTCCCTTCGTTGTTCCTAGCCTCCGCGGTCACTGGATTGGCCGCCGCGGCTTGTGTGCTGCCGATTCGAAGCGTGTCCTGAATTCCCTCGCAGCGGCGGTGCCAGGCATGAAATATTCACGAGTCTTCGCGAGGAAGTGACAGGTCGCGTCGATTCGGGCAGCCTGTGCTTACGCCCGCCGGCTGAAAGCGCTTTTCTCCGCTCGGGGAGCTGAGCATTCGGTTCCGGCAGATTGATGGGCGGCGGAAGCCCGGCCGATGCGTGTGGCCCCCCAGTCACGCATCGGCCGGGTGCCTTTCGCCGGTCTTTCCCCGCAGGGGGTTCGATCGCGATTCAGCCGAGAATTCTTCCTGCGACGACGATGAAATTTTGCCTCACTTTTCTCGTCGCGGAAGCTGAACCGCTGGTGGGGGCGGGGTACTGCGTTCGGGGAGCCAGGGAAACTGTTGGCAGTGTGCTAGCAAGATCGTAATCTGGGTGTTCACTGAAACGGGGAGGTGCCGATGACCTCGGTCCAGCCGAATCCGGCGCAGGCCGGCGAGACGTTCGATTCGCTCAGCCCGGCGACTGGCGAGGTCGTCGGCACTTATCGGGTGCAGACGGACGGCCAAGTTGGCGCGGCTGTCGAGCGGGCAAGGGCGGCCGCGCGCTGGTGGGACGGCCTCGGTTTCGCCGGTCGTGCGGAGCGGCTGCAGCGCTGGAAGGGCGTGCTCACCCGGCGGCTTCCGCAGCTGTGCCAGGTCGTGCGGGACGAAACCGGCAAGCCGGTCGCGGATGCCCAGCTCGAGAGTGTGCTGGCGATCGAGCACATCGCGTGGGCGGCGAAGAACGCCCGCAAGGTGCTCGGCAAGCACCGCCGTTCGTCCGGCCTCCTGATGGCCAACCAGGCCGCGACCGTCGAGTACCTCCCGCTCGGCGTCGTCGGCGTGATCGGGCCTTGGAACTACCCGGTGTTCACTCCGCTCGGTTCCATCGCGTACGCGCTGGCCGCGGGCAACGCCGTCGTGTTCAAGCCGAGCGAGTACACCCCCGGCGTCGGGAAGTGGCTGGTCGACGCGTTCGCCGAGATCGTGCCCGAGCAGCCGGTGCTGCAGCTGATCACTGGCTTCGGCGAGACCGGGGCCGCGCTGGTCGGCTCCGGTGTGGACAAGATCGCGTTCACCGGCTCCGCGGCCACCGGCAAGAAGATCATGGCCGCCGCCGCGAACACCCTGACCCCGGTCGTGATCGAGGCGGGCGGCAAGGACGCGCTGCTGGTCGACACGGACGCGGACCTCGAAGCGGCGGCTGATGCCACCGTCTGGGGCGCGTTCTCCAACTCCGGCCAGACCTGCATCGGCGTCGAGCGGGTCTACGTGCACGAACGCGTGGCCGACGAGTTCGTCGCGCGGGTGGTGGAGAAGGCGAAGAACGTGCGCGCGGGTTCCGACGAGGACGCGCAGTACGGCCCGATCACCATGCCCTCGCAGCTTTCGGTGATCCGCAGCCACATCGAGGACGCGCTGAAGCGCGGCGGAAAGGCGCTGGTCGGCGGCGTGGAGAGCGTCGGCGACCGTTATGTGCAGCCGACCGTGCTGGTCGACGTCCCGGAGGACTCCGAGGCGGTGCGCGAGGAGACGTTCGGCCCGACGGTCACCATCGCCAAGGTCCGCGACATGGACGAAGCGATCGAGAAGGCGAACGCGACCAAGTACGGCCTCGGTTCCACGGTGTTCTCGCGGGCGCGCGGCGCCGAGCTGGCGTCGCGGCTGCGCGCGGGCATGACCTCGGTGAACGCGCCGCTTTCGTTCGCCGGCATCGCTTCGCTGCCCTTCGGCGGCGTCGGCGACTCCGGGTTCGGCCGGATCCACGGCCCGGAGGGGCTGCGCGAGTTCGCCCGCCCGAAGGCAGTGGCCCGGCAGCGGTTCACCGCGCCGCTCACGCTCACTTCCTTCTCCCGCAAGGAATCCACGGACGCACTGGTCGCCAAGCTGGTGACCGTCCTGCACGGCAAGCGCTGAGAACTACACGAGACCGACGCGGGCCGGAAGCCGAACGGTGAGGAGAAATCAGGGTGCGACTTCGAGAAGATACGAAGAATTTTGGTCCGGCGCTGCTGAAAACGGTGCCCGGCACGGAATCGCCGGGTGGCTTCGTCGCCGCTTATCTGGTTGCCGGCGAGGCCGCGGCGGTCGCGGCGAACGCGCTCCATTCGGCGGGGTTGTCCGTCGAACCGCATCACGCCGGGCCCAGCCAGATCCCGCGCTACTCGATTACCGGCTCCCGCCGGCAGGAAAAGGCGGGTGCGCAAGGCCTCTCCGTGCGAGAGCGGCAGATCGTGGCGTTGATCGCCGTCGGCGGGGACAATCAGTCGATCGCCCGGGAACTGGGCTTGTCCGTCGACACGATCAAGGCCCACGTGCGCAAGGTCTTGGCCAAAATGGGTGCGCGGAATCGTTCGCACGCCGTGCACATCGCCCACGAATGGGACATCCTGCGGTGATTCGCGGGCTCCCGGCCGGGCCACCCGGGTTGAGTGAGTGGTCTCCCAACAGCCGATCGGAATGATCATGGTGTTTTCTTGGGTTGCCGGACAGGTTCACGGTTCCTGATCATGCCGGAACCAGTCGGCGAATACCCCGATTATGATTGGCTTTCGGTCCTGATCGACGTGGCGAAGGCGGAGGCTCGGGACCTGGGGGTGGCGTTCAGCTTCGCTGTCGTCGACTCGCGAGCCGATCTTCTCTACTTCGAGCGGCAACCGGAGGCGCCCCTGTACACCTGCCCTCTTTCGCAGGACAAGGCGTACACCGCGGGGAGGACCGGACGCTCAACCGCGGACTGGTCCGGCATGTTCCAAGACGATCTCATCGTTTCCCGCGACCTGATGGCCCTCGAGCGATTCGTGCCGTTGCCCGGGGGAGAACCGATTTCCCTGCAAGGGCGATGCCTGGGGGCACTTGGCGTTTCCGGCGGAACCTGGCGGCAAGATGTCGCGGTCGCACGATCGGCGGTCGCCTCCCTGCGGAATTTTGACCAACAGGTGTAGTTGCCGGGGCCCGGCATGCACTCAGGAAGCCCTGTCGCGCGGTGGGTTTCGAGGTGGTCTCGCAGTGCGTGGGCGGCGCACACCACCTGCGCGCTCCTGCCCGTCGAGCACTGGGACCGTCTCTGGCCGCGAACCAGCAGGCCGCTTTCGTCGGACAGTTGTGCACGCCGAAAGACCTCCTCGCCCGCGACATTCGCCTGCGCAGGCTGGCGATCGGCGCTCTCGTCCTCTTCGCGATGGCTGGTGCTTACGCCTGCAATATCAGCCATCGCGATTTCTTCGTGCACC
Source organism: Amycolatopsis echigonensis (assembly GCF_014174495.1). Lineage (GTDB taxonomy): Bacteria > Actinomycetota > Actinomycetes > Mycobacteriales > Pseudonocardiaceae > Amycolatopsis > Amycolatopsis echigonensis. Next base: position 93,073 of record NZ_JACJHR010000004.1, read on the forward strand.
CCGAGTCGGCCATCCACTTCGCCAGCGCGACGTGCGGTGCTTCCCGGCTCGGCTCGTCCGTCCATTCGTCGAGCAGGACATCGGTCCGGGACAACGCCGAGACGGCGTGCCGGGAAACGAAATTCGCGGCGGACCTGGTGAGTGCGACCTTCATCGAGACCGACGGCAGCATGGCGTCGATCCAGTTGATCCAGTACGGCAGGAATGCCGCGCTCAGCGCTCCTGAACCGACCAGCAGCATGCGCTCGAACGTCACCTCGCCGGTGACGACGTCGACCGCTTCGAGGTCGGATGAATAGAGTTCGGGCATAGTCGCTTCCGGATCGTTGGCGCTGCCGGGAAAGGGCCTCGGGACCGGCGAGAACGCCGGCCCCGAGGCTTGCCGAGCCGGCTGTCGGCGGTCAGCAGACCTTCCTGATGGTCTTTCAGATCCCGCCGCCCGCGGCGGCGTTCCCCGCCGCGCACTGCTGCGAGGAACGCGCGGCGATGATGCTGGCCCGGATGAGGATCGGAGCCAGGGCGGGGGTGGTCGCGGCGGGCGCGGTCTTGCCGTCGAACTGGTCCAGCTCCTCAGCGGTGGTGTAAGCGGTGTAACCGCTCAGCAGACCGGTTTCGGTCATCGTGTGCATCGCGTTCTCCCATCACCGTTCGCCCGGAGGCGTTCTCTCGCGAATATGGAGCGGTCAAGCATGAGTTCAACGTTTTTAGGCAATCGCCTCGCTTAAGGGAAGGCAAGATTTTTGGTGCCGTGAAATGTTGAACGGAAGGACCTCAATTTTTATGAGCGCATCAGCTGCTGCTGCGGACAACTCGAGAATCGGACATTTGCCGCGGCCGTGTCAACCTTCGCGGATTTTCGGCGCTGAAATATTCCCGCTTCGGGGCGCTGCCGAAGTGCGGCGATGGCACTGCGGGAAACGCGCTGCTTCGGTCAGCGGATTTGCTCCGTGTGAGTGAAAGTCTGATCGATGGCCCGGATTCCGAATTGCGCGATCCAGTGGGAGTTCAGGTAGTCCGAAGTCGTGTCCCAGTCCTGCGGGCGGGTGACCTCCGCCGTGACCAGCTTGACGAAGCCGTCGCGAACGGCAGAGTCGCGAGTGGTCTGGTAGATCTCCCACAGGGCGTTGGCCCGGGAGAAGTTGAGCCCTGCCGAATGTGCCGACCGCGGATCGGTAAGCAGCGACACCGACACATCCTTGGGCAGCCGGCGCGAAACCCACTCCGCGGTGCCCGGCCCTCCTGCCTTTGCCACCGCGGCCAAACGCATGAGACACGGTGCCAGGAAGCCATTCTCGGTGATGTCGCTCTTGGGTTCCAGTTCGCCGGAGAGTTCGCCCGGTAGCACCTTCGCGCATTTCTGGTCAGCTTGGTCGGTCTTCAGATACTTCGACACGTCTGCGCGCACCGACGAGAGAAGGGCGTTGTCGCCGGTGTACTGCGCCCATCCGGCCAGAGTCTGCAGTGTCCAAGACAGATTGGAATGCATGTCGTAGAAGAGATTCTGTTCCGCGTTGCCGTCGGCGAGCCACGACTTGATCTGCTTGACCGCCTCGTCGGCCAGCGGCCGGGTCGCGCGGGTTCCCGTGGCCTGCTCGCGCGCCCTCTCCGTCTCGAGCAGCCAGGCCATTCCATATGGGCTGTCCGCGGTGTCCTCGCCGATCGAACCGTCCTGCATGTACTTCAGTTCTCGCGCCACGACGCCGGGATCGCCCGCGGGCTGTATTTGCTTCTCTGCGGCGTCGAGGTACTTCTTGTCGTGAGTGGCCAGATAGGTCGCGTAGAGGGCGTAGTGCCCGTGCGCGGCCGAATGCCAGTCGTAACAGCCGTGGAAAATCGGGCTGTCCGCTGCTATATCGTCCTTCTTTCTGGTACAATTCAGTACCGGCTCCGCCAGCTTCTTCAACATGCCGGTCCGGCTGTCCTCGAACTGCTGCCAGCTGGGCGTGGCGGGATCGGCATGCGCCACTCCGGGCAGTGTCAGCGCGGCAGCCAGTACCAAGGGAACGAGCGAGCGCCATCGGAGTGGGCGGGAAGATACGACCATGTCACATGCCTGCTTTCGGAAGAGCGGGACGGGACTGAATGCGAAGAGCGAACTGGCTCGCTGTGGCGACTGTTGCGCACTGCTCATTCTAAGGATCGTTCAACAAATCTACAATAATGTTGTACGGGGGAGTAACTCCTTCGCCGATCATGAATAATATCACGTGGCGGACGGGAAAAATGCACTGGCTTTATTCGGGTGGTGACATGGCGCTTTACGTCGTGCACACTGCGCATAAAGCTGCGGCAAGAACGCCTCGCCCCGGTCCGGGGCATGGGCATTGACGGCGGCGGAAATTCCCGTTTTCACAGCAGCCCGGTCGGCGTATGCAGGCCCCTCCCGTGCGCCGGCCGGGTGTCGACTCCCTCGCGAAATGGGGACGTGTCGCGACGGGAGCGGGCACCCGCCTTGGGATAGGCGGGTGCCCTTTCGGCGCGCGGACCGTGATGCCGGCGCAAACGCATTCGACGACGAAGTGACGGTGCCCGCATGACCCTGCCCCGAGCGGTCCTCCTCGACCTCGACGGAACGCTGATCGACACGGAAGAACTTTATCTCGAGGTCGCCGACGAACTGCTGGGCGCGCACGGCTTGACATTGAGCGAGGAGGCGCGGATCGCAGCCATCGGTTCGTCGATGGAGACGCTCGCCGCGCTCGTCCGGGCGGCTGGCCTCGACGTGCCCTCGGAGGTCGTCATCGACGACATCGTGGCCGGGGTCGTGACCAGGCTCCGGGAATCGGTGCCGTGGCGAGATGGCGCTCGCGACCTCCTGGCGGCCCTGGTCGCGGCTGGGATCCGGGTCGGTCTCGTTACGATGTCCTACCGCGTGGTGGTCGATCGGGTGCTGCGGGACGTGGGGTTCGGCTTCTTCGCGGTTGTCGTGAGCGGAGACGATGTAGCGGAAGGAAAGCCCGCACCGGAAGCGTATGCGCGCGCGGCCGGCCTGCTCGGCGTCGATCCGAGCGACTGCGTCGCCGTCGAGGACAGCCAGACCGGTGCGGCATCGGCGCGAAGCGCCGGGATGTGGGTCATCGGGGCCCCGTTCTACCGTCCGCTGCCCGCGGACGCGGTCGACGAACTGTGGGACTCGCTCGTCGGACGGCGGGTCGACGACCTGATGAACAGGCCCGCGCCGGGACGTGGCCTCGCTCCCTGACATTCGCCAGCGGACGTGATTATTTCATTGCTCGCCGATGATTTATTCATTGGCTAAAAGGATGATCTTCTGGAATTTACTTGCCGTTTTCGATGTGAGATCGGCAATATGTGTTCCGGCCAAGCTGGGAAGGTTCGCGCAGCGGGTCGTCAAATTCCGTCCGAGTGATGTAAGGACTGTACGCATGAAATTCACCAGGATTGCCGCGCTCTCCGCGACGGTGGGCGTGGTCGGGTTCGCCGGAGCCGTCGGGACGGCCGGTCTGGCCAGTGCCGCCACTCAGGAACCAGTCGCTCCCAGCTCCTACGGGTACGTCCTCGGAGGGCAGGGCGACATTGTCGAGCAGGTGCTGTCGGCTAAGTACGTGTCGGCGGCGTCGCCGCGGCCGCCGGCCGCCGACCCCGCTGCGACGGCTCCGACCAATGCTCTGGCCGGAAACAAGGAGTTCAATCTTGGTTCGGGGACGTTTCTCAAGGTCGACGGCAACGCCGCGTTGTTGAAGGTCGCCACGACGGCAGACCCGGCCACCGGCGTCTCGACGGCGAAAGTCAGCGGCGGCTCCGCGACCCTCGACGCGAAGGCGGAACTCGGCGGCATCATCAGCGCGCTTCCCGTGGTTGGCCCCACCCTCCGCACAGCGGCCGAGTTTGTCGGGTTGGACACGAAAGCTGACGTCTCGCTTTCCCTGACGGCACTTGATTCGAGCTGTCAGGCCGGTCCGTCGGGCGCCAAGCCGACCGCGACCGCGACGGGCGTGAAAGCCAACATCACGGTAACGCTGCCGATCGCCGGGAAGGTTCTCGACCACGCACTGATCGATCTGGAATCGCCCCTGAACCTTGAAGTCAACGGGAAACCTTTCAGCGTCAAGAAGAACACGGTGACCCAGCTGGACGGCGGGGGCATCTCGGTCGACGCCGTCTCGGCCGGTTTCGGCAGCGAGCGGATCAACCTCGGACATGTCGAGTGCCGCCCGGGCACGCCGGCCGCGGACGCTCAGTGAGGTTCCCGGCCGTTTAGCAGCTCTGTCGGCGGACACGCTGGTGCCGTCCCTCGGTCGGGAGAATGCTGAGTCCTTCGGCATCTGATCGGCAACCGGTGGGTGAAGCGCGGCCTCGTCGAGCTTCACCCACCGCGTTCGGTTCGCGCACGCACTGGATTCACCATGTTCGCTTTTCTCCCGACGGCCCTGGCGTTGCTGGACTTCGGAGCATTGCTGGTCCGGGAGGTTCGCCGACGAGGACGTGCGGAAGACTGAGCGGACGGCAACCGCCCGGGTCCGGCGTGGGCCGGGTGGTTGCCACCGTCGCTTCGAATCGCCCGCGCAACCGGGGTTGTGCCGACCGATCAGGTGCCGGTGCCCGCGATCGCCGAGGAGTGCTGGCCGCGCGGCAGCGTAGATCGGCTCCACACCTTCCGCGGCATGCCGGGGGCCACTCGCGCGACCCGATCATATTCAGCTCCCGGTTCGCGACGAACCGTCCGTGAGTGCGTACCTGCTCGTCGTTCGAACCACGGAAGGCGCCCCGCGGCCCAGGGATCTGACCGGAAAGGCCTTCTCGCGCGTGGTCACTGGTCCGTTCCGGCACCACGCTGCGCACTCAACGTCGCCCTGGACACGTTCGGGCTCGTGATGACGAACCTGCGACTTCGACGCGCAGGCCGTCGCCGTCGCGCTCTCCACCGGCACGCACGGCACCGGTGCGCCGGGCGTGATCAGCACGGTCACGCTGCGGCGCGAAGCGTCCCTTTGTGCTCGCCGAGCAGGAACGTCCGGAGCCGCTGGAGTACAGCGATCTGCCGCACCGCAGGTCAGCGCTGGTTCACCCCGGTACCCCAAAGACCAGGTGAACCAGCGCTCCGCCAGGGGCCCGCTGAACGCGGGACGGGCCCCTGGCGGGCCTTTCCGGCAGCGCAACCCAGCCAGATCGCTTGCCGCGGGGGAATCTGAGCCTCACTGTGGACGGCGGGTGACAGGTCCACAGCGGAGCGACGCAAGGCTAACCGGAAATCCCGCAGAATTCAGCTAGCGCGCGCTATTTCTCACCCCGGCGCATCATGCGCGACATGGCAATCGGGTAACGCCTTGTTTCCTGCTGGACGCCAAGATGCATGAATACCTCATCTCGGTCAGCGGAGTTATCGCGCGGGCACCGGCTGTCCCGCGCGGATGCGGCAGTTGTTCGCGTTCTTGGTCACAGCGTCCTTCTGAAGACGCAGTAGGCCCGCGGGCGTCCGGTGTCGTCCAACACCGCGGAGAAGTCGGAGAGCATCCAGCCCTCCGCTTCCACCGCCTCGATCTGCTCCGCCCATCCGGCGACGGATCCGCTGGCCGTGAACGGGGCGTTGAACATCGCCGCGAACACAGTCCTCCCTCGGCGCGCCGCGCGGGCGGCCTCGGCGCCGACACTCGCAGCTTGCGCCCTGTTGAACAAAATCGGCATCCTCCAGTCCTCCAGAGCGCGATGTGTGCCCATGCCAGGGCCTCTCCCCGCGGTGGCGAAAGCTGTCCCAGCCCCGCTGGCGTTCGGTGGTGCGGTTTCAGCCGTCGGCGAGTCAGCGGCGGTCCTGCGTCATCGTCGGCGGCGTGGCGCGGTTTACCTTCGTCCAGGCCGGTGGCGGTTCCCGGATCCGCGATGAAGAGGCCGGGATCGGCTTGCGTGCCAAGGAGTGCGGACACGGGCTTTCCTGCGCACTAGGTCGTCCGCATGACCGGACAGTTGTCGTCGCGGTGCGGGCGACGATGGGCGGAGTGCGTGCAGGGGCGGGCTTTCGCGGGTCGGGCCGGAGAATCCGAGTGCTGTCGCTCCGGCGCCGGGCGCCTTCGCGGCCTTGGGCGATTCTGACCTGTTCGCGCACGTGTGGAGACGGGGCCTTCGCACAGCCCGGTTCCGCGCGAACCTTCGTGCCGGACCGCCGATGCCGAGCAGCGGCGCATTCCCGGTGACCGCCATCCGGTCGGCCCCTTCCGCTGAGTCCGCGCCGCACGGACTGCGTCCGGAACGGCCGTCGAGGCGAGAATCTCTTTCGCTGCCGGGAACGGGAATCTGTCATACCCGTGCGAGGGTGATATCTCCGGCCGCTCCCGGCGAAAGTCGCCCGCCAGGAAGGAGGACCCGCCGCGGGCTATGGGGGAATCACCGTCCGCGACGGGGCACCGTGATTCTAACCAGGAAGATTGCTGAGGCAACAGTGCGATCTTCACGTCTTTCGCGTGATATTGACGAGGTGTCCGGAAGGTCCCGGGCAATACCCAAGGGAATCCTCGTTCGGTCTGTCGCAGGGCGGGAGAACGTGAATGGTCCAGGTCCGGCTGCGGAATGCGCGGAGTGATCGAAGCGGGGGCGAGCGCCTTCGTCGCGCTCCCGCGGGCTCGATGGCTGCGCGCGAAGGCAGCCGGTCGCGGTGAGCCGACGGCTAGTCGTGCCCGCGCGAGCGGCCCCGCGCCGGGCAGACGTGATGACGATTCATGATTGGCGTGCTTTACTCCTTTGTGTCTGAGCGGGGAACAAGCAGTCGTCGTCGGCGGGCTGCTGATCTGAAAGACGCGCCATGGTGCCGGACCAACTGAACACCCGCGATCCGGAAGCACGGCTGTGGCGGCCGCGCAACCCGGCGAGCGGGTGCGTGCTGCGGCTGGATTTCGCCGACGTTCCGAACAGTCTCTCCGAAAAGATGGTGACCGATGTCGTTCAACCTCGCCACGATGCTCGTCGGATCGGCTGCGGCGCGACCAGACAAGCCGTTTCTGTACGCAGGGGGCCACTTGTTCAGCTATGCCGAGGTCGACGGGCTCTCCGGGAGGGTCGCCGAGTTTCTGGTGCGGCTCGGGCTCGAACCCGGCGACAAGGTCGCGGTCCAGTTGCCGAACGTGCCGGAGTTCGTCCTCGCTTACTTCGGCATCCTCAAGGCCGGGCTGGCGATGATGCCGCTGAATCCGCTGCTGACCGCCCCGGAGATCGGGCCGGTAAACCGGTGGAGTCAGGTGTTGCGGAACAGCGGTGTACACAGTGTTCCGCGCAGGATGTCGTCCAGGAGCGCGGGAAGGTTCGGGGGCAGGAGCTTCGCTCCAGGTGCGTCAGCGACCACCGGCGGGTCTGGATGAGGTTGGCTTGCTCGTTGGTGGTGTATGCCGGTGGCCGGGCGCGCATCGCGCGCTCGGTGAGCCCGGCGTGGGTTTGGTCGATGAGGAAGTCGCCGATATGCCGTGTCAGTGGGTGTTCTGTTTCCGGGGCGTCGCGGATGGCGTCAGCGACGGCAGTGTCCGGCCAGTTCACTCGACCCGATCCCCGCTCAGCTTGCCTGGCAACGACGGGTATCCCGCAACGTCAACGCCGCCTCGCAACCGCAAACCTCGCCCCGGGCTCGCCGGATCCACCTGGATGTGCGGCTGCTGCCGCCTGTGGGTCATGTGCGTTCGCGGGTGCGGAAGGTGCCGGGTGGGTGGCCGGTTTCGCGGTGGAAGAACTTGCCGAAGTTGGTGGGTTCGGTGAAGCCGAGGCGTCGGCCGATGGCGGCGACGGGCAGGTCGGTGTGGGCCAGGAGGCGTTTGGCTTCGAGGATGACGCGGGCTTCGATCAGGGTTTTGGCGGTGCGGCCGGTGGCGGTGTGGCAGGCGCGGTTGAGGGTGCGGAGCGTGTAGCCGAGCCGGGTGGCGTAGTCGCTGGCGTTGCGGGTGGCGGCGAAAGAGCGTTCCAGTTCGTGCTGGAAGCGCATAAAGGTGTCGTTCGCGGCAGGGGCGAGGTCGTCCGGCTGGGGGAGCCGGGCGATGCGCAGGATCAGCGCGCTGAGCAGGTGCCGCAGGACCTCGATGGCGATCTCGTCGGTGTCGGCGACGGCGTGGGCGTATTCGGTGGCCAGGTCGTCGATCGCGCGGGTGATGCCGGCTCGCTGGTGGGCCGGCAGGCGCAAGACGACGGGGCCGAACGGGCTCAGCAGGGCGCGGGCCGGCTCTAGCCGGGGCAGGAAGGCGGGGGCGAACAGCACCATCCGCACCTGTAGGCCGCCGTCGGGGGTGCTGGGGCGGGGCAGGCGCAGGACGCGTCCGGGCGTGACGTGGAGGAGCGTGCCCGGGGCGCAGGGGTGATCCACGAAATCGACCATGATGGTGGCCTGGCCTCTGGTGACGAGGAAGATCTGGTGGAAGTCGGTGCGGTGCACGACCGTGCGCGTTTCGGGTGAGATTCTGCCTGTCAGGCGGCCGAGGTCGACGACCTCGACGTCAAGCAAGGCTCGGTCCGGGTTGCCGAAGCTGAACTCGGCAACGGCCACGGAAGCATCGGGTTGTCCAGTTTTGACCATAGCGGTTCCCGATCTTACCTCGCCGTCCCGTCCTGTTCGGACGAACCTGGAGTCCGTCAACGCCACACCCGCGAAAAACGAAACGAGGACATGATGAACACCAAGGATCTGGTTGTGCGGGCCACCGGCGAGCTGTTCGGCGCGAAGGACACCGCCGCGGTGGACCGCTGGGTCGCCGCCGGCTACCGGCAGCACAGCTCGTTGGCGGCTGACGGTCCCGAGGCGCTGCGCGAACTGGTGGCCACCTTGCCCGAGGGTTTCCGCTACGAGCCGGCACGGGTGATCGCCGACGGTGATCTGGTCGCGCTGCACGGCACCTACCACGGCTTCGGCCCCCAGCCGCTGGTCGCCTTCGACCTGTTCCGCGTCGAGGACGGCAGGCTGACCGAGCACTGGGACGCACTGACCCCGGTGGTGGCCGACACCGTGTCCGGCCGATCGCAGACCGACGGCCCGACCACACCGGGCGACCTGCACAACACCGAGGCCAACCGGAAGCTGGTGACCGAGTTCGCGCAGAAGGTGCTCAAGGACGCCGACTACTCGGCGCTGACCGACTACATCTCCGCCGAGACCTATCGGCAGCACAACCCGGAGGCCGCGGACGGGCTGGACGGCTTCGGCGCGGCCGCCGCCGCCTGGGCCGAGCAGGGCAAGAACCTGGTCTACCGCACGATCCATCGGGTCGTCGCCGAGGGCGAGTTCGTCCTGGTGCAGTCCGAGGGCGAGTTCGGCGTCCCGGTCGCCTACTGGGACCTGTTCCGGGTCGCCGACGGCAAGATCGTCGAGCATTGGGACGTCATCGCCCCTGTTCTCGCCGAACTCCCGCACGGCAACGGCCTGTTCTAGGAAGGCGAGGAACCCGAGATGAGCGATCTGACCTATGCCGGCAAGACCTACCGGTTCACCGTCGACAACGGTGCGGTGTTCCGCAACACCTACGCCGCCGACGGCACCCGGCTGCACTACGAGGTCCTCGCCGGCCCGGCCGTCGGGGCAACCGAGAACGTCGACCTGCACGCCGCCGAGATCGCCCCAGGCGTGTTCCTGGTCGGCTGGACGGAGAAGTCGGGGATGACGGTCACCCACGCGATGAACCTCGTCACCGACACCGTTCACGCTTTTTGGACCTACTCCACCGCGCACGGCCGGGTCGGCGAACTGCACACCGGCACTCTCACCGAGCTCGCTCGCTGATCGTCGACCCCGCCACACTCCAAAGGAGCCCACAATGATCAACCGTCCATCCCTCCCCCGAACCGGAACCGCCCGGCTCCGGTCCACCAGCCCGATCGCGGTGACCGGGGCGACCGGGCAGCTCGGCGGCAGAGTCGCCCGGCGGCTGGAGGCGGCCGACTGCGCCCAGCGGCTGATCGTGCGGGACGCCTCCAGGGCGCCCGTACTGCGTAACGCCGAGGTGGCAGTGGCCGAGTACGCGGACCGCCCGGCGGTCACCGAGGCGTTGAGCGGGGTGGACACCGTGCTGATGGTCTCGGGGCACGAGGACCCGGCCAGGGTCGCCGCGCACACGACGTTCGTCGACGCGGCGGCCGAGGCCGGTGTCGCTCACCTGGTCTACATCTCTTTCTACGGCGCAAACCCCTCGGCCACCTTCACACTGGCCAGGGACCACGCGGCGACCGAGCAGCACATCCGGGCCAGCGGCTTGGCGTACACGTTCCTGCGGGACAACCTCTACGCCGACTTCCTGCCCATGCTGGCCGGGCCGGACGGTGTGATCCGCGGCCCGGCCGGCGGCGGCCGGGTCGCCGCGGTCACCCAGGACGACATCGCCGACGCGGCAACGGCCGTGCTGCGAAACCCCGGTCCGCACGCCGGCAACACCTACAGCCTCACCGGACCGCAGGCGCTGGGCCTGTCCGAGATCGCCGAGCTGATCACCAGGATCACCGGCCGGGAAACCCGCTACCAACGCGAAACCCTCGACCAAGCCAAGGCGTCCAGAGCCGCCTACAACGCCCCCGCCTGGCAACGGGAAGCCTGGATCTCCACCTACACCGCGATCGCCGCCGGCGAACTGGCCCAGGTCACCACCGACGTGGCCACCCTCACCGGCCACCCCCCGACATCCCTCGAACACCTTCTGCTCACCGGCCAACACCGCAAGTAGAACCTGCCCGGCCTGATGTCCCCAACGCGGCGCGTTCAACTGGCGCGATTGGGGTGCACGACCCTTCTGACACCTGCGCAGCGGACTCCGACCATCGACATCTCGGGCCGACGCATTCCGGCGTTCAACAATCGAACGATTACTGAATGTCCGCCCGTCGCCGCGCCGCTGAAGCCTCCATCTAGGTGGAGGTGTTCAACAACCGGTAGCTGGTCGGGCTGGTACGGGTCAGCACGAGCGACAGGAGACCGCGCGGCAGCGCGACGCGCTCGACGAACTGTGCGTGAAGGTATTCGAGGAGAAGATCAGCGGCAAGCTCGCCGTCGACGCCCCGCCCCGCGCTGACCGCCGCCATCGACTACATGCGCTCTGGCGACATGCTTACCGTGCAGGAAGTCGACCGACTCGGCCGCAACCTCCTCGAGGTCCTGCTCGTGCGACGTAGGCGTCGGCGTCGGTGGGTTCCATGTCCCACAACGGTTTCCCGAACCTGGTGCGCACCTGCTCCAGGTGCCCGACGTCCGAGCTGATCGTGCCGTCCGCAAGCCCTGCGTGATGTTCGACCTCTCCGAGATCGGTTCATCCAGACTGAGGTTGAGTCAGAACGACAGATGATCACCCGCAGGAATGGGAACGCCCTGGTCCTGGCCGGTACGGACCCTCGGGTCTCCGCCGAGGAACCCTGGAGCTCACGGGGCATCTCTTGGCAGACCCGTTTCCTCGACGTGGCGGCACGCAAGCAGCGCGGCTCACTCGTTCGAATTGTCAATGGCGCAGTGGCCGCGGGCTCGGCCGACAATGGAGGCATGTTCACCTCCGGCAATCAGGCCAGTCCGCGTCGCGGCCGTCAGGAACTCGGCGGCGGCTTGCTCGCACCCGCGGCGACGACACCGGATGCGCGGAACAACACCGTCGCTGTCGCCGAGCCCGAGGGAGATCCCACGCTGGCCTGCCACGCCCGGACCGAATAACTGCCTCTGCCGCCGTCGGCGATTTACCCGGCTCAGCGCAGGTAGGACTCAGCGTCTTGTTGTCGAGCAGCCCGGTGCCCTCTCGGGCGTCGCGCTGAGGCACGCGAGTGTGCAAGTTCCCGGTAATCGAATGAATGTCTCCTGCCGCGCGACGGCACGTTCGGAAGCGGTGTCGCTCCTTTTCAGGGCCACCCGTCGAACCTTCCGAGCCCCACTCGGACGACATGAAAATATCACCGTTTCAACGGATGAAAATGCATATCCCCGGCGGGATGGTCCAACGAATGCGAGTTGTGACGTTGCCAACACGGGTTCCGCGTGCTTAAAGTTCTCGTAAATTACGCGAAGCTCGTCGGCGCGGGGCCGATGTTTGGCAAAGGCTGAATTCCTCGGTCTTCAGGGCGAAAGAAGGCGCTTCATGGCAAACGCGATGAGACGCGTCGCGTCGACCACTCGCAGAGCGGTGTCCGTGGCGACGCTGATTGCTGCCGCCGCGGGAGGTGCGTTCGGCGGGGTCGCGTCGGCCGGTGCCCCAGCGCAGTTCCGGGAGCTTTCGGCGGAAGCCGGCACGCCGCCCGGCATGCAGTTCTCCACGGACGCGCCGCGGGCGGGGGCCAAGCCGGACAGTGTCGTGACAGTCAAGATGTCCTTGGCGCTGGCGCGGATGTCGGTCGTCGCACCGCGGCGAGGGGTCGCCGGCGGGCAGATCGAGTTCCTGCAAGGCCTTCAGCATTTCGCATCGTCGAAACTCGCCACGATCAAGCTCGACGGGTACCGGTGCGAGGATTACGACGACGCGATGGGAACCCTGCGGGTCACCGACGGTCAGCAGGACGGCCGCGACGTCGACGGTGCCGCGTTCGCGGCGTTCGTGCAGGACATCATCGCGAAGATGAGCAAGGGCTCCGACCCCGCCGCCGATCTCGCCGCATTGCGTGCTTATTCGCTCGTCGCGTCCTGTCGCTTCCGCGTCCCGTCGGACCTGGTCCGGAACATCGAGGTGGCGGGCATCGTCCAGTCCGGCGGCGGCAACGCGGCCGACATCGCGGGCCGGGCCTTTCTTCCCGTGGATCTCCCGGAAGCACCGGCCGCTCCGGCCGTCGACGGCCCGGACGACCTCGTCGTCCACGAGGGCGGCGGCCTGACCGGGACCGGCCCCAGGGACACGCTGATCAGGTGGAACATCGACGGTGCGCGAATTCCGGCCCCTACGGCCTACGTCGGCCACGACGGCAAGTGGGCGCTGCGGGTGCCGCCGGTCGTGCCTGCGGACGGCAAGCCGCACCAGGTGTTCGTCACGTCCGAGACGAGCGACGGCAAGGTCACGGGCCAGTCGGCGGGCCGCCGGCTGACGGTGCTTCCGGCCCTGGCCCGGCCGGTGATCACCGACCCCGAAGACGGCGCGGTATCGCCCGGTCAGGTGCTGACGGTCTCCGGCAGCAACGGAGCCACGGTCACCCCGGTCGACAAGAACGGCAAGCCGCTCGGGTCCCCGGCGACAATCGAGAACGGAACGGCTCGAGTCTCGCTGGACAAGAACGTGCCGCTCGGAACGGCCGTCCGGATTCGGGCGACGGACGCGGCGACCCCGGTCTCGGATGCGTTGTTCTCCGACCCGAAGACGGTTGAAGCCAGCGCGATCTCCTTGCTCTGGTCACCGTCCGCCGCGCCTGGCGGGGATCACCTGGCGACCTTCGCGATCCAGCCGGAGAACGGCGACCTCTCGTCGGTGGTGGGCAAGAAGATCACCATCAAGGCTCCGGACGGTTTCACGTTCCAGCCGATCTCGGACGAGAAATCCACGGTGCGCGGCCGCTACAACATCACGGCGAACGCCAGTGACAAGGACGGCCGGAACAACGGCGCGTGCACGTGGCTGGCCGATCTCGTTTCGGTGAGCCCGGACGGGAAGACGATGACCTTCGTCTTCCCGTCCGTGGACCCGGTGAGCCGCGACGACGTCGTCAAGAAGCTGTCCGGTGGCGACTACCCGCCGAACCAGCTTCAGGTGACGTTCCACGTCACCGCCGACGCGAACGCGACCGCGGGCGAGAAGACCGGCGGACAGGTGACGGTCGACGGTTTCGGCGCCGCTCAGTTCACCGGGCGGGTGACGACGTGAACAGCGGGAAACAGCCGCTGTTGAGTGCGGGCGAACCGCGGCCGCCGTTCCGAAGACCGGGGACACGCCGGTCTCCAGGACCGCATCGCTGACCGCACGACGGTCAGTCAGCTGAAGAGGTTTTCCGCAATGATGCGGGTACAGTAATTCAATTCCATGCTGGATATGGATTTGTCTTTCTTCGAGAATTCCTCGTCGTTTCCGGAGGAGAACGAGTCCGTTCGCGCGTCGTCGGACGTGCACCAAGGAGTGTCGCATGTCAAAGAGCAGCGTTGCTCGAAAAGTGAGCCTTGCGTGTCAGGCCCTGGTCATCGTCCTGGCATCGGTGGCCATGCCCGGCGTGGCGGGCGCCTCGCCAGGCGCTCCCGGCCCCGATCCAGGCGGCTACGCCGACTACTGCAGGGACCAGTGCCACGACATTCTGCCGCCCGGGCAGGGCAGCAATCTGTCGAGGTCCGAAGTGCTTCAGCAGTTCGCGAAGACCAGGTCGTTCTCCTTCGAAGTGCCGCACGGACGCGATCAGGTGGCAGCCTACGATTCGCTGCGGACGAACTATCAGAACCTGACGAACGAGAAGATCGGCGAGTTCATGAACTCCTCGTCGTTCGCCGTGCCGCAAGGCGGTACCGGGCCGGTTCCGGTTCCCGGCCGCGACGACGTGACCATTTCCCGGGATGCTCGCGGAGTCCCGTACATCAAGGGAACGACCCGGGACGGCACGACGTACGGCTCCGGCTACGCGGCAGGCCAGGACCGCCTCTTCATGATGGACCTGCTGCGCAACATGGTGAACGGTTCCGCGGTGCAGTTCGCCGGGAGCGTCGCGGGGGACTTCCAGAAAGAATTGTGGCCGAAGATCGCGGAGACCGTCGAAGACCGGGACCGGCAGATTGAGCAGCTTCGCAATAGCGGGCCGGACGGCGTGAAGATTGTGCGCGACCTCCAAAACTACGTGGACGGGATCAACCGGTACATCAAGGACGCCAGCGGGAGCAGCTCATACCTCAAGAACCTTTCCACGGCGAAAGACTTGTCCGCTGGGGACAGGGCATTCATTGATTCGCTCAAGCTGGATCTTCCCGCCGACTACTGGGGAAAGCTCTTGGAGCCGGGCACCGCGGTCGTGGGCGAGCTTTCGAAGCTGCTGCAGGGGAATTTTTCTTCCATCGACCTCGGCAAGCTGATCGCCAATGCTCCTAAACTGCTCGAGGTCTTGCATGCGCCGGAAATCAAGCCGTTCTCGCTGAACGACGTGGTCGGAGCGGCGACCTTGCTGGGCGGGCAGTTCGGCGCCGCGGGCGGCGGGCAGGCGCTCGCGGCGGTCGCGAAGGTGGCGGCGGAGCTGAAGTACGGCAAGGAACAGGGCAGCAAGGTGTGGGACTCGCTGCGGTCGGCGGACGATCCGGAAACGACCGTGACGCAGCGCGGTGCCGCGAAGGTCCCCTACGGGGCCAGCCCGAAGGACCCGCAGCACGTGGCGATGCCTGACCCGGGGTCGCTGACAGAAGAGCCGGTGGAGGCCGGTTCGGGCGGTTCGGCGAGCGCGGGTGCGCCAACCGAGGGAACGTCTTCGTCCCCGGAGGCGCTGCCGAGGAACTATCTCGGCCGGGCAAAGGGAATGTCGAACGCCCTGGTGGTTTCGGGAGCGCATACGAAGAGCGGGAGCCCGATCGCCATGTTCGGGCCGCAGACGGGTTATTTCGCTCCGGAGATCCTGATGCTCCAGGACATTCAAGGGCCGGGGATCAGCGCGCACGGGGTCATGTTCCCGGGGACCGGTCCTTACGTGCTGATCGGTCGTGGCCCGGACTACTCGTGGAGCGCGACGTCGGCGCATCAAAGCATCATCGACACGTACACGGTGAAGCTCTGCAACGTTGACGGCCGCCCGGCCGGCAAGGAATCCGACGGCTACCTGGACGGCGGCAAGTGCGAGAAGCTGGATCCGGTGGAGAGCGCGGACGGGTTGCGGGTGTTGCGGACGAAATACGGCATCGTGCGGCAGCGGGCCACCGTCGAGGGGGTTCCGGTCGCCTACACGGAGCTGCGGTCCACCTACCGCAACGAAATGCAGGTGGCGTTGGGGTTCATGAGGTTCAACGACCCGGAGCAGATGAAGGGGCCTGAGGACTTCCAGAAGGCGGCCTCGGAGATCGGATTCACCTTCAACTGGTTCTACGCTGACTCGAAGCACACGGCGTACTACAACTCCGGTCTCCAGCCGGTCCGGGCGGCGAACGTCGACCCGAACCTCCCGATCTGGGCGAATCCGGAGACCGAATGGCGGAACTGGGACCCGAAGACCAATGTGGTGCAGGGCATGCCGGGCGAGCAGCATCCGGCCTCGATCGACCAGGACTATTACGTCAGCTGGAACAACAAGTCCGCGGAAGGCCAGGTGGACGGAAGTTTCGGCGACGGATCCGTGCATCGCGCGGACCTGCTGGACCGGCGAGTGAAGGACCTGATCGCGAACGGGAAGAAAATCGACCGGGCCGACCTCGCGAAGACCATGGAGGACGCGGCGGTCGCGGACCTGCGGGGCGAGATGATCCTCCCGAACCTCTTGCAGGTGCTCGACAGCGGCTCGGGCGGCGTCGATCCGGCGGTCAAGAAGGGCCTTGAGGACTTGCGAAGGTGGAAGGAGCACGGCGCCAAGCGGAACACGATGCCGGGGGCCAAGATTTACATCGACGACCGCGCCATCAAGATCATGGACGCGTGGTGGCCGCGGCTGGTGGATGCGATGTTCCGGCCGGGCATGGGCGACCAACTGTACGCTGCCACGGAGCGGAACTTGCAGGTCGACGAGGCGCCCTCGACGCCCACTCCGGGTGGGAAGACGGCTCCGCACCGAGGATCCGCGTTCGAATACGGCTGGTGGTCCTATGTGGACAAGGACCTGCGGGCCACGCTGGGACAGCAGGTGAACGGTCCGATGCCGACCCGCTTCTGCGGAACGCTGGAAGACTGCCGCGGCACCCTGCTGCGCACGCTCAAGGAAGCCGTCGACACGCCGAGTTCAGAGGTCTACCCGGGCGACGACGAGTGCAAGGCCGGCGACGCGTGGTGCGCTGACAAGATCCGGTTCACGCCCATGGGCGCGGCGTTGGCGCCCAGCATCGGATGGCAGAACCGTCCGACGTATCAACAGCTGGTGGAGTTCCCGAAACACCGCTGATCACCAGCGGGGCCGGGGTTGACGAGCCGCCGTGGAGGCGAGGCGAAAGCCTCTCCGCCACGGCGGCTCGCGTTGCTGAAGCGCGCCCGCGCGAAAGTGAGACTGACCGCATGAAAAATTGCACAGCGGGTCAGTGATATTTCATTGTCGAAAGCCGCATCAGCGCGAGTTAACGTGGATCGAGGAGACGTTACGCGGACCCATCGAGGGGATTCGTAATTAACGCTCAACGCTTGGCTGGAATGGCGGGGAGTAGGCGGCGATGTGGCCTGATGGGAAACGCGGAACGCGTTCGGCTCGAGGGCGGACTGCGGCTGCCCTCGCTGGCGGCGTCCTGGCGATCCTGCCAGGGGTCGCGGCCAGCGGGCCGAGTTCGCCGGTCGCGCTCACCCGGCCTGGAGCTCAGCAGCTCCCCGCGCCGGCGGGCCCTCGTGCCGAAGTCCCGCCGATGTCGGTCGACGGACGTCTGCCGCAGCTGCCCGAGATACCCGAGCCGCCCGAGCCGCGCGCCGATTCCGGCTCAGCCGGAGCGTCCGGCCCGCTGGGAATTCCCGCCAGCATGCTCAAGGCATACCGGAACGCGGCCGCCCTCATGGGCAAGCAACAGCCGGGCTGTCGCGTCGACTGGGCACTGCTCGCCAGCGTTGGCCGCATCGAGTCGAACCACGCGCGCGGCGGCTACGTCGACGAGAAGGGGAACACCCTCGAGCGCATCCTGGGCCCGGCGCTCAACGGGACGGGCGGATTCGCGGCGATCCGCTCCTCCGACGGCGGCGTGTTCACCGGCGACCCGGTGTGGGATCACGCCGTCGGCGCGATGCAGTTCATCACCGGCACCTGGCGCCAGTACGCTTCCGACGGCAACGGCGACGGGGTTTCCGACCCGAACAACGTTTACGACGAAACTCTCGCCGCGGGCCGCTACCTCTGCTCGGGCGGTCTTGACCTTTCCTCGGACGGCGGCCAGCGGGTCGCCGTGCGCCGGTACAACAACTCGCAATCCTATGTGGACACTGTAATGGCCTGGGCGGTCCGCTACCGCGGCGGAGCCGCGGAACTGCCCGACGCCGACGCGCCGATCGGTGTTCCGCCGGGGAAACCGGCCGAGAGCACGCCGAGCGCGGTACCGGTCCCGCAAGCGCCCGCGGCACCGACCTCCGCGGCTCCCGACAGCACGGGGCCTGCGAACTCGAACTCGCCGAGCAGCGGCGCACCCGCCAGCGGGGAGTTGCCCGCCACCTCGACGAAGCCGGAACCGACGACTCCGCCGGCCAGCACGACCGGCACCCCGCCGACCTCGGCCAGCACGACGCCCCCGAGGTGCGAAACGCCGAGTCCGGACGAAGTTCCGTCGACGCTTGACGAAAAGGCGTCGCGGTCTCCGGAGTCATCGACGCGAGAAAGCCGCCGCAGCGGAGAGAAGTCCCCCGGCGACGGAGTTGGCGGCGAATGCGGGCCAAGCACCGAAACGTCGGCGGCCAGTTCAGCGAGTTCTCCGGCCAGCGGTTCGGGGCACGAGCCGCGATAGTCCGCTTTCGCTGCTGGCGCGGTCGTTCCCGTTCCGCGCTCTGACCGTCCTGGACGGAATCGGCTCGTGGACATTATTTTTCTCATGACTTTCGTGGGAACGCTTGACCATTCGCTCGCGTTCCGGCAAAGGGGAACCCGGCGGTCCGATTCAATACTAAAGTTCTGCCTCGATGCTGGGGTTTTTAGTTCGCGTACCTGTTCTCTCGGCGGATATTGACTTACGTTCGCAGCTTCGCACTGATGAACCGGAGGAGAGGTACCTCGTGTCACTACGCCCCCGAACTCTCAGCAGGACCTTTGTCGCAGTCGGTGTTCTCGTAGCGGCTGCGGCCGGTACGGCCGTCCCGGCGGAAGCGGCCGCGCCGAATCCGGCGAAGCCTTCTTCGGTAGAGAAGGACATCGCACAGTTGGAGCGGGAATTCCAGGATCTCGTGCAGGAGCCGGGAGTCGCCAGCGTGCTGCGCGACAGCAAGCCGCTGATCGAGTCGCCGATTTTCGGGTCCGGCCGGAAAGCCGAAGGCGAGCCGGGCGCCATTCCGGGTTGCACCCCCGGGGCGCTGATTTCCGAGTTCGAAAAGCTCCAAGCATCGCTCACGGATGTGGAAAGGCGAGCGGCGTCCGTGGTCGACAGCCTCAACAACCTGTACGCGTCGGTTGTCGCGAACGACAAGAGCCCGCAGGTCTTCGGCACCGACGGCCAGTACACGCCCCGCGCCACTGCCGCGATCGACAAGCTGCGCGGGTTCTGGGACATCGAGAGCTGGAACATTCAGCTGGTGGCGTATAAGGGCACGGACGCGGCCAGCCCGGAGAAAATGAAGGAGACGTTCGCGCGCGGCTTCGCCCCGGAGCGGGCCGCGGCGGCGGGCGCGCTGGCGAGCAAGGTCGTGCACGAGGTGCCGGCCTTGCAGGGCGGACGGAACCCATTGCTTTCGGGCAACGCGTTCGCGGCTCCGCCTGACAGCGCGGGCGGCAAGCGCATCCTGCTGGGCGACGGCCTGCTCGACCTGGTCGGCCAGGACGGCTTCGGCGATGTGTCGGTGGAAGGGATCTTGGGACACGAGTACGGGCACCACGTCGATTTCGCGCACGACAACTCGCCGAGCGACGAGTCCGGGGAAATGGGTCCGGACGCCTACGCGGGCTATTTCCTCGCGCATGCGAAGGGCGCGGCGTGGGATGCCCGCGCGCAGCAGGAGTTCGCCTACCTGAGTGCTTCCATCGGCGACTGCGAGCACAGCCACGGCACTCCCGCCCAGCGCAAAGCCGCGGGTACGTGGGGCGAGCAGCAAGCCCTCAAGCAGGACAACCCGAACAAGATCGTTCCGTCCGCCACGGTGATCGAGAAGTTCCAGAAGGAATACCCGAAGCTGATGAAGTCGCAGGCCTAGGCGCTCGTCGCCGCACGTTGACCTGACCGTGGGCCGTCGCGGTCCTCTCGAGACGACCCACGGACTCAGGGCACCGACGTTTCCACCACGATCAGGAGTGTCATGACAGCACCGCAACGCTGGCGTCGTCCGGCAGTTACCGTCGCCGCCACCCTCACCGCATTGACGTTCGGCGCCACCGTCGCCTCGGCCGGCCAGGACAGGCCGGCCCCGGGCGCGGACGGGGCCGGGGACAGCTACTACCCGCAGGACGGCAACGGCGGGTACGACGTGTCCGACTACGACCTCAAGGTCGCCTACGCGCCGGACAGCCGCCAGCTCACCGGCCTGCAGACAGTCAACGCACGGGCGACCCAATCGCTCAGTTCGTTCAACCTCGACTTGCGCGGCCTCACCGTCGACTCGGTCAAGGTCAACGGCCTTCCCGCCCAGTTCAGCCGCACTGGCGACCACGAACTCGTGATCACGCCGCGCAACTCGCTCGCGCGCGGGCTGCGCTTCAGCGCCGAGATCGCCTACCACGGCGTCCCGGAGGCGATACCGGGTGCTATCGGCGAGGACGGCTCGAACGGCTGGCAGCACACCAGGTCCGGCGGAGCGTTCGCGGCAGGCCAGCCGCAGTCGGCCATGACCTGGTACCCGGCCAACGAGACTCCCCGCGACAAGGCCCGGTTCCGGTTGGCCGTCACGGTTCCGGACGAGTGGAAGGCGATTTCCAACGGCCGCGAGGCGGGAACGTTCAAGACCGCTGGGGGCACCACGCACGTGTGGTCCGAGGACACTCCGGCCGCGCCCTACATGACCACGCTCGCGATCGACAAGTGGACCTTGAACAAGCGTCAGCGCGCGGACGGCACCCCGATCGTCAGCGCGTACGCCCCGGGTATCCCGGACACCACCAAGCAGGCCGACGCGAGGCTGCCGGAGATCCTCGACTTCCTGGAGTCGAAGTTCGGGAAGTACCCGGCCAGCGCCGCGGGCGGCATCTACCTGAACGAGCAGATCCCCTACTCGCTCGAGACCATGAGCCGTCCGATCTACTCCGGCGGCGCGGGCGACATCGGCACGATCGTGCACGAGAACGCGCACCAGTGGTACGGCGACTCGGTGGCCGTCGACAAGTGGAAGGACATCTGCCTCAACGAATGCTTCGCGTCGTATGCGACCTGGCAGTGGGAGCAGGCGAAGGACGGCGTGGACCTCGACGCCAGGTACTTCGACGAAATCGCCGCGAACGGTGAAAAGTTCTGGGCGGGCAAGCTCTACGACATGGGCCCGGGCAACGAATTCACCGACGTGTACTTCAAGGGCCCGGTCATGCTGCACGCACTGAGCAAGTATGTGGGGCAGGAGGCGTTCGACCGCGTGCTCAAGACTTGGCCCGCACTGCATCGCGACGGAAACGTGAACATGCAGGAGTTCCAGCGCTACGTCGAAGAGGTGTCGCACAAGGATCTGCAGGGCTTTTTCGATGCCTGGATCTACCGCAATGGCAAGCCGGCCCCGGAGTACCTCTATCCAGGCGACCTCAAACCAGTGCCAGTAGTAGCTTCGCCGGCAAAGGGCGCGTCGGTGCGGCCCGGCGCCGCGGTGAGCGGCACCGCCGCGCCGGGCCAGCGGGTGAGCGTGACCGTTGACGGTGCCGCCGTTGCTGAAACGGGAGCGTCGAAGGACGGTGCCTGGCGCACGACGCTGCCGGTGAACCTGGCACCCGGGCAGCACACCCTGACCGCCGCGTCCGCCGGACAGAAGCGTCAGTCCGCGCCGGTCCCCTTCACTCTGACGCCGGCAGGGGAGTCGGCACTGCACACCGAGCAGACCTTCGTCCCGGAGGCGCGAGCCGGCGCGAACACCGTCCTGACCGTGTCGTTCGCCGCCCCCAAGGGCATGCCCGTGTCCACCACGGCCGAACAGCGATTCGTCGCACCCACCGGCTTCCGGTTCACCGGCCTGGCGACCCACGTCGCCGACACCGGCGGCCCGGGACGCGATCTCCGCACCCGGATCGAGGACGACGGCCGAATCCTCGTCGTGCTCGACCCGATCCAGCTCAACCTTCCCGGATCCCCCGCGGGCGCCGACCACCGCACCCTGCAGATGACCGTCACCGCGGACAAGAGCGCCATCGGCCCGCACACCGACGGACAGCTCACCATCGGCACCCAACCCGCGGTCCCCCTTTCCGGGACAATTCGTGCCGCCTGAGCGCTCGGGACGGAAATCCGCAACCCGGCATGAATTTCTCACCCATCCTTCCGCGCGGCAGGATTAAAAGGGTTCTGCGAGGTATTATGCGACACCTTGGAAATGTCGGGGTTTTGGCTGAAAATGTTCGCGGATATGCTGCGCGCGAAGGTATTTCGGGTTAGACGGGCAGTGCTTCGCGATGGGCTGTTCCCTTCCAGTGCAGTCCATGGCGGGGCTTCTTCCCCTCCGGTTGGCGGTTCAGGGACTCCGCCGACCGGAGGGGATTCCGCTTTCCCTGAGTCCCGAGTTCGTCCGGAGGGTGAATCCAGCGGGATTCGATTCACGGTGCGCGAACTGCCTTCGAATCTATGTGCTGCTCAGTCGAGTTAGCTGAATTATTCCCGTAGTCAACGGGAATAATTGTATCCCTCAAAGGGGGCCGAGCGATATTCTTGCCGATTCAGCGTCGCCAGTGGAGCAACTGGGCCGGAACGGCCAAGGCCACCCCGCAACGGGTGCACCGGCCGCGCAGCGCGGCCGAGATCGCCGAGGTCGTGGCCGGGGTCGCCGAGGCGGGGCACCGCGTCCGCGCGTGGGGCAGCGGGCATTCGTTCACCGCGATCGCCGCCGCTGATTCCGACGCGCTCGACCTCGCCGCCTGGACCGGCATCGAACGCGCCGACCTCGAAACGCAGCAGGTCACGGTCCGTTCCGGCACCACTCTCCGCACTCTCAACGCGGCGCTGGACGCGCTCGGGCTCGCGATGACGAACCTCGGCGACATCGACGCACAGACGATCGCCGGCGCGATTTCCACCGGCACGCACGGCACCGGTGCGCGGTTCGGCGGAATCTCGACGCAGATCGTCGCGCTGGAACTGGTGCTCGCGGACGGTTCGGTGGCCCGCTGCTCGGCCGACGAGCGGCCGGAGTTGTTCCACGCCGCCCGCGTCGGCCTTGGCGCGCTGGGCGTCATCAGCACCGTGACCCTCCAATGTGAACAGTCCTTTGTGCTCTCCGCGCAAGAACGTCCGGAGCCGCTGGAGCAGGTTCTCGAGGGTTTCGACGACAACGCGGCGAACAACGACCACTTCGAGTTCTACTGGTTTCCCTACGGCGCCAAGGCATTGGTGAAGCGCAACAACCGGCTGCCGGTGGACGCCGAGCGGAAACCGTTGTCCCGCCTCAAGCAGTTCGTCGACTACGAGCTCACCGAGAACGTCGCGTTCGGCGGGCTCTGCCGGCTCGGCCGTGCGGTGCCGAAGCTGGTGCGGCCGCTGGGCGCGTTCGCCTCGCAGGTGTCGTCGCCTCGGGAGTACAGCGATCTTTCGCACCGCGTTTTCGTGACCCATCGCGGCGTGCGGTTCGTGGAGTCGGAGTACGCGGTGCCGCGCGAATCCGTGCTTGATGTGCTGGCCGAGCTGCGCGGTGTGGTGCCGCGGCTGAAAGATCCGGTGGCGTTCCCGGTCGAGGTGCGGGTGGCCGCGGCGGACGACATCTGGCTGTCCACCGCGAACGGCCGCGATTCCGCGTACATCGCGATCCACCAGTTCCTCGGCATGCCCTATCGCGAGTACTTCTCCGCGTTCGAGAACGTCGTGGGCCAGGTCGGCGGGCGGCCGCACTGGGGCAAGATGCACGACCTCGACGCGTCCGTGCTGCGCACCCGCTATCCGCACTTCGACGATTTCCTGCGGATCCGCAAGGAATGCGACCCGGCCGGGACGTTCGCCAACACCTATCTCGACCGGGTCCTCGGCAGCGCCTGATCAGTTCGGCTCGAACAGCGAGGGCGGGAAGACCGCGCTGCCGCGACCGCGCGAAATGACGCGCCTGAGCGGGCATTCGGTGGCCCACCTGCCTGAGAATAGCCCCCTTTTCGGGGCATTTCTGGTACCCGAACCCAACGGTTTCGAGCGTTGACGCGTCGTTGCCGGTAGGAAGGTGGCTAGGCCCTTCGGGAAACGCGAGGAGATTGCGATGGCGGCAAAGCGGACTAAGTGGACCGTGGCGCTAGGGGTGGCCGCGTGCGCGATCGGGCTCGCTCCGGCCGCATCGGCTCAGTCGGCGAGCACGACCGCGAGGCCCGTGTTTCCCGTCCCCGTCGAGCCGGGGCACCGTTTTATCGTGGTCGCGTTCTCCTGCGGGCCGGGCGGGGGGACAGTCGTCTCACCGGTCACTGGCGCGATCAAACTCGCCGAGTACCGTGGTCCGATCAAGAACGTCGCCTGCGGCGAAGGCGCGATCAGCGCCGATGCCAAGCCTGGTACCTACGCCATGAGCGCGAGCTGCGGCAAGGAGCGCACCGACCCGTTGACGGTCGAGGCGAGGGCGAGCGACGCACCCTCTTAGAACGCAGCCAGGAGCCACTTCGCCGCCTCATTTCGGCAGACGTGAATTATTCCCGTAGTCAGCAGGAATAATTACATTGCTTAAAGAGTGAATCCGAAGCATGTCCTTGACAGTTCAGAGTCTCGGGCGAAAGAATTGCTTCTGAATCTGAGGGTCGACTTCGTGCCGCGGGTGAACGTGCTTCGACAACGACGTTAGGGCTGGTTTCGGATGGGAATCAAACGGATCGTCGCGTTGTCCACGACGGCAGGGGCAGTAGGCTTCGCGGGCATATTTGGAACGGCCGGCCTGGCCAGCACTGCCGAACAAGGTCCCACCTCGTACGCTTACCTCGCCGGGCTGGACGGGCTGGTCGCCGTCCATCTCCACGCGCCTGTCGGGTCGGCGGCGTCGCCGGTGGCGCCGGCGACTGATTCCGACGCCACCGCCTCGGAGAGCGAGGTGCTGGGCGCCAGCGAGTTCAAGCTCGGCTTGGCGGACGGCAGTCTCGAAAAGCTCAAGGCGACCACGACCGCGGACCCAGCCGCGGGCAGGTCGGCAGCGCAGATCTCCGGTGCGGGCGTCAAGGTCACCCTGAAGCTGACTCTCCGCCAGGTGGTCAATCTGGTCGACGCACACGTCGTCAATTCCGACTTCCCTAAGCTGATGGATCGGCTGGATGTCATTTCCGACCTCCCAGTTGTTACGGCCACTCTGTACGTCACGGGGCTCAATGAGAGCTGTCAGGCCGGTCCGGCCGGGGCGACCGCAGGCGGGTCTTTGGCGGAGGGCAGGTTCGAGGCAGATCTGCCATTCGGCGCGAAGATCGACCAGTCGGTCGATGTGAAGCGGTTCGAGGGGAGCGGGTACGACTTCGGCAGGGGGCTGACCCTGAGCACGAAGCTGGTACAGAAACTGCCGGACGGCGGTGTCTCGTTCGACGCGGTTTCGGTCGGCACAGGGGACCAGAAGGTCAACCTCGGGCACGTCGAATGCCACCCGGGCGCGGCCGAGGCGAACGCCGGGTAGCCCCCCGCGGCAGCATGAGCGTGAGAGCGGCAGCGGACACTTCCAGCCCCGGATTCGTGATGAAATCATGCTGTTTCCCATCGCTTTTCCTCGATGGTCGTGAATCAGTGACTCGATGCGGCGCGAATGCCTGACATGTTGTGAACTCAAGCTGGCAAAGCATGCGCCGTCGTCGTTTGAGGAGCATTCCGTGTCCATCCCTTCCCCTCGATCGGAGCCATCGGACGGTTCGCCAGGCCACGCTGACCGCAGGCCTGCGCCGCACGATCGGCGGAATCCGCGAAGCAGTACGCCTCGGCATGCCGCGCATGATCAGCGGCACGACCTACCCGAGCCGCAGGTACCCGCGCTCGTGCCGGAACGATCTGCGCCGAGGAGCCTGCGATGGGTGTCGTGGCTGCTCGGGCTGGGCGCGGCCTTGGTCGTCGGCATCGTGGTCGGTTCCGCGAATGTCGTTGGCCCCGGAGCATGCGGTCCCGGCACGGACCAGGCGATCAGCAAGGTTTCCGGCTCGCCGCCCGCGAGCAGAGGAGCGGCCGCCGGATCGCCGGACGACGCATTACGGCGTGGTTCACCCTGAAACCGCCTTGGCCGCTGTCCGCTCGATGACAACGCCGAGACCCGCGTTCTGTGAGGGCGGCGGATATGCCGATGTCGTTTCGAAGCCGTAATTGAACAATTCATTCCCATGATGTGACCGGTTGCAGTAGCGCGGCGGCCGTCCCCAAATTAGCTTGGTCAATTCATGCGGTCATGCGATTGTGCTGCCTTGATGCGGCACCGCGCGCTCAGCTTCCGCGGGAGGGTTCATGGGGCCGTTGTGGTCTACCGGTCAGCAGTGGTCGCTGCTGGCCCCGGTTCTGGTCGCGCTCGTGCTGAGCACTTTGATCGGACTGGAACGGGAATTGAGCATGAAGTCCGCGGGGCTGCGGACGCACGCGCTGGTCGGAGTCGGGTCAGCGGTGTTCATGCTGGTGTCCAAGTACGGCTTCGACGACTTCCTGGCCAACCCGCACGTCTCGCTTGACCCGTCGCGAGTCGCCGCGCAGGTCGTTTCGGGCGTGGGATTCCTCGGCGGCGGCTTGATCTTCATTCGCAGCAACGCGGTGCAGGGACTGACGACGGCGGCGACGGTCTGGGTCACCGCGGCGATCGGAATGGCGTGCGGAGCGGGGCTCCCTGTGCTCGCCGCCGCAGGGACCGCCGGGTTCTTCCTGGCGACCCGGGGGCTGTCGCGTCTCGCGATATTCGCCGCGAGACATCGGCGCGAACCGCCGATCCTGCAGCTGGGCTACGACGACGGCCAAGGGGTCCTGCGGGCCGCTCTCGCAGCCTGCACCAGCCGGGGCTGGACAGTGCGGGAGATCGTGGTCGACCCGGAGACAGTGCACGACGATGGACGGAAGGCCACTGCAGTCGCGCTGCGTCTCGACGGACGGGGCGACCTGTTCGAGTTGACCGCGGAGTTGTCGGAAATCCCCGGAGTCCGCAGCGCGGTGGCCGGACGGGCCCGCCGGATCGAGGGGTGAGGTCTCTCCTGGCCCGCCGTGCGGTGGTCGGGCCGGACTCCGACTTCGGCGAGGCAGCGCACCCCGGTGGTCCTGGACCCGTTGGCGCGCTACCGCAACCGGCTGGCGCTGGTCGCCTCTCGGGCCGCGGCCACGTCGAACGGTTCCTGGCCGCATGTCCACGAGGCCGCCGACGAACACCCGGCCTTGCCGCCAAATACGGCGTGCGAACCTATCCGACTACCGTGGTCGTCAGCAAGGGCGTCGAGATCAGCGGGTTCGACGGGCGTGGAGGAATTCCGCGAACGAGTTCCTGGCCAGCGTGAACGAGGTCGTCGGCCGTGCGCGTGCGGCAAACCGCGAACGGCAGCAGCGGAAAAAACCACCCAGCGCGCCGACAAATCGGCAGGTGCGGTCCAACAGGACACAAGCGGTTCGGCTGGCAACATCGTGCAGCCAGCGAGCAACGGCAGCTGGCGCGACGGTTCCGGCAGCGATAGACCGTGATCGCGCTGACACCAGCGTGCGCGGCGGGAGCCTCGGGTACTGGGCGAGCCAACCGAAGCGGTCCGATCAGGCGAACGCCCGAAACACGGTCTTCGCGGAGACGCACGGTGGTCCGTGGCGGGCCGAGTTTCTGTTGGTCGAGTCCGGAGTGGACTGGACTTGACCGTGCGGAACACCGTTTTGAGCAAACCGCGAGCCGCACGCGCAGTACCCGCGGTGCCGATCTTCCCGCGCGGACGGCGCTCGGTTCCCGCCCGCGCCGGATTCTCGCTTCGCAGCCGACTTGTCCTGGCGACGGCCGCTAGTAGGTCCACATCCAGCCGAGGGAGCTGCTGGTGGATCTGGTGCCTGCCAGCAGCAACAGCGGCCTGCTCTTGTCGACCGCCGCGTTCTCGACCTGTCCGGTGTACTTGCTGCTGGCCGCGTGGGCGATCGGCAAGGCCGTGATCTCCGCGCAGCTGCTGGCATCCACGGTGTGGGCGACGTCGCAGTACCGCTGGTCTGGAACGATCCCCAGTTCAGCAACGCGCTGATGCCGCTGAGGTCGCCTGGATTCTGCGGACTGTGCGTCCAGTCCGTCAGGTCCAGGACTACGACGTGCCTGCTGGCCGTTCGCCGGCCGGTCGGACCGCATTTCGGATGGACCTTGATCTTGGTGATCGAGAAGTCGAACAGTGCGCTGCCTTCCGGGTTGGCACTCCATTGTTGAGGATCAATGGTGCTCAGTCTGCAAACATATAATCCGACATGAATTATTCACTCGTTCCCGGCAGTGTATTTCAACGGGCGTCGTCGCCTACAATGCGGCACGTCAAAAATCGGCTTCTGGGCTGAAGAGAATTCGCTCTATGGCGCGCACGGCGGCATTTCCGGTTAAGCTGTCGGCGCTTCGCTGGCGATGCTTCCTTTAGGCATGATCCCCATGCGAGGTTTACTCCCCTCCGATCGGCGGTTAAGGTACTACGCCGCCGGAGGGGGAGGTAGTCCGGGACTTGGCGGATTCGTCGAAAGGCGGAGATAATTGCCGATTGCAGCCGGTGTCCGACTGAAGGCGGACAGGGAAGCCAAGCCTGCGGCGGAAAGTTCGCCAATGGAAAGAATGGGAATCAGCGCGGCTTGCCGTCAATCCTGCGGGCTCTGGAGGGGCGGATCACGGTTGAGATCACGGGTCGAAACGCACTTGTCACGTTCCATCGCGGCGGAGAGACTATGTATTCACCTGGACGATCACGTACGTGCGAGACGGGGTAACTCTAACGGCTCAGCACACAGTGATCCAGAACGCCTCCTATTCGATGGCTCAGCACCGCGGCGGCTGACAGCACGCACTGGGCAACGGGTTCCGGAGAGGTCACCGGTTCGGCGATCACGGCGCCGGTGATCTGGCGGGCCTGGGATCAACGGGCTCGTGCTCGATGCGGGCACCGTCTTGACGGCAGGTGGGGCCGCCAAACAGACGATCGCCACTGCGGCGGGCTCCTGCCCGGGCGCGCCAACGCGGTCGGCTCGAGACCCATGCGGCTGTTCATCCGGCCGCGCGTTCGCCGGTGAGTGCGGAGAGCAAATCGTCGGCGGTGATGACCTCGGCCAGGAGGTTGAGCGACTCCAGCGACGCCTGGTGCGCGGCTTCGGATCCGGCGGAGCAGGCATCGGAAAGCACGATGGTGCGGTAGCCCAGTTCCGAGGCGATTCGTGCGGTGCCTTCGACCGAGATGTTGGTGGCCACGCCGACGAACGCGACGGTGTCGATTCCGCCGGCACGCAGGACCACATCCAGTGCGCTGGCGTGGAAACCAGTGATCGGCGTGTGGGTCACGATCGTGTCGGTGTCTGCTGGGGCGGCCGATTCGACGAGTGCCGCGCCGGGCGTTCCGTCGAGGAGGCAGTTGTTCGCGGCGACCATGCCCAGGAGGGGTGAGTTCGCGACGAGGTCAGGATGTCCGGGCTTGAATGCGACGCGGGTGTAGATGATCTTCGCGCCAGCTTGGCGTGCTCCGGCCAAGACCCGAGCGGATGTGTCGAGCACGCCGGTGCGCTCGACTTCGGCGCGGAAGAACGGTGCGAAGGCACCGTCGGCGCCGACGATGTCGTGCTGCAGGTGGATCGCGATCAATGCGGTGCGCGTCGGGTCGATAGTGGGCATGGGGGAGGGTCCCTTCTGGTCGGGAACAGGTCAATGTGTGCGGCGAAGCCGTGCCGAGCTAACCATTCCAGCCGCGGTGGACGCCATGAGCCGACGCGGACCACGACGAAATCCGTCCCTGCGGCGGATCCGTTCACTGGTTGTCGATGCGGAAGACGTAGGCGTGCTGGCTGGTGGTGGCGCAGGCTGGGTCGGTGCCCGGGGTGGTGATGACGAGGCGGGGGCCGTCGCGGTGCCAGGCCAGCGGCCGTCCGTCGGAGCCGAGCAGCGTGATCCGCGTCCGCTCGCTGGTCGGGACGTCGAAGTCGGCGACGAGTTCGCGGCCAGGCCAGGACAGCGCGGTCAGGTAGAGCACACCGGTGGTCTTGCTTGCCGTGCATCGAAGCTTTCCCGTCGTAGGCTGGGTCCACGGTCTCGTGCCGTAGATTGCCTCGCCGTTGAGTTTCAGCCACGCGCCGATGCCGCGCAGCCGCTCGCGCATCGGCTCGGGGATGGTGCCGTCTGCGCGTGGGCCGATGTTGAGCAACAGGTTCGCGTTGGCCGCGACGGAATTGACGAGCAGGTGCACCAGTTCGCTGGTGCCGCGCAGGGAGTCCGCGGTTTCGCGGCTGTCGTAGCCCCAGGATTCCGCCATCGTGCGGCACACTTCGGAGCGTTCGCCGGTGGGCTGCTGGTTCATGCCGGCGCCCTGCTCGACGGTGGTGTAGTCGCGGTGGGTGCGGCCGTCGCCGAATCGGTCGTTGACCAGGACGCCGTCCGGATTCGCGGCGGCTGCCCGGTTGTAGTAATACGCGATGGTTTCGTTGCTGCGGAAGTACTTCTCGTCGCCGCCGATGTCGCACCAGATCATCGACGGGCGGTACCGGTCGACGAGTTCGCGCAGCTGGGGACGGACGATGCTCTCGGCGTAGTCGTAGACCATTCCTTGGCCGGTGTACGGGACGCGACGGCGGGTGTAGGCATTGCGCGGCGGCCGTTGGGGGAACATCAGCCGGTTGACCAGCGCGCTCTCGCCCCAGCTCGACCTGCCGCCTCGGTAGGGCGCGGGGTTGAACCATTCCGGCACGGAGTAGTACAGCCCCGGTTTGACGCCGCCGTGGTTGCGGGCCGCGTCGACCAGTTCGCCGACCAGGTCGCGTCGCGGCCCCAACTCGGCCGTATTGCGGCCCGTGGTGGCGGTCGGCCACAGGGCGAGCCCGTCGTGGTGTTTGGCGGTCAGCACGAAATAGCGTGCGCCGGCGTCGTCGAACAGGCTCACCCAGTCGTCGGGGTCGAATCGTTCCGCGCCGAATTGCTCGATGAAATGGTCGTAGGGCGCGGCCGGGCCGTAGCGGCGCAGGTGGTGCAGCCAGGCCGAAGTGCCCGGGATTTGCTGCAGGCGCGCGTACCACTCGCCCGCGCAGTACTCCCCGAGCGTCTTCGGCAGCCGGGAGCGAATTCGGTCCGTGCCCGGTAGCAACGTGGAACCGAACGCGGGCACCGAATACGCGCCCCAATGCACGAAAATGCCGAACTTGCCGTCGTCCCACCACTCGGGCAGCGGATGGCGGGCCAGCGACTCCCGCGTCGGTTCGTACGCTGGCCGCTCCCCAGTGTGCGAGCTGTCTCTGCCGAGTGGCAGCTCCACTGGGTCACCTGTCATCGTGATCCCCGGCCTTTCGTTCGCATCCCGGACGCGTCGGAACTTTCGCGGGGAAGCTGGAACTTCCGCGAGAGTTCCGAAACAGTATCATGAATATTTCCGATTCCCGGGATACGGACTTCGTGAGAATCGCCCGATTCCTGCGACTCGCATGCGAGTCTTGAGTAGTCGGTGCTGGTCCCCCCCAGCACCTCCGCGGTCGAGCGAACCAGCGCCCCCGCTGGGCTTTCTGGTGCAATGCGTGCCCGAGCGGGACCCTTAGGCGGCGCAATCCGGCCCAGACCGCTTGCCATCGGGGAACTTGAACTCCGCTGTGGGCCGTGGGGGAGGGGGTGAGAGTCCGCAGCGGAGTATGACCAGTGTAACCGCACGATGCCTGAACATCGATTTCGTGTCCAGTGCTAGTGGCGATTGGTGAAGAATTTATGTTCACTGCCCGGTTGTCGAACCGGCGCGCGGTGCGTGGTTGTGCAATCGCAGCGATTCGCCAGATCCTCTCGTCAAGGGCAAGGACGGAGGTGGAGGTCAAGAACCTCCCGACAGAAACGCGCTGGAACTAGCGAGCCTCTGACGGGCTGCGAGCCACGCCAGGCAGTCAACCGCGGACGGGTGCGCGTCGATCGCCATGCGGAATTCTGCCCTAATCACGAGTGGCAACCGCACCGGTTGTCAGTAGCGGATTTCCCGAGTTCGGCATGAACGATCCACTACTGCGATATGAAGAAATTCATTACCTGGATGAACGACCCTGGGGAATGCTTGCCGATTCCGCCTCCGTCTTGCGAACATGACGTGAGACTGCTGCGGAGCATCTACGCGCGCCGTGGGGTTATGAAGTGCTGACTAGGTGACGTTAGGGGTGATTTGGATGCGTGGGAAGTGGATCGTCCTGTTGTCCGCGTTGGGGCTGTTCTGAAGTTCGGTTGCGGGACTCAGCCCGAGACCGGCTCGGCCGGAGGGTGGGGCACGTGACGCACCAATGGGTATCTCGCGGGGCCGGCGGGAAGCGTTGTCGTCACGGGCGCGTGACTTCTGCGTCGCGAGTTCCCAGCGTATGCCGATCGAATCGAGGCT
This sequence comes from Amycolatopsis echigonensis, assembly GCF_014174495.1. GTDB lineage: Bacteria > Actinomycetota > Actinomycetes > Mycobacteriales > Pseudonocardiaceae > Amycolatopsis > Amycolatopsis echigonensis. The sequence goes on from NZ_JACJHR010000004.1 coordinate 125,323, forward strand.
TTTTCTCATCGGCCGGGGAGGTCGCCGCGAGAGTGCTGTGCGCGGGCTATGGGGAGGAATCGGTCGAGTCGGATCCCATGGACGGACAGACCCGCGGGGACATCGAGGTGTTCCCGCGGGTCTGTGAAGGCCGTCGCTGCGGCGAACTTGCGTTCCTGCACGTCGCGGCGGGTGTCGGCGACAAACTCCACGGCGTTGGCTCGGCGGACCGCTCGATGGCGCGCCGAACGCGTTCTGGAGAGCATCGGGCGTTCGCTGCGCAAGGGGATCTGCAGACCCCCGAACTCCCGACGCCCTCGCCCGGACTCTGGCAGAGATCCACTACCTGAAATACCTGCCCAATCGAACCTTTCCTGCGGAGCCAGCAGCGCCCGAGACACAGGAAGCGTGTACCTCGTGAGTGAGAACCTTGCGAATTCGGCGGTGCTGATTGACACGGACAATGCTCAGCCGGTGAGCGTTGACGGGCTGAGGTTCGCGAGCGGATGTATCGGCGGGCGGTGCGATGTGCGGGACTCGTCCTTGACGTAGCCGTACCAGTCCGCGCACTGGCGCATCAATATCGTCGGCAATGGTCACGAGCTGAATCGGTGTCGAGCGTCCGTCGGTTACGAACCTGCCGGATTCGCTATGCGGACCTGAGCGGGGAACGGCCCGGAGCAAGCGGGGAGTGGATCAGTGTTCGCGGTGCCAGTCGTCGAGGACGTCGCGTGATCGCCGGTCGTGGCGCTGCGTTTGGTGTATCTGATCTTCCTCCGGCTGGTGGGTCTGCTGGTGTTGCTCGGTCGTTCGTCAGCGTCCGAGAACATCGAGTTGTTGGTGCTTCGCCACGAGGTGGCCGTGCTGCGCGGCGGCAACCCGAAGCAGCGCCTGGATTGGGCCGACCGGGCGGTGATTGCTGCCTTGGTTCGCGTGCTGCCCACAGGGTTGCGGCTGCGCCGGTTGGTCACTCCGGCCACGATCTTGCGCTGGCACCGGCGTCTGGTCGCCGGGAAGTCGGACGTATCGACACCGAGTCGGCCGTCCGCCTGTCGACGTGGCGCTCGCCGAGTTGATCGAACGGATGGCCGCTGAGAACCAGCACTGGGGATACAAGAGGATTCAAGGTGAGCTGCTCAAGCTTGGACACCGGGTCGGTTCTTCGACGGTCCGGCGGGTCCTGAAGCGGGCTCGGATACCTCCTGCGCCGGGCCGGCAGAACGACACGACGTGGCGGCAGTTCCTGCGCACGCAGGCCTCGACGATGCTGGCCTGCGACTTCTTCCATGTCGACTGCGCGCTCGCCCTGAAGCGGATCTGCGTGTTGTTCGTGGTGGAGGTCGGCAGCCGTTACGTCCACGTTCTCGGCACGACCGCCCGCCCGGACGGCGGGTGGGCCACGCAGCAGATCCGCGACCTCGTGATCGATCTCGGTGATCGAGTGAACGAGTTCAGAGTGCTCGTCCGTGACCGGGCTGGCCAGTTCACGGCGTCGTTCGACGCCGTCCTGGCCGACGCGGGCATCGAGGCGGTAAAGATCTCTCCGCGCTGTCCACGGGCTAACAGCTACGCGGAACGTTTTGTGCTCACGGTCAGGACTGAACTCACTGATCGTATGTTGCTCGTGGGCGAGCGGCATCTGCAGGCCGTGCTCGCCGAGTACGTCCGGCACTACGACGGTCGGCGGCCGCACCGGTCCCGCGAGCTTCGTCCGCCACGGCCGACCCACCCCGTGACTAACCTCGGCTCCCGACGGATCAAGCGACAGCGGCTTCTCGGAGGCCTGATCAACGAGTACGAACGGGCCGCGTAAAGCTACTGGTCAGCGCCGGTGACTGACTTTTGGAACCCCACAGGCTGCACCGCTGTCTCCGCGACCCGCCTGTCGACGATCCGCCAGACGGAGGTCAAACGGAAACAACCAACCCGTTCTGAACGCGGCGCACTGTCTTCGGCCCGATCTGAGGGAACAGGTTTGGCGGCTGGCGCGCGGCTGGTACTGAACTCCCGGAACGGGCGACTTCTCACTGAGTTCTCATTTTCGTGCGGGAGAGTGGGGCCAGGCGGAAGGAGGCTGCGGTGCATCTGGTCGTGGTCGACGACGAGGAAGCGGTCCGGGATTCGCTGTCGCGGACGCTGCGCTTCGAGGGTTATACCGTTTCGCTCGCGCGGGACGGGGCGGAAGGTCTCGACGTGATCCGGGCGGAGAAGCCGGACGGCGTCGTGCTCGACGTGATGATGCCGGTGCTCGACGGTCTGGACAGCTGTCGAGTGCTGCGTGCCGAGGGCAACTTCGTGCCGATCCTGATGCTGACCGCGCGCACGGGCGTCACGGACCGGGTCGCGGGTCTCGACGCGGGTGCCGACGACTACCTGGTGAAACCATTCGCGCTGCTGGAACTGCTGGCCCGGGTGCGGGCGCTGCTGCGCCGGGTCGAGTACGACGCCCCGGCGCGTCCGGCCGGGGCCGCGCTCTCCTTCGCCGACCTGGTCCTGGACCCGGAGACCAGGGAGGTTCGCCGGGGCGACCGGCCGATCCGGCTGACCCGCACCGAGTTCGCGATGCTGGAGGCGTTCCTGCGGCATCCGCGGATCGTGCTGACCCGGGCGGCGATGTTCGACCAGGTGTGGGGCTACGACTTCGGCAGTTCGTCCAACGGCCTGGACGTCTACGTCAGCTATCTGCGCCGGAAACTCGAAGAGGGCGGCGAATCCCGGCTGCTGCACACCGTGCGCGGGGTCGGCTACGTGCTGCGGGACGACCCGCTGTGAAACGGCTGCGGTGGCGGGAGCGCTCGCTGCGCACCCGGCTCACCGCGATGGTCGCGCTCGCCATGGCCGTCGCGGTGGTCGCGACGTTCTCGGCCGCGTGGTTCCTGACCCGGGCCAATCTGTATCAGCAGTTCGACGCCCAGTTGCAGACTTACGCGCAGGTCGCCGCGAAGGCCGCGGATCCGGCGGAGGCGCTGGCCACGCTGCGTGCGGTGCAGCAGGACAAGTCGGGTCCAGGCTCCGGGCGGGCCGAGGGGATGGCGGTGGAGTTCGTCGACGCGGACGGGGCGAGCGTCGGCGTGGCGGGCGCGCCGCCGTTTCCGACTGGCCCGCAGGCCCGGTTCGTCGCGGCGGGGGACGCGGCGCTCGGCTTCGATGTCGAACGCATCGGCGGGGACCGCTACCGGGTGCGCAGCGTGCCGCGGCCCGGTGGGGGAGCGGTGCTGGTCGCGCGCAATTCCGAAGGCCTGGAAGGAACTCTCGCCGAACTCGGCGGGTGGCTGACCCTGGCTGGGCTGGTCGGCGTTGCCGGTGCGGCGCTGGCCGGGCGCGCGATCGCCAAGACCGCGCTGCGTCCGGTCGCCGCGCTGACGGTCGCCGCCGAGGACGTCGCCAGGACTCAGGAACTCGCCGCCGGCATCACTGTCGCGGGCAAGGACGAACTGGCGCGGCTGGCCGACGCGTTCAACGAAATGCTCGGCGCGCTCCGCCTTTCGCGCGACGAGCAGCGGCGGCTCGTGCAGGACGCCGGGCACGAGCTGAGGACTCCGTTGACCAGCCTGCGCAACAACATCGAGCTGCTGATCCACGCCGAGGGCCAGGACCGGGCGTTGCCGCCGGAGGACCGGACCCGGCTGCTCGCGGACCTCGATGTCCAGTCGGTCGAACTCACCACTTTGGTCGGGGAGCTGGTGGACCTGTCCACCGGCGAGCGGGAGCCGGAACCGGTGGACCGGGTCGATCTCGCGGACGTGCTCGCCGCCGCCGCGGACCGGGTCCGGGCCCGGTCGCCGCAGGTGGAGTTCGCCGTGACGCTGGCGAGCGCCGAGGTGAAGGGCCGGGCCGGGGCGCTGGAGCGGGCGGTGCTGAACGTGCTCGACAACGCCGCGAAGTGGAGCCCGCCGGGCGGGACGGTCCGGGCGGCGGTGCTGCCGGAGATCCCGGCGATCGTCGTCTCGGACCAGGGGCCGGGCATCGCCGAGGTCGACCTGCCGCACGTGTTCGAGCGGTTCTACCGGGCCGAGGCGGCGCGGTCGAAGCCGGGTTCCGGGCTGGGGTTGGCGATCGTGGAGCAGGTGGTCGGCCAGCACGGCGGGACGGTCCGCGCCGGAGCCGCCGACGGCGGGGGAGCGCGGTTCGAGCTGGCGTTCCCGGCCGCGGGCGCGTGATCGGGTCAGTCGGGAGGATCCGGTCGCAGGGCGACGGTTGAGCGGAATGCGGCATCCCGCCCGAACCGGCCGGATCCGCTCGTGCCGCTGAAGGACTCGCCGCGCCGGGCGAATCCGCCGCGAATTCTCCCGTCCGATACCGATATCGGCGGGTTCCGCCCCCGAGTCCGAACCCCGCCGAGCGCTTCTTAACCGAACCCCGGGGAATTCTCATCAGCTTCTCATCCGGCCCGCCGACTGTGGGGCAGGTGACCGGAAGCCTTGTCAGCGCCACTCCCGCGAAGCGGCTCGCCTGGTGGGCGATCGGCCTCACCACGGCCGCGCTTTCGCTGATCGGCACGTTGTCGTTCGCCTTCGACTCGACCGTCGACCCGTTCCGCGACCCGGTCAGCGACTACGCCCTGCACCGGGTCGCCCGGATCTGGTTCGCCCTGGCCGTGCTCCTGGTGCTGACCGCCGGAGTCCTGCTCGTCGCGGCCGCCCGGGCCACGGCGTTGCCCGCCGGGCGCACCACCATCGTCCTTTTCGGACTGTGGGGCGTCGCGCTGGTGATCGAGCTGGTGTTCCAGGGAAACGCGACGGTGGGCGAATCGACCTTTCACGGCACTGTCCACCGGATCGGCGGCGCTGTCCTTTTCGGAGCGTTGCCGCTGGCCTGCGCGTCGCTGGGGCGACGGCTGAGCGCCCAGCCGCATTGGGCGAGGACCGCGCGCCGCCTCACCGGTTGCGCGATCGCGGGCCTGGTCACCGCCGCTGGTTTCGGCGCCGCCCAGTTCGTCACGGCATTGCCGGCCGGATTGCTCGAACGCGTCGCGCTCACCGCGGAACTGGTCATCCTGATCACCGGTGCCCGCGCGATCGGAAGGGCGGGCCGATGACCCTCGTCGCGATCGCGCTGGCGGTGCTCGCCGCGTGTTTCTTCGCCGCCGCCGTCCGCTTTCAGCACCGATCGGTCGAATCCGCCGACGGGACCGGTCTGCGCGCCGTCAGCGCAGTCCTGCGCAACCCGATCTGGCTCGGCGGCACCAGCCTCGCCGTTCTGGGCAGCGCGCTGCACCTGATCGCGCTTTCGCTGGCGCCGCTGGCGGTTGTCCAGCCGATCGGCGTGCTCAGCCTGGTTTTGACCGTCGGCTTCCGAAACCCGGACCGTTCCAGCCGGGCAGTCGGCGCGACTGTCGCGGTATGTGCGGGAGTCGGCGGATTCGTCCTGCTCTCCGCCACGTCCGTCGGAGTCGCTGCCGTCCCCAGCCTCGCCAGCGTCCAACCGGCGCTGCTGGCCGGAGCGTGCGCGGCCGCCGGAGCATGGTTTGTCCGCGGCCGTGCGAGATGCCTGACCCAAGCCGCCGCCGCGGCAGTCCTTTTCGGACTCGGCTCCGCCACGATGCGCGTCGCTGCCCTGCATCTTGTCCACGGGACTCCCGGCACGGGCGCGGTAGTGGCCGCCGAAGCCGGACTGCTCCTGCTGACCGGCGGCTGGCTGATGCACCGGGCCTACGCCAGCGGTCCCGCCGCGGTCGCTGTCGCGGCGACAACTGTCGTGGACCCGTTCACCGCAATCCTCGCCAGCGCCTTGCTGTTCGGCGAGCGACCAGTCGCGTCGCCCGTCGCCGCCACTGTCCAAATAGGACTGGCCGCCGTCGCCATCGCCGGCGTCGTCGTGCTGGCCTACGCGAAACCGTCACCTCGAACTGTTCAGGAGCGTCCCATGCCGCATTCCCGGTTGCGTATCGTCATCGGCGCCGACACCTTCCCTCCCGATGTGAACGGCGCCGCCCACTTCGCCGAACGCCTGGCCCGCGGATTGAGCGCCCGCGGCCACGAGGTCCACATCCTCACCCCGCAGCGCGCCGAGGTCCCCGGTCCGGACGCGGGCTACGCGCTCCATTACGTGCCGTCCCACCGCACGCCCTTCCACCCGACGTTCCGCTTCAGCACCCCGCGCCGCGCCCGTCGCACCGCCGCCGAACTGCTGGACAACCTCCGCCCCGACGTCGTCCACGTCCAGTCGCACTTCTCGGTCGGCCGCGGTCTGCTGGCCGCCGCCGGAGAACGCGGCGTCCCCGCCGTCGCGACAAACCACTTCATGCCGGAAAACCTGCTCGGCTTCGTATCGCTGCCCGAACCGGTGACGTCGGCGCTGACCCGCTGGGCCTGGCGCGACTTCGTCCGGGTCTTCCGCCGCGCCGGCGTCGTCACCACGCCGACCCCGCGCGCCGCGCAACTGCTGGAGGAAAAAGGTTTCCCCGGCCCGGTCGCAGTGGTCTCGTGCGGAATCGACCTGGGCCACTACGCCCCGGCCGTACCCGCGCCCGCCGATCCCGTCCGCGTCCTGTTCGTCGGCCGCCTGGACGCGGAGAAGAACGTGCACGACCTTCTCCGGGCCCTGCCGAAAGTCCCGACCCTGCACGCCACCCTCATCGGCGACGGTTCGTGCCGGACCGAACTGGAACACCTCGCCGCCCGCCTGGACGTCGCGGACCGGGTGACGTTCCGCGGTTTCGTGCCCGACGCCGAACTGGTGCGCGCGTACCGGACCAGCCACCTCTTCTGCATGCCGGGCACCGCCGAACTGCAAAGCCTGGCAACGATGGAAGCGATGGCCGCCGGCCTCCCGGTGCTCGCCGCCGACGCGATGGCCCTGCCCCACCTGGTGACCCCGGGCCGGACCGGGTGGCTCTACCCGCCCGGCGAGACGGAGGTGCTGGGGGAACGTTTGCTGGAACTGACCGCCGATCCCGCCCTGCGCGCGAGAATGGGCCGAGCCGGCCAAGAAGCCGTTGCCAGGCACGGAATAGCCCGGACCCTGGACGCCTACGAGGATCTCTACCGAGCCGCGACTGGGGCACACCCGCGCAGCCGACCCGGCGGTGTAGCGCAAACGCCGCTACCGCCGCTCTTCCAGCCCTAGCCCAGCGCCTGCCGCAGTCTCGCGGCTCAGGCGCCCGCACCCCCTTTCGTCCGGAACACATCCAGCGATTCGAGGCACACACAACGAGTTGGAGGCCGAGAAAGAAACGATTGCCGCGCGGATAGCGGCTTTGGACATGGAGGCGGAAAGCCAACTGAAGCGGCCGGGGCCCGACAAGGCGGCTCTGCTTGACCCGTTGCCCGTGCTTGCACTGAAGCTCGCCGCGGCACCGCCGGAGCTGCTGAGGAAGTTCTTCGACGTGCTCCGGCTCGAACTACGATTGCTGTATGACGATCCTGTCGAGATTGCCGTCACTCCGCCCGCCGGGGACGTTCCGGACGCGGCGGAAGGAATCGCGGATCAGATGACTGACGCACAAGGTTCACCCGCTCAGGCGAGCGCTCGCTTGTGCGCAGAGGTCGTCCGCCCCCCGGGTGGTTCGGACAACGTCCGCGTCAGAAAGAACGGCCTCTGAGCTCCGGGGTTTCTGCCCGTGGCGGGGATCGTGAGCTGCCAGCGGGGCGAGCCGGAGTGACGGCGGAGCCCGGTGAGCGCCCGGCGAGCTGGGAAGTGCCGTGCTTCGTGCTACCGCGGTCAATGGCTCAACCTGTCTCGCCTTGAGCCGATGGCAGCACGGGCAAGCCAGACCTTAAGCGACCAGATTCTGTCAGCTGGCCCCGCTCAACGGGCAGTGCCGCCGTTCCTGGTTGCCGGCGGTCCCGCTGATTGAACCGCCGGAACGCACCGGACCGTCGGAGGCCCGGTGCGATGGCCGGATTACAGCCAGTCCCGTTTTTTGAAGGATGCGTAGAGGCCGGCGGAAAGAATGACGATGACGAGGGTGGACGTCCAGAACCCGGCTGTGGTCTGGAAACCGGGGTAGGGAACGTTTTGGCCGTAGAAACCGGTGACGGCGGTCGGGATGGCGATGATGGCCGCCCAGCTGGTGACTTTTTTCATGATGGTGTTGAGGCGGTTGCCCTGGATGTTGAGTTGCGTCTCGCGGATCGTGGTTACCAGGTCTCGCAGGGATTCGGTCCATTCCGAGGCGCGCAGGACGTGGTCGTAGATGTCCTGGAAGTAGGGCTGCAGCTCGGCGTCGACGAGGTGCATGTCGCGGCGCATGACGGTGTTGACGACTTCGCGCATCGGGAGCACGACGCGCCGGATGCGCACGAGGCTCTTGCGCAGGGCGAATGAGCGCCGTTGCATGTCGGCGTAGCGTGGACGTTCGTCGAAGACGAGGTCTTCGAGTTCCTCGATCTGCTCGTCGAGAGATTGCACGACTTCGAAATGACCGTCGACGATGTGGTCGAGCAGCCCGTGCAGCAGGAATCCGACGCCGTTTTTCGCCAGGTCCGCCGCGGAGTCCCAGCGAGCGACGACCGCGTCGACGGGGAAGTTCTCGTCTTTGCGGACGGTGACCAGGGCCTGGTCGGTGATGAAGGCCGCTAGTTCCGATACGAGCAGTGTTCCGTCGGTGTCGAGCGCGGCCGAATAGGCGGTCAGGAAAGAATGAGAGTCGTACCGGTCGAGCTTCGCGCGTTGGTGTTCGTGCACGGCGTCCTCGACGGCGAGGGGGTGCAGGCCGAGTTCTTCGCTGATGGCTGCCAGGTCGGCTTCGGTCGGAGCGCAGAAGTCGAGCCACACAGTGGTTTCGGGGTCGGCGAGGTAGTCGGACACCTCCGCGACCGGGATCCCTTCGGCCGCGAGCACTCCGTCGCGATACACCCGTGTGCGTGCCATGACGGGCCCCGCTCAGAACGACGACGCCAGGTCACCGGCAACGGCACGGGAAGATATCGCGGCAACCAGCACGTCAGCAGCTCCAAACGCATCGCGGGACCGGCCTGTTCACGGCGAACGGGCCACTGGCGCACCCTCCACGAGAGTCGCTGTGAGGACACTGAGAACTGGGCTGCCCGGTTCGGCGAAGCGAGGTTTCGGAGCGGCGATGACGGGGGATACCCCGGATTCCCGGACTGTCGAGGTTCAGCGAGGAAAGGATCCGTGACGAGTGTCGGCGACAAAGCCCGGAACAAGGCAGAGGAGCTGAAAGGCCGGGCCAAGGAAGCCGTCGGCAAGGCGACCGGCAACGAGCAGTGGGAAGCAGAGGGCAAAGCCGAGCAGGGCAAAGGGAATCTGAAGCAATCCGGCGAAAAGATCAAGGACGCGGTCAAAGACGTCGTGGACGAGTGACGATCGGCCGCGGCTGCACGGTCAGCGCAGGGGCTTGGCGGGGCCGCGCCGCGGGGTGCGGCCCGCCGCGCAGCCGTTTCCGGGCGGCGGCCGGATCAACGAGGCGACTAGGAGAAGAACACGGTGGCATTGCTGGGTTTACTGCTGGCGATCTGAGCAATGTGCCTCGTGGCCCGGATCGTCGCGAAGGGATTGCTCTGACTGCTGATCTTCGGCGGGATCCTGTTCGTCGCCACCACGGCGACCGGCCTCGTGAAACGCGAAGCTCTCGGGCGCGGCGAGGGCTGACCCCGCTCGTGTCGACACAGCCCGCCGCGTCCTGGCGCGAAGTGGTGACCTGGTCGCCGTTCAAGACAGACAGCTCCCCACCCGGCGGATCACCGGTGGCAGCCCGCCGCGGCACTGGGATGCACCTTGTTCAGCGGCTCTAGCAGCTGGACGTGCGTCCGGTGCAGCGGGCGGCGCGAACAGGAGCAGCGCGATCCTCGTCGGAACCGCCAGTCCGGTCGAGGTCGCAGCGGCGGTCGGGCCGGCTTTTGGCCTTCCCGCGGATTTCCCGGGCGGCGGCGACGCATCTTGTCCAGTGCTGCCGGGCGTTCTCCTGCCGGCCAGCGGCGAATCCGCCCCCGTTGTCGGCCGGAGGATCTTCCCGCAAAGCACGGTCGAGACTGACCGGCAGCCCGCCTGGCCCCGCCGCCCAAGCGCGGGTGCGTGCACCAGCCGACCCGCCGGTTTGGCGATCGGGTGTGCTGGGAAACCGCGAAATGCGACTGCCGCGGCCCTTTTCCGCAGGCCGCTCGGCTCGGCGTCTCGGAGGCCAGCCGCGCCATGACGTGTGAGCGACAGCGGCGCAGCGTGGGTGCCGATACCCGGGCAAACCGTTTTCCCGGTCCGACTCGGGACGGTGCGCGGAGGCGGACCGGCACGAGCCAGGCGACGCTATCCGAGGGCGGAGAGCAGGTCGTTGAGCGCGGCTTTTTCGGTCGTGGGGTTGGGGCTGGTCGCGCGCAGCTGACGGAGAACGGTGTCGATCTTGCCGTCGACGGTCGTCCAGGCAGCTTGATTCTTGGGTTTGAGCCGGGCTTCGGCGTCGTCCCAGCCGGTTTCGAGGTCGTCGACGCGGCTGGTCGCGCCGGACTGGTCGCCGGAGTTCAGCTTGGCCAACGTGTCCTGGGTGATGGTTTTGAACTGGGACAGGTCGCCCAGCGGGGACTGGTGGACCGGCTGGGCGCCGCTGGTTCCGGTCTGCCCGGGCGCGGGCGAGGCTGAGGCGGTTTCGCCCTGGAGCGCGGAAGTCCGCAGCGAGTAGCCGACGATAGAGGCGAAGACCACGAGGCCGACGACGGCGACCGTCTGCCACAGCCCGCCGCGCGCGGTGTTCTGTGAGGTCGTTTCCCGGGGTGTGACGTCGATTTTGGACAGGCTCAGGTAGACGACGACCGCGATGATGCCGAGGGTGAAGATCAGGCTGGTCGTCGTGGTGCCGAGGCCGAGGCCGCCGTTGTCGGGGGATTGGGAGAGGTAGTCGCCGATCGACGCGCCGAGCGGGCGGGTGAGCACGTAGATGAACCAGAACGCCAGGACCGGGTGCAGCCCGAGCCGCCAGCCGATCGCGAGGACGGCGATGAGCCCGGCGACGATGAGTCCGGTGGGCAGGTAGCCGAGGCCGAGGACTTCGGCCATCAGGTCGCCGGTCGCGGTGCCGAGCGCGAAGGTGAAGAGGATTGCCAGCCAGTAGAAGGCTTCGCGCCGCCGGGTGACGATGGAGTGGATGGACAGCGTCTTTTCCGAGCGGTACCAGGCGAGGAACGTGACCGCGAGCAGCACCCCGAAGATGATGGTGCTGGTCTCCAGGGGCACGCTGGCCGCGTCGGTGAGGTTGTCCGTCACCAGTGTGCCGAACACGCTGACGAGCGCCACGGCGACCCAGTAGGCGACCGGGCGGTAGCGGTCCGCGCGGAACTGGACCGCGAGCGCGACGGCCAGCAGGACGCCGGTGACGACGGATACGCCGGTCAGTCCGAGGTTCAGGTTCACGTTGAGGAAGTCGGCCGCGGATTCGCCGACGGTCGTGCAGAGGACCTTGACGATCCAGAACCAGGCGGTGACTTCGGGAACCTTGTTGAGCAGGGTGCGCTGCCCGGCGAGGGTGCTGGGTGCGGTCATGGGGTGCTGGTCCGTTTCGGTCTGGGAGAGGGACAGCCCGGCTACTCCGCGTAGCACGGCGGGCGTTTGCGACGCTAGGGGAGAGCTGGTGAGGAGTTGGCGTGCGCGAGGTAAGGGTGCGGCAAATGATCTCCGTGCGACGGCCTACCGCCGGCTGAAAGCCATGCGGCCGAGACGGGTCCGGCGGCATCCGGCCGCTCGCATGCGTTCTTCGCGCATTGTGTCGACCTCGGGCAGCGGCAGGGGGCACAGCGTGGTCGCGAGCGCCGAGCTCAGCAGAAAGTCGGCCAGCGCCGGGTTCCGTGCGAGCACCGGCCCGTGGAGATAGGTCGCCACGACCTTGCCGGCGACGGCGCCGTCAGTTCCGTCTCCGTTGCCGGAGCCGGTCACTATGCTGCCGAGAGGTTGGCAGTCCGGCCCGAGCCGGGTCCTGCCGAGGTGGTTCTCGAATCCGGTCAGGAGCCCGATTCCGGAGCCTGCTCGCACCACGATCTCCCCGACCGAGCGGCATCGGCCGGGGACGGTCGTCAGGTCGAGCAGCCCGGTGCCGGCCTGCCAGGACCCCGCGCCGGCGGCGAATCCGCAGCCGAGGATTTGCAGACCGGCGCAGACCCCCAGCACCGCGGCGCCTCGGGCGACGGCGAGCCGCAGACCGGGGTCGCGGCGCAGGCGGCTCGCGGCGAGCTCTTGCGCGGCGTCCTCGCCGCCGCCGAGGAGGTAAAGGTCGAGGGACGACGGGATCGGGGTGTTGTGGCCGATCTCTGTGACGGCGGCGGGGATGCCTCGCCAGCGCAGTCGCTGGACCAGGACTGTGGCGTTGCCGGAATCGCCGTAGGTGCCCAGTATTTCGGGGAGGACGAGCCCGACGCGCGCCACCGACTCACGCATCGGCGCGGGGGACGAGGCGGGCTGGTCTGTTCATGCTTCCGATCATGCGCCGGATCGGGGCAACGCGCAGCAAACCGTGGGTTGTCCCCACACCAGGTCGCGGCTGTGCTCGCGCGCCCCTCGAGCGACGGTTCTGGACGTGCTGACGAGCACCCGCGACGGCAGACGTCTCGCTGTCTGCGACGTCAACGGCGACCGGGACAACCCGGTCACCGTGTTCTGGAAGGCGCTGGATTCCCGGCAAGGCAGGCAGACAGTTTCACCGCTGGACTCGCGATCGCTGACCCGGGCCGAAGGCCGGCCGCACCTCTCCCGGCGTGCGGCACCAGGCCGTAACGTTGAGCGGACACGCTGTTTCGCGCCGGTCATCCACTGGGGGCGGCGCGGGAGGCGTTGGCGGGCAACGATCCAGGCGGTCGCAGCGTGGTCGCGAAGAAGTCGCGTTGATCGGGCTGCAGGTACCGGTCCGCGGCACCGGGGATTCCGGGCAGAAGCTTCACCGGTCCGTGGCCGGGCAGATCAGGACGATAGCTGTCGAAGGTGACCATCGGCGAGTGGATGTCGAGTTCCATGCCCTGCTGGATGCCGGCCTGGGTCATCGCGGCGGCGAGCGTGGTCAGGGTCAGTCCGTTGCCCGCGACGTAGATCAGGTTGCCGTCCCGGTCGGTGCCGAGTCCGGAGCGCCAGGTGTACTGGTACTGGTTGGAGGCGCTGCCCCAGGCTCCGGCGGGGTTGCGGTCCAGAGCGGGGACCGGACTGCCGTGGTCGACGACCAGATCGAGATTCTGCCGGACCGCGGCGACCTGGCGGCCCGGAGAGGGGTCGTGTCCCCATTGGACGATCGCGACGCGTCCGCTGTCGTCGATTACCGCCGAAGCCTTTCCTGCTCGCAGCGGGGCAAGCGTGGCGCCGTCGAGATAGACGCCGCCGCGGCTGTCTTTCATTTTGAACCCTGAATTGAAGACGGCGACGAGGGAGTCGCGCAGCGCGGCGGGAACGGCGTTGGGCCCGGGACCTTGGGGGTCTTTGGTGCCGGCGAAGAGCTGGGTGCGCACCAGGTTCTGGTCGAGCCAGGCGACTCCCGCGACGACGCTGGCGTGCCGCGGATCCGGCTGGATGAACGTAGTGTACTCGGCTGTCTGACCGCCGGCGCGAGCCCCGGCGACCCAGACGCCTTCGCCTGCCGGTGCGCCCGGGCTCGGCCGGAGCGGAGCAGGCCGCGGCCCGGCGGCCGCGACGCGGGAACCGGCAGGTGCGGGCAGATCGGACGAACGCGGCATCGCGTTGGCGGGCGGATGCCGGGTGTACCACCAATTTTCGACCGTGTTGACCACGCCGCCGAGACCTAGGTCGCGCAGCCAATCGACGGTGCGGACCGCGAAACTGGCGTCGCCGGGGTAGGTGAGGGCGCGGACGTAGCTGCCGGCCGGGTAGGCCAGCAGCGCGACGACGAGAATCAGCGCGATGCGGAGCCTCCGGCGCGGTCGTCGGCGGGGAGATCCGGTCAGAGTGGGCACAGCCGCCATGACCCAACGCTAGATTCGCTCAGGTGTGCGGCCAGGCAGCGGAACGTTAGGAAACGGGAAAACGCATTCGGGTTCAGCTGTCGCGTATCGCGAAATCACCATAAAGTTAACGCGCGGCAAAATCGTGCGCGGCCGAATGCCGGGATCGCGTCGCGATAAACTGTTCCGCATGGCCGGGATCCTGCTCGTGGAAGACGACGAAGCGATCGGCGAAATGCTGCGCACCAGCCTGGCTCAGCACGGCCACGAGGTCGCCTGGGTCACCGAGGGGCGGGCCGCGGTGCGCGCGGGGGCGCGGCAGAACTGGGATCTCGCGTTGCTGGACCTGGGCCTGCCCGACCTCGACGGCACGGAAGTGTGCCGCGAGCTGCGCGCGCAGTGCCCGGGGTCGGTGATCGTGGTCCTGACCGCGCGGGGGCAGGAGATGGACGTCATCGTGGGGCTCGAGGCCGGCGCGGACGACTATCTGGTCAAGCCGGTTCCGCTCGGCGAACTGCACGCGCGGCTGCGGGCGCATCTGCGGCGCGTCGGCGGCCAAGCGCCGCCTGACCTTTCCCTGGGAAGATTGCGGATCGACGCCGTCGCGCGGCGGGTGACCGTGGACGGAACTGAAATAGCCTTGCGAGCCAAGGAGTTCGAGCTGCTGCTGCGGCTGGCCGCGGTCGCGGGCCAGGCGGTCAGCCGGGAAGAACTGATGGCGGACGTGTGGGACGCGCATTGGTTCGGGTCGACCAAGACGCTCGACGTGCACATCGCCGCCCTCCGCCGCAAACTCGCCGACGCGGGGGGCAGCAGCGAGATGCCGGAGATCGTGACCTTGCGGCGGCACGGCTACCGGCTCGAAGCCCCGGCGGGCTGAACGCGTGCGGCGGCGGATCGCGGTCGGCACCATGCTCGCCGCACTCGTGGCGATCTGCCTTTTCGGGGTGCCGCTCGCGGTGGCAGCGACGCGGTACTTCACCGCTACCGAACGAGCCGAGCTCGAACGTGCGGCCGAGGGGTATGCGCTGGAAGTGTCGGCGGACGTCCTGCGCAACCGTGCGCCGGACCCGTCGGCGGCAGGCGAGGATCCGACCGAACTCGCCGTCTACCGCGCCTCCGGGAGCCTGCTGGCCGGAAGCGGCCCGGCGGCGCTGGACCCCGCTGACCGCGACGTGCGGCCGGACGAGGTCCGCGCGGCGGACGATCCGGACAACCTCGTCGCGATCATCCCGATCGCCGAGGACGGGACGGTCGTGGGACTGGTGCGGGCCGCGACTCCGCGCACCGAGCTTTTCCAGCGCACGGTCGCCGTGTGGGCCGGCATGGCCGGCCTGGCGGCGGTCGCTCTGTTGTCGGCCTATCTGGTCGCCCGGCGGCAAAGCCGGCGGCTGGCCCGCCCGCTCGAGTCGCTGTCGGAGGCGGCGACCCGGCTCGGCGACGGCGATCTGACCGCGCGCGCCGGACGGTCCGGGATCGCGGAGATCGATTCGGTGGGGGAGTCCCTCGACTCGACCGCGGCCCGGCTGGATGACCTCCTCGCCCGGGAACGGGCCTTCACCGCGGACGCGTCCCACCAGCTTCGTACGCCGCTGGCCGCGATGCGGCTCCAGATCGAGGTCGCTCTGGAGGACCCGGACAGCAACGGCCGCGAAGCGGCCGAGGCGAATCTGCGCGCGCTCGACCGGCTGGACCGGACCGTCACCGATCTGCTGGCCTTGGCTCGGGACACGCCCCCGGTACGCGACGCGGCGGCGGCGCACCTCCAACTGTCCGAGATCGAACGCGAGTGGACTCCCGTGCTCCGCCGCCGAGGACGCGAGCTGACGGTGACGGTCGAACGGGGCGTCGCCGACAGCCCGGTCTCCGAGGCGGTGCTGCGCCAAGTGCTGTCGGTGCTGCTCGACAACGCCGCCCGGCACGGAAGCGGCGCTGTGACCGTCGTGGCACGGGACGCCGGCGGCGCGTTCGCGGTCGACGTCGGCGACGAAGGCCCTGGAATTCCCGCCGGAGCGGACATCTTCCGCCGACGTTCGCCAGGCGCGCGGGGCACCGGCATCGGGCTGGCTCTCGCCCGTCGTCTGGCCGAGGCCGAAGGGGGCCGCCTTCGGGTGAAGCAGCCGATTCCGGCGATCTTCACGCTGTTGCTGCCGCTGCGGCGCTGAACGGAGGGCTGTCCGATCCCCGAAGATCGCGAGCGGCCGGTAAAACTTCGGCTAACTCGGCTGCGCCCGCCGATTTTCCGGCGCATTCTTGCCGAGTGGATCGTTCCGGCGGCAGGTACCGGCTGCGCGCGTTCGCGCGGCTGCTCCGGCCGGCGGTCCGCGGCGGGCCGCTCGTGCGGTGGTCGGACCGCCTCGAGGCTTGGGTGCTGATCGTCCTCGGGGCGGTCGTCGCCGTCTCGTCGGCGGCCGGGATCTGGTTCGCCGCCGCGATTGTCCACTCCGGAACCGGCGGCTCGGGCCACGCGGTGACTGCTTTCGTGCACCCGGATCAGCGCCCGGCGGCCGAGGCAGGCGCCGCCGGTTTTCCGCTGCTGCGACGGTATCGCGTCAGCTGGCATGCGCCAGACGGCTCGCTTCGCGAGGCCGACCTCCCGCTTCGATCGGGTTCGCCCGCTGCCGCCACCACCCGGATCTGGGTGGACGGCCGCGGCGACCGCGTCGCGGCGCCTGACGATCCCGCGCACGCGCTGGTCGTCGCGATCGCGTTCGCCGCGGGCTGGGAAGCCAGCACGCTCATCCTGCTGGCCGGTCTGTACCGGTCGGTCCGGGGGCTGCTCGACGCCGGACGGCACCGAACGTGGGCACGGCAATGGGCGCGCCTCGACGACGCGAGAAACTCTTCGTGACACAAACGAGCGCTTCTCGCGCTCGCCGCCGAGTCCGGGTCGTATCGTGCGATCGGCCGTGACCCGCACGGTCGCGGATGGCGGTGAGGGGCCCCATGGACCGGACACGGCGCGGCGGGACCGACTGGGCGGGATGGCTGCGGCGGTGGGACGCGCAGCAGGAGGGCTATGTCGACCGCCGCGAAGCACGGTTCAGCGCGATGCTCGACGTGGCGGCGCGGCTGCTTCCCGCGTCGTTCGTCGCACTGGACCTTGCTTGCGGGCCGGGGTCGATGAGCCAGCGGCTGCTCGCCCGGTTCCCCGAAGCGCGGGTCCTCGCCGTGGACATCGATCCGGTGATGCTGGAGGTCGGGCGAGGGGCTCTCGGCTCCGGTGGCGGGCGGTTGCGCTGGATCGAGGCGGATCTGGCGTCCTCGGAGTGGCTGAGCCTGCTCGGCGGCGCGCGGGTGGACGCGGCGTTCAGTTCGACGGCGTTGCATTGGCTGGAGCCGGCCGCGCTGACCCGCCTTTACCGTGATCTGTCGCGGGTTTTGCCGCCCGGCGGCCTGTTCCTCAACGGCGACCATCTGCCGTTCGGCCCCGAGCTGCCCACCTTCGCCGGCCTCAGCGAACGCGCCTTGGCCGAGCAGTGGTCGGACTCCGAGTTCGCGGCGCGGGGGATCGAGACCGCGGAGCAATGGTGGGAGGCATTCGCGGCGGACCCGGCTGCCGCGCCGCTGCTGGCGAAGCGGAAGGCACGGTTCGCCGGCAAGCGGCGGCCGGAGACGCGGCTCGATCTCGACGCGCACGTCGCGGCACTTCGTGACGCTGGATTCCGCGAGGCGGGCACGATCTGGCAGGAACTGTCCAATCGTGTGCTGCTGGCGGTGCGGTAGCCGGCTTCACCCAGTGCCAGGAACTCAAGCCGCCGTGGGCCTGGGACCCGGGAGCGGAAGCCGGGACCACAAGACACGGTCACCTGGCGACAAATCGGGTATTTCGATGCCATTGGCGTCCTTTGCAGACGGTCAGCGGGCCGAGGCCTCGGGGCTTGAGTTCGCGGCATCGGGAGCCCGCAGCGTCCGGCGAGCAACCTGACCGAACCAGCTGAGCTGGGAACACGCCGGAAGCGCGTCCACTTCGCAGCCCTGGGTTCCTGGCATTTGAGCCTGAACGCAGCTCTGCCGCCCTCGTGCCTTGTGCAGGAGGAATGCGGCCTGTCCTGGTCGAGAATGCGGCAACCCCGGTTTGACCTGGGCAATCGTGACGCCCGACGATCAGCAAGCGTGTCTGGTCGTCTGGTCTATCGGCTCCTTGTCCACGTACTGTCCTGGCTTGCCCTGTTCGCTCGGTCATCGGCGTCGAAAGACGTGGAGATCCTCGCATTACGGCACGAGGTCGCTGTGCTGCGACGGAACAATCCGAGGCCTCGCCTGTCCTGGCCGGATCGCGCGGTCCTGGCCGCGCTTGCCCGGATGCTTCCCAAGACGCTCCGCGCCCACCGGATTGTCACGCCTGCAACGTTGTTACGCTGGCACCGCAGGCTGATCACCGCGCGGTGGCGGCAGCCGAAGCCGCCGGGTCGGCCACCGATCAGTGACGAGATCACCGCGCTGATCGCGCGCCTGGCGACGGAGAACCGGACCTGGGGCGTGGTCCGCATCCAAGGCGAGCTGCGTCGGCTCGGACACTGCGTCGCTGCCTCCACCATCCGCCGGATCCTACGCAACCGCCGGATCCCGCCACCGTCCCGTCGCGGCGACACGTGGCGGACGTTCCTGCGCGCCCAGGCCGACGGTCTGCTCGCGGTCGACTTCTTCCACGTCGACACCGTGGTCCTGAAGCGCCTGTACGCGGCTTTCGTGATCGAGCACCGCACCCGCCGGGTCCACCTGCTCGGCGTCACCGACCACCCGACCGGAGCCTGGGCAACCCAAATGGCCCGCAACCTAGCCACGGATCTTGACGGTGCCGGACGCCGGTTCACCCACCTGATCCGCGACCGAGACGCCAAGTTCACCGCCGCATTCGACGCGGTGTTCGCCTCGATCGGCGTCGACGTCGTGCGCACCGCGCCGCAGACGCCGCGGATGAACGCGATCGCCGAACGGTGGATCTCCGCCGTCCGCCGCGAGTGCACCGACCGGATGCTCATCACCGGCCGCCGCCACCTCCACCACGTGCTCGACACCTACGTCGAGCACTACAACACCGGCCGCAGCCACCAAGGTCAGGGCGTTGAGCTACGCGCGCCCGATGACGACCCGAAGGTGATCCCATTGCCCACCCCGCCGATCCGGATCACACGCAGGCGACGCCTCGGAGGACTGCTCAGCGAGTACCGACCCGCCGCCTAAAACACAGGTCACAGCCGGTGGCAGCGTTTTCGACCAGGACAGGCTCGCCAGGGTCATCGTCGACGGCAAGGGTGTTGCCGTGCCGTTCGACGTGGTTCGCCGGCGTTGGGCGTACCCGTTTGCTCCAGGTCAATTCGTGAGAAGGCGGCACGGGTCCTTCACCGCTGCGTCCGGGGCGGTGCCGGCGGTGGCGTTTCGTCGTCTAGCTCGAGGGGCAGGGCGAGCCGGATGCGCACGACCGGTCAGGGCGAAATCGGCGGCCGCGGAAGTTGGACCAGGCTTCTTGCAGGCGATTGGCTCTACCGATCCGCCCGAGACTACAGCCGATGGCGACAGCGTCACCGTCTCAGAGGCAATAAGCGTCGAAGCTGACGCACCGCGTGTTCGGCTGAGGATTGGTGCCACCTCAGCTCGACGACTCGTCAAGATCGTTCGTACAGAGTTCGAAGCGAACGGTACTCCCGGCAGAGAAAACCGGCAGCGCACGCGCGAGTTCCAGAACGCTGATGCAACCTTGGCCGCGTGACGTGGGCTGCAACCGTGCATCGCTGCCGGCGGCCGACCCCGCCGCGACAGCTTCACCGGCTGGGAGCGAACCAGCCCTACTTCATGTTCGACGGTTTGCTTCGGCTGCCAGGAACACCTACGGTGACGATGTGCCTCGGGGCGGCATCGCTGGGCACATCGAACACCGCGAACCCATCGGCAGACTGCCCACACCATCATCGATGGGGCACACTGCTTGACGTCTCAACGCGTTTCGGTTCCGGCCATGTCGGGCGGCTCTGGTAGTACTGCGACGCCTCCGGGGTCTCGTTGAATTCCAGGATGTTGCCGAGTTTCGCCGCTAGCGCGACGCGGATCTCCTGCGGTGTGACGAAGAAGAACTCGCGGCGTAGATTGACCCGGTTCAGCCTGCGGTCGGCGAACATCTTGTGCAGTTCACTTTCGAGCGCGACCGCATCCTTCGAAAAATGCAATAGGTGAGTATCGAAGGGGAACGGCACCGAAGCGTCGCCGAGTTCCAGAATCCGGTCGCGGGGTTCGAGGCGGCGGGTCATCCCGATCTTCACGACGTTTTCGCCGAAGGCTCCGATGTTGCTGATGACATAGACATAGCCCGCTCGGATGTTGGCGATTCGGTAGTCGTTCTGCTCTATCGCGTCCTGGATGGCGGACAGGCGTTCGCGCACCTCGTCAGCTTGTTCCTGCTGGCCCTCCGCCGCTAGTTTCGCCAGTGCGTTGGTGTAATGGCCCAGCTCCTTCTCCAGCTGTTCGCGCTCGGCCTGCAACTCCGCCTCGGCACGTTTCTCTTCACGAAGCCGTTCGCGTTCCGCCCTGGCTGCTTCGCGTTCCTCTTGGACCTTGATCTGATAGTCACCGGTCATCTCGATCTCACGGAGGCGGAGCAGGTGGTATTCGGGAGAGACGCGCATTTCCATCATCTTGCCGAGTTTCGCGATCGACTCGACTGATCTGTCGAGGCGCTGCTTCGCCGACGCCACCGTGCCCGCGCGTACAGATCGGACGCAGTTGTCTGCCTCCGAGTTGTAAGCCCGCAGCATCAGCTTCGAGAAGTCGGCAGTCATCTTCCTGCCCTGCGCAAGCGAGTTGTTGTAGGCAAACCGATCGCTCGCGAGGATCGCGGTGCCGTTCTTGACGAACGCCTTCGCCGCCAGGCGGATCTCGGCCAATGCTTCCTTGTACTGCTCGGCGGTCTCCAGCGGATGGTGGTACTCGTAGATCCCGACTTGTTGGAGCAAAATCGCGTCGTCGAGTTCTACCAGTTCACGTTTCGCCTGGTCGATCTGCTTGCGGATCGCCTGCAGCTCCCGCCGGGCCGCGGCGCTGGGCTCCGCCTGCCTGTCGGCATCTCGTGCGGTGTCATCGCCTGATGCGGGTACCGTCGCAGGCGAATCACTCTCGGCCGGCGGGTCCGCAGCGTCGGGCAGCTTCCGCCCGTCGGATTCGTCGGAGACCCAGAACTGCCAGTCCGGGGGCGCCGGAGGCCATGAAGGGTGCGGCTGCCAGCCCTCCGGAGGCACCCATCCGGGATCCGGGGGCGGCCATCCCGGAGGCGCGACGAATCGAAACTTGCTCACCGAGTTGCTCCGTTGGGGCAGGAAGTCATCCGCGAACACCGTTCTTGTCATCGATCGGGGTAAGGCGATGCGGTGTCTTCGACACGATGGCTCGAAGGTGTTTCAACGTTTCGGACGGGGTGATCCGGGACAGATCGATGTCCACGAAGCCGGCGCGATCCACGGCCAGCGCGACGAGCTGGACGAATACGTCTTTGCCCACGGCGGGATCGACGTGGTTGACTCCGCCGGCCAGCGAGATGCTGTCGATCGTCCCCGCGCGGTCTGACTCCCACACCTCATGCACGGTCCGGAGCGTCATGTTGTTGATCAGGTCGGCATATCTCGTCGCGATGTCCCTTTGCGTCAGCTTGGTTTCTGTGATCTCGTCGGAACTGCGGACGTACCGGAACGATTTGGTCGACGGAATCGCCTCCGGCGGCGGGAACACGAGCGTGATGGACAGTTCCCGCAGGTCCGAGCTGTACGAGAAGTCGACATCGCTGCTGGCGGCGATCACGTCCGGATAGATCGAGTTGCCGAACACGATGCCGATGTACTCTTCGACTGCGTCGGATTCGCCTGCTGCGAGCCGCTTGATCAGATCGTCGAGTCGTGCATTCTCCGCGTCGACGATCCGTTGGCGCTCCTCGCATTCTGCGTCGTAGCGCTGCCGATCACTGGCAAGCTGGCGCAACCGTGCGTTCTCGGCGGCCTGGTGGGCCTGCACTGCGGCCAGCTGCCGGCCCGGGATCTGGGCGACCACTGCTCGCCACTCCGTGTGCGCTTGCTCGAACTCCGCCTGCGCGACGGCGACCGCCGCGGCGTGTTTCTTCCTGGCGAAGACTGCCGAGATCCCGGTGGTAGGCGCCGGGGGCCAGAAGCGAGGCTCGGGGGGAGCCGGGATCGGCGTGGGTGCGGGCAGCGCCGCCAGATGCGCTGATTCGAACTGAGGATGCTCCGCGACACGGCGAAGCTTTTCCAAGTCAACGAAATCGTCGACAGCAAGTGTCGATTCCAGCACGCTGTCGATGGCCGCGAGCTCTTCCCGCAGGTCCGCGTTCAGTGACTCGGCCTTTGACTGCTGCGCCTCGACGTGAAGCCGCTTCGCCTCACGCACGGCTTGTGTCGCCGCCTGGGCCTTCGTACGCGCCAAGCGCTCGCGCGCCGCTGCCGCGGCGGCCTGGGTGCGAAGCATTTCCCGGTGAAGACGCATCCGTTCCCGTTCGGCGGCCGCCGCTTGTCGTGCCTGCTCCTTCTGCGCCTTGGCCGCCTGATACTGCAACTCGGCGAAGAACCCCCGGCGACGACTCATCGATGTTCCTCCGGCTTCAACAATCTCAGTGCTACTTGCTATCGCAGGGGAGAACAAAACGTTTCACGCCGAGGTCAGCCCGCCAGGGGGGCCAACTCAGCCGAAAGGCTGAGGAAGGCGCTGGGGATCGGAGCGCAACGGTCCCGCGCATTGGCGCGGATGGTGCGTGCGGAGTGGCGCGACAGAGTGGGTATGACGAGCGAAACGTCGATTTGAGAGTTCTCGGCTACCGGGTGAGTGGTTAGCCGGGCGGCATCGTTCCACGCATCCGCCGTGTTCCGAGTGAACACGTGCAGTTTCGATAGTTGGAGTCAGGGGCCACGAGCGCGGGGCCGGAGACTTGAGGCCTCGTGGTAGCTGGGTCGTCGCAGTTCGGGTAGTGTGTCGACCAGGTAAGGAGTCCGGGATCGGACCTGGACCACCGCCGACTTCTACCAGCCGGGTATGGAGCGCGGGATCGTGCCCGCGCCACCACCGGATCCTGTAACTCACGTTGTCCCAGGTCTGTGTGCCCAGTGGGCGCGCAGACCGGAAGGGTTTCTTTGCGATGACCGTCTACTCTCAGCATCCGCAGCGCGGAAAGGTACAGATCCTGGCCACCTATCGCGGGTGGGGCGGGATGGTGGCCTCGACGGTGACGAGCGTCGAATCCAGCACGGCGGCGAGGCTGATTGTCGATGCCTTCAACCGGGTCTCGGCGTGTGCGACTGTGCCGGTGAGCGTGCACGACGAACGCGATCGACAGGTCAACCACTATCCGAGTAGCCACCTCGCTGCGCTGACCGATCCCGCGGCGCGTGTCAGCCTGCTCGAAGGCACGCACAGTCTGTGGTACGAGCAGGTAATGTGGCAGCTCCACGAAGCGCTGACCGATTTGGACGCGGCGACCGCGGCAGTGCCGGCCCCGGTCCGTACGGCGGTCGAGGCGGAGCTGGAAACGGAGGTGCGCTGGCTGGCCGCGGCGCTCGCCGAGTACTCGGAGGGGGTCGAGATTCCCGAGGACGAAGCCCAGCGCGTCTGGGATTTCGAGAATCCGATCGTGGTGTTCGACGAGCGGACCGGTCTCGGCCGCCGTGACCGCATCATGCTGGACCACGTCGAGGCGGGAGCTGACGACCGGGAAGTTCATGAGGCCATCATCGATGAGCGGTTGCTGCTCGACGTTGCCGCGCAGACCGGCAACGTGGAGGCTCGTCTGCGGCTGGAGGACCTGTCGATCGCTGCGGAACCAGAGGACCCGGACGGGTTTTTCCTGAGCGTGGAGGCTCCTTTGCCCGGTGCCGATGGCGACCGAGCACAGTGGGGCGTGGCGATCGACCGTTGGGAGGCGGACGAACTGGATGAGGACGGCTACCCTGTCGAGTCGCACAGCGAGCCGGTCATTCGCTGTGTGCTTGCCACGCGACCGGCGATGGCTGACGTGCTCGCGCTGCTGGACCTCACCACGAGCCAGGAGAAATTGGCGGCATGGGCGCAAACCCCGGTCGGTGAAGCTTTGCGCAACACCGTATTCGTTGTGACTGAGCGTTGCACAGACGAAGGATAGCCCCGCCGCTGAGCCCCTGTACTACGGTGGGTGCGGCTCCAAACCTTGGACGCACACCTGTGACCGGACATAGTGTCCGGCGCTGGGTGTGCTGAGGGGCTTGAAGTCCGTAACGTTGGGCCTGCGGGGAAGCCACGAGCGTGGACGAGGCGTCGTGTCCAGTCGCCGGACCAGTTCCGCTCACGCAGGAAAACTCCTCGGTCGCGAACGCGTCGGCGCGCACGGAGGACCATCCCCGCTCGCGCACGGAGAACCAGGGCGAGTCTCCGCGCCGTCCGTCGTCAGATAGATGCGGTGCTCGCCGCCAGCGCCATTGAATTGCAGGCTAACGCCGTCACCGTTAGATCACTTGCAGATCATGAGTGTCCCGGGTGAAACATATTCGGCGCATGCGGCGACATACCTCTGTCAACTTCGGCTGCAGAGGGGAGAAACGGTGGATGCGGCGACCGCGGCGCTCCTGGGTGCCAGTATCGGCCTGGCTGGCGCGCTCGTTGCACCGGTCGTCACGGCGTATCAAGCGAAGCGGGCCAAGCGTGAAGATCTGATGCGCGAGGCCTACGCTCGTGGCTTCGCCTGCCTGGCGAGGATTCCCCGGTGCGATACATCGGCCGAGCATGCGCGGCTCCGGGACAAGATGCTGGAAGCTCTTGCTCATATCGATATCGTCGGCACTAAGGCGACCAGCGACCATTACAGCGCGCTTGTCGAAGGCTATGAGACGTGGAAGATCGGCGGCGGCACCAGCGAGATATTCGAAGCGAGCGCGAGGAAGTTCCAGGCATCGGCTCGGACTGATATTGCGTCGGCTGACGCGAGCAGGTCATCGGCAGCGGCTCTCGTCAGCCGTGTAGTGGTGATCGTGCTGGCGCTTGCTTTCTATTGGTGGGCGCGGTTCCCTGCGCTGCTCGAGTCGGCGGATCGGGTCCTCGGCGGGATCGAGTTCGCTGTCGCTGCCGTCGCGACGATGTTCGGTATTTTCGCTGCCGCCGCGACTACGATCCGGCTGGTCAGGGCTGCACGCTGGAGTTGAACGCGGCTATGACGATCATGTGGTCCCGCATACACGCGGAACTGGGGCTGAATCCGTGCCCGCTGACGTACTCGATGATGACACGCGCTGTCGATGAGCAGGTCGCCGAGAACGTCGATCTGGACTGGAAACAGGCGTTGCCGGCCGACGTGGAGAAGAAGCGCTGGGAGTTCGCCAAGGATGTGGCGATGCTGGCGAACACCCGAGGCGGACTGATCGTCTTCGGCGTGCGCGAAGAGGACGAGCGCGCCCAGGAGTTGGTTGGCGTGCCCACCGGAGAGCGTCATCGCCAGCGACTGCGGGCGCTGGCGCATGGTCGAGTGCGGCCGATGGTCGACGGGTTGTTGATCGAGGCGCTGGACGACGAGAGCGGCGAGCGAGGACTGATCGTGGTGTTCGTGCCGCCCAGTTCGGATGCACCGCATGTGGTTGGTGATAAGAACGAGATGGGCATTCCGTACCGCGACGGAACCGATACCCGGTGGATGACCGAGCACTTGCTGGCTCGTGCTTACCGTGATCGCTTCAATCGCCGAGGAGACGATCGTGCGGCGTTGCGCACGCTGGTTGCGGACTTGCCGGATACCGGGAACGGTGTCTGGGCGTTCGTGTCTGCCTCTCCGACCGCGCCGGCTCCACCGCAGTTTGGCCGACCCGATCCCGGCGGGGTGATCTCGACGATGCGAGCGTTGCCGGCGCTGGCTGCCGAGGTCGCTGGAAGCTCGTACCGCGACGGCCCGTTGCTCAATCACTTGCTGGACAGCGCGATAGGCAACCCTCGTATCGGGTTGCGGCGTTGGGTTTTCCGGTCGGACTATTACTCGACAGATCCGCACGCAACAGTCGACTGGGCTGTGGTGGAGTTGCATCACGATGGGTCCGTGGCGCTCGGGGTACGAGTGGACCGGCTCGTGCCGGCAGCGGTGAGCGGGGAACCGCCTGCATCCGAGGTCGAGGTCAGTTGGGTGCCGATCAAGCTCCTCGACCAACTGGTAGTCGAAGCCGTCGCGTTGTCGGCGTTGCATGTCCGGAGCCTGGGTGGTGTTGGTGCCACGTTGATCCGAGTCGATCTGAGTCGCGACGCGCCGAAGCCCATGGTGGCCGTGGACAATATGGTGGGCGGCGGTTATGTCTCCGCCCTCTTCGGACCGGTCCCCGGTTCGCGGGCGCTGCAGCGCGCATGGGATGTCGAAACCGGGTACATGGCGGCAGACGATGTGCCGGGATTGCGGAACGCGGCTCGCCAACTCACAGACGACCTCAACCATCAGTTCGGCATCCGTGCTTCATCTGTGCCTGAATAGGAATTCGCCGGGCTTCAGCAGCAGGTTAGGCGCGGAAACTTTCCCCGATCGCTGGGCGACCAGAAATCCGGCCACTTCGCCCACTGCTTCCCACGTCGCTTCCGGTAGGTTCGGTCCTCCGGTAGAGCGCGAAACGGGGCCTTCTCGTTCCGTGAGCGGTTTCCGCAACCCCTCGGCCGCGAATGAGGCAGCCGGATCACGTTGCCACTGCCCGACTTGTCCGGCGTCGGCAGCCACGGAAAGGAGTTCGCCGCCGAGGTTCGACGATTGGTGCTTGTGCCGCTGTGCGTCCCGGTAAAGGTCGTCATGTTGGTCACCCCTCCGGGACAGGGCAACGACCTGGACAACCTGGCTCTCACGGCGCTTCCGACGGTGCAGCGTACGTTCCCCTCCTCGGCGATCATGACCTACGAGGACATAGAACGATGACACGTCTGAAGGCATTGCAGCAGTTTGGTCCGATCCGCCGGAGCGGTAAGTCGCCCCAGGTTTCGCGGGCGGTGTGGGAGCTGGGCGGCGGGCAGCGAGAACAGTGCTTTGGTGAGGTTCTTGGCGTCGGAGTTCTCGGGGATCCACCAGCAGACGGTCTTGCCGGCGGCTTGGCGCGATCGCGTTCGGCGCTCGAAGTCGGTGGAGCGAAGCTGGACTTCAAGGCAGTAGCCGGGTTCGTGGACGTAGACGTCGGCGTGGGTGGACGGGTGTTCGGGCGTGGCGGTGTAGCCGAGTTGCCGGGCGATCCGTGTCAGCCGCGTCTGCGTCCACTCGTGTTGCGGAGAAACCGGGCCGCCTCCGCGATCGTGGTCTGGCCAGTGGCCGCAGGAGCGGTCTACGGACTTGAACCGGAAGAAGCGCGGGTTGCGTCTGTTGTGCAGGTTCTCGCACGAGAGAAGTTCGACCTCGCAACCAGGTTCGAGACATGCCAACGGCGGACGCGGGGACTGCCGGACGACGGCCCAGTCCTCCGGGTCGCCGACCCATAGAGGCGACGATCGTGGCTGGTGCCGGAGCTGAGCATGTCGCTTGCGCTGCGGATGGCGGCACGGGTCCATACCTCCGTTATCCCACAATCGACGAACCCAACTGCTTTTCGTAATCGCTTGATCTCTCTGAGTAGCTTTCAGGCCCGCGGAGATACGCTGCATTGATCGCAAGGTGTCGCGCGTCGGCGCTCGAGATGCCGAGGCGGCGAAGTGTGTCTCGATTTCGGACAGTTCCTTGACACCGTGTTCTGGTTGGCTGTCCGGGTTAAGCTTGACCAGGCCTTCGTCAATGGTGAAGGGGGCGCCGATGCACCGGAATGGGCAGGCAGCCGGGCTGCGCGGCGAGCGGGAGCGGCTGCTCGACGGGGCGCTGGACGACCATGCTGACTCGTCGTTCCGTCAGGAGATCATGTCTTCCTGGCAGCGGTGCAAGCTGGTCGGGGTGCGTCCGACCAGCGAGGAGGTGCCCTATCAGGCCGAGTTCGAGCGGCCGAACCGGTTGCTGCGCGCGGCGGGGCCGGTGATCGACCGGCTTGCCGAGCAGCTGGAGGACGGGCCGGTGTCGATTCTGCTGGCGGACTCGGAAGCGCAGATCGTCGAGCGCCGCGCCGGGAGGCGGGAGCTTGCGGACGCGCTCGACAAGGCGCTGGTCTCTCCGGGTTTTCTCTACGCTGAGGAGTTCACGGGCACGAACGGGATCGGCACCGCGCTCGAGGCGGCGACGCCGTTCATGGTCTCGGGGGCCGAGCATTTCCGGGAGAATCTGCAGGAGTTCACCTGCGTCGGATCGCCGCTGAAGCATCCCATCACCGGGAAGGTCGAGGGCGTTCTGGACGTCACCTGCCGGGTAGGGGACACGCACGGGGTGATGAAGCCGCTGGTGCTCGCCGCGGTGCGGGAGATCGAGTCGAGGATGTACGCGGACGCTTCGCGCCGTGAGCAGCTGCTGCTCGAACACTTCCTGCGGGCCAATCGCCGGGCGACCTCGGCAGTGCTGTCGCTCAACGAGGACGTGGTGGTCGCGAACACGGCCGCGTCGGCTTTGGTGGATTTGTCGGATCAGGCTGTGCTGTGGGAGTGGGCGTGCCGGGTTCTCGGAGCGCGCGACGAGTACACGGGCGAGGTCCAGTTGGCCGGTGACGTGGTCGCGCTTGCGCGGGCCACTCGGGTCGGGGAGAAGGGCGCGCCGGCGGGAGTGCTGGTGGAGATCCGTCCTCAGTCGGTGGCGGACGGCCGGGCGACGACCGCCCGGCGGTCGCCGGGCCGGAAGCGGGCTCCGGTGGATGGCCAGTTGCCGGGCCGCAGCGTCGCGATGCGGCGGCTGCGCGACGACCTTGCGGCGGCAATGGGCGAAGAACGACCGCTGCTGGTGTGCGGCGAGCCCGGCTCGGGAAAGCTGCATGTCGCTCAGCATCTGCATCAACGTCGCGCGGATCGCGACCAGCTCACCGTTCTCGACGCGGTGGTCGCGCCGGACGATCCGGGCGGCTGGCTCGCCCGGGTGCGCCAGGTGCTCGCCGACGGCGGCACGCTGGTGCTCCGGCACCTCGATCGGCTCGAGCCGGGGCTGGTCGATCGGATGGCGGCGGTCGTCGACGACGCTCCGCCGGGCAGGGTGATCGCCACGGCCCGCTGCCGGGGCGGTTCGGATCCTTCCGGACGCCTGCTGGACCACTTTCCCTTCTCGCTCACGGTCCCGCCGCTGCGGTACCGGTCGGAGGACATCGCGGATCTCGCGCCGGTGCTGCTGGCCGCGCATACGGGCCAACGGCCGGTTCCGCGGCTGCTGCCGGGCACGGTCCGTGCGCTCGAGGCGCTGGATTGGCCTGGCAACGTCCGCGAACTGGAGGCGGTGCTGGCGACGGCGGTGCGCCGCTGCCTGGGGTCGGACATCAGCCAGGAGCATCTGCCTCCGGAATATCGCTCCGGCACCCGGGCTGGCGCCGCGTCTTTGGAGCGCGCCGAACGGGCCGTGGTGCTGGAGGCGCTGGTCGAGACCCGCGGGAACAAACTCGCCGCGGCCGAGCGGCTCGGGATCGCCCGGTCGACGCTGTACCGGAAGATGCGCACGCTGGGGATCGACGAGAAGCACCTGCCGGGCGCGGCGCGGCCGCGCTGACGACCAGAACGGCCCGGACGGAATGTCCGGGCCGTTCTCGTAGCGGATCAGCTGAAGTCGTATTCGCGGTATCCGGCGTCCTTCACCTCGGTCCACTTGCCGAAGTAGGCGGGAACGCCGCCGGAGTAGTTCAGCATCTGCGCGGGCTTGCCGGGGACGTTGGCGCCCCAGTACCACGACCGGGCCTTGGGGAACAGCGATCCTTCGAACAGTTCGTCCACGTGCGCGCCCCAGTCCTTTTCGGCGTCGTAGGCCGATTCGAAGCGGGTGTGCCCGTTTTCCCGGACGTGTTCGAGGAACTCGACCACGACGTCGCCCTGGTATTCGGCGGAGGTGGGGCCGTTGCAGAAGCCGGACGGGCTCTGCGGTCCGTAGAGGAACAGCAGGTTCGGGAACCCGGCGGTGGACAGGCCCATGAAGGTGTCGACCCGGTTCGCCCACTTCTCCTGCAGCCGCTCGCCGTTCGCCCCGCGGATGTCGATCGCGAGGATGCCGCCGCGGTTGTTGTCGAAGCCGGTGGCCAGTGCGATGACGTCGCACTCGATCAGCCCGTTCTTCGTCACCACGCCCGTCGGAGTGACTTCGAGGACGGGTTCGGCGTTCTGGTCGACCAGCCGGACGTTGTCCTGGTTGAACACGTCGAAGTAGTTCTGTTCCAGGGCGGGGCGTTTGACGCCGAACGGGTGCGGCGGCTCGGCCGGGGCGAGGAGTTCGGCGGTGGCCGGGTCGTGCACGCGGCCGTGGACCTTTTCCCGCCAGAAGTCGTAGAAGGTCCGATTCGCCTCTTCGTCGGCGAGCAGGTCCTGGTACATGCCCAGCCACAGCGGGAAGCCGCCGTCGGCCCAGAACTTCTCGTAGGTGGCGCGGCGTTCGCCGGGGGAGACCTCGGAGGCGTTCGCGGGCATGAAGTCGAAGTCGAATCCGGCGAAGGCCTCGTACCGGGTCGTGAATCGTTCCGGGAGATCAGTGCGGATCTCGTCGTTGTCGGTGCGGTCGAGCTGGCGTTGCCGCATGGGCAGCGCGAGGTTCGGGGTGCGCTGGAAGACCGTGACCTCCGCGGCGTCGCGGGCGGCTTCCTGGACGACCTGGACGCCGCTGGCTCCGGTGCCGATGACCACGACCCGTTTGCCTGTCATGTCGAGACCCTCCTGCGGCCAGCGCGCAGTGTGGTGGCATTCACCGGCGAAGGTGTCCAGGCCGGGGATGTTCGGGTAGAGGGGTTTCGCGCCGAAGCCGGTGGCGATGATGACGTTGCGTGCCTTCTGCTGCTTGCCGTCGGAGGAGTGCACCGTCCATTCGCGACGGTCCTCGTCCCATTCGGCGCGGTCGGCGAAGGTGTTGAATTCGATGTCGCGGGTGAGGTTGAGCTTGCGGTTGATGTGGTCGAAGTAGTCGCGGACGCCGGCGTAGTCCGGGTACCGTTCGGTGAAGTCGTAGTCCTTCCAGAGTCCCTTGTGGGAGAACTGGTAGATGTGGCCGACGGTGTCGGTGCGGGCGCCGGGGTAGCAGTTCCACCACCAGATGCCGCCGAGGCCGCCGGCGGCGTCCCAGACCTTGACGGTGAAACCGAGGTCTCGCAGCCGGTCGAGCTGGTAGAGGCCGGAGAATCCGCCTCCCACGACCAATACGTCGAGTAGATCGGTCCGGGCGGGCGACTTCGCTGTCGTCATTGCACTCTCCTTTGTGGATCGAGACTGTTCAGTGCGGTTGGGTCCACTCGTCGTAGAACGGCGGAAGATCTGTCGAGGCGCGGGTTGTGAAGGCCGGCGGGCGTTTCTCGCGGAACGCGGCGACGCCTTCGGCTCCGTCGGCGATGCTCGTGTAGAACATCGCCAGCGAGTCGATCCGGTGGGCGTCCGCTGGGTTGGGCATGGCCGAGTTGCGGTACATCATCTGGCGCGTCAGGGCAGTGCCGACGGCTGAGCGGTCGCGGGTCCAGCGGTCGGCGAGTGCGCGCGCCGCGGGGATCAGGTCGCCGGGTTCGTGCACGGAGCGGGCGAGCCCGTGCCCGACGGTCTGGTCCGCGGTCAGGATTTCCGCCGAGTAGACGAGATCCAGCGCGGCGGGCATGCCGACGATCCGCGGGAGGAACCACGTCGAGGCCGCTTCAGGCGTGATGCCCAGCCGGCCGAACACCAGGCCGAAACGGGCGTCGGCGGACACCAGCCGGGCATCCATCGCGAGCGTCATCGTCGCTCCGATCCCCACCGCCGCACCGTTGATCGCGGCGATGACCGGTTTGCGGCACGCGTGCACGGCGAGCGTGACCCGGCCGCCGGTGTCGCGGACCCGGCGCAGCGCGGGATCGGACAGGTCGGCGAGGTCGGAGATCGTCGGGCTCCGGGTTTCGTCGAGGCCGAAGACATTGCCCGGGCTGGTGAGGTCCATCCCGGCGCAGAACGCGCGTCCGGCCCCGGTGACGATGACCGCCCGCACGTCGTCGCGGTCGTTGATTTCGGTGAAGGTGGCTTCGAGTTCGTCGGCCATCTCCACGGTGAAGGCGTTGAGCTGATCGGGCCGGTCCAGGGTGACGGTGAGGATGCCGTCGTCGACGTCGTGTCGCACAGTGTGCGGTTGCACTGGTTCTCCTTGGGTCAGGTGAGGGTCGAGGGCAACCGGTCGCGCATGATTTCCTCGGCGCGGGCGACGATGCCGGCGACGATGTCGGAGCAGCTCGCGACGGAGTCGATCAGTCCCTGGGACTGGCCTGCCCACCACATGCCGTCGTCCATCCGGCCGTCTCGCAGCACGCGGCTGCGCCCTCGGGCTCCGGAAGCGAGCTCGGCGACGTCGTCGAAGGTCGCTCCGGGCCGGCGCGACCGGGTGGCGATTTCTTCGGAGATCGCGTTGCGCGCGACCCGTGCGGTGTTGTTGAACTCGCGGAACACCAGCTGGGTCGAGCGTTCGTCGTTGGCGACGATCTGCCGTTTCACGTTGTCGTGCACCGGTGCTTCGGCGCTGGCGACGAACCGGGTGCCCATGTTGACGGCGCTGGCGCCCAGTGCCAGGGCGGCGACGAGGCCCGCGCCGTCGGCGAAGCCGCCGCTGGCGATCAACGGGACGCCGATTTTGCGTGCCGCTGCGGGGATGAGCACCAGCCCGGGGACGTCGTCGTTGCCAGGGTGTCCCGCGCATTCGAATCCGTCGATGCTGACGGCGTCCACGCCGAGTGTCTCCGCCTTGAGCGCGTGGCGCACGGTCACCGCCTTGTGGATGACCTTGACCCCGGCCGCCTTGAACGCCGCGAGGTGTTCGACGGGGTTGCTTCCGGCTGTCTCGACGATCCCGATGCCGCTGTCGATGATCGCGTCGCGGTACTCGTCGTAGGCGATCGGCGTCAGGGTGGGCAGGATGGTGAGGTTGACGCCGAACGGCCGGTCGGTCAGGTCCCGGCAACGCTGGATTTCCTTGACGAGCGCTTCCGGCGTGGGTTGCGTCAGCGCGGTCAGGAAGCCGAGCGCTCCGGCGTTCGCCACCGCGGAAATCAAGTCCGCGGTGCCGACCGCCGTCATTCCGCCGCACACGATCGGGTGCTCGATGCCGAAGGTCTCGGTGAATCGCGTCGTGATCATTCACGGCATCCCGGCGTGCGGAACGTCCACCCGGACCGCGTGGACTTGTCCTTCGCGTGCGGCGGACCGGGCCGCTTCGTCGAAGTCGGGTGCGACGCAGAGGAACAGCGTCTTTCCGTCGTCGCCGCCGAGCCCGACCGCGAACACGCCGTTGGGCGCGGTGCTGACCTCGTCGAGGATCTCGCCGCCTTCGGCGATGCGCACGGCCCGCTGGTGCGCGCAGTCGGCGACCCAGATCGCTCCCTCGGCGTCCATGGTCAGTCCGTCGGGAACGATCGTGGCTCCCTCGATCCGCTTTTCCCACTTGGGCTCTTCGCCCGGGTCGCCGTAGGCGGCGAAGTCGCGGCGCGGGCCGAGGGTGCCGTCGGCGCGGATGTCGAACGCGGACACCCGGTTGCCGAAGAGTTCGTTCACGATCAGCGTTGTGCCGTCCGGCGAAATGACCATGCCGTTCGGAAAGGACAGTCCTTCGGCGACCGTCCGCGAGGTGCCGTCGGTGTCGACGAGGATCACGGAGGCGAATTCGTGGTCGGCTCCGCCCATCAGGTCGAAGCCGAAATGCCCGACGTAGGCTTGTCCGTTCTTCGCGACCACCATGTCGTTCGCGTGGCCGGTGCAGTGCGCCGAGATGTCGGCGTGCTCGACCAATGTGCCGTCGGGCTCCTGTCGCAGGACTTTGCGGTCCTTCATGGACACGACCAGCATCCGGCCGTCGGGCAGCCAGCCCAGCCCTGAGGGCTGCTGGTCCACGACCGCGACCTGGTCGATGCTGCCGTCGGGGTTCACGGCGTTGACCGTGTACGTGTAAAAGTCGACGAAATAGAGCCTGCCTTCGTGCCAGCGCGGCCCCTCGGTGTAGGTGAAGCCCTTGGCTATCACCGTCGTATCCCGTTGTGCCATCGGCGATCGCTCCTTCGGTGCGGTCCGGAAGTGACTGCCGACACTGTCGGCTGCGATCGGGGCCGGGAACTGTCCTGTTTCGCTACATCCGCGGGAATCGGTTGCACCGTCGCGAAATGGGACAGTTCCCGCCGCCGCGAGCGACGATTCTGATGGCCCGACAACGGAAGGAGCGCGGGTGTTCGGAACGATGATGGACCGCCCTTTGCTCGTCAGCTCGCTGCTGCACCGGGCGGAACGGGTCTTCGGGGATCGCGTGAACGTCAGCTGTGAAAGCGGGGCGGTCCGCCGCGAGTTCACCTACCGCGACCTCGGGTCGTCGGCCCGCCGGCTCGCGGCCGCGCTGCGGAGCCTCGGCGTGCGGGAGGGGAGCCGGGTCGGTTCCCTCGCCTGGAACAGCGACCGGCATTTGGCCGCGTATTTCGCGGTGCCGGGCATCGGCGCCGCGTTGCACACGATCAACCAGCGGATGCCGGCCGAGCACATCGTCTACTCGGTCAACACCGCCGAAGACGAAGCCCTGCTTGTCGAGGCGGACCTGCTGCCGCTCGCGCGGGACATCCTGCCCGCGATGCCGACCGTGCGGCACGTCGTCGTGCTCGGGGAGGCCGACGCCGACCTCCCCGGGGTGCGGACCTGGTCCTTCGACACGCTGGTCGCGGAAGCCGCTGAGCTGAACGAGTTCCCGGAGTTCGACGAACGCACCGCGGCGTCGATCTGCTTCACCTCGGGCACCACCGGCAAGCCGAAGGGCGTCGTCTACACCCACCGCAGCACCGTCCTGCACGCGCTCGCGATCTCGACTGTCGGCGGCGTCGAGGTCTCCGGGGACCGGGCGTATCTGCTCGCGTGCCAGATGTCGCATGTGAACAGCTGGGGCGTGCCCCACGCCGGCCCGTTGCAGGGCGCGCGCCTCGTCCTTCCCGGTCCGCATCCGACCCCGGCCGAATTCCTCCGGCTCATCTCCAGCCAGGCACCGGATGTTCTCGTGGGCGCGCCCGCGGTCGCGGCGCTGATCCGGGACGAGTACCGCGCGCGGCCGCAGGCCTACGACCTGTCGTCGCTGAAGACGTTGTGGATGGGCGGGCAGACCCCGCCCGCAGCCCTGGCTGCCTGGTGGGCGGAACACGGCGTCGCGACCGGAAACGGGTGGGGGATGACCGAAACCTCGCCGATGGGCACCTACTGCGCCGGTCCCGGGCATCAAGGCCCGCCGTTGCCGCTGTTCGAGATCCGGGTGGTCGACGACCAGGGGCGGGAACTGCCGTGGGACGGCCGGTCCGCCGGCGAACTCGAAGCCCGTGCACCGTGGGTGACCGGCAGCTATCTCGGAGCCACCGGTCCGTCGGAATCTTTCCGCGACGGCTGGCTGCGCACCGGCGACGCCGCGGTCATCGCGCCGGACGGCGCGTTGCGGATCAAGGACCGGTTCAAGGACCTGATCAAGAGCGGCGGCGAGTGGATCTCCTCTGTCGAACTCGAGAACCACCTCATGCTGCATCCGGCTGTCCGCGAGGCTGCAGTGATCGGAATCCCGCACGAGAAATGGCAGGAGCGGCCGGTCGCGTGGATCGTGGCCTCCGCAGAAGTCGCCGACGACGTCCTGCGCGAGTACGTGACGGCGAAATTCCCTCGGTACTGGGCACCGGACGCATTTGTGCGCGTCGAGGCGATCCCGAAGACCTCGGTCGGGAAACTCGACAAGGCGGGCATGCGCGAGCGGCAGATCGCTGCACCGCGCTGATATCTCGAAAGGTTCCGATGAAACGCAGTCTCTACAACGAGGACCACGAGGCCTTCCGCGAGTCGATCCGGGGGTTCCTCGCCAAGCACGCCGCACCGCACCTCGACGCGTGGATCGCCGAGCGGGCGGTGCCGCGCGGCTTCTGGCGGGCCTGCGGAGAACAAGGCCTGCTCGGCCTGGAGATCCCCGAGGCGCACGGCGGGATGGCGGCGGGGGACTACCGGTTCAACGCGGTGCTGTTCGAAGAACTCGCCCGGATCAGCATGGCCCTCGGGTCGATGGTCGGCATCCACGCCGACGTCGTGACGCCCTACCTGGTGCGCTTGACCACCGAGGAGCAGCGACGGCGCTGGCTGCCCGGCGTCGCGAGCGGCGACCTGCTCGCGGCCATCGCCATGACCGAGCCCTCGACCGGTTCCGACCTCGCCGCGATCCGGACCCGAGCGGTCCCCGACGGCGACGACTGGGTGCTGAGCGGCGCGAAAACCTTCATCACCAACGGATACTCGGCCGATCTGGTGGTCGTCGCGGCGAGCACGGACCCGGAACGGCGGGCCAAAGGCATCACGCTGTTCGTCGTGGAGGCAGGCATGGCGGGCTTCTCGCGCGGACGGAAACTGGACAAGGCAGGGCAGCCGGAAGCCGACACCGCGGAACTGGCCTTCGACGAGGTGCGGGTTCCGGGCGCGAACGTGCTTGGCACGGTCGGCCAAGGGTTCTTCCACCTCATGGACTTCCTGCCGCAGGAGCGGCTCGGCTGCGCGGTCACGAACCTCGCGCACGCTGCGGCGGTGCTGGAGGAGGAGACGATTCCGTACTGCCGGGAGCGCATGGCGTTCGGTCGGGCGATCGGCTCGTTCCAGCACAACAAATTCCTGCTCGCGGACTTGGCGACCCGGGTGGAGGTGACCCGCGCCTACCTGGACGAATGTGTTCGCGCGCACTGCGCCGGTGAACTCACGCCGACCGAAGCGGCCAAGGCGAAATGGTGGAGTTCTCAGGTGCAGAACGACATTCTCGACCACTGCGTGCAGCTGCACGGCGGATACGGCTACATGGACGAGTACCGGGTTTCCCGCGCCTGGCGCGACGCCCGGGTCACGAAGATCTGGGCGGGCAGCAACGAAATCATGAAGGAACTCGTGGGGCGCGAACTGGGGTTCTGAGTCCGGTTGCGGCGGACGGGCCCGCCATGCCGGGCACAATCAGTCCACAGTGGGCAGAAGGTCTTCGGCTGTGCGCAAGACTGTCCGCAATGCCGGCGAGCGGTCGTCGCTGCGCCAGATCAGGTAGACGATCAGCGGCGGAGCCGGTTCGGCGAGTTCGCGGACGCGGACTCCGTCGAGGGGCAGGTGGGTGAGCGCGCCGGCCATGGTGAAGTGCAGGCCGACGCCGGCGGAGACGAGGGTGATGCTCGTCCACGTGTCGGGGGAGGTCTGCACGAACCGGACGGCGAATCCGGCGGCCTGGCAGCGTTCGACGAGGATGTCGCGGATCGCGGAGCCGAACGACTCGGGGAAGGCGATGAAGGGTTCGCCCCGGAAGTCGGCGAAGCGGATCCGTTCCGCGTCGGCGAGCGGGTGGCCCGCCGGGATCGCGACGACGCACCGGTCGCGGGAAACGGCGCGGCTCGACACGCCTGCGGGCGGGCGGGGGAATCGGGCCAGCGCGAGATCGGTCTGGTTGTGCAGCAGGTCGGAGACGGCCACTTCGCCGTAGCGGCCCGGCTGGAGCTCAAGGTCGATTCCCGGGTGCTGTTCCCGGACGGTGCGGGCGAGTTCGCCGACGGCCTGCTGTGCGGACGGACCGGCGAACACCATCCGGACGCGGCCGATCTGGCCCCGGTCCGCGGCCACGACCGATGCGCGGGCCTCCGCCTCCAGTTCCAGCATCGCGCGTGCCCGCTCCACCAGGGCGGCACCGGCCGGGGTGATCTCCACGCGGCGAGTGGATCGTTCGAACAGCCGGACCCCGAGGTCGGCCTCGAGCGCCCGGACGATCCGGGTCAGGTGCGGCTGCGCGAGGTGGAGGCTCTGCGCGGCGCGGCCGAAGTGCAGGTGCTCCGCGACCGCCGTGAACGCCCGCAGCTGCTGCAGGTCCATCGCGCCTCCCATTGATGCCGATCCGGCAACAGTAACACCGATTTGCGTATTGGACTTGCATCACTCGGAGCCGCATCATCGAAGCAGGGCACAGTTCGCCGGGACCCGGCGCGACAGCCGAGAAAGTGCATCAGACGCGACCTGGACGACTTCTCTTTCCCTTGCTCACGGCGGCGATAAGCTGCCATCAATTGCGAAGGCTCAACGATGAGCGCAAACCCCGCAAGAATTTCCTCGTCTCCCTATCGCTGGTTTATTCTGTTCGCCTGCTGGTTTTCCTTCACGCTGACTTCCGTCGACCGTTCGACGTGGGGGCCGGCCTCGGTATTCGTCGGCGAAAGCCTCGCGGTTCCGCTTGCCGGGCTCGGTGTGTTCGCGACCGCCTACTACGTCGGATACGTGGTTTCCAACGCGCTCGGCGGCATCGGCACCGACCGCTTCGGCGGCCGGGTCATGCTGACGATCGCGCTGCTGGGCGCCGGTGCGTTCATGACCGTGTTCGGCTCCACGGCCTCGGCCGGCGTGGGCATAGCGGTCCAGGCCGTCATCGGGTTGTTCGCGGGCGCCGAGTACTCCGCCGGGATCAGGCTGATCACGAGCTGGTTCCCGCCCGAGCGCCTCGGCTTGCCGATGGGCGTGTACACGACGGCAACGTCGCTCGGGACGGCGGTCGCCAACACAGTCGTGCCGGCGTTGATCGCCTGGCACGGCTGGCAGACCTCCTATCACTTCTTCGGGGCCGTGTCGATGGTCACCGCGGTCGTGCTGTTCTTCCTGCTGCGCAAGGGAAAGGAAGCTCGCGCTGCCGCCGGCCGGACGGGGCCGGGGGTCGGGCGCAGCGCGCTGAGGCTGTTCGGCAACCGCAACTTCCTGCTGGTCTGCGTGATCGGGTTCGCCGGACTCTGGGGCCTGTACGGGTTCGTCACGTGGGCGAACGCCCTCATGATCCGGGGCTACCACGTAAGCCCGGAGCTCGCGGGCGCGGTCGTCGCGATCTTCGCGATCACGGCGGTGGTGGTCAAACCCGTGATCGGGTTCGTCGCGGACAAGGTGTTCCGCGGCGCGCGCAAGGTTCCGGTGATCGTTTTGCTGGGCGCGTTCGCGGCGGCGCTGACGGTGTTCGCGAACCTGGGCAGCGCGACGGGGTTCTTGTGGTTCGCTCCGGTGCTCGGAGCGGTCGCCTACGGCTGGACACCGCTGCTCGTCGCGCTGCTTCCGGGACTCGTTCCCCGTGCGGTGATCGGGTTCGCGTCCGGCCTGGCCAACGCGGTCTGGCAACTCGGCGCGGTGCTGGTCCCGGTCGTGGTCGGGGCGGTCTTCGCCGGCACGCGCTCGTTCGAGGCCGCGCTTTTCACGCTGGCGCTCGGTCCGCTGCTCGGGTTGCTGGCAATGATCTTCATGAAACTTCCCCGGGCCGGGTCCCGGGCCTCGGAACTCGATCCGGCTGATGCCGGAAACACGAAGGAAAAGGGAGAACCATGGCAGTCCGCTACGCAGTGAACGGCGCCGTCGCCGAGATCACCATCGACCGGCCGGAATCGCTGAACGCGATCGATTCGAAGACCTACCGGGAACTCGACGACGCGTTGCTCGAAATGGAGAAGGACCGCGAGGTCCGCGTCGCCATCTTGACCGGCGAGGGCGA
Source organism: Amycolatopsis echigonensis (assembly GCF_014174495.1). Classification (GTDB taxonomy): domain Bacteria; phylum Actinomycetota; class Actinomycetes; order Mycobacteriales; family Pseudonocardiaceae; genus Amycolatopsis; species Amycolatopsis echigonensis. The sequence goes on from NZ_JACJHR010000004.1 coordinate 164,656, forward strand.
CCGCGCGTTCTGCGCGGGCGCGGACCTGAAGGAAATGGACCGGCGGTCGGCTCCGCTGGAGGGCGAATGGCGGCCGTGGGTGCCCAACCGAGCCCAGCTCGGCCGGATGGGCACCTCCGACCTCGGGCTCGGCACCTCCAAGCCGGTCATCGCCGCGATCAACGGCTATGCCCTCGCGGGCGGTCTCGAGATCGCCTTGCACTGCGACATCAGGCTCGCCGCGGAGCACGCGGAGTTCGGATTCCCCGAGGTGAAGTGGAATCTGCTCCCCGGTTACGAGGCGTACCGCCTGCCCCGGGTCATCGGCTTGTCGCACGCCATGGAGCTTCTGCTGACCGGCCGGTTCTTCGACGCGCGGGAGGCGCTGCGGCTGGGTCTCGTGAGCCGGGTCGTCCCCGGGGAGGAACTGCTCGCCGCGGCACGGTCCGTCGCGGCGGAGATCTGCCGGAACGGGGACCTCGCGGTGCGGATGACCAAAGAGATGGTCCAGCGCGGCCTCGATTCTTCCCAGGACGACCATTTCCGATACCTGCAGCTGCACTACGACATCCTCGACAGCACCGCGGAGCAGCGGGAAGGGATCCGGGCGTTCACCGAACGGCGGACGCCGGGCTACGCGCGGGTGACCGAGTGAGGCCGGCCCGCCCGGCGCGGGACGCAGGCCCGCTCGCCGGGATCCGGGTGCTCGACCTGACCCGCGTGCTGTCCGGGCCGTACGCGACGATGGCGCTGGGAGACCTCGGTGCGGACGTCGTCAAGGTGGAAAAACCGGGCAGCGGCGACGACGCTCGCGAGATCACCCCCAAGGTGAACGGTCTGAGCCACTACTTCGCGAGCCTCAACCGGAACAAGCGCAGCGTCGAACTCGACCTGTCGTCGGCGGAAGGCCGGGAGCTGTTCTTCGCGCTCTGCGCGGAAGCCGACGTGGTGGTCCAGAATTTCCGGCACGGGCAGGCCGCGGCGTGGGGGATCGGCTACGAGGACGTCCGCGGCCGCAACCCGCGAGCGGTCTACTGCTCGATCTCCGGGTTCGGGGAAACCGGCGAACTCGCCGGAAAGCCGTCCTTCGACGTCGTCGGGCAGGCCATGAGCGGGGCGATGAGCCTGAACGGCGAGCCGGACGGACCGCCGCTGAAGTTCGGGATTCCCCTCGGCGACCTCGCCGTCGGCTCGGACGCTGTCCGCGGGATCCTGGCCGCGCTGGTTCGCCGGTCCGTCACCGGCGAGGGCGCGCACGTCGAGGTGAACCTCTTCGCTTCCCTGCTGGCCCTGACGACCTACCACGCGTCGAACTACCTCTGCACCGGGCGTGTCCCGATGCGGCTCGGCAACAGCCACCACGCGGCCCCATTCGGCGTTTTCGCCGTCGAGGACGGACATGTGGCGATCGCCGCGTGGAACGACAAGTTCTGGCGCAAGCTCTGCACGGCGTTGGACTTGCCCGGCCTAGCCGACGACGACCGGTTCAAGCGGTACTCCGATCGCCAGGTCCACCGCGCCGAATGCGACGCGGCCGTCGCCGAGGTCGCGGCCCGCCACACCCGGGCCGCGCTCATCCGGCGGCTCGAAGCGCACGACGTGCCGTGCGGGCCAGTGCTCGACGTCGCCGAGGCGGTCGAGCTGGCCCGGAGCATTTCGCCGGGGCTGATCGCCGGCGTGGACTCGCCGCACGCCGGGCATCTGGAGATGGTGGGCAGCCCCGTCGTGTTTGACGGCCGGGCCGCCGCGGTCGCGGTGCCGCCTCCTGCCCTCGGGCAGCACAACGAAGAAATCCTCGGCCGGGTCGCCGCGTCGGCGCCCCGGGCGAATGCCGAAGGGAAAATCGCATGATCGTGGCACAGCCGAAAGACGACTCCGAACGCGCGCTCATGCGGGACAGCGACTTCGCGAGCGCGTTCTGGTCGCGGCTCTGGATCGGAGTGCAGCTCACCATTCTGCGGGAGCGCGGCGAGGGAGATCTGGTCGAAGCGACCTTCCAGCGGCTCCGCCGGCACCAGCGCAGCCACTTCCTCCCCGGCCTGGACAAGCTCGGCATCGACCGGACGCTGCCGGCCGCGGTTGTCGCGGCGCGCTACCACTACCTGTCCAACATGCTGGGCGGGATGGCGATGGAGTACGTCGAGGAGAGCCCGCGAAAGGTGTGGATCCGGTACCTGCCGCCCGCCTATACCTGGCCGGGAAACGCTTTGTTCGCCGTGCCGCCCTCGGTGCAGCGGACGATGTTCAAAGCCTGGCACCCGTTCAACGGGGAATCGCTCGGGAATCCGCGCCTCGGATTCGTCGTCACGAAGCTTTATCAGGAGGGCGGCCCGTGCGACGAGGGCTACTTCCAGGAGTACGACCACGATCTGGCTCCGGAGGAACGCATCCAGTTCCGTCCGGTGCTGTCCTCGCCGGAATTCGATCCCGGCAAGGCACCGGCCCTCGATCCGTCCCGGTGGCCGCTGCCGCGGATCGCCAAGGCCAAACGCAAGTGGTCGCGCGAGATGTTCGAGGACGTCATCCGGTGCACGCTCGAGATGTACAACGTCGACCGCACGGCCGCGCTGCTCGCGCACACCTGCCGGCTGTTCGCGATCCAGTACTTCGGCGAAATTCGGGATCACGTCGGAGTAACCGGCGCAGAGGCGGCCGATTTCGCGAAGATCTTTGCCCGGCTCGGGGAACTCACAGGGGAGAAGATCTCCGTTAGCAAGGAGAGCCCCGGCCTGGTACGGGTCCAGCGGACGACGGGTCTCTTCGGCGCCGCAGTCCCGGCTGCGGTGTACGAAGCGCTTTTCGAATTCGTCAAGACATCCGCGCGGATTCATAACGCGCGGATGACGGTCGGACTCGCGTCGGTGATGTGCACTGGCGGCGAGCATCGCGAGGAATGGCTGATCGAGGACGCGCCCGGCGAGGAGCGTTAGCAGGTCGGGTGGTGAGTCCGCCGCGGGAACCTCTCGGCTCGCGCGGCGGACTGCCGACAAGTGTCCACTGTGGTGAGCGGACTTGTCGGAATCCCGGGCTGCTACTGGGAGAAGCTCGGAGTGCGCTTTTCGAGGAAGGCGTTCACGCCTTCGATTCCTTCCGCGGTAGCGACGATCTTGGTGATCGTGGCGGCTTCGTCGTCGAGCTGGGTCGCCAGATCCCGCTGCGCTGCCGCGGCGACAAGGCGTTTGGTTTCCGCGTAGGCCCGCGCGGGGCCGGCGAGCAGCCCCGCGACCACCTCGTCGGTGACGCGGTCCAGTTCGGCTGCCGGGACGGCGCGGCTGACCAGACCGTGTTGTGCGGCCTCGGCCCCGGTCAAAGCTCGGTTCGTCAGTGCGAGGTCCAGCGCACGCGCCGGTCCCAAGCGCCGCGCCAGCAGCCAGGTCGAACCGCAATCGGGGCTGAGCCCCGCCGCGGTGTAGGCGACCTGCAGCTTGGCTTCGGCGGCCATCAGCACGATGTCCGCCGCCAGCGCGACCCCGATCCCGCCGCCGGCCACGGTGGCGTGGATGGCGCTGACCACGGGAACGGGTGTGTTCGCGAGCGTGAGAATCGCCTGGTGGAGGTCCTGCGCGAGAGCGCCCACCTCCTGTCCGCGGTCAGCGGCGGCCGCGAATTCGCGGAGGTCTCCTCCTCCGGAGAAGGTGCGGCCCTTGGCGCGCAGGAGGACCACCCTGACCGTCCCGTCGTGTGCGCCGGCGGCGACCCGGTCCGCGGCTTCCCGCAGTGCGCGGCCGGTCGCCATGTCCAAGGCGTTGGCCGGTGGCCGGTTCAGGGTGATCCGGGCGAGCCCGTCCGCGAGGTCCCATTCGACGCGGTCTTCCAGCACTTCAGGCATAATTTCCGGCCCTCTCCAAGATCGAGTTGCGTACTACCGTTTGGACGGTATGCCGACCGATACTACTAAAACCCGACCGATGAGTTGATTATCAGTCTCGTAGTTCGTACTGTTGTCCCATCAGTCCAGAAGAGCCGTCGAGGCTCGTCGAGGCACACAGGAGGCGCTCATGGCGGAGCGCGGGCAGGGAGATCCCCTTGGCGGGGCGGTCGACCGGCGCGTCCGGGCGGACCGGATGCCGGGCGACCCCGCTGAATTGCGCGGGCTCGGGTGGTGGCGCGACCGCACAGTGGTCGACGACTTCCTGGAGCATTCCGCGCGGCAGCCCGGCAAGACGGCGGTCGTGTCGCGCCGCGGCGACCGGAACGCGGAGTCGTTCACCTACCGGGAGTTCGCCGGGATCGTGGACCGGTTCGCGTCGGTGTTGCTGGAACTCGGCGTGCGGCCCGGGGAAGCGGTGTCGTTCCAGCTGCCGAACTGGTGGCAGTTCGCCGCGGTGCACCTGGCGTGCGGACGGATCGGGGCGGTGAGCAATCCGGTCCTGCCCATCCTGCGCAGCCGGGAAGTCGCGTTCATCTGCGACCGGCTCCGCTCCCGGGTCCTGATCACGCCCGGGACGTTCCGCGGTCACGACTACGCCGCGATGGCGGCCGGGATAGCGGCAAGTGTCGGCACTCTCGAACACGTGCTGGTGGCGGGTGAAGCGCCGGAAGGATTGCCGGGAACCAGACGCCTCGAGGAGTTGGCTGCCGCGGTCGCTGTCGCGCCGAACCTCGATGCGTTGCGGCCGTCGCCGGACGACCCGGCCCAGGTCGGTTTCACCTCCGGAACGACCGGCGAGCCGAAAGGCGTGGTGCACACCTGGAACACGGTGTACGCCGGGATGCGTCCGTCGTACGAGGCCGCGCGCCTCACCCCGGACGACGTGCTGCTGGCCTTCTCGCCGCTGGGGCACACGGTCGGCTTCTACTACGGCGTGACGATGCCGTTCCTCTACGGGATGACGGTGGTGTACCAGGACACCTGGGATCCGGCCGCGGCACTGGAGCTGATCGCGGAGCACGGGGTCACTTGGACGATGGCCGCGCCGACGTTCCTCGCCGACCTCTGCGCCGCCGGCTCCGCCCGGCCGGTGCGGAGCCTGAGCCGGATCAGCTGCGCGGGCGCACCGATCCCGCCGGATCTCGTCGGCCGGGTGCGGGAACGGCTCGGCGCACGGCTGCTGGCGGTGTGGGGCATGACCGAGGTCGGCGCGCTGAGCACGACCCGGCTGGACGACGATCCGCTGCGCGCCGCCGAAAGCGACGGCGGCCCGATGCCGTGGAACGAGCTGAAGATCGCGGACAAGACCGGCCGGGAACTGCCGCACGGACAGGAAGGCCGTCTTCTCGCGCGCGGTGCGTCGTTGCTGGTCGGCTATCACGGGCGGCGCGACCTGCTGGACGCCGCGATCGACGCCGACGGCTGGTTCGACACCGGCGACCTGGCCCGGATGGACGACGACGGCTACATCCGGATCTGCGGGCGTACCAAGGACATCGTGGTGCGCGGCGGCGAGAACGTTCCGGTCGTCGAGGTCGAAGGGGAGCTCGTCCGGCATCCCGCCATCCGCGACGTCGCCGTGGTCGGCGCGCCGGACCCGAGGCTGGGAGAGCGCGCCGTCGCCGTCGTCGTACCGGCAGATCCGCGGCAACCGCCTGATCTGCGAGACCTGCAAGCACATCTGCGTGCCGCCGGCATGGCCACCCAGTTCTGGCCGGAGCACCTCGTGCTCGCCGACTCCTTGCCGCGCACGGCGACCGGCAAGGTGCAGAAGTTCCTCCTCCGTGCCGACGTCGCCGGGGTTTTCGCCGGCGACACCCCGAAAACCACGATCCTGGAGCCGAAGTGACGAACGCCCCCGCCACCGCACATCCGCATCTGCTCGCCCCGCTGCGCGTCGGCGGCACCACCCTCGCCAACCGGATGGTCATGGGTGCCATGCACACCCGGCTGGAAACCCTCGACCGGCCGGTGGAACGGCTCTCCGCCTTCTACGCGGCGCGCGCCCGAGGCGGCGTCGGCCTGATCCTGACCGGCGGGTACGCGCCGCATCCGGACGGGCGAATGGATCCCGAATCCGGCGTCATCGACGACGATCACGAACTCGATTCGCACCGCGCGGTCTGCGAAGCGGTACACGCGGAGGGCAGCGCGATCGTGCTGCAGCTGCTGCACGCGGGCCGGTACGCGAAGGTGCCCGGGTGCGTCGGCCCGTCTTCCGCCCGGGCGCGCATCAACGCGCATGCGCCGCGGGCACTCGACGCGGCCGAGGTCTGGGACGTCGTCGGGCAGTTCGTCCGGTCCGCGGAGCTGGCCAGCGACGCCGGATACGACGGCGTCGAGATCATGGGGTCGGAAGGCTATCTGCTCAACGAGTTCACCTCGCCGCGCACCAACGACCGCTGGGACGAGTTCGGCGGCGACCTGGACGGGCGGCTGCGGCTGCCGGTCGAGATCGTCCGCCGGACCCGCGAGCGGCTGGGGCCGGATTTCCTGCTGGTGTACCGGATTTCCGCGGTCGACCTGGTCGAGGACGGACTGACCGGCGACGAGATCGCCGAACTCGCCCGGCGCGTCGAAGCGGCCGGCGCGGACGTGCTCAACACCGGGGTCGGCTGGCACGAGTCGGCGGTGCCGACCATCGCGGCCAGCGTCCCCCGCGCGGCCTGGACGTTCGCGGTGCGGCGGGTGAAGGACGCGGTGGGCATCCCGGTCATCGCGTCGAACCGGATCAACGACCCGGACGTGGCGGAGGCGCTGCTCGCCGACGGGTCCGCGGACCTGGTGTCGATGGCGCGGCCGTTGCTCGCCGACCCGGACTTCGCGGTCAAAGTCCGCACCGGGCGCACCGACGAGATCAACACCTGCATCGCGTGCAACCAGGCGTGCCTGGACCGCATCTTCACCGACCGCACCGCGTCCTGCATGGTCAATCCCCGTGCCGGGCACGAGATCGAGTTCCTCGCCGAGAAACCCGTGGTGCGGCAGCGCATCGCCGTCGTGGGCGGCGGCCCGGCGGGGATGGCGTTCGCGCTGAACGCCGCCGAACGCGGCCACTCGGTCACGCTGTACGACGCGGCCGAGGAGCTGGGCGGGCAGTGGAACCTGGCCAAGCGCGTGCCGGGGAAGGCGGAGTTCAACCAGGCGATCCGGTACTTCCGGGTCCGGCTGGAGCGGTCCGGAGTGGACGTCCGGCTCGGCAAGCCGGTGGAGGCTGACGAACTCGTCAACGAGGACTACGACGACATCGTCCTCGCCACCGGCGTGCACCCGCGCCGACCGGACATCCCCGGCATCGGCCACGCGAAGGTGGTGTCCTATGCGGACGTCCTTTCCGGACGCGTGACGCCGGGCAAGCGGGTGGCGGTCATCGGCGCCGGCGGCATCGGCTTCGACACCGCCGAGTACCTGGTCGGCAATCCCCGCGTCGCGCTGGAGCCGGAGACGTTCCTGCGGGAATGGGGCGTTGCCGCGCCGGACGCCGGTCTTCGCGGGGATCTCGCCGCACCGGCCGCCGAACCGGAACCGGCGCACGAGGTCACGCTGTTCCAGCGCAAGCCCGAACGCCTCGGCCGCGGGCTGGGCAAGTCGACCGGCTGGATCCTGCGCAGCCGGTTGCGCAAGGCTGGTGTCGCAGAGGTCGCCGGCGCCCGTTACGACGCCATCGACGACGAGGGCCTGCACTACACCGTCGACGGCGAGTCGCGCGTGCATCCGTGCGACACCGTGGTCATCTGCGCCGGACAGGAGAGCGACCGGACTCTCCACAGCGCGCTGTCCGAACGGGGCGTGTCCGCTCGGCTGATCGGCGGCGCGGACGTGGCCGCGGAACTGGACGCTGTGCGCGCGATCGACCAGGCGACTCGCTTGGCCGTGACCATCTGATCTCCCGAAAGACTGGTGCCCCGGCGGAACTTCCGCCGGGGCACCAGTCTTTCCGTTCTTCAGCGCACGGGCAGGCCGAGGTCCTTGCTCACGATGTCCTTCATGATCTCCGTCGTGCCGCCGAAGATGCGCGTGATGCGCGCGTCCGCCCACGCCTGCGCGATCGGGTACTCGGCCATGTAGCCGTAACCGCCGTGCAACTGCACGCCCGAGTCGACCGCCCGGCCTTGCAGTTCCGTGCACCACCACTTGGCCTTGGCCGCGTCGGCCGGGCTCAGCTCGCCTTCGTTGAGGGCAAGGACGCACTGGTCCACGAACGCCTGCGCGACGTCCACTTCGGTTGCCAGCTCCGCTAGCTTGAACCGGGTGTTCTGGAACGATCCGATCGACCGGCCGAACGCATGCCGCGTCTGGACGTAGTCGAGCGTCCACGCCAGCGCGGCGCGTGCGGCAGCCACGCCGTAGACCGCGAGGGACAGGCGTTCCTGCGGCAGGTTCGCGGTCATGTAACGGAAGCCTTCTCCCTCGCTGCCCAGGAGGTTGGCTGCGGGAACCCGTGCGTCGTCGAAGAAGAGTTCGGCGGTGTCCTGGGCGTGCTGGCCGATTTTGACGAGGTTCCGGCCCCGGGTGAAGCCCGGGGTTCCGCGCTCGACGACCAGCAGGCTGACCCCGGAGTGCTTCTTCGCCGAGTCGGTCTTCACCGCGAGGATGATCAGATCCGCGTTGATCCCGTTGGAAATGAAGGTCTTCGCGCCGTTGACGACGTAGTGGTCGCCCTCGCGCCGGGCCGTGGTGGCCATCGACGCGAGGTCGGAGCCGATCCCGGGTTCGGTCATCGCGATCGCGGTCACGGCCTCGCCGGAGCCGATTCCGCCGAGCCAGCGCGCTTTCTGCTCGGGCGTGGTCAGTTCCAGGAAGTACGGCGTGCAGATGTCGGCGTGCAGGGTGAGCCCGAGCCCGGCGGCTGCGGCGCCCGCTCGGGCGGCTTCTTCGCCGCGGACGGCGTTGAACCGGAAGTCGGGCACGCCTCCGCCGCCGTACTCCTCCGGGACGGCGGTGGAGAGCAGTCCGGCTTTCCCCGCCGCGGTGAACAGCTCCCGGGGCAGGATGCCGTCCTGCGCCCACGTTTCCGTGTACGGGACGATCTCGTCCTCGACGAACTGCCGCACGGTGGCGCGGTAGTCCTCGTGTTCGGTGTCCCACAGTGTCCGTCGCATGTCTGGTCCTCAGGCGTGGTGGAAGTTCGGCGGCCGTTTGCCGATGAACGCGGCCATGCCTTCCGCGCGGTCGCGGGTGGCGAAGGCGGAGTGGAAGGCGCGGCGTTCGAAGAGCACGCCTTCGGAAAGCGGGGTCTCGAAGGCCCGGTTGACGGCTTCCTTGGCCATCATCGCGGCCGGCGCGGACATCGAGGCGATCGCGGCCGCGGTCGCGAGGGCTTCGTCGATCAGGGCGTCGGCGGGCACGATCCGGGATACCAGTCCGGCTCGGTCCGCTTCCTCCGCGCCCATGGTGCGGCCGGTGAGGATCAGGTCCATGGCCTTCGCCTTGCCGATCGCGCGGGTCAGCCGCTGCGAGCCGCCCATGCCGGGGATGACGCCGAGCGTGATCTCCGGCTGGCCGAACTTCGCGGTGTCCGCGGCGATCAGCAGATCGCACATCATCGCGAGTTCGCAGCCGCCGCCGAGCGCGTGCCCGGCGACCGCGGCGATCGTCGGCGTGCGGATCCGCGCCAGCGTTTCCCACTGGGCGAACAGGTTGTCCCGGTAGACGTCGCTGAACTCCAGCGTCGCCATTTCCTTGATGTCGGCTCCGGCGGCGAACGCCCGCGCCGAGCCGGCGAGCACGATGGCTCCGACATCGGGCGCGCGGTCGAGTTCGCCGGCTGCGGTGGTCAGTTCGCGCATGACCTGCTGATTCAGCGCGTTCAGAGCTTTCGGCCGGTTCAGCGTGATCAGCGCGACCCGCTCGGCCGGGCGCTCGAGAAGAATCGTCTCGTAGCCGTCCATGGTTCAGGCGCTCGCGGACGGGAACCGGGGCGCGCGCTTCTCGCGCAGGGCGGTGTAGCCCTCGACGACGTCCGGGCCGAGGAAGGTCAGCATTTCGTACGCGGCCGACTGGTCGAAGGTCGGCCCGGCGGACCGCAGCCAGTTGTTGAGCGACTTCTTCGTCAGCCGGATCGCGTGCTGCGCGCCGGTCGCGAGGGTGTCGGCGACCCGCAGCGCCTCGTCCAGAACCTGTTCGCGCGGAAGGGCCTTCGCGACCAGTCCGGTGCGTTCCGCTTCCGCGCCGGTGATCATCTCGCCGGTCAGCAGGTAGTAGCGGGCCTTCGCCATCCCGGTCAGCAACGGCCAGATGATGGCGGCGTGGTCGCCCGCCGCGACGCCGAGTTTCACGTGCCCGTCGCCGATTTTCGCGTCCTCGGCCGCGATGGCCACGTCGGCCAGCAGGGCGGCGACCGTGCCTGCGCCCACCGCGACGCCGTTGATCGCCGAGACGATCGGCTTCTCGCAGTTGATGATGTTGTAGACGAGGTCGCTCATTTCCTTGAGCATGTGCGAAACCCGGTCGTAGTCGCCGGCCATGCGCTCGACCATCGCGAGGTCCCCGCCCGCCGAGAACGCCTTGCCCGCTCCGGTGATGACGACGACGCGGGTTTCCGGGTCCGCGTCGACGTCGGTCCACACGCGCGCGAGTTCCGTGTGCATCTGCTCGTCGGCCGCGTTGTACTTCTCCGGCTGGTTCAGCGTGATCAGCAGGACTCCGTTGCCGCGCCGGGTGAAGGTCAGCTGTTCGTAGCCGTCGAACCTGGTCATCGTCGCTCCTCGTCTCCGTCGGGCCGGGACGGTTTCGAGCCCCGGCGCGGGCCAACCATAACCCCGATTAGTCGACTGTGTCGAATGAAGTTCGACTCATGGGTTGAAAAAACGAGCCGACGGTCGTTAGGCTCGGCGAGCCGCGGACCGGAGGTGTCCGCTGACGGAGGAGGCAGGCGTGAAACTCGACGACAAGGTGGCCCTGGTGACCGGGGCCGCGTCCGGGATCGGGCGCGCGATCGCGGTCGCGCTGGCCGGTGCGGGCGCGACGGTCGCGGCGGTCGACCGCAACGGGGAAGGACTCGCGGAAACCACCCGGCTGATCGGCGTGCGGGCCACCGCGCACAAGGCGGATCTCGGCGATGCCGCCGCGATCCTGGGGTTGCGCGACGAGGTCGTCAGCACGCACGGCGTGCCGGACGTGATCGTGAACGCGGCGGGGTTCGACAGGGTGGAGCCGTTCATGAAGAACGACGACGCGCTGTGGGAGTCGCTGGTCGCGGTGAACTTCCTCGGCCCGGTGCGGCTGACCCACGCGCTGCTCGAGCCGATCATCGCGCAGGAACGCGCGGCGAAGATCGTCAACATCGCCAGCGACGCGGGCCGGGTCGGCAGCCTGGGGGAGACCGTCTACGCCGGGACCAAGGGCGGCGTCATCGCGTTCACGAAGTCCTTGGCCCGGGAGGTCGCGCGGCACCGGATCAACGTCAACTGCGTGTGCCCCGGCCCGACCGACACTCCGCTGTTCGCGACGCTGCCGGAAAAGGTGCGCGAAGGACTCGTGCGCGCGATTCCGTTCCGCCGCCTGGGCACGCCAGAGGAGGTCGCCGACGCGGTGCTGTTCTTCGCGTCGGACTACGCCGGATTCGTCACCGGCCAGGTCCTGAGCGTCAGCGGCGGCCTGACGATGGCCGGCTGAACACTTCCCGAGGAGACGAACCCGTGAGTTCACTGTTGAGCTACGCGTCCGGCACGGCGGAGCTTCCGCTGCTGGGAGACACGATCGGCGCGGACTTCGACCGCGCCGCGGCGTGTTTCGGCGACCGGGAAGCCTTGGTCGACCGGCCTTCCGGACGCCGGTGGACCTACCGCGACCTGGCCGTCGACGTCGACCGCGTCGCCGCGGGCCTGCTGGAGAAGGGAATCCGCCGAGGCGACCGGGTCGGCATCTGGGCGCCGAGTTCGCCTGAGTGGCTCCTCGTCCAGTACGCGACGGCGAAGATCGGCGCGATCCTCGTCCCGGTCAATCCCGGGTACCGCGCGGACGAACTGCGCTTCGTCCTGCGCAACGCAGGCGTCCGCCTGGTCGTCTCCGCCGAGAGGTTCAAGACCTCCGACTACCGCGCCATGCTCGACGAGGTACTGCCGCAAGTACCCGCAGCGGATGACGTGCTCTACGTGGAAACCGGCGATTGGCAGCAGTTGCTCGACGCCGGAAGCCGTGCGCTGGCGGAGGATCCGGATCTGGTCTCGCGGCTGCAGGACGAGTTGTCGGCCGACGACGCGATCCACATCCAGTACACCAGCGGCACCACCGGCGCTCCGAAAGGCGCGACCCTGTCCCATCATTCGGTGCTCAACAACGGCGCCTCCATCGGCGAGGTGCTCGGGTACAGCGAACAGGACCGGGTGTGCGTGCCCGTGCCGTTCTACCACTGCTTCGGCATGGTGATCGGAAACCTCGGGGCCACCGCGCACGGCGCCGCGATCGTGATCCCGGCCCGCTCCTTCGACGCGCGCTCCACTCTGGAGGCATTGTCCGCGGAATCGTGCACCGTGGTGATGGGCGTGCCGACGATGTTCATCGCCCAGCTCGCGGACCCCGGGTTCGACGAATTCGACCTGAGCGCGCTGAGGGCGGTCCTGCTGGGCGGCTCGCCGTGCCCGGTCGAACTGATGAAGAACACCATGGCGCGCATGGGCGTCGAGGAAATCTCGGTCTGCTACGGGATGACCGAGACCGCACCGGTTTCGATGCTCACCCGACGCGACGACAGCGTCGAAAAACGGGTCGCCACGGTCGGCCGGGTGCTCCCGCACCTGGAAGTCAAGATCGCCGACCAGGAGACCGGGCGTCCGGTGCCGCGCGGGACCGCCGGCGAATTCTGCACTCGGGGCTACTCGGTGATGAAGGGGTACTGGAACGACCCGGACCACACGGCCGCCGTGCTCGATGCCGACGGGTGGATGCACTCGGGCGACCTCGGCGTGATGGACGACGAGGGGTACGTCGCGATCACCGGCCGGATCAAAGACATGGTGATCCGCGGCGGCGAGAACATCTATCCGCGCGAAATCGAGGAATTCCTCCACACCCACCCCGGCATCGAGGACGCACAAGTCATCGGCGTGCCGGACGCGCGGATGGGCGAGGAGCTGATGGTGTGGATCAAGATGCGCCCCGGCCACGAACCGCTCGACGCGCGGGCGCTCCGGGCGTTCTGCAGCGGTCGGCTCGCGCACTTCAAGATCCCGCGATACGTCCATGTCGTGAACGATTTCCCGATGACGGTCACCGGGAAGATCCGGAAAGTCGAGATGCGCGCACTGTCGCTGCCGTTGCTCGACGCGAGCGAGGAATCTCAGCCCACCGGCTGAGACTTGAACGGTCGCGGCTCTCGCGAGCTGTTGTGCTGGTGGAGGTTCGGTATGGTGCGGGACAGGAAGATCGCCCTGCTGGGGGTGGGACAGCTCGGCGAAGCGCTGCTCGCCGGGTTGCTCGCCGCGGGCAGGCGACCGCAGGACCTCACAGCGGTCGTGCGCAGCCCTGATCGTGCTGCGGAGTTGACCGAGAGATACGGCGTCCGGGTCGCCGACGCGGCACGCGCGGCGGCGTCGGCCCAGATCGTGGTGATCGCGGTGAAGCCGCCGGACGTGGCGGAGATTCTTCAAACCATCGGCGGTGAGCTGAAACCCGACGCGACGGTGGTGTCGCTGTGCGCGGGAGTGCCGACCGCCTGGCTGGAGGCGCAGCTGCCCGCCGGCGCCGCAGTGGTTCGCGCCATGCCGAACACGCCGATGGCGATCGGCGAGGCGATCAGCGCCATCTCTCCCGGCCGGTACGCCGCCGACGCACGACTGGCCGAGGTCGAATGCCTGCTCGCGCCGGTCGGCAAGGTGGTGCGTGTCGCGGAGGAACAACAGGACGCCGTCACTGCCTTGTCCGGGTCCGGACCCGCCTACTTCCATTACCTGGTCGAGGCGATGATCGACGCGGGGGTTCTGCTCGGCTTGCCGCGAGCGGCGTCCCGGCAGCTGGCGGTGCAGTCGATGCTGGGCAGCGCCGAACTTCTCCGTGCGCGCCGCGATCATCCCGCGCTGGCGCGGGACCAGGTCACGTCACCGGGCGGTGCGACCACCCGCGCGGTCCAGGAACTGGACCGGCATCGGGTGCGTGCCTCGTTCATGGCCGCGATCGAGGCCGCCAGCGATCGCTCGAGGACACTCGGCTCGCGCTACGCGGTCCCCGGTCCGGATGCCTAGGCGGCTTGCTTCAGGCTGAGCATCCGCGACGCGGTCTCCACGACCGCCTCCCGGAGTTCCTCCTTCTTCTCCGCCGGGAACGACGGGCGAATCCACAACGAGGACTGGTTGAGCACGCCGTGCAGGCAGTGCAACGCCACGTCCGCGTCCGGGCAGTCGAACTCCCCGGCCGCCAGACCGGCCTCGACCACGCGGCGGAAGATCGCGTCGTGCCGGCGGCGGCTGTCCTTGATGATCTCGTCGAACGCGTCCGGCCACGCTTTCGGCCACGAGAACACCGTCGCGACTTCCGGTGCGGTGTCGGTGAGAATGCGCACCTGCTCGCGGATGAGGGTGCGGATCTGCTCCAGGAAGCTCTGGTCGCGCACGAGTTCGAGGGCGGCTTCCAGCCTGGTGTTGACGTCGACGGTCAGCGCTTCGAGCACCGCGGCGACGAGTTCGTCTTTGCCGGAGAAATAGTGGTACAACGTGGCTTTGGCGATGTCCGTCTGCTCCGCGACGTCTTCCAGGTTCATGCCTTGGTAGCCGTGCTCGGACAGCAGTTCAGTGGCGGTGCGGACGATCTCGGCCTTGCGCCGGTCCCGCCGCCGCGCGACACGGCTCGACTCCTTGCGCGCGGGCGCGGGGGTGGTCGCTGGCTCAGCCACTGGACGCCTCTTTCTCGTCGGGATCGGCCTGGGTCGGCCGGACTGCTTCGCCATCGTAGCGCGAATCGACCCATCGGACTGTTCCCCGACTGAAGCGACGAATTTTGCGAGGGAGCTTCGGCGGAGAAGCACGGGCGTGAAGTATCGGCGGTGGAGCAACTCGCGGTGCGAGGATTTCGCACCGCAGTCAGCGATCGAGCGCCTGTTTGCCGATCGGCTCGGTCAGGGGCAGCTCACTTGCCTGCGGCCCTTGGCAGTGGCGGAAGCTCGTTCTGACACCGATTAGCCGTCGGGCGCGAGCGTGAGCAGTTCGTGCACCACCGCGTCCAGCACGGTGTCTTGTCGTTGCGCCGCCACGCCGCTCGCACATCCACCTGGCCTCCTGTGCATCCAGTGGCACGAAATACGACGTGCGGGTCCGTGAAGTTGCGGCGACAGATTCCGGCGTCAGACCGCTGACCTGCGCGTGCTGCTCGGCCAGTTCCGCGGCCTGATCGGCGCCGCCGTGCCAGTCCGGCGCGCCCTTGCTCGCCATGATCTGCTTGACCAGTTCCGACTGGGGCACGGCCTGCTCGCCGAGGTTGCCCTCGAACAGATCGCCGAACCATCCGCCGGCGTCGCTGGCCCGGTCTCCGACCCGCTCGACGGCGTGCCCGACGGCTTTCGCCGCGTCGCCCAGGACATCGAAGATCGACATCACGAACCGCTTTGTGCTTCAGATTCGTCATCACCCGCTGGGCGGCGACGTTCGCGACGTAGCAGGGTCGACGGTGCCCTTCTTCGCGGAGCTGAGGCCGATGGAGACGTCCCACGGTCCGCTGGTCGTTGATCCCGATGGTGACCTGGCAGAACTAGTCAGGTGATTCGCTGCTCTGCGTGTCGTGGTCGTGTGTCGCCGCAAAGGGTGAACTCACGCTTGCTCTTAGCGCGGGGTAAGGATCGGACCCAGCAAAGGAGACGCAGTTCGTTCAGAGGGTCGGGCGAAGCAGCCACGACTTGAGGAGGAACTGCGATGAGTTCACAACATGCAGATGGAATCCGGGAAAGCCCGTTGACGGCGTTGCAGAGCCGTCTTCGTCACCCGCGCGTGATCGGGAGGTTCGACCGGGCCTTGGAGGCGTGGTCGCGGTCAGATCTCGCGTTGGTCGAGACATCGAGTCGAGACCGTCTTGCACGGGTACTGGCGACGCGAGAGTACGAGACACACGACCGGATCCTGCACGCGTTGCTCGAACGTGCCGCGGTGCCGGGCCGAGACGGAGCGACGGCGGCGGAGATCGTGCTCTCGGCGATGTTGCCCGCAGTTCCGGGGGTGACTGGCCGGGTGATCCGGGCGGTGCGGGCCTCGACCGGCGGGGGAGGTCCGCGGAGGGGCGTAACCGGCGGGGGAGCCTCGGCAGACGAGGCCAACGCTGACGTGCAGGCCACAGTGATCGGACACCTGTGGGAGCAGGTCCGGTGTTTCCCGTTGCGCCGTCGGCATCACGTGGCGGCGAATCTGGTTCGGGAAACGCAGCGGGCGGCGTTGCGCTCGTTCGGGGTGGACCATGTTCAGGCCGCGGTCGAGGTGGCGAGTGTGGACGACGACGCGTTCCGCGGCGCGTTGGCGCAGCCGGAGCGCGAGGTTGCCGCGTCAGAGGAATTGCTGTCAGTGCTGTCGTGGGCGGTGGCGCGTGGCTTGCTCGACGAGCGGGGCCAGGCGGTGCTGACGCGCCGGTTCTTCGGTGACCGGGCCGGTCGGGACGGGGTGGCCACGGATCGGCAGGTCGGCGAGGAATTGGGAGTGAGCCAGCCGACGGTGACCCGGTGGCGCAACCGGGCGATCGCTGCGCTCGCGGACGCCGCGGAGGAGTACCCGGGCGGAGTTCTGCCGTGGGCGAGTTGAACGAGGCCGCATCAAGCCGGATGGCGAGAGGCATGTCTGCGAGGCCAGTGTCCGGCGGGAGGCGGGAGAGGGCCATGGCGCATAGCGCGAAGCCCGTCGGTCGGGCCGTGCGCAAGCCGGGCGGACGACGGAATAGCGCGTTGGCAAGGGTGTTGCCGGACGCCGCGGTCGAGCCCGCACGCCGCGCGATGACCGGCAGGGCCGGACGAACGGTGGCCTGGATGGTCGTCGTGGCCAGCCCGTTGGCGACGGTAGGAGGGCTGGTCGTGTTGCGCCCCGGTGCAGCTCCGAATCCGGTGCCGGCGGCTGAGAAAGTACAGCGGGGTCCGCAGGGGTGGGCGGAGATGTATGTGCGGTCGTGGTTGTCGGCCAGCCGCGACGATTCCGCAGCCCTGGTGGCTTTCTACCCCGACGGGATGCGCTCGGAGCGAGAAGTCGGGTCGCAGATCCCGGTGGCGACCGCCACGGTCTCCACTGTCTCGCCCGAGCCGGGGGTCTGGTCGGTGGTCGTCGCGGCGAACCTGCTTACCCTGCAGCCAGACGGCACGCGTCCCGCGAAGATCACCTGTGAGCAAGTCGGTTTCGTCGGGGACGGCAGCTCGTACGCGGCGACGTCGCTGCCGACCCCAGTGACCTGCCCCGCGACGGCAGCGCAGCCCGAACTCGCCTACGGCCAGCCCGCTGATCCGGCAGGACCGGTCGGGCAATCGGTCGTCGGGTTCCTGACCGCTTATCTGGTGGGGCAGGGGCAGCTTGACCGGTATGTCAGTCCCGGGACCAGCGTCGCACCGGTGTCGCCGACGCCGTTCGTGTCGGTCCGGCTGCAGGACCTGCGGACCCACGAGACGTTCGAGCCGGGGCAGGCCGCGCGGCCGCTGGACGGGACGCAGGTCCGGGTGCTGGCGCGGGCGAAGTGTTTCGACGCGACCGGGCAGAGCACGCTCGCTGACTACCCGCTCACCCTGACCGCGCGGTCAGGCCGGTGGGAGCTGACCCGGATCGACCCGGTCCCGCTGCGGGAACCGACTCCAGGGAGGCGTTGAGGATGGGAATGCTGATGGCTGCTGATGTGAAGTCGTGGCTTGACGCGAATCTCGCGTGGGGCGGCGAGGCGGTCCGGCGGCTGATCCTGCTGGTGGCTGTCGTCGGCGGGATCGGTCTGTTGATCGGCACTCGCGGGAACTTCACGAGGGCGATCAAGTACGGGGTGATCGCGGCGGTGTTCCTCGGGATCCTGCTGAACCTGGACGCCGTGTCGGGGATGTTCGGCTCCTGGTTCACCCACTAGCCGTGCCCGCGCCGAAGCCTCGCGGCGAGACGTTGATCGGCCGGTCCTACACGCGGTCGCGGCGGTATCCGCGGATGTTCGGCCGGATGCCGGGCCGGGACGGCGGGTATCTGCCGGGCGGGCCCTACACCCTGACCCAGGGCGTGGTGTTCCTGCTTCTCCTGCTCACGGTATGGAAGTTGCCGCTGCTGGACTGGCTCGGCGCGGCGCGTTGGTGCTTGCCGTTGTCGGCGGTGTTCCTGCGTCGTGCCCGGATCGAGTCGCGGACCCCGCTCGGCTGGTTGTGCGGCTTGGTCTCGCACGTGCTGGCACCACCGTCCGGGATGCTCGGCCGTCGTTCGTACCGGCCTGCCCGTCCTGTGCGGACACAACACCGGATTCATCTCCATCTCGGTGCGCTGCAGGACTAGCCGCAGACTGCGGCGGAGACGAAGGAGCGGAGATGGAGCAGATCCTCGACCTGAGCGGGAACCTCGTTTTCTGCGCTGACGGCTCGACCTGGGCCGTATGGCGGGTGCTGCCGAGGGAGAGCGCGCGTTCGAGCGGACGGCAGCTGCGGACCTTGTACGAGCGCACAGTGACGTTCATGAAATCCCTGCGCGGCCAACCGCTGATCGTGTCGCTGTGCGAACAGGCCCAGCCGCACGCGATCGTCCGCCGCTGCCTGGCCGGGATCGACGTCGAGACGAACCCGCACTGGGCCGAAACCGTGCACAACGCCTGGGACCAACTCGACGCCCTTGACCTGCTCGGCCGGACCTACTGGATCGCGCTCCCGCTGACGGGCCACGGCTGGCGGGACACCGCCGGCGGCCTGCTGCGCGCGACCGGTGCCGCGCTGGCGGCCAGTCTCGGTCTCCCCACGAGACCAGCGACAACCGCGGCCGTAACGCAGGCCAAGGAACGGGCCCGAGCCGCGGGACAGGAACTCGGCGGAGCGCTGCCGCTGCGCCCGGCGACGGAAGCCGAACTGCTGTGGTGGCTGTGCCGCGCACCGGTTCGCGGCGTGAACGAGCCACAGCTCGAGACCAGCGAGACCGTCCACAACACGCGAGTCTCGGTCTCGCCCCAGCGGCGAACCGCTCTCGCGACATTCCCGGCGAGCGTGCTCGACGAAGGCGGTCGCACCGACCACGACGGCCGCGGCCTCCTCGCGCCGCTCGCGACCCTGAACCGCCGGTTCCTCAAATGCCTGACCCCGTCCGACGACGGCGTCCTCGCGAGCTACCAGGCCTACCTCGTCCTCGCCGAGATGCCACGCGTCTTCACCTTCCCCGGTCACGAAATCCTCGCCCGGCTGGCTGATCTCGGGTTCGGCATCGACTACGCCCTTCGGGTCACCGTGAAAACCAACGAGGAAGCCCGAGCGGCCAACCGCCGCCGCACTCGTGACCTGATGGGACAGGACGAGGAGCATGCTGCCGACAGCGCCGGCGTGCCCGCCGACGTGCATTCCGCGCAGGAGGAGATCCAGCACAAGAACGCTCGCCTAGGTGCCAGTTCCACCGAAGTCGACCTCGAGGTCGGCGTCATCGCCTGTGTTTGGGGCCAGACCGCGGACGAGTGCGACGCCGCTGCGAAAAGGCTGCGGCAAACGTTCCTCGGCGGCGAATATCGATGGGAACGCCCGCTCGGCGGACAGCGCCAGCTCTACCAAGCGATGCTGCCCGGCTACCGCACCCCGATGGTCGTGCGCGAATGCAGCCAGAGCCTCCTCGCGACCGACGCCGCCATGCTCCTGCCGTTCTCCGCCACCGACTTCGGTGATCCGACCGGCGCGCTGTTCGGGCTTGCCCTTGACGGCGGGGCACTTGCCCCGTTCCTGCTCGACCCGACCTACGGCCCGACTCACGACTCCTCCGGCGGGATCGCGGTGGTGGGGGAGCTGGGTGCTGGGAAGTCGGTGGTGCTCAAGAACGTCGCCGCAATCGTCCGGCTCATGCTCGACGGTCGCGTCATCGCCATCGACCGTACCCGCAGCCGTGAATGGGTCCCGGTCGCCGACGCCTTGCCCGGCAACACCCAGGTCGTCGACATCGTCGACCCCGCGCTCGACGGCGAACGCGCCAGCAACGCCGAACTGCGCTGCTCGTGTGACCCGCTGCGCGTGTTCCGCGGCAAGACCAGCACCGGCATCGCCGAAATCTTCTTCGCCGCCTGGCTCGACCTCGAATCCACCTCACCCGAACGAGACGCGCTCGGCCGCGGACTCGACACCGTGACCTCCACAGCCGAGGCCTCCAGCAACCGGCTTATCGACGTCCTTGCAGCGCAAGGCAAACAAGACGTTGCCGCGCGTGCGTTGGCGTCGCGATTGGACCGGCTCCGGCACGACCCGATCACCCGCACGATCTTCGACCCCGACCTCCCGCCGGTCGATCTGCACACTGCGGACTTCGTCGCGTTCTGCACCCACGAAGTCCCGCTGCCCACCACGCTGGAAATGAGCAGCGAACGCATGGCCGCCCGCATTCCGCCGCGGAAACTGTTCGGCCGAGCCTTCCACCTGCTCATCGCCGCTATTGCGAAAGAAGTCTGCTTCGGCACCACCCGATGGGGAGAGTTCATCTGCGACGAGGCTTACAACGTCACTGGCACACCGGAAGGCCAGCAGATCGCCCTGGAATTCGTCCGCGACGGCCGCAAACACGGTGCCGACGCCGCATTCGGGTCGCATGCGCCGCAAGACCTCGGCGATGACGTCCTGCGCGGTCTGATTGCCGTCCGCCTGGTCGGCCGTCACCGCGACGACAGTCTTGCGCGCCAGAGCCTGGCCTGGCTCGGCGTCGACCCGGCCGACCCGCGCTACCACGACGCTGTCACCAAGGATCTCTCGCCGCTCAATCCCGCCGGAGGGGAAACGGAGCGCAAGGCCCGTGCGGGGGAGTTCCTCGTGCGGGACCACTTTGGACGGATCGGCAAGATCAAGGTGCTTCCGCAGCCATACCGGACTTTCCCGAAGGCCGTCCTGACCACGCCCACGGTCACGCGCAGCGCGAAAACTTCGCATTCCTGAATCGGACGTGTCTGGGCGCGTGCGTGTCCAGGATGTGCCCCGTCCCAACGTCACGGCCGCGTGCGCGGCTGTTCTCCTGGTGCTGCTGACTGCGGCACTGGCGGGTGCACCATGTGCGGCTGCTCAACAAGCGCCGCCGAAGCCGCATTCCTGTGAACCGTATCCCTATTGCGTCACCAACCCGGACGTCGTCGCGCCAGCTCCGGCTCCGTCGCCGGGCAAGCCCGTGCCGCCGAGCGAACCGCCGCCGCTTCCGCTGCTCGACCAGCAAGGGTACGAGGGGCACGGCAATGGGCTGTTTAGCATCGATGACGGCTACGGCCGCGATCTGCACAATTACGATCTTTTCGCGAATTTACCGTCGCTGCTGAGCGATCCGATGCCCACGATCTGGCTGTGGCTGGGGAACATGGGCTTCGCGGTCGGCAAGTACTCGGTGGGTTTCTCGGTGTGGTTCACCGAATGGTCGATGACCGCGGGCGTTGTGGACTGGGTGAAAGCCCCGGCGGAAAGCCTGGAACAAGTCTGGCAGACCTCGATCATCGGAGACCTGCACCTGCGGCAGATCGCCTTGCTGATCGCGGTGTGCTATCTCGGTTTCCTGTTCGCGCGGGGGCTCACCACACGGGCATGGCGCGAGATGCTGTCGACGATCGTGATCAACGCGCTCGCCGTCTCGGTCATCACTCACCCCGTCGGGTTCCTGGTGGGAGACGACGGGGTGCTGAGCCTCAGCCGCGCGCTCGGCACGGACGTCAGCGCCATCGTGCTGGGCCAGCAGCCGGGCGGAACGGGGAACCCCGCGGCGCCGATCGGGCAGGCGCTGATCGACAACCTTCTCGTCACGCCGTGGGAACTCCTGAACTACGGATCCGCGATCACGGGCGACCGCAAAGTGGACGGTGGCTGCCGGTATTCGGTGAAGAAGGTGCTCGACGACGGCCCGTGGTCGGGAAAAGACGACAGCACTAAGGCCCGCGAGCTGGACGGATGCCCCGACCGGTACGGCAAGTACAACGAGGTTGCCGACGCCGACCGCGCGTTCGGCGCGTGGGGCTACGCGATCGCGATGGTGCTGTTCGCGATCCTCACCGTCTGCCTGAACGCGATCCAAGTGCTGGCCCCGTATCTCTTGTTGTTCGAAGGACTGCTGCTGGCGCTGGCGCTGGTGGTCGCGGTGGTTCCGGCTTGGCAGCACCAGCTCGCTTACCGGGTCAGTTCGATCGCAGCGACCGTCGCCAAAGTCTTGATGGGCATGCTGTTTCTGGCTGTGATGACAGTGATCGTACGGTCGCTGATGACCGCGGATCTCGGTCCGGCGCTGGTGCGGTTCTCGGTGATCGACCTGGTCGTGTTCTCCGGTTTCCTGTTCCGCAAACGACTTGCCGCCAATGTCGCGCGGGTGCGGTCGCGGGTGAGCGCGGGCATGCAGCGGCTCGGGCAACCGCGCACCGCGCCGAAACCGCTGCCGGAACCCATCGTGGCACCCGGACCGCATCGGATCTCCCGGACGGTCACAGCGGGGACAGACGCGTTCGCCGAGTCCGTCGCCCCGGTCGGGGAACTGAAGAACAGGCTTGTGGCAGCGGGAAAAGTGGGCGGCAAGGCAGGAAGCAGAGTGCTGTCCTACACGATCGGCGCGCCGGTCTCGTGGCCGCGCGCCGCGCACCGGGCCAGCACGGCGCTGACCTCGAAGGGCAACGCCGCGAAAGCCGCGCTCGGACGGCAGGCCGTCGCAGCCAAGGCCTACGGCGTCCGCTACGCCAGCAGGCTCGGCACGATGACGGGTGCGAGACCGGCTTGGCACGCCGTCACGACCGCCGCGGCCGCAGTGCAGGCGCGACACGGCGCGGCGGAGGAAAAACCGTACTTGGCCGACGAAGTCGCTGCCCACGTCCCCGCGCGCATCGCGGCGGCACCGACGTTCACCGGCACCAACCACGCAACACCGGCCGAGCCGAAATCGCCTCCTGACGCCACTTCGTTGCCGCCGGGCATGCTCGCACCGCCCGTGTCCTGGAGCCAACGCCTGCGCGACCGCATGAACCAGAACAAGGGGGCATGACATGAATCCGTTGCTGGCGCTCCGCGTTGCCGAGTACGCGCGCGACGCCTACCGGCAGCACCCGTGGCGATGGCGCATCCTCGCCGCGTTGCCGCTGGCCGCGCCGCTGCTCGCGGCGCTTCTGCTCGCCGGAGTCCTGATCGCGATCGCCGACGATTCCAGCGGATCACCCGAGACGCCAGGAGACGTGCCCGGCATCCCGCCTGTCATGCTCGCTGCGTATGCCCGCGCCGCACAGCGGGTGGCGCAGCTCCGCCCGGACTGCCGCGTGATGCGCTGGGCCGTCCTGGCCGGCATCGCCCAAGAAGAATCCCACCACGCTCTCGGCCGGACGATCGCGCCGAACGGCGACATCACGCCGTCGATCCTCGGCCCCCTCCTTGACGGCAGCGGAACAGGCGGAAACCGCACGCCGATCCGCAACCTCGACGGCACCTTCGCTCGCGCCGAAGGCCCCTTCCAGTTCCTCTCGACTACCTGGAGCACCGTGGCCCAGGACGGCAACGACGACGGCATCCGCAACCCGCAGAACGCCTTCGACGCAGCATTGACCGCCGCGGTCTACCTCTGCGGTCGCGGACCGCGTGACCTCGGCAAGGAATCCGAGCTGCGCGACGCGATCTACTCCTACAACGCCAGCCAGGTCTACATCGACCAAGTGCTGGCCGACATCCGCAACTACGATGCGCTCCGACTCCACCCCGCTGCGGCGCACTCCCCGGCGAGCGGACAAGCGAAGCAGGTCATCGACGCGGCGATGTCCCAGCTCGGCGTCACCTACGCCTGGGGCGGCGGCACCGCGGCCGGGCCAAGCCGCGGCATCCGCGACGGCGGCGAGGCCGACCGGCACGGCGACTACGACAAGATCGGCTTCGACTGCAGCGGCCTGACCCTCTATGCCTACGCCCGCGTCGGCGTCGCCCTGCCGCACCAAAGCGGAGCCCAGTTCTCCCTCGGCACCCGCCTGCCGAGGACTGCGGGCCTGGCCGCGCTACGTCCAGGCGACCTCGTCTTCTACAGTCCAGGCATCATCCACCACGTCGGCATCTACCTCGGCGACGGGCAGATGGTCAACGCTTTCGCCTCAGGCACTTTTGTCCGCAAAGACCCTGTCAACCTCCACGAGTACGCCGGCGGCGTGCATCTGCTCCCGTAGTGCCATGTCGAAACGTGGAACTGTCGTGCTCCGCCTCGGCGGAGTCGTCGCGATCGGAAGCATCGTCGTGTTGATCCTCGGTTTGAGTCCTTCCACTGGCGATCCTTCTCGTCCCGGCTCGTCGCGAGTCACCCCTGTTTCCCGTCTGTCGTCGTCACCGCCAACGCGTGATTCCTCTCTCGGGCGACTGGGCGATGGCGACCTCAACCGGGCCTTGCGCACGTCTGAGCCGACCAACCTCGATCGGACGCTCGAGCAGCCTCTTCTCGCGCTCGCGACTGAGGTGCTGCTGGCGGACCTGACAGGGGTCGGCCGAGAACGCTTTCCGGACTATCTCCCGGGAGGACCGACAATCCAGACCTATCGGGAAGCACGCGTTCAAGCTGCCGTTGCGCGACGTATCGGCGACACCACGGTCGAGACGCATCTGCTCTGGGCTGGCATCAGCCCGGACGGCCAGTACCTCGAGCGCCAAACTGCGGTGATCCGGCTGCGGTACCTCAGGCAATCCTGGCGGCCGGTGCGCTCCTGAGCTGGCTCGTGAGACTGCACTGGCTGCGCGGAGCCGTCATGGTCTTTGCTCCACAGGGTTCCTGTGACACCGAGCGCCGCTCCGCACAGACGGCGCTGCGCTCGGCCTCGAAAGTCAGTAGCGGATTTCCTTTCGTGACGGTGTCGCGACGCTTGGGCAGGTTTGCTGGGTCAACAGCTTGGTGAGCCGCTGCTCGACGAATCCTGAACCGGCGAGCCCGTCTTCGGGCAGTGTCGCTGCTTCCTCGGCGCTGATCCGCTGTTGGGTCGGGTGGATGCCGGGGTCTTCGTTCGGGTATTCGCGGCGCACGTAGCGGTCCGGGATGAGTGCGTCCTTGTGCGCGAAGACCGGCATCGGCCACTCGGCGCGGTGCCAGTCGGGGGACTGGCCGAGCACCAGCCAGGTCCCGTCGTGGAGCCCGACGTCTCCGAACTGGCTGAGCCAGATCGCGTCACCCGGCTGCAGTCCTTCGACGTCGGACAGCAAGGGTACCGAGCCGCGGGCCGGGCCGAAGAAGTACCCGAAAAAGATCGATGGGGACTTCCGGGTGCTCCGCGCTATCATGCCGAGCGCGTACTTGCCGCGCTCGAGCGGTACCGCGAACCAGTCTCCTTCGCGGTACTTCTGTTTCGCGCCTCGCCGCGTCATCCGAGCTCCCCATGAATTTGCAGTCAGGCTGATAGGGCGGATCTTGTTGAGAATCGGGCGGTGGACATCGTACAGGTACTGCTCGAGCCCTCGGGCAGTCTCGTAGTCTTACGTCTCGTGTTCTGGACCTAGAGTTCGCAAGCGATCGACGAGGCCATTTAATTCTACTTTTATCGGCGAGTTCGCATCAGTTGCAGATGAAATTGAACTCCCAGGACATTCCTGGACTCTTCGGCCGGAAGAACCGCAGCTGACGTTGTCTCCCGGCGACAGTAGGCGGCGAATCGAGCTGGGCGTTCTTCGACCTGTCTCCCAGGCCCGTTCGAAGAGAGGAGTCGCACGTGTTGATCTTTGCCGTCGGGGGATGCCTTGGCTCGGCCGTTGGCCGTTCGCCCGAGCTGATCCCGAAATCAGCGCAATCCGCTGGTCAGTGGCGCTGGGAAAGGCTTGCCCATAAAGCCGACATGTTCTCCCGCACGCAGGGCCGTCAGGCCATGCAGGAGAACGGTGCGCCGCAGGCGCTCGATACGGACCACCTGCTTGCGAGCGCCGCGCTGTGGTGGGTGACCGCAGCGGTGGTCGCGATCCTGATCGCGGTCTTTGTCCTCCACCGACACATCCGTTCCCGCCACCTCCGCTCTCGTGTCCGCTACGACCTGCTGCCGACAGCCGCCTTCGACCCGTCGCTGCCTGCCGTTCTGGCTTTCGCGCACCAGTTGGGCCGGGCGCGCCCGGTGCACGGCTGGGTGCCGCGCTCGGTGGTCGGCGTCCGGGTCCGGTTCGGCACCGACCCGGAATTCGGGAAGATGATCATGAGCATCGAAGGGCGGGAGTCCATCGCCGGTGTGCTGAACAAGCTCAGCTATCCGCAGGTGGAAATCCGCCGCGCGACGCCGCCCGGCGACGGAGAAACCACCCTCGCCGATGGAGGAGAGACCACCCCGGGCGGCGTGCCGGAGAAATGACCCCGACGGCCGCCGCCCGGGACTGCTGACGCTCTACTTCGCAGCGGCTTTTTTCGTGGTGCGGTTGCGGCGGGGTTTCTCGTCCTGCTTCAGGCTTTCCTCGTAGGCGGCGACCACGTTGGCCGGGATGCGACCGCGTTCGGAGATGGCCCAGCTGTTTTCGACGGCCCACGTTCGGATGGCCTTGGAGCGCTCGCGGTCCTCGGTGGTTGGTGCGGCCGTGGCGGGGCCGGCGGTCTTGCGGCCGCCGGTGCGGCGGGCGGCCGCGATGAACGACGCGAGTTGGTTGCGCAGGGCGGCGGCGTTGTCGTCGGAGAGGTCGATTTCGTAGTGGGCGCCGTCGAGTCCGAAGGGGACGGTCTGGCTGGCTTGGGTGCCGTCGAGGTCGTCGATCATCTCGACGAGGACTTTCTGTGCCATGGCGGTGATTTCTCCTGGGATCGGGGAAGCGAGCGATCCAGACCATAACAAGTGGTCCACTGTGGCCGGTCGGCGGCAAGAATCATTGCGGCCGGTCGTGGCCTTGTCTCCTCAGCGAACCCGCGCGGATGGAGGGGATCGACATGGCTGAGGGAGCGTTGCGGAACGTCGGATGGCTGGGAGGAGAAGCGTCCGCCCCGGTGGGTGCGGCGTGAGCCGGGACGGTGTTCACGTGGCGCGTGCCGAGTTGGTGCTGGCGCGACCGCCGCAATTCGCGTTGAAGGCGTTGCCAGTCCGGCCGGACGATCCGTTGCAGTCGTTGGCGAACGCGCTGGGCGACGTCCGTCCGGATCTCGGCGAGTCCGTCGACGTATGCCTGGACTTGGTGCCGCTGACCCCGGCGCGGATCCGGCATGTCTCGCGGAAGCACCAGCCGTCGGGCGATTCCGCAGGTGTGTTGCGCGCGGTGGGTGACGGGCTCGCGGAGGTTGTCGGCGCGTTCCTTCCGGCAGCGCGCGGGCAGGGACGGTTCTCCTCCCGGCAACCGGCACGGAAGCCAGTGCCGCAGAACAAGTTCCTCACCGACGAGCCCGTGTTCGCGATTCAGCTGCTATTGCGGTGCGCGTCGGAGATCCCCGGACGGGCCGAGGCGCACCTGCGGAGCGTGATCGGTGCGTTCGATGTCTACCGCGGCGAGAACTACTGGCGTTTGCGCGGCGTGCGGTTCGTCGGCCGGCACCTGGGTGCAGACCTGCCGGTGGTGCGGTGGTTGTTCGACCGGCGGTTCGCGAGCGGACTGGCGAAACCTCGTCGTGACTCACTGGTCACGGCGAGCGAGATCGCTGCTTTGCTCAAGCCGCCGTCGGGCCGGTGTCTGTCTCCGGTGATCGCGCGGAGCCGCGGCTGGGTTCTGCCTGCGCCGCGCGAGGTGCCGAGCTACCGGCCGGACGCCGGTCTGGTGCGGCTGGGCTACGTGACCGACGTGAACGGTGAGGAGCGCCTGGTCGGTATCCCGAAGCGGGAGTTGCTGTTCTCGGCGCGATTCGGCAAGGCCGGGTTCGGAAAGACGGAAGAGGCGCTCGCGCAGGCGATCGAGATCGCCCGTGCCGGCGGCGGGATGTGGTTTCTCGACCCGCACGCGGACGGCTGGCAGCGCGCGAAGCCCTATCTGTCGGACCCGGAGCTGCGGAACCGGCTCTGGGAAATCAATCTCGACGTCCGAGGACGCGGGAAGCGGCTGCCCGGCTGGAACCCGCTGAGCATGCAGGGCTACGACGAAACCGACATCGAGGACCGCGTCGACGCAGTGGTCACCTCCTTCGCCGCGGCACTGAGCTGGGGTGACGCCGCACCGCGGGCGAAGTCGATCCTGACGAAGGCGTGCGAAGCGCTCTGCTACGTCGCAATGCGGGTTCCGGCCGAGTGCGCGCCCACGATCTTCCAGATCCCCACGTTGCTGGACGACGCGGACTGGCGCGAGGAAATCCTGGGCTGTCTGCGGCCGAGCGTGCGCAGGTACTGGACTGATTCCTTTACCCGGCTTGCTCCGGATGCGACGACGGTGGTCACGAACATCATCAACCGGCTCCGGACCAGCCCGACGCTGTCGGCGTTCCTGGGATCGTCGGTCACCACGTACGAGGTCCGGAAGGCGATGGACGCGAACCGGATCGTGTTCGTGTGCACCAGCGGGGCCGGCGAGACGAGCAAGCTGATCACCTCGTTCATGATTTACGACCTGTTCCGCGCGGGCCGGTCGCGCGCGAACACACCCGTGGAGAAACGCCGCAGGTTCGACGCGTTCATCGACGAACTCGCCGCGGTCGACGGCGCGGCTAAGGGCTATGTCGCGGCGATCCTCGAGCAGATGCGGAAGTTCCAGGTCCGGCTGCACGTGATGAACCAGATGCCCGACCGCCTCGCCGCGGAGACCCGTCGTGCGCTGCTGCAGAACCAATCGCTGCTGATGACCAGCGCCGCGGCGATCGACGGCGCCCGCACGGTCGCGCGCGAGTTCGGAGGTCTCGTCCAACCGGCCACGATCACCGAACTGGAGCAGTTCCACCACGTGGTCACGGTGACCCTGGGCGGGCAGCGGACGACGCCGTTCAAGATCCGCGGCCTGCACGTGGACGACGAGTTCGCCGAGCACTTCCACCCGGAGTGGAACGACAAAGTCGACGAATGCCTGGACCGCAATCTCCGCCGCCGCCCGATCGGCGAGGTCCTGGACGAACTCGAAACCCTCGACGAACGCATCATCGCTGCCCTGCACGGCGGAGAACCGCCCCGATCGCAGCGCGGCAGGCCGCCGGGGCGGGGGAGCGGGGCCGCTGTCGATCTCGACGGCGGCGAGATCGAGTCCAGTGTGGAGTGACGGATGGTGCTCGATCCGTTCCAGCTGCAAGCGCTGCTGCTCACGTACTGGCACCGGCTCGTCTCGACCGATCAGCTGGGGCGGTTGATCGCACCGGGCCTGCCGTTGCGCACGGTCCGGCACAAGCTGGCGGTCCTGCGTCGGACGGGCCTGCTGGATGCGGTGACCCGCGAGCACAGCCCACGAGCCTGGTACGCCACGGCGGACGGCGCGGCGATGGCGGAGGTGTCCGACGCGGTCGAGCCGAGGCAGTACCGGGTCGCGGATCCCGAGGTGGCGCAGGTTCTGCTCGCGCACAGTCTCGACGTGGTCGAGACTGGTCTCGCGTTCGTCGAGACCGCCCGTGCGCACGGCCATGACTGCGGACCACTGTCCTGGACGCCGGAAGTCGCGCACCACCGCGACGGCCGCCGCGCCACGGTCATCGCGGACGCGGTCCTGCACTACGTGCTCGACGAGGGAAGCCGTTCTCAGCGCATCTTCTTCCTCGAACTCGACCGCTCGACCATGCCTGTCGCGCGCCTGGCGCAGAAGCTCGTCGCGTACGTGCGCTACCACGACTACGTGCCCCGCCGACCTGGCGCGAGCCCGGTCTGGCGCGCCCGGTACCCGCGTTTCCCCCGTGTCGTGATCGTCCTGTCCGGTGCTGCGGAGCACGTGCTAGAACGCCGGCTCGCAGATCTGCGCGCTCACGCGCAGGCACTGCCTCCGGTCGCGTCAGCTAGTGATCGGGTCGATCTGGTCGTGACGACGTTGCGGCGGCTGCAGAACGAAGGGGTGCTCGCCGACGTCGCCGTGCCCATTCTCGGCACGGACACGCGCCGCCGGTCGTTGTTCGCGCCGCTCCGCGGGAACACACGATGAACAGCGAAGAAGCAGGGGAGGCTGTCCAGCAGTTCGGGTTGTCGCCGAGGTTGCGGCAGCGTCGATTCGCGCTGTTGCCGTTGCGCGGTGAGGGCACGGTGTTCACCGAGTCGCAGGGGCGGCTGCCCGGGGATACGACCGCGCCCGCGGATCTCGCCGACCTCATCTCGTCGATCTCGACCGTCGGTGTCTTGCAGCCGGTGCTCGTCGAGGAGGTCGCGTCGCGGGAAGGCCGCGCTCCGGCGATGAAACTCGCGGCCGGGGAACGCAGACTCCGCGCGTGCCGCTGGGGTGCGGTGCACCGGCCGGACAATCCGCACTTCGCCGCACTGCCCGCAGTCGTCTGCCCTGGCCCGTTGTCGGACGAGGAGCGGCGAATCTGGCAGCTGGTCGAGAATCTGGCCCGGGAGAACCTCCGCCCTGGCGAGTTGGCCGCAGCCCTCGTGCTCGACCGGTGCGCGGTGTTGCTGGGCAAGCTGCTCGCGGGCGGACACCCGGTGCCTGCCGAGGTCTATGCCATCGACGACCCGATCGCCCGCTTCGCCGCGATGGAACGCATCCGCGGCAGCGACCGCAGCTGTGCCGCCCCCTGGTCAGAGGTCCTGACCAGACTCGGCCTGCAACTCACTCCCCGCAAGGCACGCGAGCTCGTCCGCGCCTTCGCCGAGATGCCACGCGAACTCGCCGAGGAGATGGATGAAGCCAAAATCAGCCTGCACACCCGTATCCGGTTCATCGAACTGCGTCGCGGACGCGAGGATGCCGCCGAAGAAATCTGGGCCGCGGTCAAAGAAAACGGCCGGATCCGGCTGCTCGGCACCGCGCTCGCGCACGCCAACGATCGAGACCTCTCCGCCGAAGAGGCCCTCGCAGCGGCCGAGGAAACACACCAGCACGCCGATGAGGCCCGCGCCGCCAAGCTCCGGGCTCAACCGGCCGACGAGTACCTCGCCGAGGAGAAGGCACCGCCGGTGGACCAAACACTGGTCGACGCGGCGCTCACCGCACTTCGTGCGCTCGTGCATGCGGTGTCTGCCGGAAACCGGCTGCACGAGCACGACGCCTCGTCCCTGCGCTTGCTCACCGATCATCTCGCCGACAATTCAGGGAGTACGCCGTGACCGTATTTCTCGGCCAGCCAGGTTCCACCGCGCCCGCCGCTGCCTGCGATTGCCGCCGATGTCCGTGGTACTCCGGCGAGGACGCCGAGCCCGGCGTCACCATCGCTCCGTTGTGCTCCGGCTGCAATTCCGACTGCAGCTACTGCGGCTGTGCCCGCGCCGACCTGCCTGGCCCTGCTCGGCAATCGGCGTGCGGCGCTTGCCCGATCCGATGCGGTTCCCGCGTCGACATCCGCGCCTGGATGAGCGACGTCGGCGGCACCTTGGAGTTCGACGACATCGAGTTAGCCGGCACGCTGCCTGCCGGGCTGCCCGCGTTCATCCCGCAAATCGACGGCTCGCGCCAGGACCAGGTCGACGCCGCACTGCACTGGCCCGCCTATGCGGTCGGCCTGCGGCGGGTGTTCTCCCTGGCGAGCCACGAGATCTTCCCTCGCTGGCGAACCGGCGAAACCGCGGCCGAGGTTCTCGGTCTACCGCCCTCGACGCTAACGGTGTTCTCCGGCTACGGCGAGGACCCGCTCGTCGAGATGTTCTGGACTGTCCGCGACCGCGAACGCCTCATCGAGCGGATCGCCACGCTCAGGTTCGACCTCGTCCTCGCCCCGAACTTTTCGGTCTACGGGAACTGGCCCCGAGCGGAGCACCTGCTGAACATGCGCAGGTCGTTGCTGATTGCTGCCGAATTCGCCGACGCGGGAGTCTCCGCGGTCCCGAATCTGTACTGGTACCGGCTCGAAGACCTCAAGCGCTACGTCGACTGGCTCGGAACCGCGGCCCCGCCGGCCGTCGCGATCAACCTCCAGACCGTGCGGGAGAGCGGCAACTGGGACACCTGGACCCTTCCCGGGCTGCACTGGCTCGCCGAGAACCTTCCGACTCAGTTGCCAGTCGTCCTCACCGGACTCTCGCGGCGCGACCGGATCGCCACCGCGGTCGAACTCTTCGGTGAACGGCTGGTCCTGGTCAGCCAGAACCCCGCCCAGTACGCCCTTCATGGGGCCGTCATGACCGAGGAAGGCCGCCGCGACCTGCACGCACGGACTGCCGACGCGTTCGCGCAATCGGTCCGCTACATGGCCTCCCTTCTGCCCCACAGCACCGTTCCCGGCGGTGCCCGATGACACGGCACGTCTGGGTCCTCCTGGCCTGGTCCTCCGAGTACGGCGCGGCGACAACACCGGTCGGAGTGCTCGGCCTTGACCTCCTCGACGCAGCCGAGGTTTTCGTGGAATGGGTGCCTCGTATCTACGAGCCCGCGACCCTGTGGCGGCAGCGGATAGCCGGAACCTCGGCTGACGAGATCGCCATCAACATGGGGATCTGGGAGAACTCGCCCGTAGCGCCGGCCGCGCGCGTGGAGTCGTTGAGCGACGGAGGTTTGGCCGAGGCGGTGCAACGGCAGGTCGACGACCTTCTCGCCAGCGGCTGATCACCAATTCCGATGGGCACGAACTCCAAGGCCTCCCACGCCGTCTACGCCATCGCGCCGACGGCTGGCGGCGTCGTGCCAGCCGAGGCTGTCGACGCACCGGCCGAGGAGTACCCGCAGCACCTGATCGGCGTCATCGCACATGAGGAAACAGCGGAAACCGACGCGGAAGAGGCGCTCGAAAAGCTGGCCGTGCTGGCAGCCGGCGGCGATCCAGAAGGCCCGCCGGAGTTCGACTTCGCGAGCACAGCCGACCACTACGACGCAGTCACAGCAGCCGCGGAGGATGTTATCGCGGCTGCCGGCGCGCTCGATCCGGAACAAGCGAACGCGCTGCAGCAGAAGACGCACGAGTTGTGCAGGCAGTTCCTGGCGGGTCTCGAGCACGAGGACCTGCTCGACCTCGCCGGCAAGAACGGCTTTCAGTATCCCGAACTGGCAAGCCTGGACGAGACCGCACCGTCGCCGCTGACCTTCTGGCTCGACCCGGCCGCCGCGGACGACGAACAGAAAAAGACCATCCAGGCGATCGCGCTCAACCGCCACGCGCTCCTGATCGCTGGCGGCAGCGTGGGCGGCAAGACAGTGGGCGAGTGGTACCCGGCCGCACCGGAAACCCTGGCGGACAACACATTCGCCGCGCACCTGGCAGAGGTGGCGCAGCATCAGCAACAAGGCGGAGCGGCTCTCGCGAGTTCGATCGCCGCCCTCATCGACGAAGAGAACAAGTTCGTTGCCGCACATGCCTCTCCGGAGTTGATCGAGGCACACCGCTCCCAAGTCGACGCCGCCCTGACCGCCGTGACCTGGGACCAGCTGGCGCCGGCGATCGCGCAGGCCCAGGCCTCGGGATCGCTCGACGACACTGCAACGCAGGTTCTCGGTCCGCACCAAATGCTGAAGCTGCTTCGCACGTCGACCCCCTCGGCCGAGCACACTGACCTCATCGCGATCGCAACCGCGCGAACGGACCAACTCAAGTCCGCCAGCGCCCTCGCGGAGGAGCTGAAGGGCCTCGCAGCGGGTCAGCCGCCCGCACTGGGGGCGAGCGGCGGCGAGCAGGCGGCGCTCGAGCTTCTCGCGAAGACTCGCGATCTCAACCAGCTCGTCAGCGAGATGGGCGCCTGGAACAGCCTTGCCCCGGCACCGGACTATCAGAGCACCCTCAAGCCTTGCCATGCCGCTCTCGCAGGATGGCTCAAGGAACAGAAGCTGACCGAGCTGCGAGAGTTCCTGACGCACAACGGAATTCTGGACAACGCCGCCAAGATGTCGCGGTCCAAGCTGCTCCTGGCAGTTCAGCAGCACATCGGCACGGACAAAACGATGGCCGGCGCGCTCGCCACCACCATCAAGGGACAGAACAAACCCACCGCGCCGTCGCCGACAGCCAAGCCGACCAGCTTCGTCTACATGGCGGCAAACCCGAAGAGCGCGTTCGGCCACCAGCACGCCCAGATGGTCGCTGCCCTGCGCGCCGCACAGTCTGCGCAAACAGCCACACCACAGCCC
This sequence comes from Amycolatopsis echigonensis, assembly GCF_014174495.1. Classification (GTDB taxonomy): domain Bacteria; phylum Actinomycetota; class Actinomycetes; order Mycobacteriales; family Pseudonocardiaceae; genus Amycolatopsis; species Amycolatopsis echigonensis. The sequence goes on from NZ_JACJHR010000004.1 coordinate 198,615, forward strand.
GTCGACGCCGCAGCAGTCGAGAACTGGGACTTCGGCTCGGGAAAGCCCGCCGCACTGGGCGGAACCCACCCCAAAACCGTCCACACCGGACCCGACGGAAGGACCTGGCTCGCCAAACGCGAAGGCACGCCCCGCGACGGCGCGGTCACGCACGCCGAGGCCGCGGCGTCCCGCATGCTCGCCCGCGCGGGCTTGCCGTGCGTCCCGGTGTACGCGTCGAAGATCGACGGAATTCCGGTGAGTCTCCAGCCGATGCTCACGGGTGCCAAGGAAATGTCCACCCAGCCTGGTTCATGGACTCAGGCAGACGTCGACTCCCTGGTCCGGCTCCACGTCGCGAACTGGGCGCTCGGCAATCACGACGGGCACAGCGGGAATGTCCTGCGCACGAATGATGGGGGTCTGGTCCCCATCGACCTCGGTCAGGCGTTCAAGAACTTCGGCCGCGACAAACTCAGCCTCGACTACCGGCCCTACACCAACCCCCTGCACCACATGGCTTACGACGCTCACCTCAAAGGCGGGCTGGCGAAAGGCGTCCGCGTCGATCCTTCAGCTGCCCACCCGGTCATCCGAAGCATCGAGTCCATCCCGGACGTCGAGTGGCGCGCGATGATGCACGAAGCGGCGCATCGCGGCGCAAGCCAAGCGATGAAGTGGTCGCAGCCAATGCGCGCCCGCGCCGCGAAGAAGCACGGAGTCCCCGAAAGTGCCGTGACCAAAGACCAGATCGCGGAGGCGCTCCTCGACACCGCGGTCGAGCGCAAGAACAACCTGCGCAAGGACTTCGTCCAATTCTTCACGAAAGAACTCCAGCTCAGCTCCGCATCGGCCCTCCAGTACCTGGGCAAGAGCTGATGGGCACCAACTCGAAGACCTCGCACACGACGTACTCCGTGTCTCCGACATCGGGGAGCCCGGTTCCGGAAGCACCTGCCGGAGAACCGGTTCTTCCGCCCACAGAAGCCACTTTTGCCGGCCAGACGGCGTTGACCCAGATTCCCGAAACTCCCGAGACCGGGCAAGCATATGGCGAACCGGTTCTCGTCGGAAGCGACGACCTGCTGGCATCAACGGCGACGCTGGTGACCTATCAGAGTGCGGACGGTCCGCGCACAGTGCTCTACGCTCGCCTCGACGAAGACGCCGAGGCGAAGCTGCTCGACGCCCTCGACGTAGGTTCGAACCTGGTCGCCAAAGAGGTGGAGCAGACGGTCCAAGGCCGGGTTCCGCTCGACGAAAAGAACGAGCTGGCGGAGAAGCTCATCAGTACGGCGAAGAGCGTGAACCACCACATCACCAACGAAGACCTCACTCCGGGGCACGCACCGGCAACCACCGTCGCCAAACTGGACGCTGCGAAAGCTGCGCTTTCCGCAGTGATGGACGCCGCCGGCGAGAACCCCGGTGCGGCCGAAGTCGAGATGCTCCAGCACTACCAGAACAAGCTCGCCGCGCTCGATCATGCTGTGGCCACCGCCACCAAAATCGCGCAGGTTCAACCCTTCACCTACGAAGGGAAGACGCTTGCCACCATGATGGTGCCGTCCACGCCGGCCGACGCGACGAGCGATCACGCCGTCGCGGCGCTGAGGGACGCCACCCGCATCAAGCCGACGCTCGACCCCGAGACCGGTGAAGCGAGCTGGAACGGCACCGAAAGGTGGACCGACGTCTCGGCCAAGGAATATGCCATCGAACTCGGCGACGGTTTCCAAGCGGTGTACCGGCCCTACAGCCTCAACGATCCGAAGACGACCGAGTACTCGCTGCGCGGCCGCCTGGAAATCGTCGCACCCGCCGGTCAGGGCAATGGCCCGGAACTGGTGAATCGGCTCGGCCAACTGCACCTCGCCAACCGGCCGATGAGCCCGGAGGAAGGAGAACACAGCTATCTCAACGCCAACGTCGTGGCCCAGAACCTCGCCCAGAACACGAGCATTCAGGAGGCTCGCAAGACCGGCGACCACCTCGAGGACATGGTCCGGCAGGAACTGTTCCACGAACGAGCCCACGAAGCAGTCGGCATGACCGACGCTCAGCTCGCGCACTTCGCGAAGGAACTCCAGCTCGAGGCTCATACGCGAGCACTGCCTGCGAAAGTCGGAGTCCTTCGCGACGCAGTCGCCCAAGCCACCGGGTTCGCCGACGGCACGGCTCTCGCCGCGAGCCCCGGCTACGATCCGACGCCGCGAAAGGTCGGCGGTTGGTTCACCTGGAGCCGGTTCGACGTCGGCAACGCCGCGGACAAACTCGCCAGCGCCGCCGAGGGGAAGTCCCTCGTCCATGCGAGCTCCCCGGACGGCCTGCGGATGATGCTGAAAACCGGGCTGCTCGCCTCCTCCGAACGTCGGCTGACGATGGGAACCAAGCGCTCGATGGGCAAGAGCGAAGACGTCGACAAGCTCACCGGCGGGGCCAGCTCAGTGTTCCTGCGGGTACTGAAGACGCCGACCTCCACCGAGCCCCACCCGCGACTCATCTGGGACGACCCATCGCGTCTGCTCGCCCGCACTGACTACTACGGTGCCAACGCCGACACCTTCGGCGTCATCAACCCGGCGAAAGCCTCCGAGTACTCGAACGGGAACCCTGCGACGCGTGACCCGTTCAAGATAGCCAAGTTCACGAACCCGTCGAACGAGGTGATGTTCGGCGACGGCATCGATTTGCTCGGACCGGAAGGCCCCAGCAGGATTAGCTGCGGATCGGAGACACTGCGCAACGAACTCCACTCGATGCTGGCCGCCAAGGGCGTCACTCACATCGCCGGAAAGCCCGTTGGCGACGTGGTCGTCTTGTAGCGGAAGGAGCAGAGATGCAGGCTGGTTTGGATGAGGCGTGGATTCGGCTCGTCGGCTTGCTCAACGGCCGCGACGGCGAGGAGCGGGGCGACCAACTGCCGGGAGCCGAGCTGAGAGTGACCGAGGACGGCAGCGAGGTCTTCCATGCTGCGCTGGGGCGGCACGCTCGTCGCGAGGGCGCCATCTTCTGGATTCGTCCCATTGTCGCGAGGGAGACCGATTCAGCCACCGGGTTGCCCGCATTCGACCTGCAGGTCAACCGCCGCCGTGCGCTCGACGTCACCGAGGCGCGGGTGGACGGGCCGTGGCTAGAGCTGACGCTGGCCACCGGCCAGGTGGCGGTGATTCGGCCTGCATCAGGGCCGCGGCTCGCCATGCTTGCCGATTTCGACTCATGGCTCGCAACGTTGCCAGCTCGCACAACTGCGCGGATCGACCAGCTCGAGGATGACTCCGAGGTGGCCTGAAGCCCGGGCCGTGCTTGCTGCGACGTCTGGCAGTGAGCTGGAACGTTCGCGGTCCTTGGGCGAGGTTGGCAGAGAATGCCAGAAAGCGCGGGCCGCTATTCTGTCCGCGTGGAGTTCCGAGAGTTCGACGGCAAAAAGGTTCAGCGTCCTTCGCTGGATCTTGAGGATGTGCGCGCTGAGAGCGCCGGTTTCCGAGGCGAGTTCGCGTACGATCTGGCTTCGCTCGTCGGGGCTGACCAGGCTGGGGTCGTGGGCGAGGGCGAGGTCGTCCGTTCGATGGTGAAGCAGGTCAACCTCGCTGGCGCCACGCTGGACCCTCTGGACATGCGGGATTCCGTTTTCGCAGGCATCGACTTTTCTCGCGCCAAGTTGCCCCGGGCGACGGCACAGCGGATCGAGCTGGTGGACTGTCGCGCGGCGGGTGTCCAGCTGACCCTGCTTCAGGCGTCGGATGTGTACGCCGAGGACTGCCAGTTCGACTACGGAATCATCCGGATTGACCGGGTCAAGCACGCGGTCGCTTTTTCGGGATGTTCGTTTCGCGAGACGCTTCTGGCCGGCGATCTGTCCAATGTGGTCTTCGTCGATTGCGTGTTCGCCGGTACGGAGTTCGAAGCGACGGCCGCGGCGGGATGCGATCTGCGCGGTTCGACGTTCGAGGGCGTGAAGGGGCTGTTGTCGTTGCGTGGTGCGCGGATCAGCAGTGAGCAGGCGCTCTCGGCCGCAGCGGCGATCGCAGCCGAGAGCGGCCTCATCGTGCGGGACTAACGGCGCTTGTTCCAGTTGTCCCAGCCTGGCCGGTTGTCGAATTTCGGGCGGTCGTCCCACGAAGGCCGGCTGTCCCACTTCCCGCCGGGGGCAGGTGGAGGCGTCCATGATGAGAACACGGTCGTCAGGCAGCGCAGGGAGTTCGCGATTCGCCGGTCAAGCGGCGCCGCTGTTTCGGGCATGACGGAGCACTCCTTCCAGGACGGTGATTTTGCTGTTGACGCAGTAGTTGGTCCGGGTGCCGTCGAGCCGCTGGTGCTCGAAGAACCGGTTCGCGGGCTGGCCTCCTCCACAGAAGTCGAAGTACGGGCAGCTGGTCCGGCAGCGGCGGAGCCCCTCCAGGTATTCCTGCACCCACGCTGCACGTGTTCCCTTCGCGATCAGCGTGTCCAGGGGCGTGTGGAGCACATTGCCGCACGCGAAGTCGCCGAGGCGGGGCGAGGTGAACCCGGCTAGTTCCGGTGAGATCAGCGTGACGGTGCCGTCGTGGGCGACGGTCGGCAGCGGGTCCACCTGCGCCGCAGCTGTGCGCCTGGTTCTGTCGAGGCCGTGCGCGTAAGACAGCACACGGTCGAGTTCGCGCAGCCGCACTTGGGGGTCCGCGGTCCAGGCGGAGGCGAGCGCGGCCCAGAACTCTTCCAGTTGCGCAGTGTCGCGGTGGTTGTCGTGGGTGTTGACGCCTTCTTGTTCTTCGATGTTGACGCCGAGCCACGTGGCACCGAGTTCGGCCGCGAATTCGTACAGTCGGCGCGCTCGGGCCGGTGTCGGGTCGGACACCACGGCGATGATCGAGACCTCGTGCCCGTGCCGGGCGAGGGTCTTGATGCCGCGCAGGATGCGGGCAAACGACTCCTTGCCGGTGAGGTCGGTCCGGTGCCGGTTGTCTTCGGCAGGTCCGTCGATGCTCACCCCGACGTGCACGTCGCGTTCGCGGAAGAACCGGCACCACTCGTCGGTGATGAGGGTGGCGTTCGTCTGAATGCCGTGTGCGACGGCCATCCCGGCGAAGGAGTCCATCAGCGCTCCCAGCCGTGCGGTGCCGAGCGTGAGCGGTTCACCGCCGTGCCAGCACACTTCGACGGTGTCGTTTTCGGTCCACGGTCTGATCGAGGCGGCCACCGCGTCGGCAACCTCACGGGACATGGTCAGCTTGCGTCGGCGGAATGGCAGGTAGCAGTAGCTGCAGTCGAGGTTGCACAGGGTTGTCGGCTGGAGGATCACCGAGTCCGGTCTGGTGAACAGGACGTCCGATGCCATCGTGCTGCTCCCTCCTCGTCGAAATGGGCACGGTTCGGCCCGTACGTTCGAGAGAACCAGGCGAGGAGCGAGGGTTCGGCCCCTCAACGTGGACGAAGGGTCCCCGTCGCGGCGGCGGAGAGTGGACGAACCGTGGACGTTGTCGGCCTGCGCAGCCCGTTCGCCCCAGTACCGTGTCTGGCATGGCAGGCGAGCGTCGTCCCAACTTCGTGTTGATCGAGCTGCGGGAGAGCAGGGGACTCTCGCAGCAGGAACTCGCCGTGGAGCTGAATCGCCTCGCCACCACGAAGTACAACCGCGAAACGAACCTCACCAAGAAATCCGTGTGGCGCTGGGAAGGCGGAGACACCGTCAAACCGAAGGGCATCTACCAGCTGCTGCTGTCCGACTTCTTCGACGTCCCGACCGGCGAGCTGGGCTTCCTCCGCACCCACCACGAACCGGCACCCGCATCCGGTACCGCCGATCCGACCGGCCCGTGCTCCGATCCGGAAGTGGACCGCGAACAGCACGAGTGGCGCGAAACCCGCACGTCGCTGGGCCGAACTCGCCGCGCTCTGGCCCTGGTCGCCGAACAGCTCTACCCCGACTATTCCGTTCCCGGTCTCGAAGGCTGCGGTGTCATCGCCCACCCTGACTGGATCCCGCCTGCACCGGTGTCGTTGGACCAGGTCGCTCTGCGGCTCGACCCGGACCTGGCACCGGCGACGGTCACCGGCGGCGAACCCGAGGCCGCCTCGGTCAGGCCGTGGTGCGCGCCCGGCGTGCGTTATCGCCGCTACCACGACGCGATCCGTGACCTGGCCAGCCCACGCTTGTTCGAGAACCGCCTGTGCTTCCGCCTGGCCTCTCTCGACTGGACAGCCAACAGCATGCGGTTCGGACACATGGGTTTCTTCGATGCGATGGACGTCAACGAAGCCCTGGCCCACGAAACGGCCGAGGAGCATCTCGCGCGCGATCACGACGGCCGGCTCGTGACGACCAGGCCGTCGTGGCGGAACCTGCGGTTCCGCAGCCGCGTCGGGCACCCGTTCGACCTTCGCCGCCGTCCGCTCATGGGAGCGGTCGGAACCCTCACCATCCGCGGAGGCGACTCTCCCAGCGTCGTGCTCCACCACCGCGACGGCAGCCGAGTCGCCGGCGGAGGAGGCATGACGCATCTGCTGCCTGCCGGGATCTTCCAGCCCTCCAGCGTGCTGCCCGCCGCCATCAGCGCCGACTTCTCTTTGTGGCGCAACATCCAACGGGAATTCGCCGAAGAACTCCTGGGCCACGACGAGTACGACGGCAGCGGCCAGCCCATCGCCTACGACAGGCTCGAGCCGTTCGCGACCATGGACCGCGCTTTCGCCGAAGAACGAATCCGGGTCTGGTGCCTCGGCGTCACCATGGACGCGCTCACCCTCGCCGGAGACATCCTCACCGTCGCTGTCATCGAGCCCGACACCTACGACACCCTCTTCGGCGCAGCGGTCGAGTCCAACACCGAAGGAGCGGTCCCGTCCCGAGCGCTGCCGTTCGAGGGCAACACCCTGCGCCACCTCCGCGAAGACGGCACCCTTTCACCAGGCGCGGCCGCGGCCCTCCATCTCGCGTGGACTCACCGGGCCCTGCTCCTCCACGGCGGCCGGGAGACGCCGGTCGCGTAGCCCTTCAACCCCGAGGCCGCCGAGTCGAGCGAACGATGACGCCGCGGACCTGTATCGGGCTCGTGCCCGTTCGCCGTGTCTCCCATGCCATCGCGCGCGGTCCGGGGAGGCGACGTGGAGCTGCTGAGAACCGTCGAGTGGGTAGCGAACCACGACGAGGCACACGGCCAGCTGCTCGTCCGAGGAACGAGCCTCGGCGGAATGATCGATTGTGCGTGTGCGTCGGTGGCCGGACGGTTTCCGTACGGTCGGCTGCACCTGCTGAGAGTGGGCTGGTGGACGACAGCGCCGTGTCGATGCCGTCGGACGATCGCCGTCTCCAACCACCCCAGCTGGCACTACCGACCGGCGCACCGTGGCGGCGGCGGCGCTTGGTACGGCGCGGAGGTGCGGGTCGAGGTTCGCCGTGACGGCTGAAACCCTCGTATGGTCCATCGCGGCCACCGTCGTCACGGGCATCGGCGGGGTAGCCGCGCTCCGGTGCTTCCTGGCGACGCGCCGCCGGTACGAACTCCTCCTTATCGGTGCCGTGGTGGTTCTCGCCGCCTGCACCGCTGTATGGCCGCCGGCACTGAGGCTGGCGGTAGTGCCGTTCGGCGCATTCGGGTTGCCAGCTGCCGTTGTCGACCTCGCCGAGCACCGGATCCCGAATCAGCTCAGCGCGATGTTCGCCGCGTCCGGGGCAGTGGGAATCGCCGTCATCGGTGTTGGTTCGGGCACGCCGGAGATGCTGCTTCGCGCCGCGGTCGGCGGCTTGGGATGGGGCGGGCTTTTGCTCGGGTCGTTCGTTGTCAGCGGACAACCTGGTCCTGGTGACGTGAAACTCGCCCCGTCGCTGGGGATGCTCGCGGGCGCGGCGGGGTGGCCTGTGATCGGATCAGCAATCGCGATCTCCTACCTGATTGCCGGATGCGCCGCACTGGCGCTCGTGCTGTCGAGCCGGCGGCAGGCACGAATTCCGCTGGCCCCGGCGATGGCGGGCGGGACGGTGTTGGCCGTGACGATGACATCGCTGGCCGTCTGAATGAACGGTGACCGGGGTGGCCGTGTCTTGCGGGAACCGGTAACGAGAGGGGTTTGCCCGTGAGTGAGCAGATGTGGTCGGAGGAAATGCTCGATTACGCCGCAGCCAACGCGGCCGACCGTTTCGACCTCGACCAGGACGAAGCCCGCGACATGGTCGGCATGGTGTCCGAGGCGCTGGAGGAGGGAGGCGACGCCGTCGACGACGCCGCCTGGGACGTGCATCAGCACGACACTTCCGTCCCCGGTGAAGACTTTGTCGAGGACGTAGCCGACAGCTTGGGGTACGACCTGGAGTAAGCAGTCCGCCGGATGGTTCACCCTGCGGCGCCCCAGACGTCTGCGCCGCGGCGGACCATCAAGATCAGTCTTCGAGACGTTTGTTGACGAGGTTGACGGTCTTGCCGATGCGGATCGGTGCGTCGGCGGGGCCGCGCCAATGGCCGGCAACGAGGGTCCGACGTCGCAGCTGACGGCCGGGCCCATAGGCCTGTCGACGGACGAACGGCCCGACCGGGAACCGGACCCCGACTGTGCGGCCGCTCGGCTCGGCCGGTCGTGTGGCAGATCGCTGGGGCGTCCGGCTGACGGACACCACGCGGACCGGCGAGGTTTCGAGGCCCGCCCGTTCCGCGCGACGGCGCATTGTCCGTGGAAGGTGCTCGTCTTCGGCGACGGTGAACGAGTTCGGACGGCAGAACAGCCACGCCGCGATCACGACCGGAAGCCATGCGGTTGTGGTTTGCCCCGCGACGACCACGCGCGGGTCGATCAGCCGCGGTCCCTCGGCAGGATCGGCGATCACTGGCGCCTCGGTATGCCCGAACGGCAAGTAGATCTCGTTGTCCCAGGTCAGCTCCGCGTGGAGCGTTCGGGCGTAACGCGCCGCCTCCGCGGCGGAAAGCTTGGCGCGACGCAACTCCTTCTCAACAGCCGAATAGTCGGTCGCACTCCAGAACGTGATCCATACGCCGGTCGACGGGTCGTCGATGAGGTCAGTCGGCCCCCAGGAGAACGCGACGATGGGAACGTTCGCTCCATCCGTCCTCGTGTACGTCGCCAGGGGCGTTGGGAACAGCGCAAAGCCGGAGAGGGCAGGAAGTTCCTCCGGCTCGATCTCCCATTGGTCCGTAACACTTCGTGCGGCGTGCTGCACGAGCTGGGCGATGTCCTCGGTGAAGTAGAACATCTTGGCTTGGCTCAGTCGTTGATGCTCGTCTTGGAGCAAGAGGTAAGCCGCCATCGCGGGGTCGCCGACCGGACGGATCGTGCCCAGCCCGTTGAGCATTGCTACCGCGGTGAGCTTCAGCGACTCGTCGCTGAGCAAGTACTCGACCTGCCGTTCCCGCAATGCAGGGAGTTCGCGCGGTATCGGTGCTGCCCAGGGCAACGGATCTGTGCGGTTCACGCATCCTCCCAAAACATTGCGAGTACTGGTTGCAACGTTTACGGTAGATCAACGTTGAGACGTATGCCTTCAACGTTTCTGGGATCTACTCGATCGGAGGAACCAAGGTGAGGACTGACGAGATGGCGACTCGCGTCGCCGATGCGATCGACGAAGCCTGGCACCGGAGCGGGAGCGCGGGCAGGCACGAAGTCCCGCTTGGCGTGGCGGCAACGCTGGCGCTGCTGCAACCCGACGACGGGGTCGCCTTCGCGAACCAGGTCATGGCGATGACGCCCCGCGCGTACTGGTACCAGTCGCGCGCGGTGTGGACGGAGATCGTCCGGGCGCGGACGGATCTGGTGGACGCGATCAGTCCGATGATTTCCTGGTTGTACGACGAGCCTGACGACCGTCTTTGCGAGCGGGTGAAAGCGACAGCAGACGCGGCTTTGGCCGCAGGCTTGCTGGATCTGTACCAGCCGGAGCTGCGGCATGACGCCGACCTGCTCGGCCGCTTGCTGGCAGTCTTGAAAACCCGGACCGAGGCCAAGGTCAATGCCCAGGTCTACACCCCGCCGGACATAGCTGACGCGCTGGTTTCGCTGACGATGGATGTCGTGAAGCCCGGCCAGGCGATCTGCGAGAACACAGTCGGCACTGGCAGCTTGTTCCGGGCGACCGCGAAGCTTCTTCGGCAGCGGTCGCTGGATCCGGCATCGATGATCTGGATCGGGGCCGACATCGACGAGCTTGCCGTGGCGGTGACCGGCGTGAACAGCATGTTCTGGGGCCTGGGCCACCAGGTGGTCCTATACCACGGTGACTCCCTCGCCCGCGCCGATTGGGTCGAGGTGGCGTACCAGCGCCGTCGGCACGTCCTGCGCCTGGCCAGCAAGGTGCGCGCTGTCCGCCGGATTCTCGACCTGATGTGACCAGGTCAGTGCGCGTGGCGATGCGACTGGAGCTGCAGGTTCGCTGCTATCTTCCGCGACGTGACCGACCGGCGAACCGAGGTCGACGGCCAGCCCGCCGAGCCCGACCAGACCCTTCGCTACCTCGACCTGGGCGAAGTCGGCACCTGGTTCGGCGTTACCCAGACCACCGTCTCGACATGGCGCAGCCGCTATGCCGAGACCCACCCGTTTCCCGAGCCGGACGTGGTCGTCGGCCGTACTCCAGGCTGGGCTCGTGGGCGTCGTGAAGAGATCGAACAATGGGAGCGCGGCCGTCCCGGCCGCGGGGCTGGCGGAGGCCGGCCGCGGAAAGACCGCTCCGGCAAGTCCGCGCAGTAAGCGGTGACGGTCGTCGGCTGGTCACCGGTTCGTTTTGACGTCGTGAAAAGCCATCTCGACTGCGTAGGCCGTCTCGGTCGGGGAAAGCGCTTCCTCGCGGAAGCGCTCCATCGCGCGGACGTAGGCGGCAGTCGCCAGGTCGGACGTCAGGTAGACGGAGCAGTGCGCGTGTCGCAACGCGACGGTGGGAGTCTTCCCGTCGATCTGGTAAACGGTGAATGCCGGAAGGTCTCCAACCTCGGAGGTTACTAGCCGGATGCGTTCCGGTCCGTCGACGAGGCGGAGCAACTGTTCGGTCTCCCCGAGGACCGCTTTCCTGCTGATGAACAAGTCCCGCGTAGCTTGCGGGGCGTCCGGCTGCGGTGTTCGGCGAACGAGTGGCAAGGCTCGATAGAGTCCGCTCGAGGTGACTTCGGCGCGCTGCAAGCGGTCAGGCAGGGATGCCGGAGCCCACTCGACAATGCGGGAAGCCAGGTGGTCGTAGGCCGTCCTTAGCCGCGCCGCCGCATCTTGATCGGGTTCGACGTGGTCTTCGCGGCGCGCGTCCGCGGCACGTTGCCGAATGCGGCGGTGCTCGGTCATCGTCATGTGCAGCAGGCCTGCCAGGTACGAGACGGAATCCGATGGCGGGATCCGCTCTCCGACTTCCCAGCTGCTCACTTGGCCGGGGTGGACACCCGCCCTGCGGGCGAGCTCGCGGACTCCGAATTTGGCTTTCACGCGTGCAGCGCGAAGTTCAAGCCCGAGAGCGACGGAGCCGGGTGGCGTGGCGCGAGTGAGCGTCCTCATGGCTCTGTCGATCTTGTGCGGCCGTGCGGCGTTTGCTGCCCGACACGTCGGCGAAGAGCCTCGACAGAGTTGGGCGAACGGCGAACCGCCAAGTTCCGCCGGTGCTCGATGATGCCGGTCGCGGTGAAGAAGACGACGGGGAAGGCGATGACTGCGAGTACGAAAACAACACTCCAGCTCATGATCGCGGATCCAGTGCGGTCACGCTGGCGAGAGCGCGGTCGGCGTCAACGTCGGTCTCGCGCTGAAACTGCACGATCCCACGTGCTTGGTCATCGGCGTGATCGCGCACCAACTCCGTGGCTTCGCCGAGGAGATCGGCGAACTCCCGGACCTCGTCGGCTGTCACTTGACCGTCTACGAGGCCGACAATGATGCCGGGCAGTCGGCGGTGCACGCCTGCCAACGCAGTCAGTGTGTCGATCGTCAAGAGATTCATGAGATCACCCAGCCGATCGGGATCAGCGCGCTGCTTTTTCGCGGTCCGGTCATCGCTCCTGTCCTCCGTTGCTCGGCAAGCTGGGCAGCAACCCGGAGGCCGGGGCAGATTCGGACGAAGGGACAGCTTGGCCTTCGACCGGATCCTCGGGGGCGGCCGCGCGGAACCTCCGGGTTGCCTGGCGCAACTGTCGTTCTTTCGGCCGGAACGGACCAGGGCGGTAACGGGGCGGGCGGGACGTTTTAGGGACGGTGAGCTGTGTTGCGGCCTCCGCGAGCAGCACTGAACTGGGGTAACTTGTTAGCAAGGGGGTAGATCATGAACACTCCGCGGATAAATCTGAAGCGTGCGCGCAAGGCCGCAGGCTATACCCAAGAGACATTCGCTTACGCACTCGAAGTCGACCCGCGCACGGTTAAACGCTGGGAGAACGGCGTTTGGGCACCGAGTCCAGCCCGTCGCAGCGAAATCGCACGACTGCTGGGCATAAGCTTGAGCGAACTCGAAATGCTGCTTGCCGATGCGGAGCCGGTCGGGTCTGAGAACGAGCAACGTCCCTATGTGTCCACTGTGGATTGCGAATCCTGGTCGGATGATCTGGATCGTGCGATAGTCCACTTCGGACGGCAAGACTTTCCGGGTGCGACCATGTTGGTCGATCGCTGGCTGCGGCGGTTTTTGCCGGACAGCAACGATACGTGCGGCATGTCGCTCTATGCCCGGAGCCTGCGGCTGCAGGGAGACTTGCGCCAGGACCAGGGATTGCTCCGCGGGCCACTGTCGGCCAGACAGAGCTACTCGCTCGCACGCGAGATCTTCACTGAACTCGGCATGCACAGACGTGTCGCGCAGATCGACCTCCAGCTGGCTGTGAACGAAGAGATGACAGGCGCGCACCGCCGAGCGGCCGAGAAATACTTCGACCTTGCCGATGACGTACGGTTGTCTGGACGCGACCGTGCAAGGTCACGGCTCTGGGTCGGCACCGCGCTGAGCAAAGCGGACGATCCGGAACAGGCCATCCAATTCATCGAACCAGCGATCATCGAGTTTGACCGGCTGGAAGAACCCCTCGACTGGTCGACTGCCCACCAGAAGCTCGCGCTCGCACACCGAAGCGCTGGCGATCTCCAGCGGGCGACAGCGGCGATCAGCGTGGCATTGGACGCGCACGGTTCCGGTACGCCGATGCAGCAGGTCCGTTTGGACACCGCTTACAGTCACATCCTGCTGTCTGATCCGCGGACCGAGACGGCTGGGCACCGCCGGCTTGAGGACGCTGCGGACGTCGCGCGGCAGTACGGCATGATGCACCAGTTGCAGAGCATCCGAAGTCTTCGCCTCGCTCAGGAGGGCTAGGCGTGACCGAGAGGGGTTGACGGAGCACGTGGTGCGCGAGCTGACGGCGCAGGACTGGGCAGATGCCGAAGTCGTCTGGGACTATCACCAGCTCCACCACGAGCTCGTTCCATGTTCGGCCGCGCTGGTTCTCGGTGGGAACGACCTCGGCGTCGCATCGTTCGCTGCCGAGCTGTACCACCGGAGCGTGTTCCCGGTGATGGTCATCAGCGGTGGGAAAGCTCCGGGGACTGAGAAGCTCTTCCCGCGAGGCGAAGCCGAGCACTTTCGCGAGGTCGTGCTCGCATGCGGCGTTCCGGACGAGGCGATTCTGCTCGAACCGAACGCCCGGAACACCGGTGAGAACTTCACTCTGTCGCGCGAGGTCTTCGCCGCGGCAGGGATCCAACCGACTTCGCTGCTGCTGATCGCGATGCCGTACATGGAGCGTCGCGCCTACGCGACCTGCCGACGGCAGTGGCCAGAGGTCGCCCCTCGATGCGCATCTGCGCCCGTCACCCTGCGCGAGTACGTCGAGACGATCGGACCCGCGGCTGAGGTCGTCGACATGATGATCGGCGACATGGAACGAGTCATGCGTTACCCCGACCTGGGCTTCGCGATCGCTCAGGACGTGCCGAAACCTGCTCTCAAAGCCTATACACGGCTCGTCGAGCGAGGTTTCACTAGCCGGATGCTGAAAGCCTGATATCCGCGGAACCAAGCTTTGGCCCGGAAACTTCCTCCGCTAAGGAGTCAGTTTGAGGCGGCGGTTGAGCACTTCACTCGGGTCATAACGGGCCTCGGCTTCAGCGAAGGATTGGTGCGCTTGGCCGAGATGGTTTCGCCAGTCGTCCTCCGTGAACGGGATTGCGCCTACTGGGTAACTCGTGCCGCCGAGGCCGACTGCGCTATCGAACCAGCGGCGGTTGCTTCGCACCATCTGCTCGGCGATCGATTCGGATGATGCGAAGCGGAGCGCTGCGACGAGGAAGATCGTCGGTGCGTCCGGTACGCGGAAAAGCGGCGTGGTGAGCACGTCGGTGGAAACAGGGTAGGTCAGGATCAGCCCGGAAGCGCCGAGGTCGGAGTGGCTGAGGCCGTGCATGATCTGGTCAACGAAAGTGTCGGTGGTGCGGTCGGGCAGGAACAGGTTGGGCCAGGGGTGGGGTGCGCGCCATTCGCCGGTGGTTTCGAGGTAGGTGACGGTTTCGTCGAGCCGGGTAGCGAACTCCCAATAGCTGAGGTCCTCGATCTTGTCCCGGGCCGGGTCGTAGCCGATGTCGTCGACCAAGGTGGCGTCGTCGGGTTCTGCGGGCGGCGTGTAGAAGGCGGAGACATCGAGCATGTGGACCCAGCCCGCGTCGCTGGGAAGGATCTGTCCTTGGAGGAAGTCGAACCGGCGCTCGCGGAGGAGTTTCCGCTGCTGGCTGCGTAGTTCGGCCGCAGTCGGGTAGTAGACCTTGATCCGCCGCACCCGTTCCGGTGCGGCGATGAGAGGAATGGTGGCACGTACGATCACGCCGCAGCGACCGAACCCGGCGAGTACTGCGTTGAAGAGGTCAGGTGATTCGGTAGGGGAGCAGGTTCGGAATTCTCCGTCGCCGGTGACGACGTCGAGGGACAGCACGTTGTCGGTTTGAACTCCGTAGCGGTGAGTCGTCCCGCCGATTCCGCCGACGGACAATGTTCCGCCGACGGAGGTGCCGAGATAGTCGGTGAGGACTCGCGGAGTCAGTCCGTGCTGGAGAGTGGCAGCCAGGAGCGCGGCCCAGGTCGTACCGGCGTCAACGACTACACGGTCGCTGCTGATGTCGTGCACCGTATTGAGGTCGCTCAGGTCGAGCACGATGCCGGAGACTGCCTGCGCTTGACCCATGCTGCTGTGGCCTTGCCCCCGTGGCGTTACCGAAAGGCCGTGCTCTGCGGCGAATCTGAGGACGGACCTGACGTCTCGTGGCGAGTGCGCTCGGGCGACGGCCAGCGGAGTGCGCGAGATGATGCCGCCGAAGTCGGCTGCTGCGTAGGCGATTTCTTGGGAGTCAGTGGACAGCGTGCCCTCAAGCCGTAGTCCCGAGAAGGATTGTTTGGGCATTCATTGCCTCCCGGCGTCGAGGTCGTCAAGCCGAGCGCGGACCTCGGCTTCAGCCGGTTCTCCGCGTTGGCTCAGGATCATTGCTGCTTGTTGCAGGTAGTCACGTGCAGTGTCGTGGTCGCCGGCGACGGTCAGCACCTCGTTCAGGAGCAGGAGGGTGTCTGCCTCTCCCTTGCTGTCCCGGGCAGCTCGCTGGCTCGCAAGCGCCTCCTCCAAGTAGCGCACCGCGGCCTCGAGCTTTCCTCCTGCGAAGTTCGCTTTGCCTATCTGGTGAAGTGCGAGTCCTTCGCCGTACTGGTCTCCGACAGTGCGGCACAGCGACAACGCGCGGAACGCGTATTGAACCGCGTCCTCGTGGCGTCCTTCTTGTCCGCACACTTCGGCGAGGTGCATGAGAGTGACGGACTCACCGTGCCGGTCATCGTGCGCCTGCTGAATCGCGAGTCCTAGTTCGAACGACTCTCGGGCCTCGGTGTGGCGCCCAGCTCCCGCGTAGGCGAGTCCGACACCGACGTGACACCAAGCAGTCCCGTTGGGGTCGTGATGGCCCTCGAGCGTCTCCAGAGCTCGCAGAAAGAAATCGAGGCCCTCGTCGTACATGCCCAAGCCAAGGCGGACCAAGCCGAGCCCGGTGAGCATTTCCGCTTGGGCGCTGGGGTCGAGCGCCTTGTGCGAGCCTTCGAGTCCGAGTTGGTAGATGCGATCCCAGACCGTCCAGGGCTTGCGCAGGTGCAGAAACGGAAACAGTACTTGTGAGATTTGCCAGCCGATTTCCGGATGTTCGCCACGCATGGCCGATGCGATGACGGAGGGGAAGTTCTGCAGCTCCGCTTCGCACCACCTGAACGCGGCAGCATAGTCAAGCTCCCCGGCGGCGACACCGGGCTCGCGATAAGGCGCAAGGGCATGTGCTGCAGAGCGGCACATGTGCAGATACCACGTAAGTTCGCGAAGGTGGGCGGCATCTCGTTCGGCCGGAGTCTCTTCGTCGAGCGCACGCTCGGTTGCGTAAACCCGGAGGAGATCATGGAGCCGGAAGCGGCCTCGGTCGATCTCGGCGACGAGATGCCCGCCGGCGAGGAGGCGGAGGAGTTCGCCCGCGCGTTCGACCGGGAGACCTGCGAGTGCGGCGACGGCCTCGACGCTGATGTTCTTGCCGGGATGCAGGCCGATCAGCCGGAACACGCGCGCGGTATCGGCGGCGAGAGCTCGGTACGACCACGAGATCACCGTCCGTACGTTCGTGTCGTCGTCCTCGACCGTCAGCGCACCGAGTCGAGTGCGCTCTTCGGCCAGGTCCTGGGCGAGATCGGACAGCCGGAGTGGATGCGCCGCGATGCGTTCCGCGGCGACTGCCACGGCCAGGGGCAGGTGCCCGCACCGGTCGAGCACGTCGCGCGCGGCCTCGGGTTCCTGGTCGACCCGCATGCCGACTACGTCCCGCAGGAGCCGAAACGAATCGTCCGGGGCAAAGGGGTCGACGCGGAGCTGCGTCGCTCCCGGTCGTACGGAAAGCCCGGTGAGGACGCGCCGCGTGGTCACCAGCACCATGCTTGTCGCGTCGCCAGGCAGGAGCGCCCGGATCTGTTCTGAGGACACCGCATTGTCGAGGACGATCAGCAAACGACGTCCGTGGGTCATCGTCCGGAACAGTGCTGCCCGCTCTTCGGCAGTTGCGGGTACGTCCGAAGGCGAGAGACCTAACGAAATGAGGAATTCTTCCAGGGTTTCGGCTGGTTCGACCGGATGGCCGTGCCGCGAGTATGCGCGGAGATCAGCGAAAAGCTGGCCATCCTCGAAATGGGCGGCGTTGCGATGCGCCCAATGCAGGGCGAGCGTCGTTTTTCCTATGCCGGGAGGCCCGTGAAGGACCGCGACCGAGAGCTGGTCTTGCTGCCGCGAGAGGGAGTCCATCGCCGCCAGATGCTCGATCCGGCCGATAAAACGACCCGCGGCGGCTGGCAGTTGAGCCGGACGCGTCTGCGGCTTCTGGGCTGTCGATCGTTGTTTCGGGATGAGAGCTTTGAGTTCGCCGTCGGCACCGAGTGCAGCGTCGCACGCTTCGGCAAGCTCGAAACTTGCTGCTTTCGTGCCGTGCTCGACATTGTTGAGATGGCTGCGGCTGTAATGGACGCGCTGCGCCAGGGCCGCGAGCGAAAGTCCTTGAGAGGTGCGCAACTCGTGAAGCTTCTTCGCGAATTCGGCTCGCATTTGATCGGGCTGCTTCGAGTGCGTCTTCTGTATTCCCATCATGAGAAGACGGAAACCCCCTAGTCATACCCGTTGCCGCATTCGATCCTTGACGGAGTGAAGGCGAGCATCCCCCTCGCACGACCCCTCGTCTGTTGAGGGTAGCGCGAAGGGGCGCGGCTCACATGCGGCTTCCGGTGTCCGCCCTAAAGGAGCTGGTTTCAGTGGCTATCCGTAGTCGAACTGATCCCGGCGGCCATTTGGCTTACGCGGGGAAGTGCCGGCAGGCGGCCTGGCGATCACTGGGCGTGATCGTCTGAGGAAATTTCATTTTAGTTGGGGAGGAACTATGTCCATTTCCGGAACGATCAGGCGTGCCGTGGTGATGGGGATGACGGTGCTCGTGGTGGGTGCGGGCGTGGCGGCTGAGGCGTCGGCCGATCCGGTGGGTGCTCACATGCCGTGCGGCTACATCGACCCCGGCATGTACCGGCACTGCGACGGCGGCTCTGGTTCGACCGTGATGCTCGACGTGCAGGACATCTTCCGGAATCTCTTCCACTACTGCGTCGGACCGGGCATCACGAACGTGCAGCCGGTGATCCACTGGCGAGTGATCGACGCCTGGTGGAACGGCGGCGTCGGCTGCCAACCCGGCTACTACGGCCCGGCCTGACCTTGCCCGCCGCGGTGTGGCGGGCCGAACCGGCGCTGCCC
>NZ_JACJHR010000040.1 GCF_014174495.1 Amycolatopsis echigonensis
CCGGCCATGACTCTCGCCGGAAAGACCGTCCTGATGTCCGGCGGCAGCCGCGGCATCGGCCTGGCCATCGCGACCCGCGCGGCGCGGGACGGGGCGAACGTCGTCCTGCTGGCGAAGACCGCCGAACCGCACCCGAAGCTGGAAGGCACCGTCTACACCGCCGCCAAGGACATCGAAGCCGCAGGCGGGCAGGCGCTGCCGATCGTCGGCGACGTGCGGTCGGAGGACGACGTCTTCGCCGCGGCCGAAGCGGCGGTGAAGCAGTTCGGCGGCATCGACATCGTCGTGAACAACGCCAGCGCGCTCAACCTGTCGCGCACCGAAGAACTCTCGATGAAGCGCTACGACCTCATGCAGAACATCAACACCCGAGGCACGTTCCTGCTCAGCAAAGCGGCGATCCCGCACCTGCGCGAGGCCGCGAACCCGCACATCCTGACGCTGTCGCCGCCGCTGAACCTCTCCCCCGCGTGGATCGGCGCACACCTGGGCTACACGCTCTCCAAGTACGGCATGAGCCTGTGCACAGTCGGCCTCGCGGAAGAGCTGAAAACGGACGGAATCGCCGCGAATTCCCTGTGGCCGCGCACCCTCATCGACACCGCGGCGGTGCGCAACATCATCGGCGGCGCGAGCCAAGCGCGTACGCCGTCGATCATCGCCGACGCCGCGTACGCGATCCTCACCCGGCCGTCGCGCGAGTGCACCGGGAACCTCTTCATCGACGACGAGGTGCTCGCCGCCGAAGGCGTCACGGACCTGTCCGGCTATCAGCGCGGTGACGGCGAACTGGCGCTGGACATCTTCGTCGACCCGGCCTGATCCCGCATCCGGTCGAACTCCCCGGGCAGCACGGCGCCCTCGTTCATCTTGGCCAGCAGCTTGTGCAGGGAATCGTGGGAGCGCTGCGGGAGGTCGCTGAGCGCGTACTGGTCGAGGTCGGCCAGCAGCGCGTTCGCCTTCCGCAGCGTCTTCCGTCCCGCGTCGCTGAGATCCACGACGTAGCGCCGCCGGTCCTCGGGATCGCGGGCGCGCGCGGCGAGCCCGAGCGTCTCCAGGTCGTCCAGGCTGCTGACCATGGTCGCCGGGTCGATCCGCAGGTACGCGCCCAGCGACAGCTGCGACATCGGCCCGTTGTCGGCCAGCGCCTGCAGGACGCTGTAGTGCCGCACCCGCAGGCCCAGCTCGTGCAGCCGGTCCTCGGCGAGCCGGAACACGACCTGGCCGAGCTTGACCAGCAGACAGCTCGTGTGCTCCCCGATCCCGCCCGGCACCAGCGGACCTGACATCGTTTCCCCTGCCCATCGTTAGCGGACCGTACGAATCCGATGATACGGCTATGCCCGCGGGCTGCCGTCCATGGCGGCGAAGGCAACCTCGCTGAGCAGCGCGTCGAGCGGCGCGGCGTCGAAACCACGGCTGGCGGCGCGTATGCCGGGCCAGTGCAAACGCCACCCGGCGGCACCTTGGCGGGTCGCAGCGTTTCCCGCGACCCGCACGCGTTAACCTGGGCTTGAACCGACAGCGCGAGGACCCAGGTGAACCAGACCGGAGCACAGCCGCCAGCCGGAACCCAGGCGATCCGCCGGGCGCTCGGCATCCTGCGGCTGCTGATGGACGAGGACGGGGAGCTCACGCTGTCCGCGATCGCCCGCAAACTGGATCTCACGCCGGGTACGACGCACCGGGTCGTGCGCGCGCTGAGCGCGGACGGGCTCGTCGCGCACAACCCGCGCACCGACAGCTACCACCTCGGCCCCGGCGCGATCCTGCTCGGCCAGGCCGCCCAGCGGGTCCACGGCCTCCAGCTCGCGCTGCCGGTCATCCAGCGGATCAACGCGGACACCGGCGAATCGGTCAACATCACGATCCGCGAAGGCAACGAATCGGTGGTGCTGCTGCGCGCCCAGTCGACGCTCCCGTTGCGGTTCGAGCAGCATCCGGGCGCGCGTTTTCCGTTGTACGCCACGGCTTCCGGCAAGGCGATGCTGGCCAATTCGCTCGACGCGGAGTCCTACCTCGCGAGCCTTCCGGAGCAGTTGCCCGCGCTGACGTCGCACACCCTCGCCACCCGCGACGACCTCGCTCTGGAGCTGGCCGAGACGCGCGACCGCGGGTACAGCATCGACAACGAGGAAAACGTCGCCGGAGTGCGCTGCGTCGGCGCGGGCGTTCTGGACGAACGCGGCCTCGCCCGGGCGGCGGTGGTCATCCAGGTGCCGACCGTCCGGCTTCCCGAGGACCGGATTCCCGAGCTGGGCGCCCTCGCGATCGACGCGGCCAAGGAAATCGCCCCCTTCCTCCCGCCGGATCGGCTCACTCGCTACTGACTCCCAACGCGCGCGCCGTCAGCGACGCGAGATGCGCGGGCCGGTGCTCAGACAACTGCCGGATCTGAGTCCGGCAGCTGAAACCGTCCGCGTGCACCACCGTGCCCTCCGGAGCCGCGCGCAACGCGGGCATCAGCTGGTGCTCGGCGACAGCGACGGAAACGTCGTAATGGCCCCGTTGGAAACCGAAGTTCCCGGCCAAACCGCAGCATCCCTCGCGCAGCACTTGCGAATGCTCGGACAACCGGCCGAGCAGTTGCGCGTCGGCGTCATAGCCGAGATCGGCGTGCTGGTGGCAGTGGACCTGAGTGAGCACCGGGGCCTCGGACTTCTTCAGTGCGGGAAGCTCGCTCTCGCCGACGTGTTCGGCGAAAGTCCGCACCTGGCGCTTCAGCAAGGCAGTCCGCGGGTCCTCCGGCAGCAGCTCTGAGCCGTCCTCCCGCAGGGTCGCGGTGCAGCTCGGTTCGAGGCCGATCACCGGAATCCCCTGCCGCAGCCACGGATCGAGCGCGTCCAGCGAACGGCGCAGGACCCGGCGGGCCGCGGGCAGCTGGCCGGTGCTGTGCCAGGTCAGTCCACAACAGACAGTCCGGTCCGGGATGAGCACCTCGTGCCCGAGCGCCTCCAGCACCGCCACCGCGTCGCGGCCGACCTGCGGGTCGAAGAAGTTCGTGAAGGTGTCGGTCCACAGCACGACCTTCGACGACGAGGCCCGCTGTTCCCGGCGACGGAACCACGAAACGAAAGTCGGCGAAGCGAGCCGCGGCAGTTCGCGTTCGGCGGCGATTCCGCCCAGCCGGTTCAGAGCTGGTCGAAGCGGGCCCGACGCCACGGTGTTGATCGCCCGCGCGAAGGGCGCGCCCAGCCGGAGCCATCGCGGCAACGCACCCATGGTGTAGTGCGACATCGGCCGGATCCGCCGCTCGTAGTGGCGGCTGAGGAATTCGGCCCGGTACGACGCCATGTCCACGCCGACCGGGCAATCGGATTTGCACGCCTTGCAGCCGAGGCAGAAGTCGAGCGCGTCGCGGACCTCGGGCGAACGCCAGCCGTCCTCGATGACGTCCCCGGCGAGCATTTCGAACAACAGCCGCGCCCGGCCGCGGGTCGAATGTTCCTCCTTGCCGGTGGCGCGGTAGCTCGGGCACATCATCCCGCCGGACGCGGAGACGCACTTGCCCACCCCGACGCACCGACGGGACGCCGCGGCCAGATCGCCGTCGTCGGCGTGCAGGGCGAGCCGCGCGCGGGTCGGCAGCACTGGAGGGGCGATGACTGTGCGCAAATCGGCGTCCAGCGGTGCGGGATCGACGACCCGGCCAGGGTTCATGCCGTTCGAAGGGTCGAAGGCGGCCTTGAAATCGGCGAAGGCCCGCATCAGCCGGGGCGGGAACATGAGCGGGAGAAGTTCGGCGCGCGCTTGGCCGTCGCCGTGTTCGCCGGACAGCGAGCCGCCGTGGGAGACGACAAGTTCCGCCGCCTCGACCATGAACGACCGATACGCTTCCTTCGCTTCCGGGGCGGCCATCGGGAAATCGATCCGCACGTGCAGACAGCCGTCGCCGAAATGGCCGTAGACCACGCCCTTGCGGCCGTGCTTGGCCAGCAGCAGGTCGAATTCGCGCAGGTACGCGCCGAGCCGGTCCGGCGGGACCGCGGAGTCTTCCCAGCCGGACCACGCCTCGGATCCGTCGGCGAGCCGGGTCGCGAGACCTGCGCCTTCCTCGCGGATCCGCCAGAGCTTCCGTTGGGCCGCGGGATCTTGCACTACCAAAGCACTAGCGCCGACCTGCGGGGCTCGGGCAGCAACCTGTTGTGCGGCAGCAACAGCCTCCGCTGCGTTATCGCCGCCGGTTTCCAGGTACAGCCATGCCGATCCGTCCGGCAACGTGCTGCGGTCACCCGGCTTCCGGGCGTCGAGAGCGGCGACGAGACCGGCTTCGATGCCTTCCATGGTCAGCACCGGAAGATCAAGCAGCGACGGAACCGCGTCGGCGGCGGCGATGCTGTTCTCGAAGCCCAGCACGGCGAGGGCGCGGGTCGCCGGGATCGGGGCCAGGTCGACGACCGCGCTGAGCATGGTCGCGCACGTGCCCTCGGAGCCGACCAAGGCCTTGGCGACGTCGAAACCGTTCTCCGGCAACAGGTATTCGAGGTTGTACCCGGAGACGCGCCGCGGCAGTTTCGGGTAGCCGAGCCGGATGTCGGCCAGGTATTCGTCGCGCAGGTCCCGCAGGCGGCGGTACAGCGCGCCGACCGGATCCTCGCGCGCACAGAACTCTTCCAGCTCGGCCGGCGAGGTCGGGCCGACCTCGAGCCGCGTCCCGTCGAGGAGGGCGATTTCCAGCGCGCGCACGTTGTCGACCGTCTTCCCCCACGCCACCGAATGCGAACCGCAGGCGTTGTTGCCGATCATGCCGCCGATCGTGCAGCGGCTGTGCGTCGACGGATCGGGCCCGAAGGTGAGCCCGTGCTCGGCGGCCCGTTCGCGCAACCGGTCGAGCACCAGTCCCGGTTCGACGCGCGCGGTGCGGGCGGCGGGGTCGAGGTCCAGCACGCGGTTGAGATGCCGCGTGAAGTCCAGGATCACCGCGCGGTTCGCGGCCTGCCCGCCGATGCTGGTCGCCGCGCCGCGCGGGAGGACGGGCGCGCCGTGCTCCGCGCACACCTTCAGCGCGGCCACCACGTCGTCGGCGCCGCGCGGCCGCACCACGAGCAACGGGACATGCCGGTAGTTCGACGCGTCGGTGGAGTGCGTGGCGAGCGTGGCCGGGTCGCCGGCGACCTCGCCGGACACCGCCCGCGCGAGTGCTTCCTGCAGTGCCGAAGGCGGACGGTCTCGGGCCGGCATGGGCGTCTCCTGGGAAATCGGGGGTTCACAGCGCCGCGGTCCCCGGGCTACCGTGAAGGCTCGCCACATAGTGGATACAGCTTCCACATGTTGTCAACTTCGCCGTGAGGAGTGGTCTCCTTGACCGACATGCCCCGCAACGAAAGCGTCTTCACCTGGGCCGCGCCCCCGTTGAAGTTCGGCGCCGGAGCGCTCGACGAGCTGGGCGCGGAGGTGGCCGCCCGGCAGGCCCGGTCGTGCCTGATCCTCACCGACCCCGGCGTCCGCGGCACCGGCATCCCGGACCGGGCACTCGACTCGATCCGCGCGGCCGGGGTGAAGAGCGAGATCTTCGACGGCGTCGGCGTCGAACCGACCGACGCCAGCATCGACGAGGCGGTCGCCTACGCCCGGCAGCAGGAATGGGACTGCTTCGTCGCGATCGGCGGCGGTTCGGCGATCGACACCGCCAAGGCCGTCAACCTGCTGACCACCCACCCCGGCGAACTGCTCGACTTCGTGACTCCACCCATTGGATCCGGCAAGGCGCCGTGGCTGCCGCTGAAGCCGCTGATCGCCGTGCCGACCACCGCGGGCACCGGGTCCGAATCGACCACGATCTGCGTCGTCGACCTGCTCGGCCTGCACCTCAAGGCCGGGGTGAGCCACCCGTCGCTGCGCCCGTCGCTGGCGGTCGTCGACCCGCGCACGACGATCAGCCTGCCCTCCGCGGTGACCGCGGCCAGCGGCATGGACGTGCTCTCGCACGCGCTGGAGAGCTACACGAGCGTCGCGTTCGACGCGAAGCCCGCGCCGGAAGACCCGATGAAACGACCGGCGTTCTGCGGCTCCAACCCGATCAGCGACGTCTGGTGCGAGATGGCGTTGACGTTGGTGGGCAAGCATTTGCGCGCCGCTGTCCTCAATGGACGCGACCTGACCGCGCGCACCCAGATGGCGCTCGCGTCCACCTACGCCGGAACCGGTTTCGGCAACGCCGGCACCCACCTGCCGCACGCCAACGCGTACCCGATCGCCGGGGCGGTGAAGCAGTATCGCGCCGCGGGTTACCCGGAAATGCCGATGGTCCCGCACGGCCAGGCCGTGTCCGCGACCGCCGCGGAGGTGTTCCGCTGGACCTATCCCGCGTCACCCGAACGGCATCTCCACGCCGCGCATCTGCTGTCCGGCGGGCAGACGTTCACCGCTACCGACGGCGCCGACGCTCTCCCGCACGTGCTCACCGAGCTGATGGCCGACATCCAGATGCCGAAGGGCCTGCACGCGTTCGGTTACGGCGACGAGGACATCGACACCCTCGTCGACGGCACGCTCAAGCAGACCCGCCAGCTGGCTGTCGTGCCCCGTCCGGTCACCCGGACCGCGCTCGAAGACATCTTCCGCCGTTCGCTCTGACCACCGGGAGTTATCAATGGCGACAACTCCTTCCCCGCGCACCGGCGAGACCGACGTCCGCCTTGTCGTCGCGTCCAGCGTGTTCGGCACGACCGTCGAGTGGTACGACTTCTTCCTGTACGGCACCGCCGCGGGACTCGTCTTCAACAAACTGTATTTCCCCGGCTCCGATCCCCTGGTCGGGACCGTGCTGGCCTTCGCGACCTTCGCGCTCGGCTTCCTCGCCCGCCCGATCGGCGGATTCGTGTTCGGCCACCTCGGCGACCGGTTCGGGCGCAAGAAGATCCTCGTCGCGACGATGCTCATCATGGGCGTCGCGACCTGTCTCATCGGGCTGCTGCCCGACTACCGGATGATCGGACCGGCCGCGCCGATCATCCTCGTCGTCCTCCGGTTGGCCCAAGGCGTCGCGGTCGGCGGCGAATGGGGCGGCGCCGTGCTGATGGCCACCGAATACGCCCCGGCCGGGAAACGCGGTCTCTACGGCAGTTTCCCGCAAATCGGCCTCGCCATCGGGCTCACGCTGGGCACCGGCGTGCTGGCGCTGCTGAACGCGGTCACCAGCGACGAGGCATTCCTGGTGTGGGGCTGGCGAATCGGCTTCCTGCTCTCCGCCGTGCTGGTGGTGGCGGGCCTGCTGATCCGGGTCAAGGTCATGGAAACCCCGGCCTTCCGCACCATGGCTGCCGAGGAAGGCACCGCCACCGTCCCTGCCGTCGAACTGGTCCGCGACCGGCTCTCCCGGCGGCATCTGCTGCTCGGTATGGGCAGCCGCTTCACCGAGGGCGTGGCTTTCAACGCCTGGGCGGTCTTCGTGATCTCCTACGGCAGCGGAACGCTGAAACTGGACCGGCAGCCGCTGCTGATCGGAGTGATGATCGCGGCCGCGGTGATGGTGGTGTTCATCCCGGTGTTCGGCAGGGTGTCCGACCGGCTCGGCAGGCGGCGGACCTTCACGACCGGAGCCGTGACGACGCTGCTGCTGGCTATCCCCGCGCTGGCGGCCCTGCACAGCGGCAATCCGGTGTTGATCACGCTCTCTCTGGTGGCGGTGCTGGGCATCAGCTACCCGGTGATGTACGGCCCGCAGGCGGCGTTCTATGCCGAACTGTTCCCGATTTCGCGGCGGTGCACCGGGATTTCGGTCGTGTACCAGCTTTCCGGCGTCGTGGCCTCGGGACTCACCCCGCTGGTCCTCGCCTACCTCGCCGGGAGGACCGGGACGACCGGCATCCTCGTCTACCTCGCGGCGACCACCGTGGTGAGCGTCGTCTGCACGCTGGCGATCCGGCAGCGCGATCTGTTCGACGACGAGGTGCGGGCTTCCGCGCCGGCCAAGGAGGCTCCCCGCTTCACCTGAGCGGCCGCGTTCCGGGCGGCTGACCGTCGCCCGGAACGCGAGGCGGAATTGTCGGTGCTCCTGCCTAGGATGCGGAGCATGACACGATATGTCGACGAGGACCTGCACCACGCGGAGTTCCGCGAGTGCGATCTGACCGGGGCGCGCCTGATCGGCGTCGTCATGCAGGACGCCGTGATCGACGGGCTCGTCTCCAACCTGGTGGTGAACGGGGTCGAGGTCACCGGGTACGTCGAGGCGGAGCTCGACCGGCTTCATCCGGTGCGGGTGCTGATCCGCTCTGAGGACCTCGCCGATCTGCGGGAGGCGGCGCGCCAGCTTAATGCCGCCTGGGCCGCCACGGTCGAGCGGATCCGCCGTGCACCCGGCATCGAGCGCCGCAGCGTGAACGACGAATGGTCGGCGATGCAGACGATGCGCCACCTGGTCTTCGTCCACGACTCATGGTTCCGCCGCTGCTGCCTGGGCTCGACGGAGCTGTTCACTCCGATGGGCATCGGGCCGGACGTCGAGCCCTACCGCGAAGCGCACGGACTCGACCGCTCGCTCGATCCGGCCCTCGACGAGGTCGTCAGCGTGCGTGCCGCACAAGCCGCGGAACTCGAGTCCTGGCTCGACGACGTCACTGCGGCCCAGCTCGCCGCACCGGCACCGGTGCCCGAAGACGATGTCTGGCCGCCGTATGCCCGAGGCCGCACGGTGCGCCAGTGCGTCCGCACGGTGCTCAACGAGACCTTCGAGCACCACGGCTTCTGCGTTCGCGACCTCGATTTGATCGAGGCACAAGGCGCTGAGTAGGGCCCTGCGGATCCGGCATCGTGCGGACGCGGACAGCGCGAGTGGTCTGCGCGGTGCCGGAGTTGCTGAGCCTGGCCTAGGTGCTGGCCGGGCGAGCGGCTGTCGGGTGGCGGGCTGGCGGAGGGGTGTCGCCCGGAGACAGGTGATGCGGTCCGGCTTTCGGTGCCCCGACCGATCGGGCGACGCACACCGTCTGCGTGCGCGGTGCCGGAGTTGCCGAGCCGGACCTAGGTGCAGGCCGGGCGAGCAGCCGTCGGCAGGCGAGCTGGCAGAGACGCACCGCCCGGAGACACGCGATGCGGTTTCGGCACCCTGACGGATTGGGCGAAGCACACGGTCTGCGCGGTACCGGAGTTGCTGAGCCGGGCCTAGGTCCTGTTCCGGCGAGCAGCCGTCGCCAGGCGAGCAGGCGAAGTCGCACCACCCGGAAGCAGACGATGCAGTCCGTCTTCCGGCACACCGACCGATTGCGCGACGCAGACCGTCTGCGCGGTGCCGGAACTCCCAAGCCCGACCTAGGTCCTGGCCCGGCGAGCAGCCGTCGGGTGGCGGGGTGGTGGAGGGGTGTCGCCCGATGCGGTCCGTCTTCCGGCACCCCGACCGATCAGGCAAAACACACCGTCTGCGCGGTGCCGGAACTCCCAAGCCCGACCTAGGTGCAGGCCGGGCGAGCAGCCGTCGGCAGGCGAGCTGGCGGCGGGGTGCCGCCCGGAGACAGACGATGCCGCCCGTCTTCCGGCACCCCGACCGATCAGGCAAAACACACCGTCTGCGCGGTGCCGGAACTCCCAAGCCCGACCTAGGTCCTGGCCGGGCGAGCAGCCGTCGCCAGGCGGGCTGGCAGAGGGGTGCCGCTTGGAAACACGCGACGCGTTTCGGCATCCGGACCGATTGGGCGACGCAAAACCGTCCGGCGGGGCCGTATCAAACCGCTGAAGCCACCCGTCCGGTCACCGGCACAACCGCTTTCCTCCAGGCGGTCTTGCCGCGATCACCTCACTCGGCCGAAGACTGAGCCGCCTCGGTCAGCTGTTCTCGCAATGTGCTCAGCGTCCGCGCCAGCAAGCGCGAAACTTGCATCTGCGACAGCCCGACCCGTTCGGCGATCTGGCTCTGCGTCAGGTTCGAGAAAAACCGCATGAGGACGATCGCGCGTTCCCGTTCCGGCAAGCTCCGCAAAAGCGGCTTCAGCGTTTCCCGGTCCTCGAGCTTGTCGATTTCGGGATCGTTCTCGCCGAGCGTGTCGGCCAGCGAGATCGAGCCGGCGTCGTCGTGCGCCGGGTAGTCGAGGGACGCGGCCTGGTAGGCGTTCCCGGCGTGCAGGGCTTCGGCGACCTCGTCGACATCGAGGTCGAGATGATCGGCGAGCTCGCGCGCGGTGGGCGCGCGGCCGAGGCGCTGGCCCAGGTCGGCGGCGGTTTGGCCGATCCTCGCATGGAGTTCTTTGAGCCGCCGCGGGACCCGGACCGACCAGGCGTGGTCGCGGAAGTACCGGCGGACCTCGCCCATCACGGTCGGGACGGCGAACGCGACGAAATCCGTCTGCCGCGCCGGGTCGTAGCGGTCGACGGCGTTGATGAGGCCGATCCGCGCCACCTGCAGGAGGTCTTCGGACGGCTGGCCGCGCCGGGCGAAACGCCGCGCGATGTGTTCGGCCAGCGGGAGATGTTCCTCGATGAGGCGGCGGCGCAGCCGGGAGTGCTCGTCGGTGTCCTCGGCGAGGTGGCTGATTTCCTCGAACAGCACCGCGCAGTGCCGGTAGTCGTCGCGCCGGGCGCGGGTCATGGTCGCCGCGGTCATGTAAATCCTCCTGACAGCCGAGGGGAACGTGACTCGGGTAGTGCCATGGTGCGCCTCGCGTTGCCGACGCTCATCATCCTTAGTGGACAGTGCCCGGCACCGCAAGGCGAGATCCTCGCGCTCGCCCGGATGCCAGCCATCCGAAGCGTCACGATCGGGTGATACCCGTCCGAGGGCAAGATCACTCAGTCGGCCACCCGAATGGGGTCCTCCCAGTAACGTGGCGTACAGCGGGTTCGCTCCCGCCTCACATTTTCAGCCAGCCCGGGCGAACGCCCTTCCGCAGGGTGCGCCATTCGTCGGCGAACCTGTCCCGCAGCATCTTCGCCGCGGCTTCGTCCCGGCCGTAGAGGAGACCGAAGGTGAACGTGTTCTGGTGCTGGCCGAAGCCGTCGATCGCGAAGTGCCGTAACGTCGTGCGGTCGACCACGGTGTCCTGATGCTTGCCGAGGGTCTGCTGCACTGCCTTGACGTGCTTACGCCACGTGCGCAGCTTCTTGCCGAACACCGGCCGGACGGCGTCCGCGGCATAACGGGCGCGCTTGGCCTTCTTCCGGACGTTGTGCAGAGCCTTCTCCAGTTCTGTACCGGTCAGCCCCTCCGTCGCCGCGGTGGCTCGATAGAGCTTGCGCGCCGTCTTGCGCAGGGGCTTCCGTAACGCTTTCTTGCCCGCCGGGCGCATCGTGGCAAGCAGCGTGGCGATCGAGCCCACCAAGTCCAGGTATCGGGTGCTGGACAACGCTTCCGTCGCGCGGGCCAGTTCCGTTTGGGAGGTGTGGGCGAAGTCGCGGGTAAGGTATTGCCGCAACGGCCCGAAAACCAGCTCCGACGGGACCTCGTCGAGACAGGCTTCGAGGCGGGCTTGGCTGACTTCGGCGTCACGCGCGGGGGCGAGTTCGGCACCCAGCCACTTCAGCTCCGCCGCCAGCGAATCGGCTTTTTTCTTGCCCACCAAGGATTTGAACGTCTGGAGCGCGCTCCGGAGCTTCCGCGCCGCGACCCGCAGCTGGTGCACCGAATCGTCCGCCCCGACGCGGAAGCCCACGTCAGCGCGACGCAGCCGGTCGAATTGCTCGCTCAGATACGCATGCAGGACATCGTCCGAGCCACGCGCCTTCTCGGTCTCGTCTCCGAGCAGCCGCTGCAGTTTCGACGGCCACCAAGCGTTCTCGGCCCCGCGCTTCCGCAAGGTGCGATCAAGCCGGTCGAGAAGCCCGGGCGCGGAATCATCGGCCAGCTCGACATCCAGCTCCCGCCAGCGGTCCAGCCGAAGTGCTT
Source organism: Amycolatopsis echigonensis (assembly GCF_014174495.1). Lineage (GTDB taxonomy): Bacteria > Actinomycetota > Actinomycetes > Mycobacteriales > Pseudonocardiaceae > Amycolatopsis > Amycolatopsis echigonensis. Next base: position 11,813 of record NZ_JACJHR010000040.1, read on the forward strand.
GTGCCCCCAGGAATTCGCCGGTGACGTGGTCGTCCTCCAGCGTCGCGAGCGTCCGGCCCGACGCGTCGGCCAAGCGGTGGGTGAACCGGTCGGTCCGCACCTGCGCGACCGGCCGCAGCTTCCGGTCCAGCGTGTACGCGCGCACCAGCGTCGCGATCGAATCCGGCACCTTCGGATCCTCGTCGAGCGGAAATCGCAGCTCCTGGTCGGAGGGCAGTCTCAGGCACCACCCGGTGTCTCTGCTTCTTCGCAGCGTGATTCCGGCTCTGGACAACCGGAAATCCTTGGTGTCGTAATAAACGGTCTCCAGCGTCCGCTCGGCGGGGGCTTCCTGCGCGATCCCCTTGCCCGCCAGCTGCGGCACCCGGGCTTTCAAGCTCAGCTCGTATTTGCGTCCGGACTCGGCGCTTTTCATTCCCGGCTCCTCGGTCAGTCGTTTTCCGCCGCTCCGGCGACGCCCTCGGCGATCGCGGGCACCAATCCCTCGGCGAAGACGCTGGGCACGATGTGCTCCCGGTCGAAGTCGTCGCCAACGGCCGCGGCCAGCGCGTGCGAGGCAGCAAGCAGCATGCGGGCGGTCACTTTCGCGGCTCCGGAGTCGAGCAGCCCGCGGAACATCCCCGGGAACACGAGGACGTTGTTGATCTGGTTGGGCAGGTCGCTGCGGCCGGTCGCGACGATCTCCGCGTGCTCGTGCGCGGCGTCCGGATCGACCTCCGGGTCCGGATTGGCCAGCGCGAACACGATCGCCCGGTCGGCCATCCGCGCGAGGTCGTCCCCCTTGAGCAGGCCGCCGACGCTGACGCCGATGAAGACGTCCGCGTCCCGCAAGGCGTCCTGCAGGCTCCCGCGGACCGCGTCGCCGCGGTTGGTGTTCTCCGCGAGCCACTGCTTCTCGCCGGTCAGATCGCGCTCGCTGTGCAGGGCGCCTTTGCTGTCGCAGACCACGATCCGCTCCGCGCTGAAGTCCGCCTTCAGCAGCAGCCGGGCGATGGCCGACCCGGCCGCGCCGGCGCCGGAGATCACCACCGAGGTGTCCCCCGGCGTGCGGTCGGTCAGCTTCAGCGCGTTGTGCAGCGCGGCCAGCACGGCCACCGCGGTCCCGTGCTGGTCGTCGTGGAAAACCGGCACGTCCAGCTCGTCGTGCAGCTGCCGCTCTATGGTGAAGCACCGCGGCGCGGCGATGTCTTCCAGGTTGATCGCGCCGAAGGACGTCGCGAGGTCCTTGGCGGTGCGGACCAGGTCTTCCGGCTCGCGGCTGACCGGGCAGATCGGCCAGGCGTCGACGTCGGCGAACCGCTTCAGCAGCGCCGCTTTGCCCTCCATCACCGGCAGCGCGGCGGCCGGGCCCTGGTCGCCGAGCCCGAGCAGCGCCGAACCGTCGGACACGATCGCGACGGAATTGCTGCGCACGGTTTCCCGCGCCAGCACCGACGGGTCCTGGGCGACGCGTTTGGCCAGCTCGGCGACCCCGGGCGTGTAGTGCTCGGCGAGGTCGTCGGGGTCGTCGAGCCGCACTCGGGTGGTGACTTGGATCTTTCCGCGACTGCTCATGGCGGCCGGGTACCCGGCCGCGCCGCGCAGGAACCGTGCTCAGTCGAGCACGAGCGCCGCGTCCGGTTCGGTCACCCGGAAGCTGAAGCTCTCCTCGAGGTACAGCGTGAGCGTCTCGGCGTCGTGGTGCCGGTAGCCGACCGAAAGGTCCTGGCCGAGTTCCAGGACGAAGTCCCCGCCCGACAGGCTCAGCACGACCGCGCCGGTCAGGCCCGGCGTCCGCTTCACCCGGCCTCCGCCGAGCGCGCGGCGGAGGTGGTCGAGCACGAGAAGGCCGCCGTGTTCGGTGCTCTCCACGATCGAGGTGTAGCCCTCGGGGTTGATCGCCAGCGCGTACGGTCCCTTGATCCCGTTGCACCGCAACGTGTTCACCGCGTTGGCCACCACGTGCGGATAGCGTTCCGGGTCGGCGCCCAGCGTCCCGTGGTCGTACGGGCTCGCCTCGACGATCCCGGTGATCCCCGCGTCCGGCCAGCCGTGGAACACCGCGCGGTTCTCCAGCAGGCCCACCTGGGCGGCGGCCTGGTCGAGGTCGTCGAACTCCAGGTCGTCGGCACCGCGTTCGGCGTCCTCGAGTTCCTTCCGCTCGACGGTGAACGGCACGCGCACCTCCACCAGCGGCAGCACCCGGCGCCGCTGCACGAGCGTTTCGCGGTCCCGGGCGCTTTCCGGCGGATCGATGCGCTGGGTCCGGCCGAGCGGCGTGGCCGAATGCGACCAGCCGTGCGGGCCCTCGACGTCGACCATCTTGCGCGCCGCGAGGTGTGTCGCCAGCCGCTCCCGCGCCTCGTCGTCGATCTGCTTCCAGCCCTCGGCCGGGATCGGCGCGAGCTCGCGCATCAGGTGGTTCATGGTGCTCCCCTCTCGCTGGAGTCCTTCAGCCCGCCGATGCCCAGCGAACCGTCGTCGGACGGTTTCTTCCCGGCTTTCCGCTCCTGCTCGGCGACGTAGCGCTCGGGGTCGACGTCCCCGGTGTCGATGTCTTCGGCACCCTCGTGCTCGGCCTTGAACGCCAGGAACTTCCGTCCGAGTTCCTCGCGCAGGCCCGGATCGGCGTGCTTGCGGAAGTCCGCGAGCGCGTCGTCCTCCTCCTCGGCCATGTGCTCGCTGTTGGCGGTGCGGGCCTGCCGGACCGCCGCGTGCCAGGCCGCGCTGCCCGCCGGGTGCCTGCGGGCTTCGGCGACGGCGTCGCGGATGTCGTTGTGGTCGCCGACCGCGTCGAGCGTTTCGTCCTCGGCGTCGGCGCCGCGCTGGATCAGCTCGGGATAGAAGACCGCTTCCTCGGCCGCCGCGTGCAGGTCCAGCAGGTCGGCGAGCGGCTCCCACACCCGCGCCAGCTCCTCCGGCCGCTCGAGGTCGTCCAGTTCCGCGAACGCCCGCCGGAACCGCTCGTGATCGTCGAGGATCAGGCTGGTGATGTCGGTCATGGCCCCCGACGGTAGCTCTCCCGGCGGCGGCGCGCTCGTCGTGTTTGCGCGAGGCTGCTTGCGGGTAAGGAGATCCGATGGTCGCGCGTCAGGAACCGGGAGCCGAACCGCCGGACACCACGAGCCTCGACAAGCTCCGTGATGCAGCCCGCGGTTGCCGCGGGTGCGGCCTGTACCGCGACGCCACGGCGACGGTTTTCGGCGTGGGCGCCAAGGGCGCGGAGATCTTCGCCCTCGGCGAGCAGCCAGGCGATCAGGAGGACCGGCGCGGCGAACCGTTCGTCGGCCCGGCCGGTCGGCTGCTGGACCGCGCGCTCGCCGACGCGGGTCTGGACCGGGATTCGCTGTACGTGACCAACGCGGTCAAGCACTTCAAGTTCAAGCTCCGCGGCAAACGGCGGATCCACGAAAAGCCGGCGCGGTCCGAGATCGTCGCGTGCCGGCCGTGGCTGATCGCCGAACTCCAGGCCGTTCAGCCGCGGCTCGTGCTGCTGCTGGGCGCGACGGCGGCGCAATCGGTGTACGGCAGCAGTTTCCGGCTGACCCAGCATCGCGGCGAACCGCTGGACCCGCCGGAAGAGTTCGACGGCATGTTCGCCTCGGCGGTCGCCACCGTGCATCCGTCCGCGGTGCTGCGCGCTCCCGACCGGGACACCGCGTACGACGAGTTCGTCGCCGATCTGCGCGGCCTCTGACCTGCGGACGTTTGCCCGTCCCGGCGAGGGGAATCCGGCCGCCATGAAAGCAGTGACCTGGCACGGCAAGCGGGACGTGCGAGTCGACGACGTCCCGGACCCGAAGATCGAGGAGCCGACCGACGCCGTCGTGCGGGTGACCTCCACCGGCATCTGCGGTTCGGACCTGCACCTGTACGAGGTCCTCGGCCCGTTCATGACCGAGGGCGACATCCTCGGCCACGAGCCGATGGGGATCGTCGAGGAAGTGGGCAGCGCCGTGAGCTCGCTGAAACCCGGCGACCGCGTGGTGGTGCCGTTCAACATCTCCTGCGGCCGTTGCTGGATGTGCGAACGCGGGCTGCAGTCGCAATGCGAGGTCACCCAGGTCAAGGACCAGGAAAAGGGCGCCGCGCTGTTCGGCTACACGAAGCTGTACGGCCAGGTGCCCGGCGGGCAGGCCGAATACCTCCGGGTCCCGCAGGCGCAGTACGGGCCGATCAAGGTGCCCGACGGCCCGCCGGACGAACGGTTCGTCTACCTGTCCGACGTGGTCCCGACGGCGTGGCAGGCCGTGGAGTACGCGGACATTCCCGACGGCGGCTCCGTCGTGGTCTTCGGGCTCGGCCCGATCGGCCAGATGGCGGCCCGGGTCGCGCTGCACCAGGGCGCGGGCGAGGTGATCGGCGTCGATCTGGTGCCGAAACGCCTGGCGCGGGCCCGCGCGCACGGCGCGACCACCCTGGACCTGCGCGACCATCGGCGGATCGGCGACGCGATCCGCGACCTCACCGGCGGCCGCGGCGCGGATTCGGTGATCGACGCGGTCGGCATGGAAGCGCACGGCGCGCCGATCGGGAAACTCGCGCACAACCTGGTCGCGCTGCTGCCGCAGACGCTGGGCGCGAAGGTGACGGAGAAGGCCGGGATCGACCGGCTGAGCGTGCTGTACGCCGCCATCGACAGTGTCCGCCGCGGCGGCACGATCTCGCTGTCCGGCGTGTACGGCGGGATGGCCGACCCGATCCCGATGATGGAATTGTTCGACAAGCAGATCCGGCTGCACACCGGACAGGCGAACGTCCGCCGGTGGATCGACGACGTCCTGCCCGTGCTCACCGCGGACGGCGATCCCTTGGGCGTCGAGGGTTTCGCGACGCACAAACTTCCGCTGGCGGACGCGCCGCGGGCGTACGAGATGTTCCAGAAGAAGCTCGACGGGGTGCAGAAGATCCTGCTGGAACCGGCGGCGTAGGCGTAGGAGTTACCCGCGCGTCCGGGCCGAGCGTCAGCGGCCCGGACGCTTCTCCGCGCGCCTCGCAAGCCGTTCCCGCTGCGGGACCACGACGTACTTCGGGTCCTTTGTGGACTCCACACCCGCCGCGTAAACCCCGAACCGGGTGCACAACCCGGACGCCAGGTAAGCCGCCCCCGCGGCGATCCCCGCCGCGCGGTTCTTCCGTGCCGCCAACGACAACGTCGCACCCGCCGCGGTAAGCACCTTGGCCGCCTTCAACAACCGCCCCGCCCGACCGGTCCGGTAAGGCTCCGAAGCCAACCCCAGACCGGTCTCCAGATGGTGTTCCGCCGCCAGTTCCGCGGCGGCACCAGCGAGCCCGGCGCGCACCACCGGCCCGTTTTCCTTCCGCGGCACCGCAATCAGCGCGATTCCCGCCCCGCTCGTCACCGCGCTGCCCGCGAACAGCACCGGCAGGGTCCCGTGCGCTTCGTGCCAGGAAGGCGTCGCCGTGTCGGCCAGCAGCACCGCGGTGTACGTGCACATGGCCGGGCCCAGCACGCTCGCGCCCGCCCCGGCCAACCGGCCAAGCCGCGGGAACCGCCCGGTCAGCGTTGAGAAAGCAGCCCCGGCGGCGAGACCGGAGAACGGCGACAGGATCCACGACCCCACCGAGAGCGGCGAAGTCGGCTTGAGCACGCGCAGCATGTTCAGGAACCGCGTCGGCTTGCCGAGGTCGTGGATCAGCGCGACCACGCTGGCGATCGATCCGCCGGAAGCGGCCAGCCGACCCACCTTCGCCAGTTCCGGCCGTCCGGTCGCGTCGGCGAGGGCGGCCAGCGACGCCGACGCACCGGCCGCGCCGCCGAGGAACAGGTACAGCGGGACGTCCGGTTGCTTCCAGGCAGGTTCCTTGAGGATCGGCCTGCCGTAGTAGGAGCGGAATTCGGCGGGCTCGACCATCTCCCGTTCGCGGCGGGGACTCATCGGCGCCGTCCCAGGAACGACACGACCAGCGCCGCGGCTACCCCGGCGGCGGTCGTCGCGGCCCGCTTCCACATCCGCGGCAGGTCGCGCGTCGTCACGACCGGGTCCGGAGGGAAGCCGTAGACCTCGGGTTCGTCCAGCAGCAGGAAAAACGCGCCGTCGCCGCCGACTCCGTCCTCGGGATCGTGCCCGTAGAGCCGCGCCTCGGGCACGCCCGCGTCGTGCAGCGACGACACCCGCGCGGCGGCGCGTTCGCGGAGTTCGTCCAACTCGCCGAACTGGATGGAGTCGGTCGGGCAAGCCTTGGCGCACGCCGGTTCCATGCCCGCGCCGAGCCGGTCGTAGCAGAGAGTGCACTTGAACGCGCGTCCGTCGCTCTCGCGTTTTTCGATCACCCCGTACGGACACGCGGGAACGCAATAACCACAACCATTGCAAATGTCCTGCTGGACCACGACCGTGTCGAACTCGGTGCGGAACAACGCGCCGGTCGGGCAGACGTCGAGGCAGGCCGCGTGCGTGCAGTGCTTGCAGACGTCGCTGGACATCAGCCAGCGCACGCCCGGTTCTTCCGGCTCCTGATCCGGCGCCCCGACCGTCGGCATCCCGAGGTCCACCGCGGGTTTCCGCTGCTCGATGAACGCCACGTGCCGCCAGGTGTTCGAGCCGAGGTCGCCGGTGTTGTCGTACGACAGGCCGAGCAGGTCCTCCCCGCCCGCCTCCGGGACGCCGTTCCACTCCTTGCACGCGACCTCGCACGCCTTGCACCCGATGCACACCGACGTGTCGGTGAAAAACCCCATCCGGGGCTGGGCGCCGTACTCAGCCATGGGCTCGCCTCCGGTACTCCGCCACGAACTCCAGCAGCGCCGGCCCGCGCGGCCGCCGTCCGGGACGGATGTCGCAGGTGGCCGCCTTGGCCTCCTGGATGTGCACGTTCGGGTCCAGCACGATCGACAGCAGGTCGTTGGCCGCGTCGCCGCGGGACAGGCCGTTCGGGCCCCAGTGGTACGGCAGCCCGACCTGGTGGACGGTGCGGCCGCGCACCTTGAGCGGTTTGACGCGGTCGGTGACGAGCACGCGGGCCTCGATCGCCGTCCGGGCCGAGACGATGGTCGCCCAGCCGAGGTGGTTCAACCCGCGTTCGGCCGCCAGCGCGGGCGAGACCTCGCAGAAGAACTCGGGCTGCAGCTCGGACAGATACGGCAGCGTCCGGCTCATCCCGCCCGCCGTGTGGTGCTCGGTGAGCCGGTAGGTGGTGAACACGTACGGGTAGACCTCGCTGCGCGCCGGGTTGTACTGGTTCACCGGGCTGTCCAGCGTTTGCCGCACCGGCGAGGACTGCTGGCCGTACAGCGCGTTGCCGACCGGGCTTTCGAACGGTTCGTAGTGCGTCGGCAGCGGACCGTCGGCCAGCCCGGCGGGGACGTACAGCCACGCTTTGCCGTCGGTCTGCATGATGAACGGATCGCGGCCGCTCAACGCGTCCTGTGCGCGCGCGCCGGCGGGCGGGACGTAGTCCGGAGGCTTGGTGGCTTCGAAATCCGGGACGTCCGGACCGGTCCACTGGGACTCCGAAGCGTCCCAGTAGATCAGCTTTTTGCGTTCGCTCCACGGTTTCCCGTCCGGGTCCGCCGAGGCGCGGTTGTACAGGATCCGCCGGTTCGCCGGCCACGCCCAGGCCCAGCCGTTCGCGATCCAGTTCTGTTCGGAGCCCGGCTGCCGGTTGGCGGCGTGGTTGTGGCCGTCGGCCCGGACGCCGCAGTAGATCCAGCAGCCGCAGGACGTCGAGCCGTCGTCCTTCAGCTGGGTGTAGGAGGAAAGCGGGCCGTCCGGGCCGTGGCCGTTGATCTCGGCGAGCACGGATTCCGCGCTCGGCTCGTCCGTCGGCCCCTCAGTCGGATAACTCCAGGTGAGGTCGCGGAGCGGGGCGTCGCGGTCGTCGGCGCCGGCGCGCTCCCGGAGCAGCCTGCCCAGGTGGTAGTAGAACCACAGGTCGCTGCGGGCGTCGCCGGGCGGTTCGACCGCTTTGTGGTGCCATTGCAGCAGCCGCTGGGTGTTGGTGAAGCTGCCGTCCTTTTCCGTGTGCGCGGCGGCCGGCAGGAAGAAGACCTCGGTGCCGATCTCCTCGGGCTTGAGCTCGCCGGTCTCGATCTCCGGGCCGTTCTTCCAGAACGTCGCGCTCTCGATCAGCTGCAGGTCGCGGACCACGAGCCAGTCGAGATTCGCCAGCCCGAGCCGCTGGAACTTGCCGTTGGCCGAGCCGACCGCCGGGTTCTCGCCGACCAGGAAGTACCCCTTGCACTCCCCCGCGATCTGCTTCTGGACCGTCGCGTACGTCCCGTGGTCGCCGGTCAGCCGCGGCAGGTAGTCGAAGCGGAAGTCGTTGTGCGGCTGGGCGGCCTCGCCCCAGTACGCCTTGAGCAGGCTCACCGTGTACGAGCGCATGTTGCCCCAGAAGCCGGTCTTGCCCGCGTCGGCTTGGACGAAACCGTCGAGGTCCAGGTGCTGGTGCGCGTGCGGCATCGGGATGTAGCCGGGCAGCAGGTTGAACAGCGTCGGGATGTCGGTGGAGCCCTGGATGCTGGCGTGCCCGCGCAGCGCGAGGATGCCGCCGCCCGGACGGCCGATGTTGCCCAGCAGCGTCTGCAGGATCGAGGCGGTGCGGATGTACTGCGCGCCGACCGTGTGGTGCGTCCAGCCGACCGAATACACCCAGGCCGTGGTGCGGTCGCGGCCGGAGTTCGCGGTGATCGCCTCGGCGATTTCGGTGAACTGCTCGACCGGCAGGCCGCAGACGTCGGCGACCACTTCGGGCGTGTACCGCGAGAAATGCCGTTTGAGGACTTGGTAAACGCACCGCGGATGCCGCAGCGTCTCGTCGGTCCTGGGCTTCGTTTCGATCGCCGCGCCGCCGCTGCCGTACGACTCGGCGCGCGCGGAGGTCTGGTGCTGCTCGCCGCTGTGGTGCCCGCCCGGCTGCCCCGGGTCGCGGGCGCCGGCCGCCGGTGCCGCCTCAGCGTCCTCGTACGCCCAGGTCGAGTTGTCGTACTGGCGGTTTTCCGGGTCGAAGCCGGAGAACAGGCCGTCGAGGTCCTCGGTGTCGGCGAACTCCTCGGTGAGGATCGCCGCGGCGTTCGTGTAGGCCACGACGTACTCGCGGAAGTCCAGCTCGTGCTGCAGGACGTAGTTGATCAGCCCGCCGAGGAACGCGATGTCCGAACCGGCCCGCACCGACGCGTGGACGTGCGCGACCGCGCTCGTGCGGGTGAACCGCGGGTCGACGTGGATGATCTTCGCGCCGCGGGCCTTCGCCTCCATCACCCACTGGAACCCGACCGGATGGCATTCGGCCATGTTCGAGCCCTGGACGACGATGCAGTCGGCGTTGGCGAGGTCTTGCTGGAACGTCGTGGCGCCTCCACGACCGAAGGAGGTCCCCAGACCGGGAACCGTGGCGGAGTGTCAAATACGGGCCTGATTTTCGATCTGTATCGCGCCGAGCGCGGTGTACAGCTTCTTCATCAGGTAGTTCTCTTCGTTGTCCAGGGTCGCGCCGCCGAGACTCGCGAAGCCGAGCGTGCGGTTGAGCTTGCGGCCCTGGTCGTCGACGTCCTGCCACGTTTCGGCGCGCGTCTTCATAACGCGGTCGGCGATCATGTCCATCGCCTGGTCGAGGGACAGCCGCTCCCAGTCGGTGCCGTACGGCCGGCGGTAAAGGACTTCGGTGACGCGGCTCGGGCTGGTCACGAGCTGCTTGCTGGCCGACCCCTTCGGGCACAGCCTGCCGCGGGAAATCGGCGAATCCGGGTCGCCTTCGATCTGGGTGACCGCGCCGTCCTTGACGTACACCTTCTGCCCGCAGCCGACCGCGCAATACGGACAGACCGAACGGACTACCTTGTCGGCGTCCTCGGTGCGGGCGTGCCATTCCTCCGAACCGCGGGATTTCGCCGCCGAGGCGCGCGCGGTGCGGTCGGGACCGGCCAGCTGCCGGTACACCGGCCAGCTCTCGATCCACTGCCGCATGCCCACGCTGTCACGGTAATCCGTTCTCCGAGCGCCCGCAGCATGTCCGGCGGGTCCCGTCGCCGAGCGGTTCGGTGAGCCCGGCGGCGTCGAGGTGCTCCAGCAGCGGGATCATCACCCGGCGGGTGCTGTCCAGCGCCCGCCGCGCCCGCGACACGGTGAACGGCTCGCCGAGCGCGGCCAGCACCTCCACCGCGCGCCGCGGCGCGTCCGGCCCCAGCACCACTCCGTCGGCGATCGCCCGCAACCGGCCTACGCGGACGGCGGCGGCCAATTCCCGTTTGCCCAGACCGAGTTCACGCAGCTCGTCCGCCTCCGGCGCGCGGAACGGATGCTCGGCGAATCGCTCTTCGAGGACGTCGAGGGCCCTGGCCACTTCGGGGGTCAGCCCTGCGCCGGGCTTGCGGACGAGCCCATCCTTGAGGACCAGCCCGTCGCCGAGGACCGCCGGGACGAGTTCCGCGTCCGGCAGGCCGAGCCGTTGCCGGAGTGCCTCGACCGGAATTCCCGCCGTCAGCGGATGTTCGCGAGCCCAGTCCGCGACCACCTCGCCGACCTCCGCTCGCAACCGGCTGAGGTGTGCCGGGTCGGCGTGCCAGCCGCCGAGCCGCTCGCCCACCGCCGGCAGCCCCAGTGCGCGAAAGTCCTCATGGCGCACGAAACCCTCGCGGCGAAGGTAATCCCAGCCGGGCTCCAAGACGCTCAGCTCTTCGCCTCGGGCTCGCGCGGCGCCGCGGCGCGCGAGTGGCGGCGGCCGGACGTCCACCACGTCGAACCCGGCGGGGATCCGGTGCTCCCCCGGGTCGCGCAACAGCCCCCGATCCCCGGTCCGGAGCGGCAGAGGGTGCGCGAGCAGCAGCCGCGCGGTGTCCGGCCCGAGGGGACGTACGCGGGTCGGCACTGCGGCGGATCCGAAGTGCAGCACGAGGTTTCTGTGCAGCTCGCCGGACGGTGCACCCCGCAATCGGACGTCGATTTCCGTGGCCGGACGCCACGCGCCCGGAGTCAGCAGCACGTCGCCTCGTCCCACGGAATCCTTGGGCACACCGCGCACGTTCACCGCGACCCGAGCGATCGCGGACACGCTTTCGCGCGGTTCGCCGAGCGCCTGCAAGCCGCGGATCTGCACCCGGTTCGAACCGAGCGTCAACTCGTCGCCGACCCGCAGGGTTCCGCCGCCGAGAGTCCCGGTGACGACGGTGCCCGCGCCCTTGATCGTGAACGCCCGGTCGATCCAGAGCCGGACGTCCGCTGCCAGATCCGGCGGCGGCAACCTGCCGGCCAGCTTGGCAAGCTGGGTGCGCAGTTCTTCGAGCCCTTCGCCGGTCGTGCCGCTGACGCTGACCGCGGGCACCTCGCCGAGCGCCGTCGCCGCGATCTCCGCGAGCGCCGCCTCCGTCGCCGGGCCTGGGTCGGCGCGGTCGGATTTGGTGACGGCGAGCAGACCGTGCCGGACCCCGAACGCGTCAAGCGCCGCCAGGTGCTCAGCCGACTGCGGCATCCACCCCTCGTCCGCGGCCACGACGAACAACGCGGCCGGGACGGGCCCGACACCCGCCAGCATGTTCGGGACGAATCGCTGATGCCCTGGGACGTCCACGAAGGCGATTTCCTCGCCGTCCAGCCGGGTCCAGGCGAAGCCGAGGTCGAGGGTCAGGCCGCGGCGGCGTTCCTCGGCCCACCGGTCCGGCTCCATGCCGGTGAGCCGGCGGATCAGCGTGGATTTCCCGTGGTCGACGTGGCCGGCGGTGGCGATCACCCGCATCGGCGGACCGCCTCCCGCAGCGTCGCGTCGTCCGCCGGGGGAACCGTCCTGAGGTCGAGCAGGCACCGGTCCCGCACGATCCGGCCGACGACAGCGGGCTCGCCCGACCGCAAGGCCTCCGCGTACCGGGCGGGCACCGCGATCGCGGCGCTGGGCAATTCGACACCGGGAGCGCCACCGCCGCCCACGACGGCGGTCGAGTCCACCGCCTTGGCGTCCGCCCCGGCCGAACGCAGCGACGCGGCCAACGTTTCGGCGCGCTTCTGAAGGTCGCCGACCTCGGCCGAAAGCGCCGCCCGCACCGGTGTTTCCGGGCCGCGAAGAGTGGCTTCGAGCGCGGCGAGCGTCAGCTTGTCGACCCGCAGCGCACGGGCTGCGGGATGCCGACGCAGCCGTTGCACCAGCTCGGCGTCTCCGAACAGCAAGCCCGCCTGCGGACCGCCGAGAAGCTTGTCGCCGCTCGCGGTCACGAGACTCGCGCCATCGGCCAGCGCGGTCGTGACGTCCGGTTCGTCCGGCAGCAACGGGTGCGGCGCGAGCAGTCCGGAACCCACGTCGGCGACCACCGGCACGCCGAGCCCCGTCAACTCGGCGACGCCCGCTTCCGAGGTGAACCCGGTGACCCGGTAGTTCGACGGGTGGATTTTGAGCACGAATCCGGTGTCCGGGCCGATGGCCGCCGCGTAATCCCTCGCCGAAGTCCGGTTGGTAGTGCCGACTTCGCGCAACCGGGCACCGGTCGAGGCGAGCAGGTCCGGGATGCGGAACCCGTCGCCGATCTCGACCAGTTCGCCGCGGCTGACGACGATTTCCTTGCCGGGAGCCAAGGTCAGCGCGCACAGCAGCAAGGCCGCCGCGTTGTTGTTGACCACGTGCACCGCCGCCGCGCGCGGCACCGCCTCCGCCAGCGCGGCCAGAGTGCCGCGGCCGCGTTTCGCCCGTTCCCCGGTTTCGAGCGAGAACTCGACGTCGGTGGCGCCGCCCGCCGCGACGATCGCGTCCAGCGCGGCAGCGGACAGCGGCGCGCGGCCGAGGTTGGTGTGCACGAGGACGCCGGTCGCGTTGAGCACCGGCCGCAGCGACGACACCGTCGCGGGCAGCCGGGCCACCACCTCCGCGACGACCTCGCCGGGTTCGATCTCCCCGGCCCGTGCCCGCTGCTGCGCCGCCGCGACCAGCGATTTCACCAGGTCGCGGCCAAGAGTCTCGGCGGCTTTCGCGATCCGCGGCTCGGCGAGCACGGCGTCGGTGCGCGGGATCGCCCGGCGCGGGTCACCCATGGCGGAGGCGGACGGGAATCGAACCCGCCAGCGGCAGGACCTGCCGCTCAACGGTGTTGAAGACCGCGCCGGTCACCAGGCCGGATACGCCTCCCTGGGGCATTCCGCCATCCTGCCAAGAGCACCGCGCCCGCGCATCATGAACAGCATGAGCGTCCGGCTGACCCAGTACGCCCACGGCGGCGGCTGCGCGTGCAAAATCCCGCCCGGAGAGCTGGAAACGATCGTCCGCGGCCTGTCCGGAGCCGCGCCGCAGGACCCGCCCGGCGAGCTCCTGGTCGGCCTCGACGACGGCGACGACGCGGCGGCCGTCCGCATCTCCGGGAACGTCGCCCTGATCGCGACCACGGACTTCTTCACCCCGGTCGTCGACGATCCGTACGACTGGGGCCGGATCGCCGCCGCGAACGCGCTGTCCGACGTCTACGCGATGGGCGGCGTCCCGGTGGTCGCGGTCAATCTCCTCGGCTGGCCTCGCGAGGTGCTGCCGTTCGACCTGGCCGCGGAGGTGCTGCGCGGCGGCCTGGACGTCTGCGCGGAAGCCGGATGCCATCTGGCCGGCGGGCACAGCGTCGACGACCCGGAGCCCAAGTACGGCCTCGCGGTCACCGGCACCGCGGACCCGGAACGCTTGCTGCGCAACGATTCGGGCAAGCCGGGCACGCCGCTGACGCTGACCAAGCCGCTGGGGATCGGCGTGCTGAACTCGCGGCACAAGGCCACCGGCGAACGCTCCGAGGAAGCGATCGCCGCGATGACTACGCTCAACCGCGCCGCGTCGGCCGCCGCGCTGGAGGCGGGCGCGGTGTGCGCGACCGACGTCACTGGGTTCGGTTTGCTCGGCCACCTGCACAAACTCGCCCGGGCGAGCGGGGTCACCGCGATGCTGGACCCTTCAGCTGTCCCGTATCTCGACGGTGCGCGGGAGGCGCTGCGCGACGGCTACGTCAGCGGCGGCACTCGCCGCAACCTCGAGTGGGTCCGGCCGCACGCCGACCTGTCGCGGATCTCCGAGGACGAGGCCCTGTTGCTGGCCGACGCGCAGACCTCCGGCGGGCTGCTCGTAGCGGGCGAGGTGCCGGGGTATCCGGTGGTCGGCGAGCTGGTGCCGCGCGGTGAGCACACCATCGTCGTGGGCTGACGTCCCTCGGGTTCCTTTCGGGGACGCCCAGGCTGCCGCCAAGTGGCTGAGGTGCGGCTGCCCCAGGTCAAAGGAGCTTGCGGGCCCGGACTGGCTGTCGGCCGGTCGGCCCGGTGCCCGGGCCCGGCGGATTGGCCGGTGTCCGAAGTGGGTAGCCACTGCCCGAGGTGAGACATGCGCGCTGCGACCGAGATTCTGCTGTGGTGGCTTGCCCTGACCGGGCTGTGGACCCTCACGCTGTCCACCCCGGCGGTGCCGGAACTGCTCGCCGGCGCCGGTGCCGCCGCGGTCTGCGCGATCGCCGCCCGCACCGCGCGCCGGGCGATGAACGGTTCGTGGCGATTCCCCACGAGCTGGCTAGCGTGGCTGGCCCCGCTGCCCAAGGCCGCCGTCAGCGAATCCGTCGCCGCGTTGCGCACCGTTTTCCGCCACCCGTCCGCCGGGAAGTGCGAAAAAGTCACCGTTCCCCAGGCACCGCGTGCGGAACACGAAGCGCGGCTCGCCGTCGCGACGGTGGTCGTCGGCTGCACTCCCGGCGCGATGGTCGTCGCGAGCCCGCCGGACCGCACGGACGTCGTCGTCCACCGGCTGCTCCCCGGCTCCCCGGCTCTCGATCGGGTGACGCGATGACCTGGCTGCTCCTCGCCGCGCTGCTCCTGATGGCAGGCGGTCTCGGCACCGCGTTGTGGCTGGCCGCCCGGGGCACCGCGATCGAACGCCTCGCCGGAATGCAGTTCGCCGGCACCGTCACGGTCCTGACGCTCCTGCTGCTCGTCCAGGCTTACGGACCGTCCAGCGCCATCATCCTCCCCTTGACGCTGACCGTCCTCACCTTCGCCGGAACACTCGTCTTCGCACGACTCCTGGGGACCCGATGACGGTCGCCGCCCAGATCCTCGTATTCTCCGGGGTGTTCGTCATCCTCGCCTCCTCCGCGGGTTTGGTGCGCGCCAAGGACCTGCTGACCCGCCTGCACCTCCTCTCCCCGGCGACCACGCTCGGCGCGCCGCTCATCGGCGTCGGGCTCGTCCTGGTCAACGGCGTCCAGCTCGGCTCCGGCGCGATCCTCGCGACGGTCGTGCTGCTGGCGGTCACCGGCCCGATCCTCCAATCGGCCACCGCCCGGCTCGAAGCCCGCCACCGCGGCGAGGCCGACGAGGATCTCCCCTCATGACCGCCGCGGTGCTCCTCGTCGCCCTCGCGCTGGTCGCGGCGGCCGGTTTCGCCGTGGTCGCGACGCACGATCCGAAACGGCAAGCGATCACGCTCTCGGTGTTTTCCTTGTGCCTGACGGTGCTTTTCGTGGTGTTCCAAGCCCCGGACGTCGCGTTGTCCGAACTCGCCGTCGGCGCGGCCGTCGTCCCGCTCCTCGTCCTGCTGACCCTCCGGAAGACGGGCAAGCGATGAGGACCCGCGACGTCGTCGGCGCCGCCGGGCTGGCCGGAGTCGCCGCCCTGTTCATCGCCGCGTTCACCCGGATGCCGGCCGCCGGGTCCGGCAGCCACGTCTATCGCGATCTGGTGCTGCCGATGGGTTTCCGGGAGGTCACGCCGAACCTGGTGTCCTCCATCAACTTCGACCTCCGCGCCCTCGACACCCTCGGCGAGGAAACGATCGTCGCCGCCGCGGTGGTCGGCACGCTCGCGCTGCTGCAGCCGCCCGAGAAGGAGCCGGAAACGGACGGGACCGGCTACGTCCTGCCCGCCGTGAAGCTCGCCGGTTTCCTGCTGCTGCCGGTCTCGGTGCTGCTGGGCATCGACATCGTCGTGCACGGGCATCTGACGCCGGGCGGCGGTTTCCAGGGCGGCGTCGTCCTCGCGACCGGCTGGCACCTGCTCTACCTCTCCGGCAGCTACCGCGCGCTGGCCCGGCTGCGCCCGATCGACTGGTGCGAATACGCCGAAGCGTCGGCCACCGGCTTATATGTCGTGACAGGCCTTTTGGGGCTGGCCCTGGGCGGGTCATTCCTCGCGAACGTGCTGCCGCTCGGCCAATTCGGCTCGCTGCTCTCCTCGGGCACCGTTCCGGTGCTGAGCGTGCTGATCGGCATCGAGGTCGCCGCCGGGTTCGTCGTCCTGCTGTCGCGCTTCTTCGTGCACGGGCTGGAGGAACAGTGATGGTGTCCGCGGCTTGCTACGGCGTGGCGGCGTGGCTGTTGCTGCTCGGCAGCGCCGGGATCATGCGCAGCCGGCACCTCGTGCACACCGTGGTTTCGCTGTCGGTCGCGCAATCCGGCACCTACGTGCTGCTGCTGGCGATCGGTTACCAGGACCAGGCCGGCGCGCCGATCGTGTCCCAAGGGCAGGCACAGCCGGTGGTCGACCCGATGGTGCAGGCCATGACGCTCACCGACATCGTCGTCTCGGCGACCATCACCGCGGTCCTGCTCGCCCTGACCTTGCAGATCTCCCGCCGCCACGGCACGGTCGACCCCGACGAACTGCGTGCGCTGCGCGGCTGACCATGACGACCCTGCCCGCACTCGCCATCGCCGTCCCGCTGCTGGCCGCCTGCCTGCTGCTCGGGCTCGGCGGCAAGCTCCCCCGCGTCGTCGTCGACGTGACGGCCACGGTGGCCGCGGCGGCGACGTGCGTACTGTGCGTAGTCCTGCTGACCGCGGCGAGCCACGAGCGAGTGGTCGACTGGCTCGGCCGGCAGGGTCCGGAAGGCACCCGCTCGGTCGGCATCGTGCTCGTCGCGGACGGGCTGAACACGACCTTCGCCGCGCTGGCCGCGTTCCTGACGGTCTGCGCGCTGCTCTACAGCTGGCATTACTTCGAAGCCGTCGAAGCCCGCTACCACGCGATGATGCTGCTCTTCCTCACCGGCATGATCGGCTTCCTGTTCACCGGCGACCTGTTCACGCTATTCGTGTTCTTCGAGCTGATGAGCGGCGTCGCCTACGCGCTGACCGGGTACCGCATCGAGGAGGCGGACTCGGTGCAGGGCGCGCTGAACTTCGGCGTGGTGAACTCCCTCGGCGCGTACTTCACGCTGATGGGCATCGGCCTGCTCTACGCCCGCGGCGGCCAGCTCGGCCTCGCGCAGCTGGGAGTCGCGCTGGACGGCCGTCCGGCGGACGCGCTCGTCATCGCCGCGTTCGTCCTGGTGTGCACCGGATTGCTGGTCAAAGCCGCGACCGTGCCGTTCCATTTCTGGCTCGCCGACGCGCACGCCGTCGCGCCGACGCCGGTGTGCGTGCTGTTTTCCGGCGTCATGGTCGAACTCGGTCTCTACGGCGTGATCCGGGTCCGCACGACGGTGTTCGGGACGGTACTGGACGACGCCACCGTCAGCCGGATCTACCTCACCGCCGGAATCGCCAGCGCGGTGCTCGGCGCCGTGCTGTGCTTCACCCAGCGGCATCTCAAACGTTTGCTGGCTTACTCGACCATCGCCCACATTGGACTGTTCCTGTGCGGACTGGCCGCCACTGGCGGCGACGCGACGGCCGCGTTCGTGCTCTCGGTGCTCGGGCACGCCGGAGCGAAAGGCTCGCTGTTCCTCCTGACCGGCGTGTTGAAGGACCGCTACGGCAGTGTCGACGAGGACGATCTCTTCGGCCGCGCAACGCATTCCCGGACAGAAGCGGTGCTGTTCCTCGTCGCGGCAGCGGCACTCGCCGGGCTGCCGCCGTTCGGCCTGGCCTTGGGCAAAGACGCCGCCGAACACGCCGGACCGGAGTGGCTGACGGTCGTGTTCGCGGTGGTTTCCGCGCTGACCGCCGCGGCGGTGCTGCGCGCGGGGCTGCGGGTCTACTTCGGAGTCGGCAGGCCGCCCGCCGACGATTCCGCGGACACGACGACCGGTTCCGGCGAGGAACCCGAGACCGAGCGGCCGATCGAACGCACCCCGATCCCCATGCTCGCGGCCATTGTCGTCCTGCTCGGTTTCGCGCTGGCCGCCGGAATCGTGCCGTGGATCCGCGACGTCGCCGCGGCCGCCGGGACCCAGGCCGTCGACCGCGCGGGCTACCTCCACGACGTGCTGCCGACGTTGCCGACGTCGCTCCCGCCGACCGGATCCGAGCTGACCTGGACCGGCCCTGGCCTGCTGTCGGCGGCGGTGACCGCTGTCCTCACGCTCGGCGCAGCGGCGCTCGCGCTGTGGTCGCGGCACCGGACCCCGAAACCAGTGCACGAAGCCCTGACCGTGCTGCACCGCGCGCACTCCGGCCAGGTCGGCGACTACGTGGCGTGGCTGCTCGCGGGCGTCGCCGTCCTCGCCGGGCTGGTCTGGCTCTGACCTCGCCGGGTTTACCCGCCGATCAGCCGGGTTACCCGCGGAACGGCCCGTGACGCCGACCGTGAGGAGTTGCCGTGCCCGCCCGCACCGCCGACGGCCCGAAGCTGCTGCCCGAAACCGAAGAGCTGGCCACCGGCAAGAACTTCGCCGCGGTGACCACGGTGCTGCCGAGCGGCCGGCTGCAGACGCAGACGATCTGGGTGCACGTCGAGAACGGCCGGATCGTGCTCAACACCGAGACCCACCGGGCGAAATACCGCAACGTCGTGCGCGACGACCGGATCACCGTCCTGATCCGCGACGAGCAGGACCCGTACCGCTACGCGGAGGTCCGCGGCCGCGTGACCGGCGTCGAGACCGGCGAACGGGCCCGGCTGCAGGTCGACGAGCTGGCCCGCAAGTACACCGGCGGGGACTATCCGCCCGACGCGATCAAGTCCGAACGCGTCATCCTCCAGGTGACCCCGGAGCGGCAGACGTTCATCGACCAGAAGAAGGGCGTCGCCGACTGATGCGCGACGCGCTCCGCCGCTACCGCCGGGCCTGCGACTACCTGGCCGCGGCGATGATCTACCTCAAGGACAACGTCCTGCTCGCCGAGCCGCTGCGGCCCGAACACCTGAAACCGCGTCCGCTCGGCCACTGGGGCACCTGCCCCGGACTGACCCTCGTCTACACGGCGCTGAACCGGTTCGTCGCCGAGACGCGGCAGCGCACCCTGCTGGTCACCGGGCCGGGCCACGGCGCCCCGGCGATCCACGCCAACCTGTGGCTCGAAGGCACCCACGCCGAATACGACCCGCAGCTGTCCCTCGACGGCTCCGGCCTCGCCGAACTCGTCCGCCGGTTCTCCTGGCCGGGCGGCTTCCCCAGCCACCTTTCCCCCGAGGTCCCCGGCGTCATCCACGAAGGCGGCGAACTCGGCTACGCCCTCGCGACCGCGTTCGGCGCGGCCTTCGACGATCCCGAACTGCTGGTCGCGTGCGTCATCGGCGACGGCGAGGCCGAAACCGGCCCGACCGCGGCGGCGTGGCACAGCCCGAAGTTCACCAATCCGGGCGACGGCCGGGTGCTGCCGATCCTGCACCTCAACGGGTACAAGATCGCGTCGCCGACCGTCTATGAAGCGATGTCGGACGACGAACTCACCGCGTACTTCACCGGCTGCGGCTGGACCCCGCTGCTCGTGGACGTCCGCGACACCGGCGATCCCGACACCCCGCTCGCCGAAGCGCTCGCGCGGGCGCACCGCCAGGACACCGGTCCGCCGCCGATGATCGTCCTGCGCAACACGAAGGGCCTGGGCCTGCCTTCGACCTCCCCGGACGGCACCCCGCTCGAAGGCACCTTCCACGCGCACCAGGTCCCGCTCGACCCGGACCAGCTCGAGTCGCTGGAGCAGTGGCTGCGGTCCTACCGGCCGGAAGAACTTTTCGACGCCGACGGCGTTCCCGCACCGGATCTGCTCGCCGTGCCGCCGGAACCGGCGCTTCGGCTCGGACGGGTCCCGCAGGCCAACGGCGGCCGGCTTCGGCAGGACCTGCCGTTGCCGGACGTCGGGAAATTCGCCGCTGACCGCTCGCGTCAGGAAAGCCCGACGGAAGTCCTCGGCGGCTGGCTCGCCGAGGTGGTGCGCCGGGCTCCGGACACCTTCCGCGTCGTCTGCCCGGACGAACTGCAGTCGAACAAACTCGGCGCGCTGCTGGACGTCACCGACCGGCAGTTCGACCGCGCGGTTCCCGGTCACACCGAGCATCTCGGCCGCCGCGGGCGGGTGCTGGAAGTGCTGTCCGAACACCTGTGCCAAGGCTGGCTGCAGGGCTACCTGCTCACCGGACGGCACGGTCTCTTCCCCTGCTACGAGGCGTTCGTGTCCATTGTGGACAGCATGGTGAACCAGTACGCCAAGTTCCTCAAGATGTCCGGCGAAGTCGGCTGGCGGGCGCCGGTGGCGAGCCTGAACTACCTGCTCACGAGCGACGGCTGGCGGCAGGAACACAACGGCTACAGCCACCAGGGCCCGGGGTTCATCAACCAGATGCTCACGAAGAAGGCCCACACCACGCGGATTTTCTTCCCGCCGGACGCCAACACGCTCCTGGAAACCATGCACCGGTGCCTGTCCTCGACCGACCTGATCAACGTCGTCGTCGCCGGGAAGCAAAGCAGTCCAGTCTGGCTGTCCCCCGACGAAGCCCGCGCCCATTGCCGCGCCGGGACGTCCGTCTGGCACTGGGCGAGCCAGGAGGGTTCGCCGGACGTCGTACTCGCCTGCGCCGGGACCACCCCGACCGTCGAAACTCTCGCCGCCGTGCAGCTGTTGGCCGACGCGGCTCCGGAACTGCGCGTGCGAGTGGTGAACGTGGTCGACCTGCTCTCGCTCTGTCCGCCCGACCGGCACCCGAACGGCCTCTCCGACGAAGCGTTCGTCGAGTGCTTCGGCGAGGACGTCCCGGTGATCTTCGCCTTCCACGGCTACCCGTCCGCCGTGCACGAGGTACTGCACGGACGCCCTGCGACGCAACGCTTTCACGTGCACGGCTACCTGGAAGAAGGCACCACGACCACGCCGTTCGACCTGCTGGCCAGCAACCGGATGACCCGCCACGACCTGGCCGCCGACGCCGTCCGCCGGGCCCGTGGCTGGTCCTCCCTCGGCGGCGATCTGGCCCGCGACTTCCAGCGGCACCGAGACGAACTCCTCGCCGCCGCCTACCGTGACGGCGAAGACCCCGCCGAGATCACCGGCTGGCGGTGGCAGCGGTGAACGTCCTGACCGTCAACCCAGGCTCCGGCAGCCTGCGCGTACATCTCGTGCGCACCGAAGACTACGAGGTCCTGGATTCCGCGTCGACCGATGACGTTGCCTCCTTTGTGGACAAACAATCCTCGATCTCGGTCGTAGCGCACCGGCTGGTGCACGGCGGCCCGGACCTGGTCCAGCCCGCCGAAGCAACCGCGAGCGTCCGGGCGAAGATCGCGGACGCCCGTTCGCTCGCCCCGGAACACGTGCCGAAAACCGAGGCCCTGCTGGACCAGCTCACCGAACTTCTCCCGGACGCGAAGCATGTCGTCTGCCCGGACACGGCCTTTCACCAGACGCTCCCGTCCGTCGCCCGGACCTATCCGCTGCCCGGCCGCTGGCGCTCCCGCTGGGATTTGCGCCGCTACGGCTTCCACGGCTGGTCCTTCAGCTGGGCGACCCGTCGCGCCGCCGAACTCCTGCACCAGCCGCCCCGTGAGCTGAACCTGCTCATCGCCCACCTGTCGGGCGGCTGTTCGGTCTGCGCGGTATCTCACGGACGCAGCGTTGACACGTCAATGGGATTCACGCCGCTCGAAGGCGCGATGATGACCAAACGCTCCGGCTCGGTGGATCCCGGCATGCTGCTGTGGCTGTTGCGGGAGGGAAAGCTGACCGTCGAAGAGCTGGAAGACGGCCTCTACCACCACTCCGGCCTGCTGGGCTTGTCCGGCATCTCCGACGACACCCGGGACCTGGTGCGCGACGGATCCGTCGAAGCCCGGTTCGCGCTGGCCGTCTTCGAACACCGCGTCCGCCGGGAACTGGCCGCGGCCGCCGCGAGCCTGGACCGGATCGACGCCCTGGTGTTCACCGGCGACATCGGCTGGGACCAGCCCGAAACCGCCGAGGCGGTCGCCGGCGGCCTCGGCGCCCTGGGCATCGCCGGCGGACTGTCGCGGACCAGGGACCACGATGCGGTGATCAGCCCGCCGGGGGCGAAGGTGCCGGTGCTGACGCTTCGCTCCCGGGAAGAACTCGAACTCGCCAGGGCAGCGGCCGAGGCGGTCCGCTGACCCTCACGAATGCGGGTCGACGTCGTCGCCGAGCAGCCGGTTCACCGCGTCCAGGTTCTCGTACCGCTGCTCGGGCAGCTTGCCGAGATGGCCGATCACGTCGTCGCCCGCCCCTTTCGCGGCCGCCCGGCGGAGGAGCTCGTCGCGCTCGCACGGGTACTCGACTTCCGTTAAATACTCGCGGACGTCAGGCATGACGCTCCCTTCCTCGGGGTTCTTTCCCCCGCATACCCGCCCGGTCCCGGTTCAATGCGGGTTACGCTCGACTCGTGGGCGACTCTCCGAAGCCCGCCCCCGGGAGCGTCCTGCACCCGGTCGCCGACGTCAGCGCGGCCGTGCGGTTCTTACGCCACGACGTTCGGTCTCGCCGGTCCGGAGGAGGACGTCACCGGCGGCGTTCCCGCGCGCCGTTCAAGGTGCCGGAGGTGTCCGCGGCGCTGACCGCGCGGCTCCGGATCGGCGGTCTTGCCGCCCCGGGGTGAGGAAACGGCGCGCGGATCATCAATTCCCGGTCGTCAGTCAGTTTCACCGGGAAACGCTGATCCGGGGGCTCCCGGCCGATCCGCCCCGGCGTAAGCAATTCTCAACAACGGCGACGCACGACGGCCCGGCCAACGCCATCCGGAGCGCGAGCGGTAGGCGAAGCGCCGGAACCTGGTGACGTCGTGCCCGGCCGCAGATCCTCGAACATCTGGGAGTCCGTGATCACTAACAACTCGGAGAAATACCGCGGAATCGGCGAATACGGACTCCGGATCGTGAGGCACGCTCGGTGGAAATTTCGCAGAACCTGCGACGCCTCCGCACGAAACGCGACCGGATGGGTCACAGCTTCGGCGCGTTGTCCGATCCCGTTCCGGAGCGGACAACTTCCTGACTCCGGTTCCCCGCGGCGGAGCCGGCCCGCCGCGTATTGTCTCCGGCGACCAGCCACAGTGGACTCCTGTTATGGTCTGCGGTGACCACGTCCCGTTTCCAGGAGGAGCCGCCGCGATGGCACAGAAAGTCCTCGTCGAGATGATCGACGACCTCGACGGGTCCGAAGCCGGGCAGACCGTCCCCTTCGGACTCGACGGCGTCCAGTACGAAATCGACCTGTCCGACGAAAACGCCGCCGCCATGCGCGAGGAGCTCGCGACGTTCATCGCCGCCGCCCGCCGCACCGGCGGACGCAAGACGACCGTGCGCGCCTCGGCCGCGCCGACCGCCGAGGAACGCGAACGCTCGAAGGCGATCCGCACCTGGGCCCTCGACAACAACTGGGCCATCGCCGAACGCGGCCGCATCCCGCGCGAAGTGATCGCCGCCTACGAGGAAAGCCAGAAGCCGGCGCCGAAGGCCCGCAAGCGCACCGCGAAAAAACGCGCGGCGAAATAGGCCGCGGCCCGGGCCGGTTTCCGGATTGATCATTTCCGGAAACGCCGGGCAAGGCGTCCAGTCGCCCGCCGGAGTTTCAGCGCCGGGCGGACCGGAACAGTTCGCGCCCTCCGCTCTGGACGGAAAGGCCGCCCGGCCGCAGGCGAATGCCTCCGGCCGGGCGGTCTTTTCCCTTCGATCAGGATCCGGGGCGAGGACTTTCCGGCTCCGCACACCCGCAAGATCGGCGGCCGCGGAAAGGCCTGCCTGGACCGAGGGAGTCGCCGAGCGGGGTGGGGCGGGCAGCGGCGCTGTCGATACCAGCCCGGGCAGGCGTTCGCGCCCTCGACCTCGTGGCTCACTCCCGTGCAGCCCGGCCACGAAGCACGTGACCATCGCCGTTCGCCCGAAACGGCCGCCTCGTTCCTAATCCCCTTAGCCGCGGTCTGTTGCCGTGGCCGCCCGCACAGCGCACGACCACCACCCGTTCGTCCGCACCCGCCGTCCCGTCCCTACCCGCTTTGCCGCGGCCTGCTCCTAGTTGTTCGCGCAGCGCACGACCACCACCCGTTCGTCCGCACCCGCCGTCCCGTCCCTACCCGCTTTGCCGCGGCCTGCTCCTAGTTGTTCGCGCAGCGCACGACCGCCACCGCGCTCGTCCGCACCCGCTGCCTCATCCCCAACACCCGCTCAGCCGCGGCCGGTTGCCCTGGCCGTCCGCGAAGCGCACGACCGCCGCTGCCGCGCTTGTCTGCACCCGCTGCCTCGCCCACAGCCGCGGTGTGCTCCCCGTCCTCGACAGCCCCACCCGCACCAGCGAGCGCGCCCCCGGAACTGACCCACGCACCGGCACCAAGGAATTCCGAACCGCGGCGAAGGCTGTGCAGTTCACCACGGACGGCCGTGCCTCGACCGCGTCGCTCCGCTCCTCTCCCGGTCGAGCCGCAAACGGCAAACCACACCCCCGAAACCCGCTACAGTGGCCCGGAAGAACGTTCTCCGAGGGGGCACCGATGGAGTTTCAGGAAGTCGTCCGGCGCAGGCGGATGGTGCGCAAGTTCACCGACGAGCCCGTGTCCGAGGACAGCCTCCGCCGGATCATGCGCAACGCCTTGCGCGGGCCGTCCGCCGGGTTCTCGCAGGGGCAGGCGTTCCTGGTGCTGCAGGGCGACGACGTGCGCCGCTTCGCCGACACTCTCGAATCCTGGACGCTGAACGACGGCCTCAAGGCCGCGCCGGTCATCGTCATCCCGTTTTCGGTGAAGGACGCTTACCTCGACCGCTACGCCCAGCCGGACAAGGGCTGGACCGACCGCAGCGAGGACCACTGGCCGGTGCCGTTCTGGTACATCGACACCGGCATGGCCGTCCTGCTGATCCTGCAGACCGTCGTCGACGAAGGACTCGGCGCGGTGTATTTCGGCATCGGCGCGGAGGACTTCGACAAGCTGCGTGCCGAATTCGGCGTGCCCGCCAGCCACGAGCCGATCGGCGCGATCGCCATCGGCCACGACGCCGACGACCAGATCTCCGCGGGTGCTTCCCCGGCTGTCCGCAAGCGAAAGCCGGAGAGCGAAACCGTCCACTTCGGACAGTGGTAGGCCGCGACATCTTCTGACCGCGAGCCCCTTCGGCATCCACATGGTGCCGCCGGGGCCCGCGGCCTCTCCTGCGCCGTCGAGACAGAGGGTGAAGACGCGCTCAATGGCCGCTCGTTCGCCGAGCGGCACCGGTCAGAGGCGCGTTCCCGTAACGCTTCGACAATGCGTCCCCTGGCTCGCGGAGGCAGCAGATCCCCGGACCGGCGACACTGATTTCCCCGGCCGGTACCTGCCACCGCTCGGCCCAGTGAACTGCCGTTCTCGGCGTCGAGATCGACCCCCCCCCCCCCGATGCGGGCGAGGGCGCTGCCACTGGCGGCGTCCGGACGATCCGCCGCGGTCATCGTTGTCACCGGAGACGTAACCAGGGACAACGCGAAAATGTTTCAAGAAGGCCGGAAAACCGCGAGAAGCGCCACGATTCCCGCCGCTTCGCTTCAACCGGCCCACCAGGCGCGAAAATACCCGCACTGGCCGTTTCCTCCCGGGCGAGATTCTGCGCGTTGGGGCCGCAGCAGCCACGTCCGCGAAGAACACACGGCGGAGCAGTCCGAAGTCGGCCGAACAGCGCAATGACACCAGCCGTCCGCCGCACGCCTCACCTGGATGGCATAAACCGGGGACGAGACGGAAATTCTCTCGAAAGTGCCATCAATCCCCGGAAACAGCACTTGCATATTCCAACTCGACGCACAATGTCAGCGCATTCGAGGGCCACCGAATCTTGACGGCCGCAGCAAAGCGATCCTGACCGGGCCGCGCTGCCGCGGGACGCGCTCCGCACAGCGACCGCCCGGCCGCGGATTTCATCTCAGCAGAGCAGTTCCGCCTCGCCAACAGGGGAATCCTGACCCCGAAAGAGGGGAAATCCTGGTAGCATCGCCCGTGCGGAGGATCCGTTTGCGGTAAATGCACGACGACGATCAGACTTCGCCGGAACCCTTCGCCGGACCGTCCCGGTTCCGTCGACAGCCGCCACTGGCTGTTGAAAAATAAACGGTATTAGCGGCATTAGACCTCTTTGCCAGAATAATGGTCTTTCAGGTGGTCTAGACCTCAATCTTCGCCCGTGCCGTATTTGTCAGCCGCGAGGCGCATCGAACAGGTCACGAAATTGTCAACACCGACGTCCGTCGGTTACGCCGGCGTTACATGAACCGATGATGAGGAATATGGATCTCACCGAGTACCCGGCCGCCCGCTCCGGCCCGGCGCCCGACACCGAGGAAGCATTCGCCCAGGTGATGGCCGAGGTCACCGGGCAGGACACCGTGTCGGTCGACAGCGACTTCTTCGCCGATCTCGGGGCCAACTCGCTCGTGATGGCACAGTTCTGCGCGCGAGTGCGCAAACGTGCCGATCTGCCCTCCGTCTCCATCAAGGACATTTACCGGAACCCGACCATCGCCCGTCTCGTCTCCGCGTTGGCCGAAACGGAGGAAGTCCCCGCCGCGGAGCCGGATCCCGCACCTGCGGAGCCGCCGAGACGGGCGAGCCGGCTCGAATACTTCGGCTGCGGAATCCTGCAGGCGACGATCTTCCTCGCCTATTCCTTCCTGGTGGCCCAGGTGCTCGGCGCGGGAACCGACTGGATCTTGGCCGGCGCCGGACTGCTCGGCTACTACCTGCGGGCGGTCGGTTTCGGCGCGGTGGTGCTGATCATTCTGTGCACCCTTCCGATCGCGCTCAAATGGATCCTCGTCGGCCGCTGGAAGCCGGCGGAAATCCGCGTGTGGACCCTCGGCTACGTGCGATTCTGGGTCGTCAAGACGCTCGTCCAGCGGAACCTGCTGGTCCCGCTGTTCGTCGGCTCCCCGCTCTATTCGCTGTACCTGCGCGCGCTCGGCGCGAACATCGGCAAGGGCGTGACGATCTTCTCGCGCTTCGTCCCGGTGTGCACCGATCTGCTGACCATCGGGGAAGGCACGGTGGTCTGCAAGGACACCTACTTCACCACCTATCGCGCGCAGCACGGGTTGATCCGGACCGGACCGGTCGTGCTCGGCGCGCACTCCTACGTCGGCGAGATGTCCGTCCTCGACATCGAGACCCGGATCGGCGACAACGCCCAGCTCGGCCACGCCTCGTCCCTGCACGCCGGGCAAGCGGTTCCGCGCGGGCAGAGCTGGCACGGCGTGCCCGCCGTCCCCGCCGACGTGCACTACCGGCGAGTCGAGCCGCGGGCCTGCGGCACCGTCCTGCGGGCGTTCTTCGCCGTGCGCCAGACGCTGACCGCGGTCTTCTTCCTGGCCCCGCTGGTGCTCGGCCTGGTCGCCTTCGTGCTGACCACGCTGCCGAACCTCAGCCCGGCGATGGGACTCGGCTCGGCCGTCCTCGACTTCACCTCCCCGCAGTTCTACGGGAAGGCCCTCGTCCTCTCCTTCGTCCTGTACTTCGGCCTGCGCCTCGCCGGGTTGCTGATCGTCACCCTGGTGCCGCGGCTGCTGAACCTCGCGCTCAAGCCCGGCGAGGTCTACCGCCTCTACACCCTCCGCTACACCGCGCACCGCGCCATCCGCGCGCTCGCCAACCTGCGGTTCTTCAAAACGCTCCTCGGCGACAGCTCGGCGATCGTGCACTACCTGCGCGCAGTCGGCTGCAAGGTCTCCAAGGAGGAACAGACCGGGTCCAATTTCGGGCTCGAGGAGAAATACGAGAACCCGTACCTGTTCGAGGCCGGGGCGGGCACGATGGTCGCCGACGGGCTGTCGGTGGTCAACGCCGAGTACACCAGCACCTCCTTCCGGCTTTCCCGGGTGCGCGTCGGGGCGCGGAACTTCCTCGGCAACCACGTCGTCTATCCCGCCGGGGCGAGGACCGGGGACAACTGCCTGCTCGCCACCAAAGTCCTGGTGCCGCTCGACGGCCCGGTGCGCGAGGGCGTCGGGCTGCTCGGCTCCCCCAGCTTCGAGATCCCGCGCTCGGTGGAGCGCGACAGCCAGTTCGACCATCCGAAGACCCCGGAGGAACTCCGGCGCAGGCTGGCCGCCAAGACGCGGCACAACGCCGGGGGCATGCTGCTGTACTGCCTGGCCCAGTGGCTGTTCTTCTACGGGATGCTGCTGCTGACGTGGGCCTCGGACGTCTACTACGACCTGATCGGCCCGCCGCTGTTCGCGGTCGACACCGTGGCTTTCCTGCTATACGGCATCGGCTATTTCGTCGCGCTGGAACGGATCACGGTCCTCGTCCGGCCGTTGCGCCCGGTGTCGTGCTCGATCTACGACCGGCGGTTCTGGCGGCAGGAACGGTTCTGGAAAGCGGCCGCGACCAACGCCCACCTGCAAGCGCTCAACGGCACCCCGTTCAAGAGCGTGCTGTGGCGGATGCTGGGCATCAAGGTCGGCAAGCGGTTGTTCGACGACGGCGCCGGCATCATCGAAAAAACGTTGGTGCGCATAGGAGACGACGTCACCCTCAACGCCGGGTCCGTCGTCCAGTGCCATTCGCAGGAGGACGGCGGTTTCAAGATGGACCGCATCTGCCTCGGCAGCGGGTGCACGGTCGGCGTCGGAGCGCTCGTGCATTACGGCGTGACGATGGGCGAGGGCTCGACGCTCGCCCCCGATTCCTTCCTCATGAAGGGCACTGAGGTCCCGGACGGCGCGCACTGGGGCGGGAACCCCGCGCACGAAATCCGGGCCGGCCGCCGTCAGCTGGCGGGGAAATCGTGACGGAGCACAGACAACCACGGGAAGGACAACCCATGAGAACCGGACTGGGAGCGGTTCGCGAGCACTGGCGCGAAGTACTCACCGCGGGCGGCCGCACCAGCGTCCCGCGCTGGACGCTGGAGGCCGGCACCGCGATCGGCGACCACGAAACGCCGGTCCCCCGGGGCCTCGCGGCCGCGCTGCGGCTGCTCGCCGACCAGCTGCGGGTGCCGCTGAGTTCGGTGCTGCTCGCCGCGCACGCCAAGGTGCTCGCCGCGTTGTCCGGCGAAGCCGAGGTGTGCACCGGCTACGTCGCCGAGCCGGGCGGAGCACCACTGCCGTGCCGGCTCAGCACCGAGGCCGAGACCTGGCGCGACCTGATCGAGCACACCGCGCGGATCGACGCGGAGACCCGGGAGTTCCGGGACTTCCCGGTCGAGGAGCTGCGCGCCGAACTCGGTCTCGCCGAGCCGCCGTTCGAGACGGTCTTCGACCCGACCGGCACCGGCGGGGATCTCGCCGCGGACACCGTGCTGCGGCTGGACGTTTCCCCGGAGCTGGAGACACTCCGGCTGCGCTTCCGCACCGAGGTGCTGGATTCCGAAGCCGCCGAGCGCATCCTCGGCTACCACCTGAGCGCGCTCACGCTGATCCGCATCGACGTCGCCGCACCGCACCGCGAAACGACACTGCTCTCGGCCGCGGAACTCAAACTGCAGCTGGAAGGGCTCGCCGGGCCGCACGTCGAAGTGCCGGACCTGCGCTGCCACGAGCTGTTCCAGCGCAGCGTCGCCCGGCATCCGGACGCGATCGCCGCGGTGCACGGCGACCGGCAGTGGACGTACCGGGAGCTCAACGGGCGCGCCAACCGCCTGGCGAGGGCACTGGTCGCGCGCGGGCTGCGGCGCGAGGGCGTCGTCGCGGTGGTGACCGAACGCAATCTGGACTGGATGGCCGCCGTGCTCGCGGTGTTCAAGGCGGGCGGCGTCTACCTGCCCATCGAGCCGCATTTCCCGACCGACCGCATCGCGACCACGCTGCGCCGGGCCGACTGCGAACTGGTGCTGACCGAACCGGGCAGCACCGCCACACTGCGGAAGGCGGTCGAATCGCTGCCCGGCGTGCGCACCTTGTTCGTGGACGCCGCGTACGAGGAGGACCACTCCGAAGACGATCTCGACCTCGCCGTCGACGCCGGCCAGCTCGCCTACATCTACTTCACCTCGGGCTCGACCGGCGAGCCGAAGGGCGCGATGTGCGAGCACGCCGGAATGGTCAACCATCTCTACGCCAAGATCAACGACCTCGGCATCACCCAGGATTCGGTGGTGGCGCAGGTCGCGCCGCAGTGCTTCGACATCTCCTTGTGGCAGCTGGTTTCCGCGCTGCTGGTCGGCGGGACCACGCTGCTGATCGAACAGGACGTGATCCTCGACGCCGACCGGTTCGTGGCCAAACTCGCCCGCGGCCGGGTCTCCGTACTGCAGGTCGTGCCCTCGTATCTCGAGGTCGTCCTGTCCGCGGTGGACCGGAACCCGGTCGCGCTGCCGGATCTGCGCTGTGTTTCGGTGACCGGCGAGGCGCTCAAGACCGAGCTGGCGCAACGCTGGTTCGCCGCGATGCCGGAGGTCAAGCTGGTCAACGCCTACGGCCTCACCGAAACCTCGGACGACACCAACCACGAGGTGATGGACCGCGCGCCGGCGCGGGAGCGGGTGCCGCTCGGGCCGCCGGTGCAGAACGTGCGCGTGTACGTCGTCGACGAGCGGCTCGACCCGGTCCCTCTCGGCGCGCCCGGCGAGATCGTGTTCTCCGGGGTGTGCGTCGGCCGCGGTTATGTCAACGACCCGGAACGCACGGCGCGGGCGTTCACCACCGACCCGCACCGTCCGGACTCGCGGCTCTACCGCAGCGGCGACCACGGCCGCTGGCTTCCGGACGGCAAGCTGGAATTCCTCGGCCGACGCGATTCGCAGGTCAAAATCCGCGGTTTCCGGATCGAGATCGGCGAAATCGAGAACACGCTGCTGCGAGTGCCCGGGGTGCGCGACGGTGCCGTAGTCGTGGCCGATCGCGGCGGGCAAGGCAAACAGCTCGTCGCGTTCTACTCCGGCCGGGAACCGCTCGACCACGAACTGATGCGGGAGCACCTCGGGGCCGCGCTGCCGGAGTACATGCTCCCCTCGGCGTTCCATTGGCGGGAGCGCTTGCCGCTGACCGCCAACGGAAAGATCGACAAGAAGAACCTCGCCGCGCTGGCTGTCGACCTCGACGCCGCGGAAGAGGACTACGACGAACCGGTCACCGGCGCCGAACAGCGGCTCGCCGCGGCCTGGGCGCAGGTGCTCGGCCTCCGGCCCGGCCAGGTCGGCCGCCGGGACCATTTCTTCGACCGGGGCGGCACCTCGCTGTCCGCGGTGAAACTGGCGATCGCGCTCGACCGCGCGGTCTCGATCAAGGACGTCGCCGCGCACCCCGTGCTCGCCGACCTGGCCGCGCTGCTCGACAGCCGGTCGCGCCTCTCCTGACCCTCTCCCGCCACGGAAATCGGAAGGATCGCCTGATGTCGTTGTCCAAATTCCTGCCGAAGACTTCTCCGCCCGAGCCGGATTTCCGTCCCGGCCTCCCCGCGGTGCTGCGGGCCGAGGCGGGCGGCGACCCGGCCGGCTGGGCGAGCACGCACCGGGAGACGGTGCGAAGACTTGTCGCCGAACACGGCGCGGTGCTCGTCCGAGGTCTCGGGCTCGCCGACCAGACCGCCGTCGCGGCCGTGTTCGGGAGGCTGACCGACCTGCTGATGACCGAGCGGGAGGCCTTCGCGCCCCGCACGGCGTACCCCGGCGGGGTGCACTCCTCGACCGAATGGCCGCCGAACCAGCCGATGTGCATGCACCACGAACTCAGCTACGCCCTCGAATTCCCAGGCCTGATGCTCTTCGCCTGCGTCAGCCCGCCGTCCTCCGGAGGGGTCACCGGAGTCGGCGATTCGACCGCCGTCCTGGCCTCGCTGCCCGCCGATCTGCGCGCGCGGTTCGAGCGCGACGGCTGGCTGCTCACCCGCAGCTTCAACGACGAGATCGGAGCCTCGGTCGCCGAAGCGTTCGGCACCGACGACCGTTCCGCGATCGAGAATTACTGCCGGGCCAACCGGATCGAGTTCGCCTGGCAAGCGGACGGCGGCCTGCGCACCCGGCAGCGCCGTGACGCGATCGTCGGGCATCCGGTCAGCGGCCGGCCCTGCTGGTTCAACCAGATCGCCTTCCTCAACGAGTGGACGATGGCCCCCGAGGTGCGCGAGTACCTCGTCGACATCTACGGAGCGGACGGGCTTCCGTTCACCACCCGCTTCGGCAACGGCGACCCGATCGGCGAGGACGTCGTGCAGCTGCTCAACGAGGTGTACGCGGAACACACCGTGCGCGAACCGTGGCAGGCGGGAGATCTGCTGCTGGTCGACAACGTCCGCACCGCGCACAGCCGGGACGCCTACGAGGGCCCGCGCGAGGTGCTCGTCGGGCTCGCCGACCCGGTACGGCTTTCCGACTGCTCGCTGCGTTCCGAGGGGGAAACCCAGTGACCGCACACTCTTTCACCGCCGAATCCGCGTCCGCGGACCCGGTCGCCGTGCCGCCGTTCGCGGTGATCTCCGGCGCCCAGGTCCAGCGGGCGCTGTCCGGGCGCGAACGCGAGATCGTCGACCTCGTCGAGACCGCCTACCGGGTGCACGGCTCCGGCGATTCGGTCAATCCGCCGTCCTGTTTCCTGCGCTTCCCCGACCGCCCGGCCGACCGGATCATCGCCCTGCCCGCCTCGCTCGGCGGCACGACGAACGTCGCGGGCCTGAAGTGGATTTCCAGCTTCCCGGGCAACGTGGCCGCGGGGATCCCGAGGGCGTCGGCGGTGCTGATCCTGAACGACCTCGCGACCGGTTATCCGTTCGCCTGCCTGGAAAGCTCCATCATCAGCGCGACCAGGACCGCCGCCTCCGCCGCGCTCGCCGCGGACTGGCTCAGCCGGACCCGCGGCCGTCCCCGGCGAGCCGGATTCTTCGGCGTCGGCCTGATCGCCCGCTACATCCACACCTTCCTCGCCGGGACCGGCTGGGAGTTCGACGAAATCAACGTGCACGACCTGCATCCGGACAGCGCCGCCGGATTCCGCGGCTACCTGGAGCAGTCCGGGTTCGCCGGCGAGATCAGCGTCCACGAGACCGCCGAGGGTCTGGTCCGCGACAGCGATCTGGTGGTCTTCGCGACCATCGCCGGCGAACCGCACGTGCACGATCCCTCGTGGTTCTCGCACAATCCGCTGGTCCTGCACGTGTCCTTGCGCGACCTCGCGCCGGAAGTCCTGCTGGCTTCGGCGAACATCGTCGACGACGTCGACCACTGCCTCAAGGCCAACACCTCGCCGCACCTGGTCGAACAACGCACCGGCAGCCGGGATTTCCTGCTCGGCACCCTCGACGACGTGCTGTCCGGCCGGGTCAGACCGCCCGCCGGCCAGCCGTTGATCTTCTCCCCGTTCGGGCTCGGCGTCCTCGACCTCGCGGTCGGGGCCTTCGTCCACGAGAGAGTGTCCGACGCCGGCGGACTGCACGTCATCGAGGACTTTTTCCACGAGCTGCGCCGGTATGGCTGAGCGCCGTCCGCCACTGAGCTTTGCCTGACGAGGAGACCACTGTGCCAGTCATCACCGTTCCCGAAGCCTTCAACGAGGAGGCGCTGTATGTCGACCTCCGCTGGAGTTTCGGCTATTCGCTCTACCTCAAGTGCGAGGGGTTCAACTTCGCCGGCTCCATCAAGCTGAAGGCCGCGACCGAGATGGTCGACGCGGCCCAACGCGACGGCCTGCTGCGGCCGGGCTCGATCATCGTCGAGTCGTCCTCGGGCAACCTCGGCGTAGCGCTGAGCGTGATCGCGGCCAGCCGGGGGTACAAATTCCTGTGCGTCACCGATTCGCGGTGCAACCTGGCGACGCGCCGCGCCATCGAGGCGCTCGGCAACGAGGTGCACATCGTCACCGAACCCACTCCCGAAGGCGGTTTCCTCGGGGCGCGCATCGACCACGTGCGCATGCTGTGCGATTCCGACGAGCGCTACGTCTGGCTCAACCAGTACACCAACCCGGACAACTGGGGAGCGCATTTCCACCGCACCGGACCGGAAATCGCCGCCGCGTTCCCGAATCTCGACGTGCTGTTCGTCGGCGCGGGCACCACGGGCACCCTGATGGGCTGCGCGCGGTTCTTCCGGCAGTGGCGGCGGCCGGTCCGGATCGTCGCGATCGACAGCGTCGGCTCGGTGACCTTCGGCGGCCCGGCGGGCAGGCGGATGCTGCCGGGACTGGGCACCAGCGTGCGCCCGCCGATCCTCGACGAGTCCTATGTGGACGACGTGGTCCTGGTCGAGGAACCGGACGCGGTCCGGGCGTGCCACCGGCTGGCGCGCAACGGGTTCCTGTTCGGCGGCTCGACCGGGACGGTGGTCAGCGGGGCCACCGGCTGGCTGTCCGAACACGACGCGCACCATCTGACTGCGGTGGCCGTCGCCCCGGACCTCGGCGAGCGCTACCTCGACACGATCTACCAGACCAACTGGCTGCGGGGCATCTACGGAGAGGACGTGCTTTCTCCGCGGCCCCGGCAGTCCGTCTGATCCGCGCGCGGCGGCGCATCGGCACCCCCGGTGCGCCGCTGCCCGGGGTGGATCAGACCTTCTTCTGCCATTCCTCCCAGCTGAAGCGCCAGTCGGTCCAGCCGTCGCCGGGTTTGACGTCCACTCCGGTGTCGGTCACGACAACGACGTCCCCGCGATGGGAGTTCTCGTAAAACCACCTCGCGTTCTCGACGCTGACGTTCAGGCAGCCGTGCGAGGTGTTGGTACGCCCCTGCTGCCGGACCGACCAGGGCGCGGAGTGCAGGAACTGGCCCGAGTTGGTGAGCCGCAGCGCGTATTTGACCGTGGTGCGGTAGCCGCCCGGCGAGTCGGTGGGGACGCCGTACGTGCTGGAGTCCATTGTGTACGGCGACTGCACGGTCATGATCAGCATCGTGCCGGAGACGCTGCGCGCCGACGGCTTGCCGAGGCTGACCGGAGACGTCAGGACGAGCTGGCCGTCCTTGTACGTCCGCATCTGCTTTTCGTGGTCGGACACCTTCGAGATGATCGACGGCCCGGTCTTGAAGGTGATCTTGCGGTCGGCCTTGCCGAACACCCCGTTGCCGAGCGCGCGGCCGGCGATCTTGATGTCGAGGGTGATCGTCGAGTATGCGGGCCAGTACTCCTTGGTGCGGTAATGCACCTCGTCGTCGCCGAACCAGCGCCACGCCCCGGTGGCGGGCTTGTCCGAGGTGACGGTGAGCATCTTCTCGGCGGCGGCCTTGTCCGTGACCGGCGCGGAGAACTTGACCGTGATCGGCATGCCGACCCCGGTGGTCTCGCCGTCGAGCGGGATCACCGACGGATACGCCCGCGCCCGGGCGGTCGCGGTGGCGAAGGTGCTGGTGCGGGTCACCGGCTTGCCGTCCGCGCCGGCCGAGCGTGCAGTGAGCGTGTACTTCGTGCCGTATTCGAGGGGCTTGCTGGTAGTCCAGCGCTGCTTCGCCGGGTCCATCTCGCCGGGAACCGCGGCGCCGTCCGCGGCCGCGAGGGTGACCTCGCTCAGCGTCCCCCCGCCGGCTACCGCGGTGACGGGTTCGCCGGGCGCCACGTCTTTCGCGCCGTCCTTCGGCCCGAGGTCGAGGGTCGCGGGCACCGTCGCGGCGCTCGTCTTCTGGTCGGCGGCGGGGCCGGGATCCGGTGTGGCCGTGCACCCCGCCGTCAACGCCAGCCCGGCAAGGATCCCCGCGATGATCTGCGTTTTTCGCCCCAGCACCTGATTCGCCCCCATTCGCCTTACTACCGGACATAGTAGTCATACCGGTCAGGCGTGGAGCAGGGCGGGAGCAGCCGTCCCGGCTCCGGCGACGATCAGGGTCGCGGCCATGCTGACGGGGAGCAACGCTGCCGCGGCGAGGGCCAGAAGGCCGTCCGCTGTCGCGGTGTCGTGGCTGCGGGCGAGGTGCTCCAGCCTCAGTGCGGTGACCGCCGAACGCGCTGGATGCATCCGTGCCAGCGCAGCACGGACCGTCGCCGGTCCGCGCCGACGGCCAGCCGCGGCATCCGCGCTCAGCGGGACGAACGGCAGTGCCGCCGCCACCGCGTGCGCGAACCCGACCAGCCAGTGATGGCGTCCACGCAGATGGGACCGTTCGTGGTCGACCACCGCCGCGAACGCCCCGGCCGCGCCCGCCACGAGCAGCGCGCCCGATCCGCCGACCACCTCGTCCAGATGCAGCACCTCGCGGTGGGGCAAGACGTCGAGACGCGGCCGCGCGACCAACCGCCGCGCCACCTCGTGTCCCGCTCCGAACGCCGCCGCAACCGCACCTGTTCCGGCGGCGATCATGCTGCCCAGCAACAGAATCCACGCGGCAAGGCGAACCGGCGCAGGCATCCGCGCCCGCAATGCCCAGCGCAGCAACAACGGTCCGCAGCAGCCCGCCATCGCCGCGGTCAAGACGAGCGCCGCGGAGACGATCACGCGCGCTTCCGCAGCCCGCGCCGCAACGCTTCCCGCTCCCCCTCGGACGCCGACTGCGCGAAATGCAGCAGCACCCCATCGGGATCGCCGACGTCGGCGAGCAGGTTCCGCATCGCGCGCGCCGCGGCTTCTTCTCGCGAGCGGGTCGGCGTGTAGCAGTAGGCGCGGCTGCGTTTTTCGCGTGCCACCCAGCCTTTGCGGTGCAAATGATCGAGCACGGTGAGGACGGTGGTGTAGGCGAGGTCGCGGTTCAGCTCGTCCAGCACTTCGCGGACCGTGCGCGCTTCGCCCGCGCGCCACAAGACGTCCATCGCCGCGGATTCCAGCTCGCCCAGTCCGTGCACGCTCCGCATCCTAGGGTTCGCTCGCGGAATCAGCGCCGTCCGGTGAACCGGTAAGTCGGCCCGTGCGACCGCTCGCAATGCTCCGCCCGGTCCTCGTCCACGTGGTCCACCTGCAACGTCGTGTGGTCGAGCCGATGCCGGGACCGCATGATCTCCTCGATCCCGGCGCGCACCGCGTGGCAGTCGGCGGCGGGCCGCACCAGCACGTGCGCGGACAGCGCGGGCTCGCCCGAGGTGATCTGCCAGATGTGCAGGTCGTGCACCTGCACCACGTCCGGGACGCACGCCACCTGGTCCCCGACCGTCTCCGGATCGATCCCCGCGGGCGCGGCCTCCAGGAAGATCCGGCCCGATTCGCGGACCAGCCCCCACCCCGCCTTCGCCATCAGGGCGGCGACCACGAGCGCGGCGATCGCGTCCGCGCGAGCGAAGCCCGTCGCCCACACGACCGCGCCGGCGACCGCGGTCGCGATGAACGCGTACAGGTCGTTGAGGATGTGCTGGAACGCGCCCTCGACGTTCAGGCTCGACCGGTTCGCCCGGCTGATGCACCAGCTGGCCGCGACGTTCACGACGATCCCGGCCAGTGCCGTGAAGAGCACGAGCGCGCCCTGGACTTCCGGCGGTGCGATCAGCCGGGTCACCGACTCGTAGAGGAACCACGCGGTCAGCAGCAGCAAGGTGATCCC
This sequence comes from Amycolatopsis echigonensis, assembly GCF_014174495.1. Taxonomy (GTDB): domain Bacteria; phylum Actinomycetota; class Actinomycetes; order Mycobacteriales; family Pseudonocardiaceae; genus Amycolatopsis; species Amycolatopsis echigonensis. The sequence continues at coordinate 49,198 of NZ_JACJHR010000040.1, forward strand.
GTTGGCCTGCGCGGACAGGATTTCCGCACGCTTGAGCCCGTAGGTGAACCCGCCCTTCGCCGGACGCGCGGCCAGCCGGATCGCGACCAGGGCGAGAACGATCGACGCGGCGTCGGTCAGCATGTGGCCCGCGTCCGTGATCAGCGCGAGCGACCCGGCGAGCAGGCCGACGACCAGCTCGACGGCCATGAACCCGACGATCAGCACCAAAGCCCGCACCAGCCACCCGCGGTCCGCTCCCGCCGCGACCCCGTGGCCGTGTCCGTGCCCCGTGTTGTGCTCGCTCACCCCGCACCGTCCTGACATATAGCGAAACGTGCATGCATTGTCCCGCACGCCCCGTCCGCACGTCCACCCGAGGTCACCCTCGCGGTCCGACAGCCGCCGCAGCGGATCAGTCTTGCGCTCGCCGGCCGACCAAACCTCGAAGTGCAGATGCGGTCCGGTCGACTGCCCACGGTTGCCCACTCGGCGATGACCTGCCCGGCTGCCACGCGCTCTCCGACGGAGACCGAATAGCGGTTTGAGGTGGCCGTACACGGAGACGGTCCCGTCCTCGTGCCGGACGCGGACCCACAGCCCGAACCCGCTCGCCGGACCGGCCTCGATCACCGTCCCGGAGAGCGGCGCCTTCTCGCTCCAGCAGTTCGAACGCCGTGTGCGGGCACCCACCACGGTGCCCCTCTCGCCGGACCTCGGGAGGCTGTACTACGGCGGATAGTAGATGATGCGCGATCAGTGCGCGGTGAGCCCGCCGTCCACCACCAGTTCGGTTCCGGTGACAAAGGAGGACTCGTCGCTGGCCAGGAAAAGCATCGCGTGCGCGACCTCGGCGGGGCTGCCCGCGCGGCGCATCGGCGTGCGGACGATGTCGGGCTGCCGGTCGCCCTGCTCGTCGAGCAGGTCCTGGATCATCGGCGTGGCGATGACGCCCGGATGCACCGAATTGACCCGGACCCCGCGCGTCGCGTATTCGACGGCGGCGGTCTTGGTCAGCAACCGCACCGCGCCCTTCGACGCCTGGTACGCGGCGGCCGCGCCGCTGCCGACCAGGCCCAGCACCGAGGAAGTGTTGACCACCGATCCGTTGCCGGAGGCGCGCAACAGGGGCATGGCCGTCCTCATCCCGAGCCAGGTACCGGTCTGATTGACCGCGATCACCCGGTCCCAGGCGTCCGGCGTGGTTTCTTCGACGCCCGGCCAGTCCACGATCCCGGCGATGTTGACGAGAATGTCGAGCCGGCCGAAACGCTGCCGGGTCCGTTCGACGGTTTCGCGCCAGTTTTCCGGCGACGACACATCCAACCGGTCGGCCAGCACGTCGGTTTCCAGCCTCGCCGCGAGCTTTTCCACGGCTTCCCGGTCGACATCGGTGACGACCAGGCTGGTGCCTTCGCGGGCGAACAGTTCCGCCGTGGCTTGTCCGATACCGCCGGTCGCTCCGGTGAGCAACGCGACCTTTCCGTTGAGCCGCATGGGGTATTCCTTTCGTCGGAGGGAAATCACGCCGCGGTGTAGCCGCCGTCGGCCGCGACGACGGCGCCGGTGACGAACGCGGACCGCGGCGAAGCCAAAAAGCCGATCACCTCGGCGATTTCTTCGGGTTGCGCGACCCGGCCGAGAGGGTGAGCGTCGCCGAAGGACCGCAGATACGCCCGGCTGTCGGCGCGGAAGGTGTCCAGCAGGTCTGTCTCGATCACGCCTGGGGCAACAACATTCGCGCGGATTCCGTGCGGAGCGCCTTCCAGCGCAAGCACTTTTGTCAACTGCGCCAGCGCTCCTTTGGACGCGCTGTACGCCGCTGCCTCGGCCAGCCCGACCGTGCTGGCGAACGAGCCGACAGTGACGATCGCTCCCCCGCCGTAGTCGCGCATCACCCGAAACGCCTCTCGCGCGTGCAGAAACGCACCGCGGGCGTTGACGGACATCACCTCGTCCCAGTCCGCCGCGGTCGTCTCGGTGACCGGTTTGTTCACCGAACGACCGGCGTTGGCGACCAGGATGTCGAGACCGCCGAACCGTTCGAGCGCCGTCGCCGCCGACCGCACCGCGACGTCCTCTTCGGACACATCGCCGACCAGTGTCGCCACGCGGTCGAACCGGTCGGCGAGTTCCTGCACCGCGGGCCGGACATCGGTCGCCAGCACACTTGCCCCGTGCTCGTGCAGCCAAGCGACCGTCGCCGCGCCAACCCCGCGCGCGGCCCCCGTGACCAGCGCGGTCTTTCCCGCCAATTCCTTCGTCATGCCGACCAGTCTCAGCGGCTACGGATCTTGGTGACAGGACGTGCCACACCCACCCAGCCGCCGCCTACCCTGGGTCGCATGGGCAGTACGGAACTGGGCGACTTCCTGCGCGCACGCCGCGCACAACGCACCCCGGAGGACGCCGACGTGCGCTACTCCGGCAGGCGCAAGGTCAACGGGCTGCGCCGCGAGGAAGTCGCCGTGCTGGCCGGGGTGAACGTCGACTACTACGCGCGGTTGGAACAGGGCCGCGAAACCCGGCCGTCACCGCAGGTGCTCGACGCCCTCAGCCGCGCGTTGGACCTGGACCCCGACGCGCGCGAACACCTGTACCGCCTCGCCGGCACCGCCCCGCCTGACGTGCCTTCCCCCGCGCCCCGCACAGTGAGCCCCGAACTCCGGCAGCTCATGGACAGCCATCCGCACGCGCCCGCGTTCGTAATCAACCGCGTCCTGGACATCCTGGCCGCGAACACCCTCGCCGACGCGCTGTTCTCCCCCTTCAGCGCAGCGGACAACCTGGCGCGAATGACGTTCCTCGACCCGGCGGGGCGCGAGTTCTACGCCCGCTGGGACTGGACCGCCCAAGCCACCGTGGCGAACCTCCGCGCGGCAGCCGGAGACCCCGCCCAGCCGCGGTTGGTCGCGGAACTCAGCGAGGGCAGCGAGGAATTCCGTGCGCTGTGGGAAACCCATCAGGTACGCGGAAAGACTCGCGAGCCGAAGCATCTCGTGCATCCGGCGGTCGGGCCGCTGACGCTGACCTATCAGGCGTTCGACGTGCGCAGCGCGCCTGGGCAGCAGTTGATCATTTATCAGGCTGAGCCGGGCAGTGCGAGTGCTGATGCGCTCTCGTTGCTGCGGACTATTCCGCTGCGAGTGCGCACTTAGCGACAAATCGGCGGCCGCGCCGTGTCGAGTTCCGAAAGCAGGGGCGGTCGCGCAAGCGCCGTCGGCCAAGCGCGCGTCGGCTGGCCTGGCGAATCCAGAGCGTCGGCCTTGGCAGGACAAACCCCCGCCGCCGACCCTCGTTGGCGTTCGCAGGCAGACTCGATCCCGCAATCACCGCTGACCAAACGCTCGTCCGCGGATCTGGCGGAAGCCAGGCGAATCCAGCACGCCGTCCACGGCAGGACAAACCAGCGCCATCAACCATCGCTGGCCTTCGGAGGCAGACTCGGTCGCGCAATCGGCGTTGGTCAAGTGCGCCTCGGCGGGCCTAGCGGGAGCCGGGTAACTCCGGCGCGTCGGCCTCGGCGAGACAAACTCGCGCCGCCGACCGTCGCTGGCGTTATGCGCCCTCGAGGCAGGGCGTGCGGCGCGGACCGGCCCGTGTTCCCACGATGCGGGCCCGTTCGCCCCGCACGCCGGCCGCCGGGGGCGCGCGTCGGTGCCCGAGCGCACTTGCGCGCGCGTGCACCGGCGGCCTCCGGCCGGGGTCGTGCCGCCCGGGGGAAAGCGGCGCGGGCCCGGCCGGGGCCTCGGCGGGTTACTTCGTGACGATCTTCTGGCCGACCAGGATCAGGTTGGCGTCGGGGATGTACTTCGCGTTCAGCTGCTGCAGGTGCTGCCATCCGCCGTCGACGTCGAGGTTCTTGGCGATGCCGGACAGCGTGTCGCCGGCGACGACGGTGTAGCTGCCGTCCGGGTTCGAGGCAGGCGCGGCGTGCTTCGGCGCGGACTTGACCGTCGCCTCGGCCTTGACCTCGACCTTCGGCTTCGCGGCCGCGGCCTCGACCTCGGCGGAACCGCCGGAGGTGTCGCCGCCGAAGTCCGCGTAGCTCGCCGGGCCGGAACCGCCGCGGCACTGCCACGGGGCGGAGCCCTGCTTCGCGTAGATCCGGTCCGCGACGATCTGCTGCTGCGCGGGCGTGGCCTTGTCGGCCGTCGGGGCGAACTGGCCGCCGCCGTTCGCGAGCCACGTCTTCGTGACGATCTGGAACAGGCCGGCGGGGCGGCCCGCGCGCTGGCCCGCCGCGGTGTTGTTGACCGCGGTCGGGTTGCCGCTGCTCTCGCACTTGACGATGCCGGCCTGCCCCGGGAAGGCGTTGGCCGTGCCGGCCCCGGCGAGGCCGATGCCGCCGAGGGTGGCGCCCGCGAGAGCCGCGGTCGCACCGGTGCGCTGGAGAACTGTTTTCGTTTTGCTGGGTTTGCTGTGCCGTCCCACGGTGGGTGGGCTCCTTCGCTGTCCACGCCGCACCACCGTCCTCGCGCCCGATCTGGGCAGCGAGCCGCGACGGTGCGCGGCGGCTTCCGGGTCGCTGATCCTCGGGGTAGATCGCAGGTCACCGCGAAAGCTCGAGAAGATTACGAAACGGAAACAGCAGGTGTACAGAGTCAGTGGGATCGGCCACAGATCGCCTCGGCGCGTAGCAGTCAGGCGACGGTGCGTCATGCCTACAACTGGACACTTAGTGAGTCGATCACGGCTCAACCGCAACGTTCATTCACCAGATCGATGCGTCAACCCGGGCAAAATTAGCAACGTTGGTAACTTTCTTACTATCGGTATAGTTAGGTATCTTCATGTGTCACCGTTATTACGGTCGAGATCAACACGCCTCCGCGGACCTCGTTCACCCCCATTACGACCCTCGGTCCGGCCGCGCAGATCCCGCCAGACCAGGCCCGCTCCCCCGGACGCACCCGCGCCCGCCATCCGCCGCCACCGCGGTCTGAACCAGCGGACCGCCGGGCCAGACCGCCTATATGGTCTGGACCACCGCCGCCGCCCCGCCGAGTCCGGCCGCTGAAACCGCCGTCCGCCGCCCGTCCTCGACGGAAACAGCACCCGCACCCCAACCTCGACGGCGAAAAGGATGGGAAACCTCGGCATTTTCCTCATCCGGCATATCCCGCGACCACCCAGAAACCATCGCGTCCCGCGATCCTCCTCCCCTGATTCACACACCGGAAACGGAAGGTGAATATTCACGCCCCGTTTCGCGTCGCCGCGAACACCGTTGCCGATTCAGTCCATCAGCCCAGCACGGCGAACTCCGCGAAATCGCCGCGTTCACTCTCCTGGCGCATTGCCTTGCCTCATCCCGGCCGATTCTTTCCTTTCCGGAACCGGGTGCCGTCCGCCGCCGGACAACGCGTCGTTCCTCCAACGACGGCTGCGCTACGCTGTGCCCCGCGGTATTCCAGGGAGGCAACCCCGGGGAGGGCCGCGCCGAACGCGACCCTCTCCCGCCTCTGCCCGCGACCCGCCGTTTTCCTCGCCGCCGTCCCTTTTCCGGCGGTGCGCGAATCCCTGCGAAAAGGAGGAGAAGCGCATGACGGACGCTCCGCGCGCCGTCGGCGGAACGCATCTCCGGGCCGGAACCGGAGCATTCTGCCCCGGCAAGGAAACGCGAGAACCACTGCTCCGTTTGTTTGGGAAAAAGTGCGCCAGGCGGCCCCCGCCGGCACCGAGCGGGAACGGTTCATCCCGAACGCCCTTTTCGGAGGGAAGACCGCCGCGCACGGGGCGGTCTCCCGGCGGCCGGGTCCGGCCGCGACACCACCACTGCCAGGGGAGAACAGGCCAGATGACCATCCTCGCGCATCCCGCGCCGCTCACCGGTCCCGCTGTCCACTGCGATCTGCCCGGCCCGCGCTCGGCCGAGTACCTCGCCCGGCAGGACCGCCGGGAACCGAACGCCCGCGGCGGCCCGCGGCGGCTGCCGATCGCGATCACCGAGGGCTCGGGCAGTTTCGTGCGCGACGCCGACGGCAACGTCTTCATCGACTTCCTCGCCGGGGCGGGCGTGCTCTCCCTCGGGCACAACCATCCCGAACTGGTCGCGGCGATGACCGCGCAGCTGAGCAAGGTGACCCACGCGCTCGACTTCGCGACCCCGGTCAAGGACGAGTTCTCCGAAGCCCAGTTCGCGATGCTGCCCGAGGCGCTGCGCTCGAGGATGAAACTGCACTTCTGCGGGCCGGCCGGGACCAACGCGGTCGAGGCCGCGCTGAAGCTGTGCAAGACCGCGACCGGACGCGGCGGCGTCGTGTCCTTCCAGGGCCGGTTCCACGGCAGCGCGCACGCCGCGCTCGGCCTGACCGGGCCGGCCGGACGGCGACCTGGCCCGGGCACCCTGCCCGGCACCCAGTACCCGCCGTACTCCTCGTGCCCCCGCTGCCCGGCCGGACCCGATGCCGACACCTGCGCGGCGACCTGCCCGGACCTGCTCGAACGCTCGCTGCACGAATCCGGCGACGGCCTCCCGCTGCCCGCCGCGGTACTGCTCGAACTGGTGCAAGGCGACGGCGGCGTGGTCCCGGCGCGAGCGGATTTCGTGCACCGGGTGCGCGAACTGACCCGGGAACTGGGCATCCCGCTGATCGTCGACGAACTGCGGACCGGCTGCGGCCGGACCGGGACCTGGTTCGCCTTCGAGCGCTACGGCATCGAACCCGACGTGATCGTCGCGTCCAAAGCACTCAGCGGAATCGGCTCGCCAGTCTCGCTGATCATCTACGACGAACGCCTCGACAACTGGGCCCCTCGCGCGCACGGCACCCCCCTCGGCAATCAGCTCGCCTTCGCCGCGGGCGCGCGGGCGATCGAGGTCGTCAACCGCGACAGCGTGCTGGACAACGTCGTCGAACGCGGACACCAGTTCGAGGAGCTGCTTTCCCCGCTGGCCAGCCACCCGTGGGTGACGGACGTGCGCGGCACCGGGCTGATGTGGGGCATCGAACTCGCCGACCCGCGTACCGGCGCACCAGCGTCGGAACTCGCGCTGGCCGTGCGAAACCACGCGTTGCGGCGCGGGCTCATCGTCGAAGTGGGCGGACGCGGCGACAGCGTGGTGCGGTTGCTGCCGCCGCTCAACGTCACCGCGGACGTCGTGCGGACGGCCGCCGGAATCCTGTTGGCCGCGCTCGACACCGCGACCCGCGAGGCGCACTGATATTCGGTCGACAGGGCCTTTCCTGGCGCGCAAGATCACCAGACGTGACCGACCTCGCCGCCATGCCGCTCGACGATGCCCAGCTGTCCGAAGCCCAGCCCGGCGACGCCGCTGAACTCCTGGTGCTGCAACGGTGCTGCTGGGTACCGGAGGCGATCGTCAATGACACCTTCGATGTCCCCGCCCTGCACGAGGACCTGGACACCGTGCGCGGCTGGATCGAAGCCAGTCGCGTGTGGACAGTCCGGATCGGCGGACGGCTCGTCGCGGCGGTGCGCGCCCACCTGAAGGAGGACCGCTGGGAGATCGGCCGCCTGATGGTGGCTCCGGATCTCGCCGGACAGGGCGTCGGGCGGTGGTTGCTGAGCTACGCCGAGCAGCAGGCCCCGCCCGAGGCCACGAGTCTGGTGCTGTACACCGGAGCGGGCAGCGAGCGGAACCTGACGATCTACCGGCGCGCCGGGTACGAAGTGGCCGAACCGCCCGCGAACACGCTCGGGAAGCACATTCGCGGGACGGTTTTCCTGACGAAGAAGATTTAAGGTTTCGCCTTACGCAGCAACGCAAACCCGCCGATCGCCGTACATCTCGCCGCGCCCGGCAACGGAATCGACGCCAGGGACCGCGACCTCAAACGGTCCGCACCGGGAAACCGTGTCGTCGCGCGACCAAGACCACCGCTAGCACCGGCACCATCAGCACCAGCACTGCCCACGGAAACGACGCGCTGCCCGCCGCGTCGAGCAGCACCCCTCCGACGATGCCGCCGGCGGCCATTGCGGCGTTCCACAGCGTCACGAGCATTGCCTGGACCGGGTCCGCGGACTCGCCGCCCGCGTCTCCGGCGGCGGTTTGCAGCAGGGTCGGCACTCCGCCCCAGCCGAGGCCCCACAACGCGGCGGCCGCGTACACGAGCGCGGGCTCGGTCGCGAGCAGTGCCGCGGCGACGGCGACCAGCAGTGAGCTGACGACCATCAACAGCCTCAGCCGCCGGTGGATCTGCGCGCCGACGAGCCAGATGCTCGCGATCGAGGCGAGCCCGAAGGTCAGCAGGACCAGGTCGGTGTCGTCGCCCATGCCCAGGCCGGTGAGGAAGGTGGCGAGGTAGGCGTACAACACGGTGTGCGCCAGCACGAACACCAGCGTGACGAACAGGACCGCCGCGACTCCGGGGATCCGCAGCGCGGGCAGCATCTTCGGGCGCGCTCCCCCGGGCTGTCCGGGGAAGTCCGGCACGGCCGCGCCGATCCAGGCCAGCAACACCAGCGTGAGCACGGTCATGGCGAGGAACGCGGTACGCCAGCCGGCGAGCTGGCCGACGAACGTCCCGGCGGGCACGCCGAGGCACAACGCGACGGGGATGCCCGCCATGGCGATCGCGATGGCACGGCCCTGCGAAGCGGGAGCGACGAGGCGTCGGGCGTACCCGGCCAGCAGCGCCCACGCGAGACCGGCCGCGACCCCTGCGACGAACCGCGCGACCATCGTCAGGCTGTACTCCGACGAGACGGCCGTGACGGTGTTGGCCAGGGCGAATCCGGCCATCGAGGTCAGCAGCAACCGTTTGCGCCGCCAGCCGGAGGTGGCCGCGGAGAGCGGGATCGCGGTCAGCACGGTGCCCAGCGCGTAGACCGTGACGGTCTGCCCGGTCGCGGATTCGCTGACGCCGAGCGAGCCGCTCATCGCGGGCAGCAGACCGGCGGGCAGCGTCTCGGTGAGGCTGGTGATGAACACCGCGGTGGCGAGGGACAGGAGCGCGAAAAGCGGAAGCCGCCCGGTGGGAGCGACGGTGGCTGAGGTGGAGCTCATGCGCCCACAGTGCGGACCGGGCCTTCGGGAATGTTTACGATCGACTGACGGTGGCCTGATGACGCGACGGGAGCGACGCATGCGGTTCGGCGTACTCGGCCCGCTCGCCGTCTGGAATGAGACGGGCGCGCCGGTCACCGTGCCCGAAGCAAAGGTGCGCGCGCTGCTCGCGACACTGCTGGCCAACGACGGCGGACCGGTCAGCCCGGACCGCCTCGTCCAGGACCTCTGGGGCGATCACCCGCCAAGCAAACCGGCGGGCGCGTTGCAGGCCAAGGTGTCGCAGCTGCGCCGGATCGTCGGCCGAGACGGCGTCGAGCGGCAACCGGCGGGTTACCGGCTGCGGATCGACCACTCCGATGTCGCCCAGTTCCGCGACCTCGTCGCCCAGGCACGCGCGACGGCGGACCCCCGAGCCCGGGCGGCGCGCTTCGCCGAAGCCCTGGATCTGTGGCGCGGCGAGGCGTTCGCCGACTTCGCCGACGAGGAGTTCGCGCGATCGGCCGTCCACCGGTTGTCCGAACTGCGCCTGGCCGCGGTGGAAGAACGAGCCAAAGCGCAGGTCGAAGCGGGTGACTACTCCCCCGCGGACGATCTGGCGGACGTCATCGCGCAGCATCCGCTCCGGGAAGGCTTGCGAGCAGCGCAGATGCGTGCGCTGTACTTGCGGGGACGGCAGAGCGAAGCCCTTGCGTCCTATACGGATCTCCGCACCCGGCTCGCCGAGGAACTGGGCGTCGACCCGAGCCCGGAGCTGCGCGCGCTGTACGAATCTCTGCTCCGCCAGGACTCCGGCCTGGCTGCCGAACCACGCGGCAATCTGCCCCGGCCGTTGACCCCGCTGATCGGCCGGGAAGAAGCGCTCGCCCGGCTGGCGCGACTGTCGGAGAGGCTGGTGACGCTGACCGGGCCGGGCGGGGTCGGCAAGTCGCGGCTGGCGATTGCCACGGCGGGACTCGGTGAGTTCCCGGACGGCGTATGGCTGGTCGAATTCGCGGGCGTGCGCGGCTCCGCCGCCGACCTCGCCGAAGCCGTCGCCGCCGTGCTCGGAATCCGCGACTCGGCCGACTCCGCCTCGCCGCTCCACCGGCTCGCCGCCGCCCTGCGCGACCGGCGGACGCTGCTCGTCCTGGACAACTGCGAGCACGTCGTCGAAGCCGCCGCCGAACTCGTCGAAACGCTCCTCCGCACCACCCGTGACCTGCGTATTCTCGCCACCAGCCAGGAACCGCTCGGACTGCCGGGCGAGACCGTGTTCGCAGTGGAACCGCTGCCGCCCGCCGATGCGGTGCGGCTGTTCACCGAACGCGCCGCCGCCTCCGCCCCGGATTTCGCCGACGATCCCGACGCGATCGCCGAAATCTGCCGTCGCCTGGACGGCCTTCCGCTCGCACTGGAACTCGCGGCCACCCGCGTGCGCGGCTTGGGCGTGCGGGAGCTGGCGGCCCGGCTCAACGACCGGTTCGCCGTCCTGACCCGGGGGTCGCGCGGCGCGCCGGCGCGGCAGCAGACCTTGCGCGCGGTGCTCGACTGGAGCTGGGACCTGCTCAGCGAGCCGGAGCGGACCGTCCTCAGCAGACTGGCCGTCCACCGCGACAGTTTCGATCTCGCCGCCGCCCAAGCCGTCTGCGCGGGAGACGGCGACGTGGTCGACCTCGTGCTCCGGCTGGTCGACCGGTCGCTCGTGTCCGTCACGCACGGGCCGACCGGCGTCCGGTATCGGCTGTTGGAATCCGTTGCCGCGTATGCCGTCGAGCGGCTGGCGGATCCTGATGCCACACGCGGCCGACACCTGCGCCACTACCTGGAAATCGCCGAGAACGCCCGCTTGCACGGTGCCGAACAGCGGGCTTGGCTCACCCGGCTGGACGTCGAAGCGGGCAACCTGCGCGCGGCATTGGACGACGCGATCTGCCGGTCGTCCCCCGAGGCGGCGCGGCTCGCCACGGCGCTGTCCTGGTGGTGGCTGCTGCGCGGCAGGCTCACCGAAGGCCGCCGGATGCTGTCCGCCGTTTCCCGGGTCGTCGGGCCGAATCCGGAGCTCACTGTCCTCAATGGATCGTTCGCCCTGCTGACCGGAGAACAGCCGGTACCCGATTCGCCGGACAGCGTCCGCGCGCTGTGGCTGCGCGCCTACAGCCTGTTCAGCGTCGGCGACCTCGCCGCCAGCCGCGAGGTGAACGCACGGGCCCTCGCCCTCGCGACCGCCGAGGACGACGAATGGGGCGTCGCCGCCGCGCTCGGCCTGCGCGCGATGCTCGGCCTCGTCCGCGGGGACCTCGACGGACTCGGCCGGGACGGTCTGCGCAGCGCCGAGATCTTCCGCCGCCGCGGCGACCGCTGGGGCGAACTGCAGACCATCCCGCCGCTGGCCGCGCTCGCCGAAATCAAGGGCGACTACGCCGAAGCCGCGCGCCGCCAGCACGAAGGACTCGCCATCGCGCGCGAGTTGGACCTGCAGGCGGAAGTCTCGGCGAGACTGTCCGGCCTCGGCCGCCTGGCGCTGCTCGAACGCGACTGGCCGCGAGCCCGCGACCTGCACGAACAAGCCCTCCGCATCGCGGCCGACCACGGCTATACCTACGGCCGGATCCACGCCGAAATGGGCCTCGCGCTGGGTGCCCGCCGCTCCGGCGATCTCGACGCCGCCGAACAGCGCCTCACCCGCATCCGCGACGAATACCGCGGCTTGTCCTCGACGGCGGGCGATCATTTACTGTACGCGGAACTCGGTTTCGTCGCCGAACTCCGGGGTGACGTGGTTCAGGCGAGGAAGTATCACCTGCAGGGCTTGGAATACGCGCGAATGCTTGACGAGCCGCGTGCGTTCGCGCTGTCGCTGGAGGGGCTGGCGGGCACGGTGGCTCCGGAATCCGCCGCGCTGCTGCTCGGTGCCGCGGACGCGGCGCGGCGCAGTGTCGACGCGCCCCTTCCCGCAGCGGAACGGGGTGACGTGGACCGGATTACCGAAGCGGTACAAGCGATTCTCGGCTCCCGCTTCGCCAGCAAATTCGAGCGGGGTGCCCGGTTGTCGGTCGAAGACGCGACCAGACTGGTCTCCTGAGCGAGATGTCCACATAGGACAATCACCAGCCTGGTGCCGTCGTCACCAGGACAACCGCCGCCTAGCTCCCCGGCCCGCGCCGCCGCACTCTGGGCACCAGAGCCGCACCCCGGCGGCCGGACTGGAGCGAATCCCGTGAAAGCACTGCACATCACCGCCTTCGGCACCGAAGCCACCCTCGCGGACCTCCCGGCCCCGGTGCCCGGGCCCGGCCAGGTCGTGGTCGACGTCGTGGCGGCGGCGGCCAATCCGCTCGACCTCAAAATCGCGTCCGGAGCCATGCACGACTACTTCCCCGCCGCCCTCCCCTATGTCCTCGGCACCGACTTCTCCGGACGCGTCGCCACTCCAGGCACCGGCTGGCAGCTCGGCGATCCGGTCATCGGCCGTCTCGATCCCGTCGACGGCGGCGCGTTCGCCGAGCAGCTCGTGATCGACGCGGCGGACCTGGTCCCCGCGCCGTCCGGCATCAGCCTGGAAACCGCGGCCGGGATCCCCACCGCCGCCGCGACCGCGTGGCAGGCGCTGGTCGAGGTCGCGAACGTCCACCGAGGACAGACAGTTCTCGTGCACGCCGCGGCCGGAGGCGTGGGCAGCTTCGCGGTTCAGATCGCCCGGCGGCTCGGCGCGCGGGTCGTCGCGACCGCGTCCGGTGACGGCGTCGCCATCGCGGAGAAGCTCGGCGCGGACCAGGTCCTCGACTACCGCCAGGTCGCCTTCGACAGCCGGCTCGACGGAGTCGACGTCGTGCTCGACACCGTCGGCGGCGAGGTCGGGGCCCGATCGCAGCAGGTCCTGAAGCCAGGCGGGCTGCTCGTGACCACGCCTGCCCCGGCAGAGGGGGCGACATTCGTCTTCCACAGCTCGGACGCGGCCCGGCTGGCGAAGGCGGCGGAACTAGGGGTCGAGGTGCTCGTCGACCGCACGTATCCGCTGGCAGACGGCGCGCAGGCGCTCGCCTACCTCGGCGAAGGCCACGCCCGGGGCAAGGTCCTGCTCAGCGTCGCTTGAGTGGTGCTGACGACGCCTGGCTGCGGCCGATCACGCGGAGGCATAGTGGCGGTATGGACCTGCGCGAACTAGGCGGCTACCTCAAGTCGCGGCGAGACCGGATCAGCCCGGCGGACGTCGGCCTCTCCGCCGGGCCGCGCCGCCGGGTGGCCGGTCTGCGCCGCGACGAGGTCGCCACCCTGGCGCGCGCTTCGGTCGACTACTACGTGCAGCTGGAGCAGGGCCGCGGCACCCAGCCGTCCGAGCAGATGCTCGCCGCGCTGGCCCGCGCGCTGCGGCTGACCAGCGACGAACGCGACCACCTCTACCATCTGGCGGGCCGCCCGCTCCCGCCCGCGTCAAGCGGCAACGCGCACGTCCAGCCCGCCCTGCTCAGCCTCCTCGAACAGCTGACCGCGACGCCGGCGCAGGTCATGACCGACCTCAGCGTCCCGCTCGTGCAGAACCGGCTCGCCGAGGCGCTGCTCGGCGCCGCGGCGCCCGGGGACGGCGTCCAGGCCAGCTTCGTCTACCAGCGGTTCACGGATCCCACCGCCCGCGAGCGGTACCACCCGGACGAACACGAGCACCAATCGCGCGTCTTCGTCGCCGACCTGCGCGCCGCGATCGCCAAACGCGGCCGCGACGCGCTGGCCCACGAACTCCTCACGACCCTGCTGGCCCGCAGCGAGGAATTCGCGCACCTCTGGGACCAACGCGAGGTCGCCGTCCGGCGCGCGGACCGCAAACGGCTCGTGCACCCGACGCTCGGCGTCGTCGAACTCGACTGCATGAACCTGCTCAGCGAGGACGGCGGCCAGCGCCTCCTGTGGTTCACCGCCCCGCCGCGCAGCGACCACCTGGAGCTGCTGGCCGCCGTCGGCACCCAGGACCTCGCACCCCGCTAGTCCACTATGGACGCACGGCCAGGACGAGCTTCCCCATCGCCTTGCGGTTTTCGATGGCCTCCAACGCCTCGCGCACCTCGGCCAGCGGGTAACTCCCGCCCAGCGGCGGCACAATCGCGCCCTCCGCCAGCTTCGGCAGCAGTTCCGCCCACTGCCCCCGCAGGTACCCCGGCCGCGGCAGGGCGTACGCGCCCCATCCGACGCCCACGACGTCCAAGTTGTTGAGCAGCAGCCGGTTCACCTTCACCTCGGGGATCGACCCGCCGGTGAATCCGATGACCAGCATCCGCCCGTCCGCGGCGAGGCAGCGCAGGGAATCGGTGAACCGGTCGCCGCCGACGACGTCCGCGATCACGTCGACGCCGCGGCCTCCGGTCGACGCTTTCACCGCGTCCTTGAACCCGTCCGCCAGCACGTATTCGTCCGCCCCTGCCGCGACCGCCGTCTCGCCCTTCTCCGGCGTCGACACCACGCCGAGCACCTTGCCCGCGCCGAACGCCTTCGCGACCTGGATGACCGCCGTCCCCACGCCGCCGGCCGCGCCGTGCACGAGCACGGTCTCCCCCGCTGCCATCCGGCCGCGCCGGCACAGCGCGAAATGGGCGGTCAGGTAGTTGAACGGAATCGCCGCGGCCTGGTCGAAGCCGAGGTCGTCCGGAACGGGGAACACCGCGTCCGCCGCGCACGCGACCTGCTCGGCGAACCCGCCCAGGAACGGCAGCGCCGCGACCCGGTCCCCGGCCTTAACCGCCGCGCCGTCCGGAGCCTCCGCCACGATCCCGGCGACCTCCGCGCCCGGGATGAACGGCAGCTCCGGTTTCACTTGGTACAGCCCGCGCGTCTGCAGCAAATCCGGGAACGCCACCCCGGCCGCGTGCACGTCGATCAGCACCTGGTCGTCCCCGCGCGAAGGGGCGTCGGCCTCGACCACGGAAACAGTCGACGGGCCTTCGAGATCCTTGATGTGTACGGCTTTCATGCGTTTCTCCTGGTTCACAGCGCGGAGAGGATGTCGTTGACCCGGTCCTTGGCGTCGCCGAAGAGCATCGCCGAGTTTTCGCGGAAGAACAGCGGGTTCTGCACGCCCGCGTACCCGGAGGCCATGGAACGCTTGAAGACCACGACGTTCTCCGCTTCCCACACGGTCAGCACCGGCATGCCCGCGATGGGGCTGCCCGGGTCTTCGGCGGCAGCCGGGTTGACGGTGTCGTTGGCGCCGATCACCAACACGACGTCGGTGTCGGCGAAATCGTCGTTGATCTCGTCCAGCTCGAGCACGATGTCGTAGGGCACCTTCGCCTCGGCCAGCAGGACGTTCATGTGGCCGGGCAGGCGTCCGGCGACGGGGTGGATGCCGAAGCGGACGTCGATGCCCTTGTCGCGCAGTTTCCGGGTCAGCTCCGCCACCCCGTATTGCGCCTGCGCGACCGCCATCCCGTATCCCGGCGTGATGATCACCTTCGAGGCGGCGGTGAGCAGCTCCGCCGCGCCTTCCGCGGTGATTTCCCGGTGCTCGCCGTAATCCTTGTCCCCCGACGGCCCGGCTTCGATGCCGAACCCGCCCGCGATCACCGAGATGAACGACCGGTTCATCGCCTTGCACATGATGTAGGAGAGGTACGCACCGGACGAGCCGACGAGCGCGCCGGTGATGATCAGCAGGTCGTTCTCCAGCAGGAACCCCGACGCCGCCGCGGCCCAGCCGCTGTAGCTGTTGAGCATCGACACGACCACCGGCATGTCCCCGCCGCCGATCGAGGCGACCAGATGCCACCCCAGCGCCAGCGCGAGCACGGTGACCACGACCAGCAGCCACAGGTGCGGGCTGACGACGAACCACGCGGTGAACGCGACAAACAGCACCAGCGCGCCGAGGTTCAGGAAGTTCTTGCCCGGCAGCATCAACGGCGCGGACTTGATCTTCGCCGACAGCTTCAGGTTCGCCACGATCGACCCGGTGAACGTCACCGCGCCGATGAACACGCCGATGAACACCTCGGCGTGGTGGATCCCCAGCGTCCCCAGCGCTTCCAGGTGACGCGACTCGGCGCCGGAGGGGTCGCATTCCACCTGCAGGTAGCCGTTCCAGCCCACCAGCACGGCGGCGAGACCGACGAACGAATGCAGCAGGGCGATCAGCTCGGGCATCCCGGTCATCTCGACCACCGCCGCCCGGCGCAACCCGATCCCGGCGCCGATCACCATCGCGATGATCAGCAACGCGATCGAGGTGCCGGTGATCTCCCCGGACACCGCCTGCGCGATGGTCGCGATCAGCGCGACGACCATCCCGGCCATGCCGAAGTAGTTTCCGACCCGCGCGGTCTCGTGCCGGGACAGCCCGGCCAGCGCGAGAATGAACAACAGCCCGGCCACGATGTAGGCGGCCTGGCTCGCAGTGTGCACAGTCATCTGAAGGAGGCCTCTCGGGTCAGCTGCGGGAGAACATGGCGAGCATCCGGCGCGTCACCGCGAACCCGCCGAAAATGTTGATCGTCGCCAGCAATGTCGCCACCGCCGCCAGCACGACCACCACCGTGTTGCCGCTGACCAGGTTCAGCAGAGCCCCCACGACGATGATCCCGGAAATCGCGTTCGTCACCGACATCAACGGCGTGTGCAGCGCGTGGTGCACGTGCCCGATCACGTAGTAGCCGATCACGATCGCGAGCGCGAACACCGTCAGATGCGGCAGCAGCGCCGCCGGGGCCAGCGCCGCCAGCAGCAGGAACACCGCCGCGATCCCCAGCACGATCCCGAGCCTGCGGCCCGAGGACATCGGCTGTTTCTCCGGCTCTTCCTTCTTCTCCGGCGCCGCCGCGGGTTTCTGCGGGGCGGCGGAGACTTGCACCGGCGGTGGCGGCCACGTCAGCTCGCCGTTGCGCACCACCGTGATCGACCGGACCACCACGTCGTCGAAGTCGACCACGAGCCGGCCGTCCTTCTCCGGCGTCATCAGCTTCATCAGGTTCACCAGGTTGGTGCCGTAGAGCTGGGAGGCCTGCGCCGGAAGGCGGCCCGCGAGGTCGGTGTAGCCGAGAATCGTGACCCCGTTTTCGGTGACGATTTTTTCCCCGGCGACCGAGCCCTCGACGTTGCCGCCGTTCGCCGCGGCCATGTCCACGATGACCGAGCCCGCCTTCATCGACGCGACCATCTCCGCGGTGATGATCCGCGGCGCCGGACGGCCCGGGATCAACGCCGTCGTGACGATGATGTCGACCTCGCGGCACTGCGTCGCGTACAGCTCCTTCTCGCGCGCCTTGTAGTCCTCGCCCATCTCCTTCGCGTACCCCGTCGCCGAAACCTCGGCGTTCGGGTCCTCGATGGACAGATACTCCCCGCCCAGGCTCTTGACCTGATCTGCGACCTCCGGACGCGGGTCCGTCGCCCGCACGATCGCACCGAGGCTTCCCGCCGCGCCGATCGCGGCCAGCCCGGCCACACCCGCGCCCACGACCAGGACCTTCGCCGGAGCGACCTTCCCCGCCGCGGTCACCTGCCCGGTGAAGAACCGCCCGAACGTGTGCGCCGCCTCCACCACCGCGCGATACCCGGCGATGTTCGCCATCGAACTCAAGACGTCCAGCGACTGCGCGCGGCTGATCCGCGGCACCGCGTCCATCGCCAGCGCCGTGATCGGCCGCTTCGCCAGATCCTCGACCAGTTCCGGCTTCAACGCCGGAGCCAGCAGGCTCACCACGGTCGCCCCCGGCTTCACCGCGTCCAGCTGCTCCGACGAAGGAGCGTTCACCCCGAACACGATCTCCGCATCCGCGATCGGCCCGACCGTCGCGCCTGCCTCCGCGAAGGCCTCGTCGAAGAATCCCGACGCCAGCCCCGCGCCCGGCTCGACCGCCACCTCGTAACCCAGCCCGCGCAGCTTGCCCACCGTTTCCGGGGTCGCCGCGACGCGCGTCTCCCCCGGTTGGGCCTCCTTGAGCACCCCGATCAGCATGCCGCCTCCTTCCCGCTCGTTCGCGGAAGATCCGCCGGCCGGGCCCTGACGGCGTTTTGGGTCGCCACCTGGTCCGACTTCGCCCGCTTCAGGTACAGATGCGCTGGATACTCCCATGCCGCCCGGCCTCCGGCAGCCAACCGGAGGCCCTTTTTCGGCAGCGAGTGCGACGAGATCACGGTCATAGCCCTGGACGGCCGCGGCGGCCGGGTCGCGCGCACCGGCTCCCGGGCGACGGCACTGGGCCGGGAAACCGCCGACTACCCGGTTGAACCGCTTCGCCGGTCCCGGGCCTTCGTCGCCCCGGACGTGGCCACGGGGGCCGCTGCCGGATCGATCACGACGTCCATCGTGATGTCCGCCACTTGACAAGCGGACGCACCGGGTCAGCCGACTGGGCGGCGCACAGCCGGCTGCTCCGCTCGGAGCCCGCGGTCGCATAGCGGGTCAGCATGGCCGTCAGCTCGTCCTCGAACGCGGGCAGATCCAGCGGGTGATCAGCTTGTGCAGGAGCAGTTCCAGCGTGTTCCCCATGATCCGCGCCGCCAAGTCCACATGGGACACGTTCGTTTCCGGGGACCGCTCGATCAGCTCCGTCGAGCGCGGGGCCTTCTCGGTGTCGCCGCAGGGTTTCCGCGATTTTCGGCGAAACAGCAGCCATTCTTCGCTTCCCGGCCGAATACGACGGGATCCCCGCCGTCCGCACGGGAGTGCTTGCACTTCGCTATCACTTGTGGTCTCCTGGAAGCGCTTGCAGATGACAACCACTTCGAAGGGGAAGTCATGATCCGCCGAGTACTCGCCCAGTGCACCGTCTCCGAGCTCAAGCGCGCCGAGGAGTGGTACTCCGCGCTGTTCGATCGAGGTCCGGACGCCCGGCCGATGCCCGGCCTGCTGGAATGGCACCTCGGCGACACGTTCGGGCTGCAGGTGTGGTCCGAACCCGACCGCGCCGGGCGATCGACGGTCGTCTTCGAGGAGACGGATCTCGACGCGGCCGCCGCGCGGGCAACGAAGGCGGGCGTCCCCCATGACGGACCGCAACCCGGTGGCGGCGCGCGCATTCTGCCGCTGGCCGACCCGGACGGAAACCGCGTCGTCTTCAGCGGCAAGTGATCCGCTTCCCCTGCGGCCCGGGTTGACCGGCCGGACCGGACCGGCCTAGTCTCGCGACTAGAATGATCGCTCTAGTCGTGAGACCCGAGGAGGCCCGATGCCGCGCGTGGAGCTCTCCGCAGGGCCGATCGACTACACCGACACCGGCGGCGCCGGCCCGGTCCTGGTGTTCGGGCACGGTTTCCCGATGTCCCGCACGCAATGGCGCAAGGTCGTCCCGCTGCTCGACGGCTACCGCTGCCTCCTGCCCACGCTGCCGCTCGGCGCGCACCTCGCCCCGATGCGTCCCGACGCGGACCTGAGCCAGTTCGGCGTCGCGCGGCTGCTCGGCGAATTCCTCGCCGCACTCGACCTGCACGAAGCGACCATCGTGCTCAACGACTGGGGCGGCGGCCAATTCCTCGTCGCCGACGGGCTGGCACCGGCCGAGCACGCCGCCCGGGTCGGACGGCTCGCGCTCGTCGCCTGCGAGGCGTTCGACAACTTCCCGCCCAAACCCGCGCGGCCGGTCGTGAACCTGCTCCGGCTGCCCGGCGGGCCGTGGCTGCACGCCCAAGCCACCCGGACGTCGTTCTACCGGCACGCCAAGGCCGCGTACGGCGCGATGTGCGAAAGCCGTGTCCCAGACGACATTCTCGAAGGCTGGTTCGCCCCGGCGTTGCGGGACAAGGAAATTCGCCGGGACATGGTCAAATTCGCCACCGGAACCCCGCCGCGTCGGGTGCTGCTCGAATGGACCGAGCGGCTGCGGTCGTTCGACCGGCCGGTTCTGGTCGTCTGGGCGGGCAAGGACCGGATGATGCCCGCCGACCACGGACGCAGGCTCGTCGACCTGTTCCCCGACAGCCGGTTGGTCGAGATCCCGGACAGCGGCACGCTGATCCCGGAAGACCAGCCGGAACGACTGGCCAAGGAACTGACCGCGTTTCTGACCGAAACCGGTGCGGTTCCGGGATAACCGGTCAGGCCGGAACAGCCAGCGGGAAGCGCACCCCGGTCAACTCCTCGGAGACCGTCCACAAACGACGCGCCACCTCGCCGTCCCGCGCTTTCGCCGACCGCCCCACGAGTTTCGGTTCCTCGCGGCTCGGCAGGAAACCGCGCGGGCCCGCGTAGCTGTTGCCGGGAAGGTCGGCCAGCGCGGCGTAAAGCGTCGGCAGAGCGCCTTGCGCGGGAGTTCGAGCGACCAGGCGAGTGACGAATTTCGCCAGCGAGGACACCACCGGCGTGTTGACCTTCAGGAGGTTCGTCGCCGCCGCGCCGGGATGCGCGGCGGTCGCCAGCACCGGAGAACCGGCTTCGGTCAGCCGCCGCTGGAGTTCGGCGGTGAACAGCAGATTCGCGAGTTTCGACTGCCCGTAGGCCGCCACCGCGTTGTACCGCCTGCGTTCCCAGTTCAGGTCGGCGAAATCGATCGAACCCGCGCGGTGCCCATTCGACGAAACCGTCACCACGCGGCCGCGGATCTGCCGCAGAAGCAGGTTCGTCAGCGCGAAATGACCGAGATGATTGGTCCCGAACTGCGATTCGAAGCCGTCCGCGGTGCGCGACAGCGGCGGGATCATGATGCCGGCGTTGTTGATCAGCAGATCGATCGGCTCGGTGAACTCCGCGGCGAACGCGCGGACCGACGCCAGGTCGGCGAGGTCGAGCCGGCGCACTTCGACGTCGCCGGGAAGCTGGTCGGCGACCTCGCGGCCGCTGCGCGGATTGCGCACCGCGAGCACCACCCGCGCGCCCTTGGCGGCCAGCACCGCGGCTGTCTCGCGGCCTAGTCCGCTGTTCGCACCGGTGATCACGGCGGTGCGGCCGTTCTGGTTTTCCACCTGAAGGTCCATGCCTTCAAAGTAGACAGCGACAACAATGTTGTCAACGGAAACATGCTGCTAGACTCGGCGGGTGCCCGACCAGCCCGAAGACCGCCCCTACCACCACGGCAGCCTCCGCACCGCCCTGCTCGACGCGGCCGAACGCGGATTGCGCGCGCACGGGGCCGATCAGTTGTCGCTGCGCGACCTGGCCAGGGAGATCGGCGTCAGCCACGCCGCGCCGCGCCGGCACTTCCCGGACCGGCAGGCGTTGCTCGACGCCCTCGCCGAAGCCGGGTTCGCCCGGCTGGACAACGCGCTGCGCACGGCATTGAAAACCGCGGACGATTTCCCGGGCCGCGTGCGCGCGGCTGCGAAGGCGTACACCCGCTTCGCCACCGAGAACTCGGCGCTGCTCGAACTGATGTACACCAGCAAGCATCGCCCCGGCGCGCACCGGATCGTGCAGGCTGCCGAAGCGCCGTTCGGGCTGATGAACGACCTGGTGGTCGAAGGACAGGAGCAGGGCGCGTTGCAGGAGGGGCCGCCGGAGCGGATCGGGGTGGTGCTGTTCGCGACGCTGCAGGGAATCGCGACGCTGCGCAACGGCAACCTCGTTCCGCCGGAATCGCTCGACGGACTTGTGGACACCGCCGTCGAACAGTTCCTGCGCGGCGCTCGTCCGTAACGAAAACCGGTTGGCCGCGCGAATGCGGCGGACAATTGGATACCGTGGTCGGCATGGCTGACCAACGACCGCTCGGCTTGCGAGAACGCAAGAAGCTCGACACGCGCAAAGCGCTGAGCGATGCCGCAGTGGCGCTGATGTACGAGAGAGGTCCAGACAAAGTCGTCCGCGAGGACATCGCGGAGCGGGCCGGGGTGTCGCTGCGGACGTTCAGCAACTACTTCGCCACGAAATACGACGCGGTCGCCTACCGGCAGGAGCACCGGATCCGGCTCAGCGCGGAACTGCTGCGCCAGCGCCCCGCGGACGAACCGCTGTGGACCGCACTCGCCGAAGCGCTCATCGAACCGCTGCGCGTCGACGGAGTGCCGTACGGACAGCCCGCGTCCGACCAGCTCAGCGCGGTGCAGGCGTGGAGTGCGACGCCGGAAATGCGCACCGCATTGGCGCGCGTGGAAACCGACGATCTGGTCAAGGCGATCGCCGAACGCACCGGCACGCGGGCCGGCGAACTGTATCCGCAACTGGTGTCCGACGTCGCGATCGCGGCGATGACCACGGTGCTGAACCGGTTTCTGGACGAAAGCCTGGACAAGAACGTTCCGGCGACGTTGCGCGAGGTGTTCGCCGGAATCGCGCGGGGCCTGCCGCCACAGTGATCAGCGCCGGGACACCGCGGGCAGCAAGTTCTCCCTGCCGTGCGCGGCAAACTCGGCCCGCAGCCCGCGTCGGTCCTCAGCGGTGAGCAGCCGGTACGGACTGCTCCGGCTCGGCGCGTACCAGACCCGGTCGCCCTCCCAGCCCAGCGCGCGCAGGGGTGCCTTGTCCGCCTTGCCGCTGCCGGTGACCGGAACCTCGTCGATGATCCGCACGAACGTCGGACGCCATTTCGTACCGAGATCCGGTTGCTCGACAAGGAATTCGTCGAAATCGACCGGGTCGAACGCGGCATCCTCAGCGAGAACCACCGCCGCCATGAGTAAGTCGCCCGTCCGCGGGTCCGGCACGCCGTAGCAGTGCGCCGCCGCGAACGGCGGGTAGCGGCCCAGAATCCGCTCGACCGCGATGGTGCCGAAGTTCTCGCCGTCCACGCGGAGCCAATCCGCCGCCCGGCCCGCGAAGTACAGGTAGCCGTCGCGGTCGCGGTAGCCGAGGTCGCCGGTCCAGAAGTCCTCGCCGCCGAATTTCAGCCGTTCGGCCATCGCGGCGGGATTGCGGTAGTAGCCCTCGAACGTTTTCCCGCGCCCCACCGCGACGATCTCGCCGGTCGCTTCCTCGGCGTTCAGCAGCAGGCCGTTCTCGTCGAATTCCGCGAGCGGGCATTCCCGGTTGTCCTGATCGCGGATTTCCGCGCGCATTCCGGGCGCGGGCCTGCCCAGCGCGTTCGGCGGCCCGTCCGGGTCCGGCACGATGCGGATTCCGCCCTCGCTCGATCCGTAGCCTTCCCGCACTTCGCAGCCGAATCGACGGCCGAATTCGGCAGCCTCGCCCGGCGCGGCTTCCGAGCCGAAGGCGACCTCCAGCCGGGGGTCAGCGTCGGTCGGCTGCTCCGGCTGCGCGACGAGGTAGCTCAGCACCCGGCCGACGTAGTTGAAGTACGTCACGCCGTGCGCGCGCAGATCCGGGACGAACTGCGCCGCGGAGAACTTCCGCACCAGCACGATCGTCGCGCCGACCTTCGCCGCCGCGGCGAGGTTCATCATGATCGCGTGGCCGTGGAACAGCGGCAAGCACAGGTAGGTGACCGATTCGCGGTGCAGCGAGACGCGCTCGGCCAGCGCGTCCGTCAACCGGCCGAGACGGCCGTTGCCGCAGATCACCGCCTTGGGCGTACCGGTCGAGCCGGAGCTGAACAGCAGCAGGAGGATCGCCGCCGGATCCGGAATGTACGCGGGCAGGTCCGCGCCCGCGTGCTCGGCCAGCAGGTCCCGGTACTCCGCCGACTCCACGTCGAGAACCCGACGGACGGTCGGCAGCTCGAGACTCGCGACTTCCGCCCCGTAGAGCGGTTCGGTGAGCAGCACGTCGACGTCCGTGTGGCTGATGTCGGCCGCCAGTTCCGCGCCGCGCCGGGTGGAGTTGATGCCGACCAGGACGTCGCCGGTCACCGCGGCGGCGAGGATCCAGAACACGAAATCCGGGAGATTCTCCAGGAGCACCCCGACGTGCCGCTGCGTCCGGCCGGGCCCGGGATCGAAGGTGCGCAGCAGCGACGCCCGCACGGCGGCCTCGCGGACGATTTCGTCCCACGTCCAGCTTCGGCCCTCGAACCGCAGTCCTTCGTGCGCGTCCCCGCGCCGGGACCGGACGACTTCCGCGAACGTTTCCATCGGCTCCTCCTCCGGTCAGCAGCCGGGCCCCTGCTCCCACCGCACCAGCCGCCGCACGACTTTCCCCGTCGCGTTGCGCGGCAACGGGTCCCGGGTCAGGAACCAGGCCGTCGGCACCTTGTACCGGGCGAGCCGTTCGCCGAGATAACCCCGCAACTCGTCAGCGTCCACTTCGGACCCCGCCCGGACCACGACCTTCGCGGCGACGATCTGGCCGTAGTCCGCGTCCGGCAGCCCGGCCACGATGCACTCGGCCACTGCTGGGTGTCCGGCGAGCTGTTCCTCCACCTCCGCCGGGTAAATGTTCTCCGCCCCGCGCAAGATCAGGTCGCTGCGCCTGCTCAGCACGAACAGCGCACCGTCGCGCAGCTGGCCGAGGTCGCCGGTCCGGAACCAGCCGTCCTCGGTGAACGCGGCCTCGGTCGCGGCCGGGTCGTTGAAGTAGCCGAGCATCACCTGCGGGCCGCGGAGGTAGATCTCGCCGTCGGTGCCGTCCGGGACGGGACGGCCTTCGGTGTCTCGGATCTGCACTTCCATGTTCGGCACGGGGCGGCCCGCGGTGTCCGGGTCGGCGAGGACTTCGGCGGGGGTCGCGAGGGTGGCCGCGGTCGAGGACTCGGTCAGGCCGTAGTTCGTGCTGAGCGAGGCGGCGGCGCTGGGCAAAGCGTCTCGCAATTGGTCTTTCAGCTCGACAGTCGACGGCGCGCTGCTGACCGAGACTGACGTGAGCGTGCTGAGGTCGTAGCCGGAGAGATCGGCTTCGACCAGGCGGGACAGCATCGTCGGGACCGCGCCCCAGTTGGTGATCCGCTCGTTGTGCACGAGGTCCAGCACTCGGTGAATGTCGAATTTTCCTTGGTACAGCACGGCGGTGTCGCCCACCGCGAGCCGTACGACGGCCAGGTTGTGCAGGGCGGCGATGTGGAACAGCGGCGTGGCCAGGAGGAATCGGCGATCCCGCGCCGGATAGCCGAATTCGGCGGCGAGCGCGTCGTTGAACAGGTGGAACCAGACCGCGGCGAGCACGTTGCGGTGCGAATGGGTCGCGCCCTTCGGACGGCCGGAAGTCCCGCTCGTGAAGAGGACGACGGCCGGGTCGTCCTCGTCGACCGGCACCGGCTTCAGCTGCGTGCCCGCACGGCGGTCGAGGAGGTCCCGGTATTCGGGGCTGCCGAACTCCAGCACCGGGCACCGGTCCGCGACCAGCGGCTTCCGGGCCGCGTCGGTCAGCACGACCTTCGGCGTCGTCAGGTCGAGGCCGTGCGCGACCTCCGGCGCGACCCACATCGAGTTCAGCCCGACCGCGATCGCGCCGAGCGAAACCGCCGCCCAGAATCCGACTATCCACTCCGGACAGTTCGCCGCGCACAACGCGACCCGATCCCCGCGCCCGACCCCGTATTCGACCCGCAACACCGCTGCGAGAGCGGCAACTTGGTCGTAGTGCTGGGCAAAGGTAAGCCGACTGTCCACAGTGACCAGATACTCGCGGTCGCCGAATGCGCGCGAGGCTTCCAGCAATTCGGTGAGGCACCGGTGCCGCCGCGCGAACACCGTCGCCGGACGTCCCGCGGCCGGTTCCGACCGGATCTCGAACTCCGCGCCCGGCGCGGTCAGCCGAGCGATGATGTCGTCGCGATCGGTCATCGGTCGCCTCCCCTTGCGTGGTGTGCGTTTCTCTATCCGAAGTGGACCCGTCCGCCGTCGACCACCGGGCCGCGTTCCGACGTGATCCGCAATCCGCCGTCGGACCAGCCTTCCACCCGCAGCTCCTCGCCAGGGAACACCGGTGCGGCGAAACGTCCTTCCAACGCCGTCAGGTCCGCCGGATGCGCGCCGGCCTGCCGGGCCGCGACCAGCGCACCCGCGCCCAGGGTGGCCAAGCCGGGCAAGATCGGGCGTGGCTGGCCGATTCCGGCCGCCGCCGCGGGGTCGACGTGGATGTGGTGCCGGTCCCCCAGCAGCCGGCAGAGCAGGGCTTGATTGTCCGCAGTGGACAGTTCCGCAGTCCAGTCGGGACTGTCCAAAGCGGGCGGACGGCCGGGCCCGCGTTCGCCGCCGAAACCGCCGATTCCGGGGCAGAACAACGACCACGTCGCGACAAAGCAGTCCGATTCCACGGCCACCTCGTACACCGCCGCACTGCCTTTGTCCCATACCTCGGAAACGCGGGCCCGCAGGGAAATCTCGCCCGCGGTCGGCAATGGCTTCACTACCTGCAACCGTTGCGAACCGTGCACGGCGTTGCCGATGTCGAACGCACCGGCGGAGCCGAGGACGTCCGGGGCCCATTGGGCGAGCGTCAGCGCGAACGGCGGCAGCACCCGAAGGCGGTCCTCGAACACCAAGTCGAGTTCGTCCGGCCGCGCGCCGATGGCGAGCGCGTAGAGGATCGGGTCGCGGTCGGTGTAGGCGACAGTGCGTTCGCCGAGGACGCGGCCTTTCCACTCGGCGGGGCTGGTCACTGCGCCCCGTAAACCGGTTCGGGCTCGGGAGCTTCCTTCAGCAGTTCGCGCACGGCCGGACCGACTTCGGCGGCGGTCCAGCGCCGGTCCCGTTCGCGGGACGGGCCGTGGCTCCAGCCGTTCTCCACGCAGATCCGGCCGCCCTCGACCTCGATCACGCGGCCGGTGACGTCCGCGGCGTCCTCGCTGGCGAGCCACGCGACGATCGGCGACACGTTGCCCGGGTGCATCGCGTCGAACCCGCTGTCCGGCGCGGCCATCTGAGCCGCGAACGGACCCTCGGTCATCCGCGTGCGCGCGGCCGGGGCCAGCGCGTTCACCGTGATCCCGTACCGGCCGAGTTCCGCGGCTCCGACCAGCGTCAACGCGGCGATTCCGGCCTTGGCGGCGCTGTAGCTGCCCTGGCCGATGCTGCCCTGCAGACCCGCGCCGGAGGTGGTGTTGACGATCCGCGCCGCCCGCGTACGCCCGGCTTTCGCCTCCGCACGCCAGTACCCCGCGGCGTGGTGCATCAGCGCGAAATGGCCCTTGAGATGCACCGCGACGACGGCGTCCCACTCCTGCTCACTGGTCGTCACGATCATCCGGTCGCGCACGAAGCCGGCGTTGTTCACGACGATGTCCAACCCGCCGAACTCGTCGACCGCCTGCTGTACCAACGCTTCCGTAGCCGCGAAGTTCGCGACGTCGGCGCCGTTGGCCACCGCTTCGCCGCCCAGCGCGCGGATCGCTTCGACCACTTCGCCGGCCGGACCGTCGGACGCTCCCTCGCCCGCGCCTGACGTGCCGAGGTCGTTGACCACGACGCGCGCGCCCTGCCGGGCGAGTTCCAGGGCGTGCTCGCGCCCGAGTCCGCGGCCGGCCCCGGTCACGATCGCGACCCGGCCCTCCAAGATCCCGCTCACATCATCTCCGTTCGTCGACCGGTCCGGAGCGGTTCCCCGTAAACCAAGCAAGTGTTAGGCTACCAAGCAATCGCTAGGTTAGGAACGCACGTGACGATTTCCACGCAGCTCCACGACAACGGCACCTTCGTGGTCACCATGGACTACCCGCCGGTGAACGCCCTGCCGGTCGCCGGATGGTTCCGTCTCGCCGAAGCCGTGCGGGAGGCGGGCGAGGACCCGGCGGTGCACGTCGTCCTGCTCCGCGCCGAGGGCCGCGGCTTCAACGCCGGCGTCGACATCAAGGAAATGCAGCGCACCGCCGGTTACGACGCTCTCGTCGGCGCGAACCGCGGCTGCTACCTGGCGTTCAAGGCGATCTACGAATGCGCCGTGCCGGTGATCGCCGCGGTGAACGGCTTCTGCCTCGGCGGCGGCGTCGGACTGGTCGGCAACTGCGACACGATCATCGCCGCCGACGACGCGTACTTCGGCGTCCCCGAGGTAGACCGCGGCGCGCTGGGCGCGGCGACCCACCTCGCCCGCCTGGTCCCCCAGCACCTGATGCGCACGCTGTACTTCACCAGCCGCACCATCGCGGCGAACGACCTGGTGCAACACGGTTCGGTGCTGGAAACCGTACCCGCCGCCGACCTCCACGACGCCGCGCTCGCCCTGGCCGCCGAGGTAGCCGCGAAGGACCCGCGCGTCATCCGGGCCGCCAAAGCCGCGCTCAACGGCATCGACCCGATCGACGTCAACCGCAGCTACCGGTACGAACAGGGCTACACCTTCGAACTCAACCTCATCGGGGCCGCCGACGAACACCGCGACGCCTTCGTCGCGACCGGCCGCCCGCTGACCGACTGACCCTCGAGGAGACCCATGCCTCTCCGCACCCCGCTCACCGAGCTGACCGGCGTCGCCCACCCGATCGTGCAAACCGGCATGGGCTGGGTCGCCGGTCCGCGCCTGGTCTCCGCGACCGCCAACGCCGGAGCCTTGGGCATCCTCGCCTCCGCGACGATGACCTACGACGAACTCGACCACGCCATCAAGGAAGTCAAGCAGCGCACGGACAATCCCTTCGGCGTAAACCTGCGCGCCGACGCCGGGGACGCGACGGAACGCGCCGAATTGCTGATCCGTCACGGCGTCAAGGTGGCATCTTTCGCACTGGCGCCCAAAAAGGACCTGATCGCCCGCCTCAAGGACCACGGCGTGGTCGTCATGCCCACCGTCGGCGCCGCCCGCCACGCCGAAAAGGTCGCCTCGTGGGGCGCGGACCTGGTGATGATGCAAGGCGGCGAAGGCGGCGGTCATACCGGTCCGACCGCCACCACCCTGCTGCTGCCATCCGTACTGGACGCAGTTGACATCCCAGTAGTCGCCGCCGGAGGCTTCTTCGACGGCCGCGGCCTGGCAGCAGCACTCTCGTACGGCGCGGCCGGAATCGGCATGGGCACGCGGTTCCTGCTCACCAGCGACAGCGCGGTGCCGGATGAAATCAAGCGCACCTACCTGAGCTTCGGCCTGGACGGCACCGTCGTGACCGCCAAAGCCGACGGCATGCCGCATCGGTTGCTGCGCACGCCGTTCATCGAGAGCCTCACGAAGGAAGGCTTCGTGCAGCGAATGGCCCGGACGCTGCGCCGGACAAAGGACTTCAAGCGGTTGAGCGGCCAGTCCTGGCCTTCCCTGCTCGCCGACGGCCTGCGCATGAAGCGCGGCAGCGACCGGACGTGGACCCAAACGATGCTGGCCGCGAACACCCCCATGCTGCTCAAGGCCGGTCTGGTAGAAGGCGACACGCGAGCCGGAATGCTGGCAGCCGGACAGGTCGTCGGGGTGATCGAAGACCTGCCAAGCTGCGCGGAACTGGTAACCCGAATCGTGGACGGGGCACAGGAACGCCTGAAAGCGACCAGCGCACTGCTGGACTGAGCGGAGGCCCGTGAAGGAGCCACTCACGACCCGCCGCCGCCCGCGCAGAACCCTTCACCGACTTGATTCCCTCAAGGGGCCCTTCACGAACCATCCCGCGCCGCGCCCACCAAACCGCAGCTCACGCACCCAACTCACCCAGCACCCACACCACCCCCAAAACCG
This sequence comes from Amycolatopsis echigonensis, assembly GCF_014174495.1. Taxonomy (GTDB): domain Bacteria; phylum Actinomycetota; class Actinomycetes; order Mycobacteriales; family Pseudonocardiaceae; genus Amycolatopsis; species Amycolatopsis echigonensis. The sequence goes on from NZ_JACJHR010000040.1 coordinate 78,474, forward strand.
CAGCCGACGCACCCAACCCACCCAGCACCCACACCACCCCCAAAACCGCAGCCG
>NZ_JACJHR010000041.1 GCF_014174495.1 Amycolatopsis echigonensis
GCCATCTCCCCGGCCAGCCGGTCCTCGGCCGCGGCCCGTTCCTTCCTCGCGGGGGCGGCGGCGAGCCATTCGTAGAACCCCGGGCGGCGCACCCCGAGGACACGGCACAGCCGGGCGACGCCATAGGCGCCGCGATGGTCGGAGATGAACCGGTAGCTGCGGGTCAACGATCCATCTCCTGCGCGAAATAGGCGGCCGCTTTGCGCAGGATCTCCTTTTCCTTCTCCAGCTCCGCCACCCGCTTGCGCAACGCCCGCAGCTCCCGCTCCGCCGCGTCCCCGCCCGACGCGGCCGCGCTTTCGGCACGATCGGCCGCCCGCACCCACGTCCGCAACGTCTCGTGATTCACCCCCAGCTCACGAGCCACCTGCGCCAACGGACGCGACGCCGACCGCGCCAACGCGACCGCTTCCCGCCGGAACTCCTGCGGATACTTCGACGAACCAGACACAAACACATCCTTCCCCAGGCCAAAGCCAAGGATCAGAGTGTCCGGCACACCGGGGGAACCTCACCCCCTGCGGTTCGGGGGTGCTTGTCAAGGCATCTTTCCCGCCTTGACAAGCACCCCCGAACCGTCAGCACACTCGGCTTCGGGGTGCCCCCACGCACCCACCCACCTGCAATGTCGCCGCCAGGCGACGAGCCGCCCGCGACGAGCAGACCGGAACGATCACCCTCACCCAAGAAACTTCCTCAAAACCTCCGCCACCCCCCGAATCTCCCCCACCCGCACATTCTCCTGCCGCGTATGCGCCAAAGTAGGATCCCCCGGCCCGAAATTCACCGCAGGCATCCCCAACGCAGCGAACCGGGCCACATCCGTCCACCCCAACTTAGCCGCCGCCCGACCCCCAGCCGCGGCCACCAATTCCGCCGCCGCAGGCGCGGACAACCCCGGCAACGCCCCCGGCGACATATCCACCAAGGTCACGTCAAACCCAGCGAACACCTCGCGCACATGCGCCTCAGCCTGCTCCGCCCCGCGATCCGGCGCGAACCGATGATTCACCGTCAACACCGCGGCATCCGGGACCACATTCCCAGCCACCCCACCGGAAATCGAAGTAGCCTGCAGCCCCTCCCGATAGGTCAGCCCGTCAATCTCCACCACCCGCGGCGAATAAGAAGCCAACCGCTGCAACGGCTCCGCCAGCGCATGAATCGCGTTCGACCCCATCCAAGCCCGAGCCGTATGCGCCCGCGCCCCCTCAGTCCGCACCTCAACCCGCAGAGTCCCCTGGCACCCAGCTTCGATCACGCCATTGGACGGTTCCCCGACAATCGCGAGGTCGCCCGCCAGCCACTCCGGCAGCTCCCGCTCAATCCGGCCCAGCCCATTCCGGACCGCCTCGACCTCTTCATTGTCGTAAAACACAAACGTCACATCATGCCGAGGCTCCGGCAAAGTAGCGGCCAGATGCAGAAACACCGCATCCCCGCCCTTCATGTCCACGGACCCGAGCCCGTGCAACACCTCGTCGTCCCCAGCCCCAGTACGCCGAGACGGCAAATTGCCATTCTCCGGAACCGTGTCCAAATGCCCGGCGAGAATCACCCGCGACGCGCGACCCAGATTCGTCCGCGCCAGCACCGCGTCGCCATTGCGCACGACCTCGAGGTGCGGAGCCTGCTCGACCAGCGCCGCCTGCACCGCGTCCGCCAGCTTGCCCTCCTCCCCCGAGACGCTGAACACATCAACCAGGGCAGCGGTCAGCTCGGCCGGATCGGCGCGCAGGTCAAGAGAGGTCATACCGGCACCGTACCCAGCCAGCGCGGGGGCTACCGTGAGGACGTGCGCACGCGAAGCTCCCTGGTCGCTCTCGGCGTCCTCGCCCTCGTCCTCACCGGCTGCAGCAACGAGGCCGGGCCCAAGGCCCGCCCCGGCGCCGGCGATCCGGGTCCGGACGCCCTGCCGACCAAGCTCGACGCACTGTCGGCCGACGCCTGCTTCACCGCCCCGCAGACGCAGCTGCCCAAGGGCTGTGAGAAATACGTCACCGAGGTCGGCAACACCGCGGGTTCGGTGCACCGGCTGGCGAAAGCGGGCAAGACGGTCAACCAGCCGCTGGATGCCGACGCGACCGCGATCGACCAGGCGGTCGGCGCGTTCCGCCAGGCGGGCTGCACCACCGTGCCGGCCCCGGGCGGGGCCTGCACGCAGGCGCTCGTCTCCATCTCGGGTGCGCTGACCGAGGTCAAGCAAAAGGTGGACCAGCTGGCCACCACGGGGTGATCCGGCCCGCTTCGGCTACCGTGACCGGCGTGAGCGAGCAGACCCCTGACCCCGAAACGACCGGCGCCGTCGGCGTCGGGCTGGCCACCGTCACCTCCGACGGGACCGTGCTGGACACCTGGTACCCGCACCCCAAGCTGGTGGACGCAGGCACCAGCGGCACCGAGCGGCTGACCGCGGAGCAGACCGCCGAACTGCTCGGCGAGTCCGCGGCCGCGCTGCTCGGCCCGGACACCGACCGCGGCGTCGAGGTCGTCGCGGTGCGCGTGACGATCGGCAGCCTTGCCACCGCGCCCGCCGACGCCCACGACGTCTACCTGCGCCTGCACCTGCTGTCGCACCGGCTGGTCCGGCCGCACGGGCAGAGCCTCGACGGGATCTTCGGCCTGCTGGCCAACGTCGTGTGGACGAGCCACGGCCCGTGCCCGGTCGAGGGCTTCGAGCAGACCCGGCTGCGGCTGCGGTCGCGCGGCGCGGTCACCGTCTACGGCGTGGACAAGTTCCCGCGGATGGTCGACTACGTGCTGCCGACCGGCGTCCGCATCGCCGACGCCGATCGCGTGCGGCTCGGCGCGCACCTCGCGTCCGGCACCACGGTGATGCACGAGGGCTTCGTGAACTTCAACGCCGGAACGCTCGGCGCGTCGATGGTCGAGGGCCGCATTTCGGCCGGTGTGCTGGTCGGCGACGGCAGCGACGTCGGCGGGGGCGCGTCGATCATGGGCACGCTGTCCGGTGGCGGCACCGAGGTGATCTCGATCGGCGAACGCTGCCTGATCGGCGCGAACGGCGGCGCGGGCATCTCCCTCGGCGACGACTCGGTGATCGAGGCCGGGCTCTACATCACCGCGGGCACCAAGGTCGAGGTCGACGGCAAGACGGTCAAGGCCCGCGAGCTTTCCGGCATCTCCGGCGCGGTCTTCCGGCGCAACTCGGCGACCGGCGCGGTCGAGGTCGTGCCGCGCGGCGGCGTCGGCATCCAGCTGAACGAGGCACTGCACGCCAACTGAGCCACCCGTCGAGAGGGTGCGCTTCCCGGCGACGGGAGCGCACCCTCTCGTGGTTTCCGACCTGCCCGCGCCGCTCGTCGTTCACCTACCATTAACCAGGTGACCTCCCCCGCGACCAGCCGCCGCCGTGCTCCGGACCCGACGACGCCGGCCGCTCTCGGGCTCCCCGCCGAACCGGTGAAGGCGGGCCCCGAGGCCCCGGCGGCCGTGCACGTCCGCGCCAAACTCGACCACGAACTGCGCGAACTGCTCGCCCGCGAACCCGGCACCCGGGCCGGGGCCGATCCGGAAGACCTGCACCAGATGCGCGTCGCGCAACGGCGGATGCGGAGCGTGCTGAAATCCTCCAGCGCGCTGGTCGGGCCCACCGCGGAACCGGTCCGGGCCGATCTCGGCTGGCTGGGCCAGGTCCTCGGCGAGGTCCGCGACTACGACGTGCTGATCGGCCACCTGCGCGAGGTGATCGCCGGTTTCGACGTCCGCGACCAACCCGCCGGACGGCGGCTGGTGTCCCGCTTCGTCTCCGAGCGCACCACCGCCCGCCGCCGGCTGAACCGGGCACTGTCGAGCCCGCGGTACGCGACGTTGCTGCAGAGCATCGCCCAGCTGTCCCGCACCGCCGAGCACGAGATCGACGAGACGCCGTCGGAGAAGCCCGGCTTGGCCGCCGACGTACGGAAGCCGTATCGGAAACTCGCCCGCGCGGTCGCCGCCCTGCCGCCGAATCCGCCGGACGACGACCTGCACGCACTGCGCATCCACGGCAAGAAACTTCGCTACACGGCCGAATTGGCCCGGTCGGCGGCGAAGAAGAAGCAGGCCGCGAAGCTGTCCGAACTGATCAAGGCGACCCGCAAATTCCAGACCGTCCTAGGCGATCACCAGGACGCGGTCTTCGCCGCGGAGAAGGTGCGCGGCGTGCTGGCCGACGCGGACGCCGAGGTCGGTTTCGTCGCCGGCCGGATCGTCGAACACGAACTGGCGAAGCGCGCCCGGGCGCGGGACACGTGGCCCGGCGTGTGGCACCGCATCGAGAAGGCCGAGCACGCGGTCAGTTGACCGACCACACGTACCCGTCCGGCCGCACCAGCACGCGCTTTCCCGGCGCACCCTCATACGCCGCGTACGCGTGCCCGCCCGCGTCGACGAAGTCCCCCGTCGCCCCCTGCGGCAGGATCCGATACGCCGGATGCTCCGTCCCGAGCGTGCCGGCGCCGAAGACCAGTTCTGTCGCATGTGGACCTTGGAACAACTCGAACAGCCGCACGCTCTTGCCGTTCGCGTCCACGAGCGGCGCGTCCGGTGCCCGATCGCCTGGCCGCAACGCCCCGGTCCCGGCCGGCGACAGCGGTCCGCCCCGGTAAGTCAGGTCGAGCTGCTGAGTTTCCGGACCGCGTTCGTGCGCGTCCTCGGCACCCTCCTTGTACTTCTCCAGCAACGCGGTACTCACCCCGAGCACCCGCGCCGCGACCGCGCGCCGTTCCGCCTCGTAGCTGTCCATCAGCTCAGGTGATCCGTCGGCGAGCTTCCAGGCGAGGTTGTACGCGTCCTGCACTCCGGTGTTCAGCCCCTGCCCGCCGGTCGGCGGGTGTACATGCGCGGCGTCCCCGGCGAGGAACACCCGGCCCTTCCGGAATGCCGCGGCCAGCCGGATATTCGGCCGCCACACGGTGGACCAGGCCAGGTCGAGCAGCCGGATTCCGCCGCCGGACACCGCGTCCAGGTGCTCCTGCAACGCGCTCAGCGAGGTTCCCGCGTCGCCGTCGCCGAGCGGGGAGGCGAACTGGAAGTACGGCGTCCCCGCGAGCGGCGTGAACGCGACGCCGGACATCGGCTCGTCCGCCTTCGCGAACCAGTACGCCGACTCGTGGTCGAGGCCTTCCGCCGAGACGTCGCCGAGCAGCATCCGGATCGACTCGTCAGTGGTTCCCTCGAACGCGATCCCCAGCGCCTTGCGCACGAAGCTCTTCCCGCCATCGGCACCGATCAGGTACTCCGCGCGCACGGTCTCCCCGGTCGACAGCTCCGCGGTGACACCCTCCTCGTCCTGGGTAAAACCGGTCAGCGCGGTGTTCAGCTCGACCCGCACGCCGAACTCGGCCAGCCGGTCCCGGAGGATCCCCTCCGTCTGCGACTGGCCGAGGAACCACGCGCTCGGATAAGGCACCGTCGGCGTCGGCTCGACCGGCTCGGCCATCCACCTCTCCATCGTGAACTCCCCGTCGAGGTACACCCGCATCGGATGCGGCGGCGCACCCGCGGCGAGCACCGCGTCCAGCACGCCGAGGTCCTCGAAAACCTCCAGCGTGCGCGGCTGCAGCCCGTCGCCGCGCGAGCCGACGAAGTACTGCTCCGCCTTGTCCACCACCCGCACGCCGATCCCGCGCCGCGCCAGCTCGATCGCCGCCGTGAGCCCGGTCGGCCCCGCTCCCGCCACCAGCACCGTCATGTCCCCTGCCCCTCTCGATGAATTTCAATTCAGTGAATCTAGATTCAGAATGCCCGCTGATAGCGTTCACGTCAAGGGAGGTGCCGGATGACTGCGACGAGCCGCCGGGACAAAGCCGCCGAAACGGAAGCGGCGCTGAAGGAAGCGGCCAAGCGCGTGTTCGCGGCCAAGGGCTATCTGAACACGAAGATCACCGACATCACGCAGGAAGCGGGCCGCGCCGCGGGGTCGTTCTACAACCACTTCGCGGGCAAAGAGGAACTGCTGATCGCCCTGCTGGCTGACTTGGCGCAGGACAGCGACCAGCAGGCCGCGGGCGAGGACCATCTGTCCGATTTCAGCGACCCCGCCGCGGTCCGCTGGCACGTGCGGCAGTACTGGGAGTTCTACCGCGCCAACGCGCCCACGATGCTCGCGCTGCGCCAGGCGGCGATGGTGAACGACGACTTCGCCGCCGCGTACGCGAACTTCGGCGCGACTCAGGCCTCGGATGTCGAGGGCCACCTCGAATACGTCACCGCGGCCGGCCTGCGGCTCCCGGCGAACACCCAGCTCACCATCGCGATGATGTACCAGCTGATCGACAACTTCGCGCAGATGTGGCTGCTGACCCCGCCGCCCGCGGGCTGGAACCCGCCGTCCGACGAGGAAGCGATCGAGGCGCTGACCCGGTTCGTCTACCGCGGCTTCACCGGCCGCGACTACTAGCCGCGGTCACCTTTCCGGGGCGTGCGCCGTCAGGGAAGCGAGACCTGACGAGCACCACCGGAAGGAGCCGCGATGGAAATCGGACTTCTCGTAGCCACCTTCGCCTGCGTCGCGATCAACGCCTTCGAGGTCGCCGCCAAGGTTGCCCGGGCGCAGTTCGTGCTGCAGAACTCGGCCGAGGTCGGCGTCGGTCCGCGATGGATCCCGTACCTGGCGGTCCTGGAGGGCGCGGGCGTCGCCGGACTGGTGGCCGGGCTGCTCGGCTGGCCCCGGCTGGGGCTGGCCGCGGCGATCGGGCTGACGCTGTTCTTCGTCGGAGCAGTCGGCGCTCACGTCCGCGCGAAGGTGTTCCACAACATCGCGTTCCCGGCGGTCTTCCTCGCGCTGGCAGTCGCGGCGACCGGGTACTTCACGTGGTCGGTCGCCTGACCGTCAGCCCTGCCCCAGCCGCTCCGCGGCCGCCTCGATCCGCTCGTCCGTCGAGGTGAGCGCGACCCGCACGTGCTCCTTGCCCGCGGGCCCGTAGAACGTTCCGGGCGCGACCAGGATCCCGCGCTCGGCGAGCCACTCCACCGTGGCCTGCGCGGATTCCCCGCGCGTCGCCCAGAGATACAACCCGGCCTCGGAGTACGTGATCTCGAACCCGTTGTCCTGCAACGCTTTCCGCAGCACCAGTCGGCGCGCGCGGTAGCGTTCGCGTTGCTCGGCAAGGGCTTCGTCGTCGGTCAGCGCCGCGACCATCGCCTGCTGCACCGGGCGCGGCACGATCATGCCGGCGTGCTTGCGCACCTCCAGCAGGGTCTTCACCAGCTTCGGGTCGCCGGCCACGAATCCGGCGCGGTAGCTCGCGAGGTTCGCCGATTTGGACAGCGAGTGCACGGCGAGGAGGCCGTCGGTGTGTCCACCGTGGACGGACGGGTGCAGCACCGACAGCGGCTCCGCTTCCCAGCCGAGCGACAGGTAGCACTCGTCGGACACCACGACGGTGCCGCGTTCGCGCGCCCATTCGACCACCTTGCGCAGGTGGTCGACGCCGAGCACGCGGCCGGTCGGGTTCGACGGCGAGTTCAGCCAGATCATCGCCGGGCGGCGCGGGCCGAGCTGGGTCAGCCCGTCCGCGCGCACCACCTCGGCGCCCGCGAGCAGCGCACCGACCTCGTATGTCGGGTACGCCAGCTCCGGGATGACCACCACGTCGCCCGGTCCGAAACCGAGCAGCCGCGGCAGCCAGGCCACGGCCTCTTTCGAACCGATCGTGGGCAGCACCGCGTCCGGCTCGACGCCGGTGATCCCGTACCGGCGCCGCAACGCCGCCACGGCCGCTTCGCGCAGCTCAGGCGTGCCGTGCGTGGTCGGGTAGCCGGGGATCTCCGACACCGACGCGAGCGCGGCGCGGATCGAGTCCGGCACCGGGTCGACGGGCGTGCCGACGGAAAGATCGACGATGCCCCCGGGATGCGCCTGCGCGCGGGCCTTGACCTCGGCGAGCGAATCCCAGGGGAAGTCGGGCAGCCGGGTCATTCGCCCTGCGGGGGCAGAGCCTTGATGAACCCCGGGTCGTGCGCGGTCTTGCCGACCTTGGAGGCGCCGCCGGGCGAACCCAGCTCGTTGAAGAAGTCGACGTTCGCCTTGGTGTAGTCGGACCAGTTGTCCGGGACGTCGTCCTCGTAGTAGATGGCCTCGACCGGGCAGACCGGCTCGCAGGCGCCGCAGTCGACGCACTCGTCCGGGTGGATGTACAACATCCGCTCGCCCTCGTAGATGCAGTCCACGGGGCACTCGTCGATACACGCCTTGTCGAGGACGTCGACGCAGGGCTCGGCGATCACGTAGGTCACTGCGTACTCCTGGCTTCTCCTGCTGGGCCGGTCGGTGCGGACATTACGCGCTTCCCTGGCCCCCGGTGGTGGTTAGGCGACCCTTATCCCACCCCTGGAAACGGGGCGGATCCGCGCCGCTCAGCGGTCCCGGCGACGCGGTTTCGGCGCGTTCCGGGCGTCGCCGGTAATGGCGAACGCGGGGCCGGCGGGCTTCCCGTCCTCGCGTTTCTCCTCGAGAGTCCGCTTGAACCCGTCGGCGATCTCGTCGACGAGCTCGTCGTTGTGCCGGTCGTCCTTGCGCGCGTAGCTCATGGGGTTCTCCTGCGGAACGGGACAGCTCTCTCCGTCACAATCTAACCGTGAACTCCCGGGAAAAGCTCGAAATCGTATGCGCGAAAGCGTGGCCGGCGGTGGTCGAGGAGCCGCTCGGGGAATGGACTTTGCGCTGGGCGGACGGCTTCACCGGGCGCGCGAACAGCGCACTCGCCGTCGGCGACCCCGGCCGTCCGGTCCCGGACGCGCTCGAGGCCGTATGTGACTTCGCCCACGCCCACGGCATTCCGCCCGCGGTCCAGGTGCTGGAAGGCAGCGAACTGGAGCGCGAGGTGGCCTCGGCGGGCTGGCGCGAGCAGGTCGAGCACGCCGCCGGGCACCAGGTGTCGGTACTGACCGGTCCGCTGCCGTCCGGGCCTTCGCCGGACGCCGAGGTCCTCGACCAGGCGACGCCGGAATGGTGGGCGCTGGCCGAGAACACCACCGAGCCGACTGCCGCCCAGTGGCACGTCGTGACCACCGGAAAGGTCGGTTACGGCGTGGTGCTGGCCGACGGCGTCACGGCGGGCGCGGTACGCGGCGCGGTCGTGGACAGCTGGCTGCACGTCGGCCGTCTCGCCGTCGCCCCGGAGTTCCGCCGCCGCGGCCTGGCCACCACCGTGCTCAACGCGCTCGCCGACTGGGGCCGCGCGCACGGCGCGGAGAAGTGGGTCCTGCAGGTGGCGGTGGGCAACACCGGCGCGCTCGCGTTGTATTCCGCGCTGGGCTGTTCGGAGCACCACAGGTACCGGTACTGGGGCCCGGCGCCGCGGACGTGCGAGGATCGCCAGTCGTGAAGATCGTCGTACTGGTTGGCGGAGTGGGCGGCGCCCGCTTCCTGCTCGGGGTCAAGACCGCGCTCGGACTGCCCGCGATCGGCGCGGGCGAGTCGCCGCACGAGATCACCGCGCTGGTGAACACCGGTGACGACGTGTGGATGCACGGCCTGCGGATCTGCCCGGATCTCGACACCTGCATGTACACCCTCGGCGGCGGCATCGACACCGAACGCGGCTGGGGCCACGCGGGCGAGACCTGGACGGTCAAGGAGGAACTCGCCGCCTACGGCGCGGAGCCGACCTGGTTCGGGCTCGGCGACAAGGACATCGCGACGCACCTGATCCGGTCGAGGATGCTGCGCGCGGGCTATCCGCTGTCCGCGGTCACCGAGGCGCTGTGCGACCGCTGGCAGCCCGGCGTGCGGCTGCTGCCGATGTCGGACGACCGGGTCGAGACGCACGTCGTGATCGACGACCCGGAAAACCCGGAGCAGCAGAAGGCCGTGCACTTCCAGGAATGGTGGGTGCGCTACCGGGCCGGCTTGCCCGCGCATTCGATCGTCGCGGTCGGCAACGACGAGGCCAAGCCCGGCCCGGGCGTGCTCGACGCGCTGGCCGAGGCGGACGTCGTGCTGCTCGCGCCGTCGAACCCGGTGGTGTCGGTCGGCACGACGCTCGGGGTGCCCGGGGTGCGCGACGCGCTGCGGAAGTCCCGCGCGAAGGTCGTCGGGGTGTCGCCGATCATCGGCGGGAAAGCGTTGCGCGGCATGGCCGACGCGTGCCTCACCGCGATCGGCGTGGAGACCTCGGCGGAGGCGGTCGGCCGGCACTACGGCGCGCGTTCGGAAGGCGGCGTGCTCGACGGCTGGCTCGTCGCGCCGGAGGATCACGAGGTCACGGTGCCCGGCGTGGACGTGCGCGCGGTGCCCCTGCTGATGTCCGATGTGGACGCGACTGCGGACATGGTCCGCGCGGCGCTCGACGTGGCTGGAGTCTCCCTTGGCTGATCACGCTTCCCAGAAGATCGAGATCCTTCCCGTCCCCGGGCTGCCGGAGTTCCGCCCCGGGGACGATCTGACCGGCGCGATCGTGTCCGCCGCGCCGTGGCTGCGTTCCGGCGACGTGGTCGTGGTGACCAGCAAGGTTTTCTCGAAGATCGAGGGCCGGCTGGTGCGCGTGCCCAGCGATCCCGAGGAGCGCGACGCGGCCCGGCGCAAGCTGATCGAGGAAGAATCGGTACGCGTGGTCGCCCGGATCGCGCGCACGCTGATCACCGAAAACCAGCTGGGCATCGTCCAAGCGGCGGCCGGGATCGACGCGTCGAACGTGCGCGGCGACGAGGTGGCCTTGCTGCCCGCGGACCCGGACGCGTCAGCTTTGGCTCTGCGCAACGGTTTGCGGGAGCGGCTGGGCGTCGAGGTGGCCGTGGTCGTCACCGACACCATGGGCCGGGCCTGGCGGGTCGGCCAGACTGACGCCGCGATCGGCGCGTCCGGCCTGCGCGTGCTGCACGGGTACGCCGGACAGATCGATTCGCAGGGCAATGAGCTGGCGGTCACGGAAATCGCGATCGCCGACGAGATCGCCGCCGCCGCGGACCTGGTGAAGGGCAAGCTCGGCGGATTGCCGGTCGCGGTCGTGCGCGGCCTGCAGATCCACGACAACGGCTCCACCGCCCGCGACCTGATCCGCCCGGTCGACGAAGACCTCTTCCGCTTGGGCACCAACGAATCCATCGCGCAGGGCCGCCGGGAAGCCGTGCCGCACCGGCGTTCCGTCCGGCAATTCAGCGACGAGCCGGTGGATCCCGAGGCAGTGCGCCGCGCCGTCGCCTCCGCGCTCACCGCGCCCGCGCCGCACCACACGCACCCCGTGCGGTTCATCTGGCTGCGCGACGAAGGTCTGCGCCGCAAGCTCCTCGACGCGATGCGTGCCTCGTGGGAAGCCGACCTCACCAGCGACGGCTTCACTCCCGAGCAAATCGCGAAACGCCTGTCCCGCGGCGACATTCTCTACCGCGCCCCGGAACTGGTGATCCCGTTCCTGCTGCCCGAAGGCGCGCACACCTACCGCGACGACCGGCGAAACCGGCACGAGCGCACCATGTTCACCGTCGCCGCCGGAGCCGCCGTGCAGGGCCTGCTGGTCGCGCTGGCCGCCGAAGACCTCGGCTCGTGCTGGATCGGCTCGACCATCTTCGCCGCCGACCTGGTCCGGTCCACTTTGGACCTGGACGACCAATGGCATCCGCTCGGCGCGGTCGCGATCGGGCACCCGACCGAGCCCGCTCCCCCGCGCGGACCGCTCTCCACCGGCGATTGGCTGATCGAACGATGACCCTGCACGAATCCGCCGTCGCCGCGCTGACCGAGTGGAAGCCGGAAGCCCCGGCGCAAGAGTCGCTGCGGCAAGCGTTTCTCGGCTTTCTGGCGTCGCGTCCGGATACTTGCCAGCGCTCCTGCGAGGCCGGGCACCTGACCGCGTCCGCGGTGGTCCTCGACTCGACCGGCACGCAGGTCCTGCTTACGCTGCACCCGCGCGTCGGCCGCTGGCTGCAGCTCGGCGGGCACTGCGAACCGTCCGACGCGTCGCTGGCCGAAGCCGCGCTGCGCGAGGCGACTGAGGAGTCCGGCATGAGCGGCCTCGTGATCGGCGAAACGCCGGTGCACCTGGACGTCCACCCGATCACCTGCTCGCTCGGCGTCCCGACGCGGCATTTCGACGTCCGGTACGCGGTCCACGCGCCGCCCGGCGCGGAGCCGGTGCGCAGCGACGAATCCGACGACCTGCGCTGGTGGCCGGTGGACGCGCTGCCCGCGGGTTCGGAAGATCTGGCCGAACTGATCGCCGCCGCCCGTTAACCTGGGCGCATGACCGTGGCGCGCCCGCACCTGCACCCGGGCGACACCGGCGTCGCCATCAGCGGATGGGTGGTCCTGATCGGCTTCGCGGTGGCGTTCGCGCTGCTGGCGCTGGGCATTGTGGTGAGCATCCGGAAGAAACGGCGGCAACGATGAGCATCAGCTACGACCCGGCGTCGTCCGTTCCGCCGTTCGAACAGGTCCGGACCTCGCTGGCCAACCAGATCAACGACGGCACGCTGGCCGTCGGCACCAAACTCCCGACGGTGCGCGGGCTGGCCGCGGAACTGGGCATCGCACCGAACACGGTCGCGCGTGCGTACCGCGAGCTCGAGGAAGCCGGTCTGCTGGAAACCCGGGGCAGAGCGGGCACTTTTGTCGGCGCGACCGGAGACGAGACGCTGTCCCGGGCGCAGGCCGCCGCGGCCACGTATGCCGAGGTGATCCGGGGATTGGGTTTGTCGGCGGAACAAGGCGTGGCGATCGCGGCGGCTGCCCTGCGCTGACCGCGGCGAGGAATTAGCATCGATGACCTGCTGTTGTCCGTGCCCGACCCGATGGGAAACCCATGCTGAACATCGTCCTGCCGGGCGCGCTCGTCCTGCTGTTGGTGATCGTCCTGATCCTGAAATTCACCGTGGGACGGCCCAAGCAGCCTCCGCAGGCCGGGCCGGGGCAGTATCCCGGACAGACACCGGGCGCGCCGTACGGTCAGCAGCCGCAGGGCCAGTACCCGCAGCAGGGCCAGTACCCGCAGCAGCAATACGCTCAGCAGCAGTACCCGCAGCAGCCCGGTCAGCAGCAATACCCGCCGCAGCAGCCCCCGCAAGGCTGATCCGTTCCGTCGCGAGAACCCCGCTGAGCGGCCTACGATGGAACCTCGCCTAGGGGAGGATCTTCATCGTGGCTGTACAGCCTTGGCATCTCATCGTCTTGTTCCTGGTCGCTGGCCTGGTGGTCGCGATCGTGCTGGCGGTGCAGGCCTCGTCCAGGCGGAAACAGAACCCGCCGCCGGGCTACTTCCCGCCCCAGCAGGGCTATCCGCCGCCGGGTCCGCAACAGCCGGGCTATCCCGCGCAGAACTACCCCGGCCAGCCCGGCTACCCGCCGCCCGGCCAGGGCTACCCCGGCTATCCGCCGCCCGGCCCGCAGTATCCGAACGCCCCGCAACCGCCCGGCCCGCAGTATCCGAACGCCCCGCAACCGCCCAGCGCGCAGTACCCGCCTCAGCCCGGCGCCCCGCCGCAGGGCCAGTACCCGCAGAACCCGTACCCGCCGCAGTGACTCACATCGCCCGGTAATCCCGCAGCTCGATCCGCGGCCCGAACCGCGGCCGCCGAGCGCCGGCCGCCCCGAGGTACCGGATCGCGCGCTGCCGCTGCGGCGCGTACGGCGCGAGCACGCGCGCCATTTCCTCGTCGTCGATCTTCCGGCCGAGCAGCGTGTGCCCGACCACCGCCGGGATGTTGTAGTCGCCGAAGCTGACCGCGTCCGGGTCGCCCCATGCGCGCTGGGCGACCTCCGCCGCCGTCCACACGCCGATGCCCCACACCGTCCGCAGCCACGCGCGCCCCTCGGCCCCGCGCAGCCGCACCGCTTCCTCCAGTCGCGGGGCCACCCGGGCCGCCTCGATCAACGCTGTGCGCCGCTTGAGGTCCACGCCGATCTTGTGCCAGTTCCAGTCCACAATGGACCGAATGGCGACCGGATCGGGCGGCACCCGCAGGAAGGCCGGGCCCGGGCCGGGGGCGCGCGTGCCGAACCACCGGCACAGCTCCGCCCACGACCGGATCGCCTCCTTGCCGCTCACCTTCTGCTCCAGGATCGCCAGCACCAGCGCGTCCCACACCCGGCCGGTCGAGCCGAGCCGGAGCCCGGGCGCGGCGCGGCGGGCTTCGGCGATCACGTCGTGGTGCGCGACGAAGCCCGTGTCGTCATCGTCCGCACCGAGCAGCGCGGGCACGCCGTCGAGCAGGAAATCCGCGCCGTCGCCCCAAGCCTCGGCCTCGACGACGCCGTCCGGCCGGTGCAGCAGCGCCAGCGTTCCCTTGCCGCCGGGCGTGTTCGCGGCGAGCCACCAGACGCCGCGGTCGCGCCGGAAGTTCAGCGATCCGCGCCCACGGCTCAGCGGACCCAGCACTTCCGCCAGGTCCACCGGAAACCCCGGACGCCACTCCATCACGCGTCGCTCGAAAACCGGATGCCGCCGTCCGGCACCGAAACTCCGGGCCAGATCCGCACGCCGTCGAGCAGTTCGCAGCGAGCCCCCACCGACGCGCCGTCGCCGAGCACCACGCCGCGCAGCACCGCGCCCTCGCCGACCTGCGCTCCGCGGCCCAGCACCGAATTCTCCACAATCGCGTCCGGGCCGATCACCGCGTCGTCGAACACGACCGAGCCGGACACCGTCGCGCCTTCCCGGACCACGGCCCGCGCACCGATCGTCGTCCCGCCGGCGAGCTTCGCGCCGGTGAAGACGGAAGCCGCGTCCAGCACCAGAAAATCGCCGGTCGGACCGGCCAGCGCCGACGTCGGCGCGATGCCGCGGACCAGATCGGCACTGCCGCGGACAAACGCTTCCGGGGTGCCGACGTCGAGCCAGTACGAAGAATCGACAAATCCGTGCAGATGCGCGCCGTTCTCGAGGAGCCCGGGGAACGTCTCGCGTTCGACCGACACCCGCCGCCCGGCCGGAATGGTTTCGATCACCGGCCGGCGGAAGACGTAGCAGCCGGCGTTGATCTGATCCGTCGGCGGGTTCGGCGTCTTCTCCAGGAAAGCGGTGACGCGCCCGTTCTCGTCGGTCGGCACCGAACCGAACCGGCTCGGGTCGGCGACGCGCTGGAGGTGGAGCGTGACGTCCGCTCCGGAGTCGAGGTGCGTGCGCAGCTGGGCGCGCAGGTCGGCACCGGAGAGGATGTCGCCGTTGAAGACGATCGCGTGGTCGGCTCGCAGCCGGTCGTAGACGTTGCGGATGGCGCCGCCGGTGTCGAGCGGCTCCTCCTCCACTACGTACTCGATCTCGAGGCCGTGCGCGGACCCGTCGCCGAAGTACTCCTCGAACACCTCGGCCCGGTACGACGTGCCGAGCACCACGTGCCGGATCCCGGCCGCGCGGATGCGGGAGAACAGATGGCTCAGGTAGGGCGTGCCCGCCGTCGGCAGCATCGGCTTCGGCGCGGACAGCGTCAGCGGGCGCAACCGCGTGCCCTGGCCGCCGACCAGTACGACGGCGTCGACCTCGACCTCGGACGTCACAGAAATCTCCTTTGTATCACGCACCGCTGAGCGACAAGCCGCGGGAAACGTGGGCGGCGCGGGCCCCGAGGGCCTACCCTAGACAGGAAACAGGCGGGCCTTTCCCGAGAGGCCCCGGGTCAGTCGGGAGGCCGAGGGGAATGGACCCCCGCGATCGCGCGGACGCTTTGCTCGCACGCGCACGATCCCGCGGCGCCTTCGTGGTGACGCCGGACAACATGACGTCGCCCATGGATGCCTCCAGCACCCAGCAGATCTCCGCGTCGGTGGTCTCCGGGCTGGACCCCGACACGACGACGCAACTGCCCGCGTCGCTGATCGAAGAGAACGACCATCCGCTGGCGAGCGGCACGCGAACCCAGCCGTCGCCGCATCCGCTGGCCCAGCCGACGCCGACGCGGCCGCTCGAGGTCCCCGGTCCGCAGAACACTGCGTCGCAGGACACCGCTCCGCAGCCGACGGTGCCGAACCCGGCAGGCCCGCAGCAGACGACGCCGCTGGTCCCGCGCCCGCAGGCGAAACCGGTGGCGAGCCCGCTGAAGGATCCGGCCGAGGAGGAAATGACCGGCCTGGTCCCGACGATCAAGCAGACCAGCGGACGGTCCAACCTGTCCCGGCGGCTCGACGGGCTGTGATCTCCCGCGTTCAGGCGCGAGAGATCTTTACGACCGCAAAGTGGTGCGGCGGCTGAGCATCCGGACGATCCGCGGGGCACGCCGGTTGCCCGGATGTCCTCCGCGGACCTCGCTCAGCCCTTGCGCGTCTCCAGCTTCACCCGCAGCGCTAGCCCGAGCTTCACCGCCGCCAGCACCGGCTTCCAGAGCAGCCCCTGGTGCCGGTCGGCGAGGTAGCGGTAGGCGCTCGCGTGGTGGGCGCGCAGCATCTTCGCCGACGCGCGCGCCGTCGAGTGGCCGCCGATGTGCATCACGCTCGCCGACGGCGCGTAGACGTTCTGCCAGCCCGCCTTGGCGAGCCGGTCGCCGAGGTCGACGTCCTCGAAGTACATGAAGTAGCGCGTGTCGAAGCCGCCGACGGAATCGAACGCCTCGCGCCGGAAGAGCTGGCAGGAGCCGGACAACCAGCCGGAAGTGCGTTCGGTGGGCGCGGCGTTTTCCTGGCGGTATTCGCGGGTCCACGGGTTGCTCGGCCAGATCTTGCCGAACACGGCGTGTCCGATCCCGCGTCCGAACGACGGCAGCAGCCGCGCGGACGGGTAGACGGTCCCGTCGAGGTCGTGGATCAGCGGACCGAACGCGGCCCCGCGCGGCCAGCGCTCGGCGACCTCGAGCAGCGCGTCGAGCGAGCCGGGCTCCCATTCGAGGTCCGGGTTGACCACGACGACCCAGCCGTAGCTGTCGTCGAGCGCCGCGACGCCGCGGTTGGCGGCCGTTCCGTAGCCGACGTTCTCGCCGATGCTGACGAGCGTCACGTTCTCGCGTTCGGCGGCCTTCTCCGGCGCGCCGTCGGTGGACGCGTTGTCGGCGACGACGACGTGCACGTCGCGATCAGTCGCCTTGTCGAGCGTGTCGAGGAACTTCTCGAGCGTTTCGCCCGGGAAGTAGGTCACGGTCACGACGCCGACGCGGTCACCATACGTGCGCTGCTCAGTCACCGCGCCATTGTCCACCGCTCACGGACGGCTACGTCGGCCCACCAGGCCGGTCACCCGCAGTAATCACGCCTTCAGCTCCGCCAGTCGTCGATCAGCAGACCCGGGTCGAGAGGCCGGTCACGAGCATGATGCGCCTCGACCCCGGCCACCACGCTGGTCATCACGGCGACCGTCCACCAGGTCAAGCCCGGCCGGTGCATCCGGTGGTCCGGTCCGGCGATCGGCCAGGGCCTGCGGATCGACCGGGGAACGCACGTCTGGACCGTCGCCCCGGCGCGCGGCGGAGTCGTCGTCCGCGCCGACCTGAAGACGGTCGCCGAAGCTCGCTGCGACCACTGAACCCGAACCCGCGAAGGAAGCCTGCGCAATTCCCAGCCGCGCGCTGCGCTGGTGGTCGGGCGGACTGACCGCGGTCTATCTCGGAGTGCTCGCGCTTTGGGCGTTAAGTCCGGAAAGAGCGCCGACTTTGACTAAATCCGTGAATCCGGCGGTCACCGCATTCTTTGTCGCGAGCGGAGTCGCGGTCACTATCGCCCACCACGTCCGCGCAAGGCCCAAGGCCAGTTAACGGAAAACTGGTAGCCTCAAAACCACCAGCGTAAAGAGGGGGCCGATGAAAACCGTCGCCATCGAGGAGCACTGGACCACCCCCGGCATCGACCGGATGCTGCGCACCGAATCCGGCGATCCGAGCATCGCCCACAACGACCGGGGCGATCTCCCCGAGCGGCTGCTCGACATCGGCGACCAGCGCGTCGCCTGGATGGACGAGGCGGGCATCGACGTCCAGATCCTCTCGATCGCGCCGCCGGGAACGCACGGATGCCCGGCCCCGCAAGGCATCGAGCTGAGCCGCGAAGCAAACGACCTCGTCAGCGAGGCCGTCGCGAAACATCCCGATCGCTTCCGAGCCATGACGACGCTGCCGATGTCCGATCCGGACGCGGCGCTCGCCGAACTGCAGCGCACCGCGAAGGACCCGGCGCACGTCGGGATCATGTCGTACGGGCGCAGCGGCGATCGCCCCCTCGACGATCCGGCGTACGACGAACTGCTCGGCGCGGCGGCCGCGCTCGGGCGGCCGGTGTTCGTCCACCCGCAGATCCCCGTGGAGTCAGTTCGCCAGGCCTCCTACAGCGGATTCGGCCCGGAGCTCGACCTCGGCCTGGCCACGTACGGCCTCGGCTGGCACTACGAGGCCGGGCTCGCCGTCATCCGGCTGATCCTGCGCGGAACGTTCGACCGCCACCCGGAACTGCAGGTCGTCCTCGGTCACTGGGGCGAAGTTGTTCTCTTCGCACTGGACCGCATCGACAGTCTGTCGTACACGGCCACGCATCTCGAGCGTCGCGTCTCCGAGTATTTCCGCACCAATATCCACCTGGCGACCAGCGGAATGCTCGTCCCCCGAATGCTGCGCAACGCTCTCGAATACACGACCGCCGACCGAATCCTGCTTTCCGGCGATTACCCGTTCCATCGAGTCCAGGGCACGGCTATCGCGGAATTCCTCGAGCAATTGCCCGACGAGGAAGACCGGGAAAAGATCGCGCACGCGAACGCGGAAGCCCTTTACCGCCTGCGTTAACGATTGCGCAAATGCTGGTGCCAGGCTTTTCCGTAAGCCTCGCGGTGCCGATCCGCCGTGGTCGCCCACGAGAATTCCTTGGCGCGCCGCTGCGCCGCGGAAGCGAGCACTGAGCGACGCGACGGATCGGCCAGCAATTCCGTCAACGCCGCGGCGACATCGCCCGCACCGACGCCGCAGTACGCCACCGCGTCGCCGCCGACCTCCGGCAGCGAAAGGCGGCGCGTGGTCAGTACCGCGGCACCGCAGGCCATCGCTTCGAGAACTGGCAGCCCGAAGCCTTCGCCGAGGCTCGGATACGCCACAAGTTCCGCGCCGCCAAGGAATCCGGCGAGCGTGCCGAACGGCAGATACCCCGCGCGGATCACGCGAAGCCGGTGCGGCACCGCGTCCAGCGCGCGCTCGACCTGAGTGTCCCAACCAGGCTGACCGGCGAGCACGAGCGCCGGGGCGTCCCGCTGCCCGGCGACCGCGCGCGCGTAACCGCGGATCAGCGCGGGCACGTTTTTCCGCGGTTCGAGAGCCCCGAGGAAGGCGATGTACGGCGTCGAGCGGAGCCCGACCGCCTTCCGCGCCGCCGCGATCTCCTCCGGGGACGGCGGATGGAATCGTTCGCTGTCGACGCCGTGGTGGATGATCTCCAACTCCGCCCGCCGCACCGGGCTCACCCGCGCCAGCTCTACCGCTGTCGCGTGACTGGGAACTACGCAGAGTGTCGCCCTGCGCAGCGCGGTGGTGGTCCAGGCGCGGAAGAACCGGGCCTTGACCGACGAGTGCAGGACCGCGTCGGTGAAGAACGTCGCGTCGTGCAGCGTGACCACCGACGCGGCCCCGCTGCCGAGCGGCATCGTGTAGTGCGGCGAGTGCACGACGTCGGCGGCGAGCCGGCGCACGAGCCGGGGCAGGGTGGCTTGTTCCCAGGTCAGCCGCGCGGTGCGCGTCGAGGTCGCGGGCGACGCGGCGACGATCCGGGACCCGGGCGCGAGCTGGTCGTACAACGGCAGGTCGCGCGGCTGGCAGACCACCGTCAGCCGGGCCCCGTCCTGGTCGAGCGCGCCGACGAGCGAGTCCACGTAACGGCCGACCCCGCCCCGATCCGCGGGCACCGCGGTCGCGTCGATCAGCACACGGGGATCACCGGTCACGAGTGCAGCGTACGGCGATCACCCACCGCACAGGTCAGGAACCGGCAAACTGCCGCCGACTCCGGGCGCCGCCACCCTCGCCCACCTGCGCTCACCCGTCTGGGTTCACCCGACCGTGTCATATCGATCGCGGCCGACCTCGCCCGCGACCTAGCCCGCCGACCTGTCGCAACGCTCACCCGACGACCCGACCACGAGCGCCGTCAGCTCGATCCCACTGCCCAGCCCACCCGGTGCCTCGACCACCAGCCTGGCCACCGAGCCCCCGGATACCGATCCGGCCGCGAGCCCGCCGTCAGCTCCACCGCCGCTGGTCAGCCCGCCCGGTCACCGACCCGCCGTCCCCTCAACCGCGAGCCTGGCCACCGAGACCCTGCCACCACTACGGCCGCGAGCCGACCCTCAGCTCGACCGCCGATGCGCCGCCCACACCGCCTCAGCCGCGGCGCGCCAGGTGAACGTCCGCGCCCGCTCGCGCCCCAGCTTCGACAGCTCCGCCGCCTTGTCCGGCGACAGCAGTACCTCTTTCAGCGCCCGGGCCAGCGCGTCCGCGTCGCCTCGCGGCACCACCAGCCCCGCCCCGCCGGAGACCTCCACCAGCGCCGGGACGTCCGTGTGCACCACCGGCACCCCGATCGCCATCGCTTCCAGCAGCGGCAGCCCGAAGCCCTCGGCGAGGCTCGGCATCGCCAGCACGTTCGCGCCGCGCATCGCGGTCGCCAGCTGCGCGTCGGTCACCTTCCCCAGGACGCGCACCGATTTCAGGCCGCGGTCGGCCGCCAGCCGGACCGGGTCGATCCCGCCCCAGCCGGGCTGGCCAGCGAGGACCAGGCCGACGTCGCCGACCTCGTCCGTGCCGTCGAGCTGCGCCACCGCGTCGACCAGCACATCCATGCCCTTGCGCGGTTCGATCGTGCCGACCGCCAGCACGTACCGCGACGGCAGGTCGAGCTTCGCCGACCCCTCCGGCACGGTCACCCCGTGCGGCACGACGCGCACCGGAACGTGCAGGTCCAGCAGCACCGCGAGCTCGTCGGCGACCGCGCGGGTCGGCACGATCAGCCCGGACGATCGCCGCGCGGCCCGCGCGATCATCGACCGGTGCCAGCTGACGCCGCGTGCGGTCAAGGTCTCCGGATGCGTCCACGGCACCGTGTCATGCACCGTGACGGTCAGGGTTCGCCCAGCCGGGGCACGGGGCGGCGCGAACGGGGTCGGCGCGTGCACTGCGTCACCGCCCGGCCACCAGCGCAGGCCCAGCTGCCACAGCGCGACCAGCGCCCTCGGCGGCAGCGGCAGCACGCGTGGCCCCTCGACCCCCTCGATCCTGGCCGCGGAGACGTCCGCGTGCCGCGCGACCACGCTGGACACGGTCCAGCCGGGCGGCGCGGTGCGGGCGAGCGCGGGCAGCAGTTCGGCGGTGTACCGGCCGGTGCCACCCGGAACGGGGGCGAGCAGCTGCTCGGCGATCACGACCAGTTCGGGCACGCCGCTATTCTCTCCCAGGTGACCAGCGCGGAGTCCGGCACCACCGTCGTCGTGGTGACCTGGCGTGGGGCAGACCACGTCGCCGCGTGCCTCGACGCGCTCGCCGCCCAGGACCGTCCACATCGGACACTCGTGGTGGACAACGCCTCAACCGACGGCACCGCAACGATTCTCGCCGCGCATCCCAGCCGTCCGGAGGTCCTCCGGCTGCGCCGCAACACCGGATACGCCGGTGCGATGGCTCACGCGCTGGACCGGATCGATACCGCGCGTGTCGCCTGGCTCAACGACGACGCCGTCCCCGAACCGGACTGGCTCGCCAACCTCGAAGACACCCTCGACAGCCAGCCGCTCGCCGCCGCTGTCACGTCCCGGCTCGAACTGCCTGACGGCACTACCCAGTCCACCGGCGTCCGGCTCACCGGCGACGGCCACGGCGCCGACCTCACCGAACCCAGCGACGAGGTGTTCGGCTTCTGCGGCGGGGCCGTCCTGCTGCGCACCAACGCCGTGCGCGCGGTCGGTGGGGTCCCGGCGAGCTTCTTCTGTTACTACGAGGACACCGACACCGCGTGGCGGCTGCGGCTGGCTGGCTGGCACGTCGTCGCCGCGCCGAAGGCACGCGTCCAGCACCTGCACGGGGCCAGCACGAACCCCGGTTCACCGCTGTTTCACCGCTGGAACGAACGCAACCGCCTGCTCATGCTGCTGCGCTGCGCGCCCGCGAAAGTCGCCCTCCGCGAGCTTGCCCGCTTCGCCGCGATCACCGCTTTGCTTCCGCTGCGCCGGCACCGTCCGGACGCGGCGAACTTCGACCCGGCGCTGCGGGCGCGGGTACTGGCGGAGATCATTCTCCGGCTGCCCCGCACGCTGCGCGAACGCGGTCGCGTAAGCCGGATCTCGGCGCTGGGCCGAGGCGCGATCTGGGATGCCTGGGCTGGCCTTTAAGCTGGGCGGAAATTCGACGGAGGAGCTCGTCTTGGCAGTGGGGGACCCGCAACCGCTCGTCTCGGTGATCGTGGTGAATTACCGCGGCGCCGACGACACCATCACCTGCCTGCGGGCGCTGCGAACTGATCTGGACTACGCGAATGTCGAGCTGATCTGCGTCGACAACGCTTCCGGCGGCGACGACGCGGCCCGCATCCGCGCCGCGGTGCCGGACGTCCAGCTCATCGAGTCGCCGGTCAACACCGGGTTCGCCGGCGGCTGCAACCTCGGCGCGCGGCACGCGAACGGCACCGTCCTCGGCTTCCTCAACAACGACGCCCGCCCCGCTCCGGCATGGGTCTCCGCGGCTGTCGCCGAACTGCGCGCGCAGCCGACCGTCGCCGCGGTGGCGAGCAAGGTCCTCGACTGGGACGGCACCGGCACCGACTTCGTGGACGCGGGTCTGACCTGGTTCGGCATGGGCTACAAACGCCACGCGGGCAGCCCGCTCGCGGAGGTGCCGGAGGCCGAGCACGACGTCGCCAAGGACGTTCTCTTCGGCACCGGCTCGGCGCTGTTCGTGCGCGCGTCGGTGTTCGCCGAACTCGGCGGCTTCGACGAGCGCTTCTTCATGTTCTACGAGGACGTCGACCTCGGCTGGCGGCTCAACCTGCGCGGCTGGCGCGTCCGCTACGTGCCGGAATCGCTCACCTACCACCGCCACCACGGCACGATGGCCGCCGTCGACGCGCCGGACACCGGCCGCGAGACGTTCCTGCTGGAACGCAACGCGCTGGCCGCGCTGTACAAAAACCTCTCGGACGAATCCCTGGCCCGCGCACTCCCCGCGGCGCTCGCGCTGGCCGTCCGCCGGGCGACCGCGCGCGGCGGCATCGATCCGGATCAGCTGGATTTGGAAAAGGGCGTCGGCCCGGTCGACACCTCGGACGTTTCGGTCCCGCGCACCACGCTCGCCGGGGTGCTCGCGGTGGACCGATTCGTCGAGATGATGCCTTCGCTGGCCGAGTCCCGCGCAGTCGAGCAAGCCGCGCGCGTGCGGACCGATGCTGACTTGCTTCCCTTGCTGCGCAAGGCACTTGAGCCCGCTTATCCGCTGCCGGATTACCTGCGCGCGCACGAAATCCTCGTCGAAGCGTTCGGGATCAAGGACGTGTTCGGCCAGCGGCGCAAGATCCTCGTGCTGACCGGCGATTCGATCACTGAGCGGATGGCCGGCCCGGCGATCCGGGCGTGGAACATCGCCTCGACGCTCTCGGCCGAGCACGACGTGCACCTGATGACCACCAACCCGCTGGTCTCGCCTCCGCCCGCGGCCTTCCAGGTCAGCTCGGGCAAACACCGCGACCTCGACGGCCCGATCGAATGGGCGGACGTCGTGATCCTGCAAGGGCACGTGCTGGAGCTGGCGCCGTCGCTGAAGAAGCAGCACGAGCACAAGATCGTGGTCGCCGACGTCTACGACCCGATGCACCTGGAACTGCTGGAGCAGGGCAAGGACGCTCCTGACGACCGGCGCGCGCTCGACCTGGCGGGCGTCACCCGCGTCCTGGACGCCCAGCTCGAACGGGCCGACTTCTTCCTCTGCGCCTCGGAACGCCAGCGACACTTCTGGCTGGGCCACCTCGCCGCACTCGGCAGGCTGTCGCCGCGGCTTTACGACGCGGACCCGACCACCCAGTCGCTGCTCGCCGTCGTCCCGTTCGGTCTCTCCCCCCAAGCCCCGACGCGCACCGGCCCCGGTCTGCGTTCCGCTCTGGGCATCGGCGAATCGGACCGGGTCGTCCTGTGGGCAGGCGGTGTCTACAGCTGGTTCGACCCGCTGACCCTGATCCGCGCCTTCGACCTGCTCCGTCAGCGGCGCGACGACGCCCGTCTCGTGTTCCTCGGCATGAAGCACCCGAACCCCGAGGTCGCCGAGATGGACATCGGCGCGCGGACCGTGCGGCTCGCGGATTCACTGGGGCTTACGGACAAGCACGTTTTCTTCAACGAGCAGTGGGTCCCGTATTCGGAGCGGCAGAACTGGCTTCTCGACGCCGACTGCGGGGTCACCACGCATTACGAACACGTCGAGACGACTTTCGCTTTCCGCACTCGCGTTCTGGATTACCTCTGGGCCGGTTTGCCCATTGTCACGACGGACGGTGACGCGTTCGCTGACCTTGTCCGTGCGGAGAATCTCGGCGTCGTAGTCCCCGCCGAAGACGCCGTCGCGTTGGCGGACGCACTGGAAAAGTCGTTGTACGACAGGGAATTCGCCGACGCCTGTGTCGAACGGATCCGGGTGGTCGCGCAGCGGTACGCGTGGCCGGAGGCATTGAAACCGCTGGTGGAGTTCTGCCGCAACCCGCGTCCCGCCGCGGACCGGTTGCCCGGCGGCGCCGACCTCACCGTCAGCGACCCGGTACGCGGCACCGCGATGGTACGGCGCGATCTGGCTCTGGTGCGGGAATATCTCGCCGCTGGCGGCCCCGGCGAACTGGCGAGGCGAGCAGCGGGCCGGGTCACGAAGGTCGCGCGGGAGCGGTTGCGCCGTGGCTGATCGTCCGCTGCGCGTCCTGCTGGACGGCACCCCTCTGCTCGGTTCCCGGACGGGGATTGGCCGGTATACCGCCGCGTTGAGCGAAGAGCTGGCTTCACTGTCCGAAGTGGACCTTCGCGCGGTCGCGTTCACTTTGCGGGGATGGCGAAAGCTGCGGCATGTCCTGCCACATGGCGTGCAAGCTCGAGGCATGCCGGTCTCCGCGAGGCTCCTCCGGGCGACCTGGCTGCACACTCAGCTGCCCCCGGTGGAACTGTTCGCCGGACCAACCGATGTCGTGCACGGCACGAACTTCGTCCTCCCCGGGCGCCTTCGTGCCGCCGGAGTCCTGACCATTCACGATCTGGCCTTCATCGACGCCCCGCAAGAGCTGGCCCACTCCGACCGAACCCTGCCCGAGCTGGTCCGACGCGGTGCACGTCGAGCGAACGTCATCTGCACGCCCACTGAGGCTGTCGCGGATGCTGTCGCGGAGAAGCTGGATGTCGATCGCTCCAAGATCATCGCCACGCCCCTTGGAGTAAACCCCGCTTGGTTCACCGCCCGACCGCCGGACGATGGCGTGCGGGCAAAGCTACGGCTGCCAGAGAAATACCTCCTGTTCGCCGGCGCCGCCGGACCGCGCAAGGGCCTGGACTGGCTAGCCGCCGCCCATGCCGCCGCACCAGACCTGCCGCCGCTGGTTTTCGCTGGCCCCGGACCATTCCCCCGGCTGCCAAGGTCCGGCCAGACCGGCTATCTGTCCGATGTGGACCTTCGCACCGTAGTAGCCGGTGCCGCCGCCCTGGTTCTCCCCTCCAGAGATGAAGGCTTCGGCCTGCCCGTCCTGGAAGCAATGGCCTCGGATGTCCCAGTCGTCTGCACCGACATCCCGGCCCTCCGCGAAGTAGCAGGCGACTGCGCCACCCTAGTCCCCTACGACGACGTAGACGGCCTGGCAGAAGCCCTACGCCAAGCGGTAACGGACCCACACGGCCTAGCGACGTCCACCGCCCGCAGAACCCACGCAGCCAGCTTCACCTGGCACAACACCGCACTGCGCACCCTAGACGCCTACCGCCAAGCGACAGAAGCGTAAAGCGGAAACACACCGCCACCAAACCACCCAAAGCAGCAACCACCCAGCCCCTCCCCGCAACCCCGATCCCCGCCCAGCACGCGGTCTGAGGTGCTTGTCAAGGCATCTTTCCCGCCTTGACAAGCACCTCAGACCGTAGTGACAATCAAAAAATCGGGGTGGGGTCCCCCAATGGCAAAAGCCCGGCGAAGCCGGAAAAGCCCACGGAGAAAGGCACCCCGAAGCCGTCATTGTGCTGACGGTCGGTGGGTGCTTGTCAAGGCTGGAAAGAGTACCTTGACAAGCACCCACCGACCGCAGGGAGGCTTCGTATCGGGGTGCAGGGAGGGGGCTGGGGCTTTCTCCTCTTATGCGTGGATGTATGCGTTTAAGGCCGCGCGCCAATCCCTTAGGGGAGTTAGTCCGGCGTCTCGCCAGGAAGCGTTGGAGAGCAGAGAGTAGGCGGGGCGGGGGGCTGGACGGGGGAATTCTTCGGTCGTGCAGGGCTTTACGCGCGCTGGATCCGCGCCGATCTCTTCAAAGATCGCCTTCGCGAATCCGTACCAGGAGGTCTCTCCACCTCCAGTGCAGTGCAGGATCTTCCCCGCAGGGCCTCGCCCGTCCGCGATGGCCTCGGCCAACTCCCAGAGACCACCGGCCAAATCGGCCGACCAAGTAGGTGCTCCTACCTGATCGTCCACTACCGACAACTGGTCCCGCTCGGACTCCAGCCGCCGGATGGTCTCTACGAAATTGGCCCCGCTCTTTCCATACACCCAGCTGGTCCGCACCACCCAGGCCGACGCCCCGGACCCGAGTACGGCATCCTCCCCTGCCGCCTTGGTTCGCCCGTAAGCATTCTTCGGACCGAGCGCGTCATCCACCTCGTACGGCCGGTCCGCGTCCCCGGGAAAGACATAATCCGTCGAGATATGAATCAGCGGCACCCGCCGCGAAGTACAAGCCGCAGCCAGCACTCGGGGCCCGTCGACATTCACTGCGAACGCCCGGGCTTCGTCCGACTCCGCGGCATCAACCGCCGTATACGCGGCGGCATTGATCACCACCGGCACCGCCTCGGCGGCGCGCGCTCGCTCGGCCAGTTCGCTGACCGCGCTGATCACCTGACCAGCCGCCGTCACGTCCAGCTCCGCCGACGAAGGCGCGAGCACCTCCGTTTCCGGGCCCGCGGTATTCACCAGGTCCCGGCCCAGCTGACCGGAACCGCCGGGCACGAGCACTGCCAGCCGCACCGGCGTACCTCCTACTGCGAAAGGGTTTCAGGACGTGCCGAGCGCGGCGCGGGCCTTCAGCGGCTCCCACCACGCGCGGTGGTCGGCATACCAGCGCACCGTCTCCGCCAGACCGTCCTCGAACGACACCCGCGGAGCGTAACCGAGTTCGCCGCTGATCTTCGCGATGTCGACCGAGTACCGCCGGTCGTGGCCCTTGCGGTCGGCCACCGGTTCGACCATTTCCCAGCCGACGCCGACCGCCGCGAGCAGGCGTTCGGTCAGTTCCCGGTTGGTCAGCTCGGTGCCGCCGCCGATGTTGTAGATCTCGCCGGGACGACCGCCGTCTGCGACCAGCTGGATTCCGTAGCAGTGGTCGTCCACGTGCAGCCAGTCCCGGACGTTCAGGCCGTCGCCGTAGAGCGGGACCTTCTTGCCGTCCAGCAGGTTTGTCACGAAGACCGGGATGACCTTTTCCGGGAACTGGTACGGGCCGTAGTTGTTCGAGCACCGCGTGACGCACACCGGCAGCCCGTGCGTCCGGAAGTACGAGCGGGCGATCAGATCCGACGACGCCTTCGAGGCCGAGTACGGCGAATTCGGCTCCAGCACGTGGTCTTCCGACCACGAACCGTCCTGGATGGACCCGTACACCTCGTCCGTCGAGACGTGCACGAACTTCCCGACCCCCGCCTCCAGCGCGGCCTGCAGCAACGTCTGCGTGCCGAGCACGTTGGTGAGCACGAAGTCCGCCGAACCGAGGATCGAGCGGTCCACATGGGACTCCGCGGCGAAGTGAACGACCAGGTCGATGCCGCGCATCAGATCGGTGACCTGCGCGGTGTCGCAGATGTCGCCGCGCACGAAGCGCAGCCGGGGGCTGTCGGCGACCGGGGCGAGGTTCGCCTCGTTGCCCGCGTAGGTGAGCTTGTCGAGCACCACGACCTCGGCGCCGGCCAGTGTCGGATACGCCCCCGACAGCACCTGCCGCACGTAGTGCGAACCGATGAACCCGGCACCGCCTGTGACCAGGACCCGCATCCTCATCCACCCTTCCGCCCGACCGGGCAATCTCGCCACCAGCCTACGGGTGGCTCACAGATGAGTCGGTAGAGTTCGGCAAAGCGCGAAACGCGCGGTCATCCTGGGGAGGAACTGTGGCCGAATGGCCGGGGACGCCGCTGCCGGCGCACCGCGGTCGCGGCGTGCTCGTCGTGCTGCGGCGAAGCGGCAAGATCCTGCTGTCCGTCGTATCCGTGGTCGTGCTCGCGCTGACGTGGTACGGCTGGCAGTTCATCGGCGACCCGCGGTCCGGTTTCTCCACCACGGCGATCTTCGGTGAGCAGCAGGAGCACGCGAAACCGCTCGACGGCGCGATCGACATCCTCCTGGTCGGCCAGGACAGCCGCACCGACGCGCAGGGCAATCCGCTGCCCCGCGAGGTGCTCGACATGCTGCACGCCGGCGATTCCGACGGCGAAAAGCAGACCGACACGATGATTCTCGTGCACATCCCGCAGAACGGGGAGCACGCGATCGCCATCTCGTTCCCGCGCGACTCCTATGTCGAGATCACCGGCGGCTTCGGCAAGCACAAGCTGAACAGCGCGTACGTCTACGCCTACAACGACACCGCCAAGTCGCTGCAGGCCAAGGGCGACGCCGATCTCAAGGACGTCGACGAGAAAGCCAAGCTCGCCGGTCGCAAGAACCTGGTCGCAACGATCGAGAAGTTCATCGGCAAACCGGGCATGATCGACCGCTACGCCGAGGTGAACCTGGCCAGCTTCTACGAGGTCACGAAGGCCATCGGCGGCGTCCAGGTGTGCCTGAAGAACGCGGTGAAGGAAAAGAAGTCGGGCGTCGATCTTCCCGCCGGGAAGCAGACCATCGAGGGTGTGCAGGCGCTCGCGTTCGTGCGCCAACGTTACGGCCTGCAGAACGGCGACCTCGACCGGATCGCGCGCCAGCAGGCGTTCCTGTCCGGGCTGGCGAGCAAGGTCCTCTCGTCCGAGGTGCTGGCCAATCCGGTGCGGGTCGCGCAGCTCGTCGAGGCGGTGAAGAAGTCCGTGGTGCTGTCCTCGGGCTGGGACCTCTCCGAGTTCGTCGCGCAGATGCGCGGGCTCACCGGCGGAAACGTCGAGTTCCACACCATCCCCACCGAGGGCAACGCGGTCATGGGCGGCGCCGACGTGCTGCGTGTCGACCAGGCGAAGGTCCGCGCCGAGATCGACCGGCTGACCTCCGACGGCAATGCCCCGACCCCCAGCAACGCGCCGTTGCCCGGAGCCGGGCAGACCACCGTCGAGCTGTTCGACGGCTCCGGCTCGGGTGCCGCCGACCAGGTGCGGGGTCTGTTGCAGGACAAGGGTTTCCAGCTCGGCACGAGCACGAAGCTGTCCACCCGCGCGACCACCGTGCTGCGCTACCACCCGTCGGACGAGGCCGCCGCCGATCTGGTCCGGCAAGCCCTCGGCAGCAGCGCACAGGCCGAGCCGGACGCCGACGTCGCCGCCGGACACGTCCGGGTGATCCTCGGCAAGGACGCGCGGGACACCGCCGGAGCACCGGCCACGACGTCCTCCGCTCCTCCTGCGGCCCCGCCGTCGTCGCAGTCGTCGTCGCACTCCGAGCCGCCTCCGTCCGGATCCTCGACCTCACCCACCCCGCTCATCACGGCGGGCGATGTCCCCTGTGTCAACTAGAGTCGAGCACCCAGCGTCGCGGCGCACCGCAGGCCGTACGCTGTGAGCGGGGAGGTAACCGGGGTGAGCGAAAACCAGGACAAACCGGACCGGACGGCGGATTCTGCCGACAGTCCGGCGGTTCCCGACGCCTCGGACCGCGGATCCGACGGAACGGCGGAGCCGACGCACGCCGCCGCTGAACCGGCGGCCGAGAAGACGTCCGAGGACACCGCCGCCGAGGAAACCGAGCCGGTTACCGAGGGCGCCGCCGCCGAGGAGGAACCCTCTTCCGAGTGGAAACCCTCGCCGTACCCGCGCGTCGAACTCCCCCAGCCGTCAAACCCGGCACCGGAATCGCGGCACCGCGCGGGCCGGACCACCCGGATCACCCGCCGGGTCGCGATCGGCCTGGTCTCCCTGGTCGCGCTGGGCGGGACGGGCTACGCGTACGTCACCAAGGACAAGCTGCAGGACAACGTCGCCACCACCGACGTCCTGACCCCGCGCGCGGGCGAACCCCCGGCCCCGCCCGCCGACGACGGCGGCACGGACATCCTGCTCGTCGGCAGCGACGCGCGCACCGACCAGCAGGGCAATCCGCTGCCGCTGAGCATGCTGAAGTCGTTGCGCACCGAGGACAAGGGCGGCATCAACACCGACACGATCATCCTGGTGCGGATCCCGAAGAACGGCGGCAAGGCTTCCGCGGTGTCGATCCCGCGCGACAGCTGGGTCGACATCCCGGGCCGCGGCAAAGGGAAGATCAACTCCGCGTACGGCGTCGCCAAGGCGCAGGCCGAGCAGGAGGAACGCGCGCAGGGCGAGCACGACCAGGCGAAAATCGCCCGCGATTCCGACAGCGCCGGGCGACGGGTGCTCGTCCAGACCGTCCAGGACCTCACGCAGGTGCGCATCGACCACTACGCCGAGGTCAACCTGCTCGGTTTCTACCTGCTCACCGAAGCCGTCGGCGGCGTCCCGGTGTGCCTCAACCACGCGACCTCGGACAAGGACTCCGGCGCGAACTTCCGCCGCGGCGTGCAGACCGTGACCGGCGGCGAGGCGCTGTCCTTCGTGCGGCAGCGCAAGAACCTGCCGAACGGCGACCTCGACCGGATCAAACGGCAGCAGGCGTTCCTGTCCTCGGCGCTGCGCAAGGTGCTGTCGGCGGGCACGCTCACCAACCCAGGCACGCTGAACAGCCTGATCGACGCCGTGCACCGGTCGTTCGTGCTCGACGACAGCCTCGACGTGCTCGAATTCGCCCAGCAGGTCAAGGGCATCGCGTCCGGCAGCCTGACCTTCGCGACGATTCCGGTGATCACCACGAACGGCCGCAGCGAGGACGGGCAGAGCATCGTGGAGGTCGACCCGGCCGCGGTGCAGAAGTTCGTCGCGGGACTGGCCGGACGGACCGTCACCGGAGGCGGCGGCGCGGCGGCCGGGGCGGCGCCGCAGGGCCTGGACTCCGGAATCCCGGGCGTGCCCTGCGTCGACTGACGCCGCGACTAGCCTGAGACGCATGAGTCTCACCGAGCAGCTGCTGCGCCAGCTCCTGGCCTCGCCCGCGAAACCGCTGATCACGCACTACGACGACCGGCTCGGCAGCCGGGTCGAGCTGTCCGTGGCGACGACGCAGAACTGGGCCGCGAAAACGGCGAACTGGCTGGTCGACGAGTTCGACGTCGAGCCGGGCGACGCCGTCGCGGTGCGGCTGCCCGCGCACTGGCAGACCGTGGGCGTGCTGCTCGGCGCGTGGTGGTGCGGGGCCCGCGTGGTCGCGGAGCCGGACGGCGCACGGGTGGTGTTCACCAGTCCGGACGAGGAGATCGACGCGCCGGCCGTCGCGGTGGTGTCGCTCGACCCGATGGGCCGCGGCCTGTCGACGCCGCCGGCGGGCGGAGCGCTCGACTACCTCAGCGAGGCCCGGATGTCCGGCGACCAGTTCGTCCCGATGCAGCCGACCCCCGGCGACACCCCGGCACTGGGTTCCTCCACTGTGGACGAAGTGTGGACGGAAGCCACTGCGCGTGCGGCAAAACTCGGCCTGACCGCGGCAGACCGAGTGTTGTCCACGATGGACTGGACGGTGCCGGACGGCATACTCGACGGCCTGCTCGTTCCGCTTGCCGCCAGCGCGCACCTGGTCCAGGTGACGAACGCGGACCCGGCGAAACTGTCCGCCCGCCGCGAGGCCGAGCGCACCACGGCCGACCTTCCTTCGTGAGTGCTGACGGCGTCGGCAGCACTCACCGCGGTTCTCAGGCGTTCTGCAGTTCGGCCGCGCCCTGGCGACGACGCCAGAAGAGCACGTGGTCCAAAGACAGTCGTCCGCCGTTGAAGCCCAGCGCCAGCGCGGTGAGGCCCAGCACCAGCACCAGTTCGTAGCCGCCTTGGCCGGTGAGGCCGTGCGCCGCGTGGACGGAGATCAACGCGCCGGCCATGTCGATGGCGTAGCCGATCGCGACCACCGGCAGCAGGAAGCCGACGACGAACGCGATCGACCCGAGCAGTTCGAGCACGATCACGAGGAACGCGGCGACGCCCGGCAGCGGGATGCCGATCTTGCTGAACATGTCGGCGGTCGCCCCGACGCCGCTGTCCCATTTCTGCAGGCCGTGGGCGAAGAACACCACCGCGATGCCGATCCGGCCGAGCAGCAGCGCGACGTCCTTGACTCGAGTCAACATGGAGACAGTTCCCCCGGTAGGTGAAAGTTCAACTGACCCGGTCCACGGTAGGGCACTGAACACCGCCGCGGGGGTGTCAGCCAGTGATCGACAGGAAACCGACAGGCACCGAAAACTCGCTGTACACCGCGCGCGGCCCGGCGCTACCGTGCTGATCTCCGCGAGTACGACCCGCTCGCGGCCGTGTTTTCGTGTTTCCGAGCCGCGAGGAGTCCCGATGCGCCGACAGTCCGATCGATCCCAGTTCGGCCTGTCTCCCGCATCCGAGGACTTCCGCACGCATGAAAGCACTGACCATCGGCATCCTGGCGCACATCGACGCAGGTAAAACCAGCCTCACCGAACGACTGCTGTTCGAAACCGGCGTGATCGACCACGCGGGCCGGGTCGACGACGGCGACACCCAAACCGATTCGCTCGACCTCGAACGCCGGCGCGGCATCACCATCAAGTCCGCCGTCGTGGCGGTCAGCACGCCCGGCCACCGGCTCAGCCTCGTGGACACCCCCGGCCACCCCGACTTCATCGCCGAGGTCGAACGCGCCGTCGGCGTGCTCGACGGCGCGGTGCTCGTGGTGTCCGCAGTAGAAGGCGTCCAGGCCCAGACCCGCGTGCTGATGCGCACGCTGATCCGGCTCGGTATTCCGGTGCTCGTGTTCGTGAACAAGATCGACCGCACCGGCGCTCGCGAAGCCTCGTTACTGGAATCCTTGCGTACCACGCTTTCCCCGCGATGCATCCCAATGAGCACGGTCACCGAGATCGGTACCGCCAGCGCACAGCCGGTGCCGCTGCCCTTCGATGAACGACTCGCCGACGCACTCGCCGGAGACGACGCGTTTCTTGAGTCTTATGTGGCCGGTGCAGCGTCCTCAATGGATTACCGAAAAGCGTTGGCACGTCAGGTCGCCGCCGCCTCGGTGTACCCGGTCTTCTTCGGTTCCGCAGTCACCGGAGCTGGCGTCGCTGACCTCATCGCCGGGGTTTACGAACTGCTGCCGTCCCGCGAACGCCGTGGCGACGGGCCACTCGACGCCACCGTATTCAAAATCGAGCGCGGCCGTTCCGGCGAGAAAATCGCTTACGTGCGCATGTTTTCCGGCTCGCTGGCGGCGCGCCGACCGGTTCCTTTCCGACGCTTGGGTATGGAAGGCGTCGGCCGCCCCTCCACGGTGCGCGTGTTCGAGCACGGCGCAACTCCGGTGTCCGGTGAGGCGCTGGCCGGTGACGTCGCGCGGGTCTGGGGTTTACCTGAGGTACAGATCGGCGACCGGCTCGGCGAAAGCGCCAACCTTTCCGAGGACCGGTTCTTCGCCCCGCCGAGCCTGGAAACGCTGGTGTACCCGGTCGATCCAGATCAGACGAGTGCGCTGTACACCGCGCTGACCCGCCTGTCCGAACAGGACCCGCTGATCAGCATCCGCCGACAGGACCAGGAAATCACCGTCCGCTTGTATGGCGAAGTCCAAAAGGAAGTAATCCGGACGACGCTCGCCGAAGAGTTCGGCATCGCCGCCGAATTCGAGGAGTCGCGACCGCTGCTGGTCGATCGTCTACATGGGACTGCATACCGCGTACGCCACCCGGCACCGGAGGAGCGCGTGTTCTTCTGGGCCACCGTAGGACTTCGCGTCGAACCCGGTCCTCCGGGCTCCGGCACCGACTACCGGATTGAGGTCGAACTCGGCTCGCTGCCGCTTTCCTTCCACACGGCCATCGAGGAAACCGTGCACGAGATCCTGCGCGAAGGCTTGCACGGCAGGGAAGTCATCGACTGTGTCGTCACCCTCAGCGACACCGCGTTCTACCCGCCAGCCAGCACCGCCGGGGATTTCCGCGGCATGACCCGGCTCGTCTTGCAGGAAGCCCTTCGCGAGGCCGGAACGCGGGTGTACGAACCAGTCCACGCTTTCGAACTCGAAGCCCCAGCGTCCGCGATCAGCTCCGTGCTGCGCAAACTTGTCGAACTGCGCGCAGTGCCAGGCGAACCAGTGATCACCGACGACCGGTGCACTGTGGACGGTCATCTTCCGGCCGCCTCCGCGCACGAATTGGAACAAGCGCTGCCCGCGCTCACCCAAGGCGAGGGCACGCTGGTCACGAACTTCGCCGAATACCGGCTCAAGCCGGGCGGCGGCGGGCCACGTCGAGTTCCGTCCAGCCGCCGTGGGCGGACAACAGCGTGAGGACGCGCTCCGCGAGGGCCGAAAACCGGCGCAGGTCCTCGTGGAGCGCCTTCGCGCGCGTCGAGTCGAGCGGGGCGTGGTCGTCCCACCACAGGCAGAGGACCGCGCTCGCGCACAGCACCAGCGGCTGAACGATGTCCGTGAACTCCGCGGACGGCTCGGCCGTTTCCCGGCACGTGCTCTCGATTTCTTCGCACGCGTCGAGCAGTTCGCGCAACGGGCCCACCGCGCCGGACGGGGTGCCGTCCCACGACGCGGTGGGCCACGCGCGGTCGCTCAGCTCGAGCCAGAGCCGCCATCCGGCGACCAGCTCGGCCTCGTCGTGCGGCGTCCAGGTGTCGGGGAGCAGCCAGAACATGTCACCGACTGTGACATCGCTGCCGGACCCCGCACAACCGAGTCGGCGAAAGTGTTCGCGTTTGTACCCCGGGGCGGGGGTATCTCAGCTGATCACCGGGGGCACGAACACGCAATTCGGCTTTTTCGCGTGCTGCGGGTCGAGCGCGTTGAGCACCTCGCGCTCCGCGATCGGGTCGTAGGTGATGCCGAGGTGGTCGGTGTAGTCGAGCCCGCAGACGTCCTGGAGGACGAGGTTTTTCACGTTGGGCGCGGGCTTGAGGAAGGCGTTGGTGTACGGCGTGACGACGTCGTCGTACCTGGTCTGGATGACCGTGTAGTCGACGCCCGGGACAGTGTCGCCGCCTGCGTTGAGGTCGGTGAGGAACGCGGACCCGGTGGACTGTTCGTTGCAGGCCGGACAGGGCACGCCGACGATGTCGCGGGCGGGCGGGATCGCCTGGATGGCGGTCAGGAGGCCGTACAGGTTGGTGCCGTAATTGGACGGAGACAGGCCGATCAGTTTGCCGATCTTGCTCGCGCCGCCGAGGTACTTGATCCAGTAGCGCGGGTTCATCCCGCCCTGCGAATGCCCGACGACGTCAAGTTTCGCAGCCCCGGTGACCTGGAGAATCTTGTCCCCGAAGGTCGCGAGCTGGCCGGCGGTCCCCGCCACCGGCCCCACCGTCTGCAGGAACGCCCCCGGCGACCCGCCGAAGTTCCCGGCGAACACGCAGTACCCCTCGTCGGCGAGCCGCTGGGAGAGATTCGCCCAGTTCTCGTACGCGTTGGCCGTGGTGCCGTTGGACAGCAGCACGGGGTTCGGATGTTCCGCGGAGGGTTTGCAGTTCCAGTCGTTGGCCCCCGGCGGCGCGATCGTCGGCTGCGCGGCCGAGTAGATCGCCGCGGCGATGATGTTCGGCTGCACCGGACCGGTCGGTTCTTTCCCGGTCGCCCCCGACGCCACCGCGGTGCCGCCGCCGAGCGCGACCACCGTCGCCGCCAGGAGGACCATTCCCCGTCCGAAAGCGCGTACGCCCATTCCGTTTCACCTCTCTGTGAACCCGACGCAGTGGTTAACGCCGAACACGAGAAAGGGAAACGCGGTTACTAGTTTTTACCGCAATCCGGTGAGCGTACGGTTCACCGCATCGATCAAGGAGGCCCGGTTTCCCGGGTAGACACTGATCTGGGCCTCGCCGTCACTGGTGCTCTGGAAGCTCAGCACCCGCCCGCGCCCGCTGAGATCGATCACCGACAACGGCGAGCTGTACCGGCGCTCGCCCCGCCCGTCCCGGACCGCGGCGTGCAGCAGGTGCACCGCGTCGCGCGGAGCCCGCATCAGGTACCGCAACTCGTCCGCGTCGCCGCCTTCCTCCGCCAGCGGATCCGCGCCGCCGCCCCCGTCGTAGTACTCCCGGCTGACCCGCATCGCCCGCACCGCCGCCGGAGGACATTCCGGCATCGCCATGACCAAACAGGCCGCGAGCTCATCCGGCGACACCGGGTCGAGCTGAACGAACTCCGCGTCGGTAATCAACCGAACGGCGTCTGGTTTGGTGGCCGCGACGAGAATCGCCCCGTTGTCCTCTTGGTGGGTGCCAAAGTCGGTCCACCCGTACACCTCTTGCCGCGCGGTCGCGAGCAGTTTGAGCGTGCCTCGCAACGCGTCCGCCGCCGTTTCGCCAAGCTGAGCAAGGAGATCCCGCGTCCGTTTTGCTCGTTCAGCGGCGCCTTCCTCGGTGAGGTACATCGGGGTGTCCTCGACCACCACCGGTACTTTGCCGAGGTTTTCCGCGTGCCAAAGCGCCAAAAACACCGGCCGCGGCATCCGCAGCGGCCTGTCGATGATCGTCATCGAGCCCCTCAACCACCAATCGTCGGGGGTGTCGGAGGCAACCCAGTGCGGGGGTCGAGGGCCCGCTCGCCGTTCTCGTCGACGAGCGAGAAGGCGGAGTCGTCGTCGATTCCGTATTTGCGCTGGTGTTCTTTGTCCTCTTCGCCTTTGCCTTTGCCGCCGCCGGCCATGCCGCCCATTCCCGGGCTCCCCTTGGCTCCGGCCGCGCCCTTCCCAGCCGCCCCCGCAGCCCCGCGGCCGGCCCCTTCTTCACCCGCGCCGACCCCGGCTCCTGCTCCTGTCCTTGCACCGGCACCTGCCCCTGCCCCGGCACCGCCGCCGAGCCGCGCCGCGATCCCGCCGCTGCGGCCCCCGGCTCCGGCCTCGCTTGCGCCACCGAGCGGTCCAAACGCCCCCGGCGTCCAGCCGCTGCTGTCACTACCGCCCCCAGCCCCGAACGAGGTCGGCGTCGGCGTCGACATCGGCGGAGTCCAGGGCGAACCCCCGACCCGATCAACCGACGGCGGAGTCCACCCAGACGTCGAAGTCCCGTCGTAATCCCCCGGCCGATACCCCGGCGGCGGCGCTGTGACGCCTCCAGCACTCGCCAGGCCCCCACCGGACCCACCGACATACCCCGGCCCATTGACCGCGCTAGCCCCAACCCCACCGGTTCCCGGCCCTCCGACGGTCCCCGGCCCACTCCCGAACCCAGTTCCCGGCCCACTCCCAGGCCCACCAGAGTCCGACCTCCGATAAGACCTCTCGTGCGACCCGGTCTTGCCCGTGACGTGATCGCCGCCAGAATCGATCTTGAGATTCTGCCCGTCGAACCCGGCCACTTGACCGTAATTGCTGTTCAACCCCTGGCCGTTGGTCTTGGCCTGGTCCGCGTACTTCTGGTAGCGCTCAACGTTGTGATTGGCGGCGGCGTTGTACGCGTTGATCTGCTTCTCGGTGTCGGTGTCCCAAGGAGTGCCCTGGTCCCAAAGATTCTTGTGCGGAGGCGTGGGAGGCATCGCCTGCAACGCGATCTTCATGTCGTTATAGCCGTGCGTAGTGTCGACCAGCTTCTGCCCATTGACCACATAAGCCTGCGCGGAGGTAGACGACGCGTCAGACAACGGTCTGAGCCGCGCCCGCGCCGCATCCGCACCGTCGCCAGTCCAGACAGATTCCAGCATGGTGGTGATCTGCTGCGCGTCGTCGCTGTTCTGGTTGTGCTCTTGGATCATCTTCTGAACCGTGGCACTACCACTATCCCACGACGAGGTCCCCGGCCCCTGCTGCACCTGCTGCACAATCACCGGCGCGGGAACGGCCTGGTCGCCGAGATTTCCGTGGTAGAAGTCGGAGAACCAATTCCCAGCATCCTTGAGCCGATCGTTGACCCAATCGTCGGCGTCACTGATCCGGTCACCAATCCACTGGGCACCTTCGCCGATGAAGTCAAAGAACCCCATCGGTCACGCACCCGCCTTCTGCTTCAGATTGGTAACTACCGAAGAAGGCGAGTTCGGGCACAAAAGAGCCCCACCACCCGATCCGGGTAGTGGGGCTCTTCTGCAGACCGTCAGGGGCTCAGCCCTTCAGCAGGGCCCTCGCCATGACGACCTTCTGGATTTGGTTCGTGCCTTCATAAATCTGCGTGATCTTCGCGTCGCGCATCATGCGCTCGACCGGGAAGTCTCGCGTGTAGCCTGCGCCGCCGAACAGCTGCACCGCGTCCGTGGTCACCGACATTGCCACGTCGGACGCGTAGGCTTTGGCTGCCGAGGCGGTGAAGCCGGCGCGCTTGTCGCCTCGCTCCGAGGACGCTGCGGAGGCGTACACCAGGTGGCGGGCGGCTTCGATTTTCGTTCCCATGTCGGCCAGCATGAACTGAATTCCTTGGAAATCCGCGATTGCTTTGCCGAACTGCTTGCGTTCCTTGACGTACGCGACGGCCGCGTCCAGGGCGCCTTGGGCGATTCCCAGGGCTTGCGCGCCGATCGTCGGGCGGGTGTGGTCCAGGGTGCGCAGGGCGGTCTTCAGGCCGGTGCCCGGTTCGCCGATGATGCGATCCGCGGGGATGGTGCAGTTTTCGAAGTAGATCTCGCGGGTCGGGGAACCCTTGATGCCCAGCTTCTTTTCCTTCGGGCCCACCGAGAAACCCGGGTCGTCCTTGTGCACGACGAACGCGGAAATGCCGTTGGCCTTCTTTTCCGCGTTCGGGTCCGTCACGGCCATCACCGTGTACCAGGTCGATTCACCGGCGTTCGTGATCCAGCACTTGGTTCCGTTGAGGACCCAGTGGTCGCCATCGAGGCGGGCGCGGGTGCGCATGGACGCGGTGTCCGAGCCGGCCTCGCGCTCGGACAGGGCGTACGACGCCGATGCTTCGCCCGAGGCGATCGAAGGCAGGACCAGCTTCTTCAGGTCCTCCGAACCGGACAGGATGATCGGCTGCGTGCCCAGCTTGTTGACCGCCGGGATCAAGGACGCGGACGCGTCGACGCGGGCGACCTCCTCGATCACGATGCACGCGCCGATGGCGTCGGCGCCCTGGCCGTCGTACTCCTCGGCGATGTGGACGGCGTTGAAGCCTGCCTTGACGAGCGCTTGGTTGGCTTCGACCGGATAGCGCTCCTGCTCGTCGACCTCCGCCGCGTAGGGCGCGATCTCCTTTTCGGCTAGAGCCCGGACCGCGGCCCGCAGTTCCTCGTGCTCCTCGGCCAGCTGATACAGGCCCTCGGCCACCTTCAGTCACCTCTTCTGCAGCGAAACGGGAGAAAGTCCCCCGATGTTAGCCCGCGTTCACACCGAACGCGGCGGCTCGCTGCTTGTGTCCTCGGCCTCACCGTTCGTATGGTCAAGTGATGGCTGCCACTGCGTCGACTCCGCCGCCCGGATTGCCCGCTTCCCTTGACTACCCCCAGGTGCCGATCGGTTCGCTGCTCGCCGGCGCCGCGACGCGCTACGGCGACCGTGTCGCGTTCGCTATGGGCGACGACCAGCTCACGTTCGCTCAGACCTGGCAAGCCGCCTGCCGGTTCGCGCAAGCGCTGCTTGCCCGCGGCATCGGGCGGGGCGACGTGGTCGCCGTGCATCTGCCGAACTGCCTCGCGTATCCCATCGCCTACCACGGCATCCTGCTGGCGGGGGCGACGTTCAGTCCGACGAACCCGCTGCTCCCGCCGGACGACCTCGCCTTCCAGCTCACCGACTGCGGGGCCGCCGCGGTGGTGACGTTCGGACCGGTCTCGGGCACGCTCGCGGCGGTCGCCGACCGAATTCCGGCGCGGCTCACGATCGTCGTCGCGCCCGACGGTGAGCTCAGCGAAGGAAGCGTGGAGTTCCGCGAGTTCTTCGCTGACCAGCCTGCGACCAGGCCAGACGTGGCGATCGAGGTGGACCGCGACCTCGCTCATCTCGCCTACACAGGAGGCACGACGGGGCGGTCCAAGGGCGTCGAGCTGACGCATCGCAACGTCGTCACGAATACGCTCCAGCACACCTGCTGGTCGACCGGCTCGGTACCGGCACTCGACGCGAACGGCGACCTGACGATCGACCAGATCGGCAGCCCGGACGAATGGCCGACCCGGCTCGGTACCGGCACCGCGATCAACCTGACGCCGTGGTTCCACGCGATGGGCGTGATCGCCGGACTCAACGGTCCCTTGCTGGCCGGCGGGACGACGGTGCTGCACGCCCGGTTCGATCCGGCGGCGTACGTCGCGGACGCGGAACGGCTGCAGGTCACGACCATCGGCGGCGCGCCCGCGCTGTTCGCGGCGTTGCTGGCGACACCCTCGTTCCATACGGCTGACCTGTCGTCGGTGCGCAACATCGGTTCCGGTGCCGCGCCGATGAGCCACGAGATGATCCGCGCGCTGCACAAGCGGTTCCCGGACGTCGTGATCGCCGAGGGATACGGGCTCACCGAGGTGACGATGGGCGCGGTGATCTCGCCGAGCTACCGGTCCGGCGTGCGCAAGGTGGGGTCGGTCGGCAGGCCGATCTTCGACACCGAGGTCAAGCTCGTCGCGGACGGCAGCGAAGAGCCGTTGCCGCCCGGGCAAGAGGGCGAGGTGTGCTTGCGCGGGCCGCAGGTGATGCGCGGGTACCGGAACCGTCCGGAAGAGACCGCTGCCGCGCTGGTCGACGGATGGCTGCACACCGGCGACATCGGCGTTCTCGACGAGGACGGCTATCTGTCCATTGTGGATCGCAAGAAGGACATGCTGCTGTACAAGGGCTACAACGTCTTTCCGCGCGAACTGGAGGAGTTGCTGAGCGCGTCGCCGGGCGTGCTCTCCGCGGCGGTGGTCGGCCGGCCGAGCCCGGAGGTCGGCGAGCTGCCGGTGGCGTTCGTCGTGCGGAAGCCGGATTCCTCAGTGGACGCGGAGCAGCTGATGGCGGCGGTGAACGAGAAGGTGCTGCCGTACAAACGCCTGCGGGAACTGCATTTCGTGGAGGAAATCCCGGTGTCGGCGGCGGGCAAGGTGCTGAAGCGCGAACTGCGGAAGCAGCTGCCCGACCCGGCGTGAGCTGACGGTGCGTGCGGATGCCGGGCCTGCGCCGGCATCCGCACCGCGCCAGCTACTTGCCCGCTTTTTCGCGGAGTTTGGCGTCCTTGTCGAGGACCAACTGCTCCAGGTCCTCCTGGAACTGCGTCAGCTTCGCCTGCAACTGCAGGTCAGCGGCGGCGAGGATCCGGACCGCGAGGAGACCGGCGTTGCGCGCCCCGCCGACGGACACGGTCGCGACCGGGATGCCGGCGGGCATCTGCACGATCGACAGCAGCGAGTCCATGCCGTCCAGGTACTTCAGCGGAACCGGCACGCCGATCACCGGCAGCACCGTCGCCGACGCGACCATGCCCGGCAGGTGCGCGGCACCGCCCGCGCCCGCGATGATCGTGCGGATGCCCCGGTCGGCCGCGGACTTCGCGTAGTCCAGCATCCGCTGCGGGGTGCGGTGCGCCGAGTAGACACCGACCTCGTACTCGACGCCGAACTCGTCCAGCGCTTGTCCCGCGGCCTCCATCACCGGCCAGTCGGAGTCGCTGCCCATGATCACGCCCACCTGCGGCGCCATTGTGTTCCCCTTCAGTGGATCTCGTCGCCGTCGAGCCAGACGGCGTGGGACAGCCAGTGCGCGGACAGCAGCGCGCGGTTGCGCAGGTCGTCCATGCGGTCGCCGATGAAGTTGACGTGGCCGAGCTTGCGGCCGGGCCGGTCCTGCTTGCCGTACAGGTGGATTTTCACCTCGGGGAACCGCGCGAACAGGTGGTGCACGCGCTCGTCCGGGCTCATCTGCGGCGAGACCTCCGCGCCGAGCACGTTCGCCATCACGCACGCCGGCGCGATCAGGTCGGTGCGGCCGAGCGGGTAGTCCAGGACGCCGCGCAGGTGCTGTTCGAACTGCGACGTGCGCGAACCGTCCATGGTCCAGTGGCCGGAGTTGTGCGGACGCATCGCCAGCTCGTTGACCAGCAGGCCGGTCTCGGTCTCGAACAGTTCGACCGCGAGCAGCCCGGTGACGTCGAGCGTCGACGCGATGCGCAGGGCCAGCTCCTGCGCCTCGTGCACGCGCGACTCGGACAGCCCCGGTGCCGGGGCGAGGACCTCGGTGTTGATGCCGTTCGTCTGCACGGTCTCCACGACCGGATACGCCGCGCCCTGGCCGAACGGGGAGCGCGCGACCAGCGCGGACAGCTCGCGCTTCATCGCGACCTTCTCCTCGACCAGCAGGTCGGTGCCGGCTTCGAGGAGCTCGGGAACGATCTCCCGGGCCTGCTGTGCGGTGTCGAGCATCCAGACGCCCTTGCCGTCGTACCCGCCGCGCGACGCCTTCAGGACCACCGGCCAGCCGTGCTCGCCGCCGAAGGCCACCACGTCGTCCACAGTGGACACTTCGGCGAAGGCGGGGCCGGGCACTCCGAGGCCGGCCATCATCTCGCGCATCACGAGCTTGTTCTGCGCGAACCCGAGCGCGGTGGGCGCGGGGCGGACGACGAAGCCCTCGGTGGCGAGGGTGAGCAGGTGCTCGCCGGGCACGTGCTCGTGGTCGAAGGTGACTACGTCGACCTGGCGGGCGAAGTCGATCAGCGCGTCGAGGTCGGTGTGGTGGCCGATGACGACATCGCTGGCCACGAGGGCCGCCGCGTCGCCCTCGTCGGCCGCCAGCACCTTCAGCGACTGGCCGAGGGAAATCGCCGCCTGCTGCGTCATGCGGGCAAGCTGCCCGCCGCCCACCATGCCGACGATGGGAAGACCGGTTCGTTTGTCCATAGCGCAGCCCAGGTTACTGGTCGAGAACTCGCGGACCACCGGCGACCTGCGGCGCAGGGTGCGGTGGACGGGGCGCGCGCTGGCCCGGGACGGCTGGGGTCGGGGGTGGCGTGGCGGGAACCGGCCGCGGTGGGGGGGCTCGACCATGA
The DNA here is from genome assembly GCF_014174495.1 of Amycolatopsis echigonensis. Taxonomy (GTDB): domain Bacteria; phylum Actinomycetota; class Actinomycetes; order Mycobacteriales; family Pseudonocardiaceae; genus Amycolatopsis; species Amycolatopsis echigonensis. The sequence goes on from NZ_JACJHR010000041.1 coordinate 43,212, forward strand.
GATCAGCCGGACAGCGGTCCCCAGGGCACCCGAAATCTCTCGCAGAAATCCGGCGAAGACGATCAATCGCAGGGCCCAGGTGGGAATGACCAGGTTCGACGGGCGAATCGGCAGGAACCGACCATGGCGGCGGCAACCACGATGGCTCCTCATGCGGAAGTCCCTGGGCAGAAGCGCAGCGACCGGTTGGCCGACACGGGTTCGGCTGCGGGCGAATCGAGTCGGCAACAGGTGCGCTCACCGGACTGCGCAGGCGAAACCGGCGCGCCGATCCAGAGAAGCAGCCTGGCTCCCCAAAGTGCCTTCCCGCAATCCGAACGCAGGCAGCACCCCAACCCCAACCAGGCAACACCCGGACAGCGAAACCCCACCTCAAACCCTCCCGCTGCAGCAGGATGGCCGGATGGACTCTGTCACCCTCCCGCGGCCGGTTCTTCACGCACTTCGTCAGGCGAGCCTCCCCGGGGTGGCCACCGGGATGCTCACCGGCGCACCCCGGCCGCTGGCCTTTCCTCCGGGGTTCGGCGAGGTGCTCGCCTGGCTCTGGACCACCGATTCGAACGCGGCCGTCATCTACCTCGCCGAGCTGATGAAGCAGCTCCGCGAACGGCATCCCCTCGCCAAGACCGTCACGCCGCCGTTCCGGTTCGATGAGTTGCTCGCCGCGGCCCGCGACTGTCTTCCGGACGACTTCGCGCACGCCGAGCTGCTCATTCAGTACACCCGCACCTCGCTGGGCGACTATTACGGCGGTTCGGCGGACTGACAACGCTCACTATTCGGCTGATCTGTCCACACCGCGCCCGATCAGAGCGATGCCGGATCAGAACGATGGCCGTGCCCGCCCGCGAGCCAGGCTCCGGACGGCCGCGTAACCACCGCGATCCAGACAGTAACCGCCACCACCGACAAAAACCGCCAGCAAGCCGCTGACCAGCACAAAAAGGCTAAACGGTCTCCTGCTGTGCCCGGTTGCGAGCCCGCCGCTGCAACCCCCACCGCAGCACCAACGCGACGGCCAGCACCACCGGCATCAGGATGTACGCGTCACCGAGGATGTTCTGCCACACCTTCCAGTGCAGCTCGACATTCCGGCCGTTCGGCAAGATCAGCAGCACGCAGCTGACGAACACGAACGCCACCAGGAACGTCCCCAGCCACCGTTTCCACGCCGTCGCCGGGGTGGTTTTCGGCAGCCTGGACACCAGGAGCACGACCAGCGGCGCGACCCAGACCCAGTGGTGCGTCCAGGAAATCGGCGAGATCAGCAGGATCCAGAACGCCGTGACGAGCAGCGCGGCCAGCGCCTGCCCGCGCCGGTGGAAGCGGAACATCAGCCACAGCGCCGGAATGGCGAGCACGAGGCCGATCGCGGTCGCCGCGCTGGAGGCCCACGGGGCCAGGTCGGTGGCGCGGTTCATCAGGGCGTTCAGCGACTGGTTGCCCGCCCAGTGCACCGGGCCGATCCGGCCGGTGTCGGGGAGCGTTTTGGTCCAGTATTTCCACGAATCGTGCGGGTTGATCAGGAACAGCAGCGCCTGCATGCCGACGAAGGTCGCCAGGCCGCGCAGGGCGTCTTTCCAGCGGCCGGTGATCAGCAGGTGGCCGACGAACACGATGGGAGTGAGCTTGATCGCCGCGGCGAGGCCGACCAGGACGCCGCCCCAGCGGCTGCCGCGTGCGCAGATCACGAGCAGGTCCAGCAGGACCATCGCCATCAGGATCAGGTTGATCTGGCCGAGGAAGATCGTCCGCCACACCGGTTCGAAACCGAGGAAAACCAGGAAGAACACGATGGTCGACCGGGCGGGCGAAGCCCACCAGCGGGGGCTGTCGGCGGCCGGACGGGGCAGCGCGCCGATCGCGATCCGCACCGACAGCGCGAGCGCGCCCAGCGAGACCACGGTCAGGAAACCCCAGGCCACCTGCACCGGCACGACGGCGAGCGGCGCGAACAGCAGCGCCGCGGTCGGCGGGTAGGTGAACGGCAGCAGCGCCCAGCCCGGTTCGGTGGGCAGCGTGTTCGCGTCGTAAAGATTGTCCCCGCGCAGCAGCTGCAGCGCGCCTGCCCGGTAGACCGCGCTGTCCACGCCGAGGTTCCAGTCGTGCGCCCAGCCCCAGAACCCCATCGCGATCGCCAGCAGCGGGAAAATCGCGAAGATCAGCATCGACCGCGGGCGCACGGACAGCCGTGCCAGAGATCGGCGCAGAGCCAGCCGGGGCTGCCCGGATCGATTCACCGGAGCTTCGCTGTCAGCAGCGGAGGATACGGTCCTGGTCACCACAACAGGAAAGCACGCCTGCGGGAATACTGGTCAGGAAGGGGGACCGGGGCTTAGCTGTGCGCCAATTCCGTCAGCAGCTCGCAGGCCCGGTCATGGGTCCCGGGCAACCGCACGGCCGACACGAGCGGACGTGCGACGTCGCGCAGCTGCGGATCCACGGAAAGACGTTCGTTAAGCGCCCGTCGGAGCGCGACCCCGCGCGTGGCCAGGCGCTCGTTGCGTTCGGCCAGCACCGCGACCGCGGACGGGCCGATCGTCGCGTAACACTCGCCGGTGTCGAACACGGCCCGGACGGCGTCGGCGGCGAGGATCATCGCGGTCAGCCGGGGCCAGCCGGACACCGACGTCAGGTCCAGCGACACGGTGAGCAGCACATTCGCTTCGTTGCCCCCGCCTCGGTAGATCTCACCGAGCCGGGTCCGCAGGTACGCCGCGGACGGAAGGCCGGTGAGCGGGTCGGTGACTTCGGTGTGCACGAGCTGGTCGGTGGCGACGTCTGCCCAGGCCAGCGCGGTTACGCGGAGAAGCCGGGCCGGGGTGGCGTCGACGTCCGGTGCGACGAATCCGTCGACCGCGTCCGGGTCGGCGAGCACCGCGTGCAAAGCGGCCAGGTCAGACAGCGTTTCCGACAGCCCCGCGCCCGCCGCGGCCCGTGCCCGGCCCAGTCCGGCCAGCGCGTTTTCCGCGCCCGTCGAGCCGTGCCGGACCACCGCCGCGCACACCGCGTCGACTTCGGGCAGCGCCCAGTCGCTGGGGAAACGCCAGCCGGCTGCGAGACTGGCCGTTCGCCAGCGAGCTCGCAATGCCCGCAAATGGCGGTCCCGCTCGAACCGCGCACGCGTCTCGTCCCCCGACGAGTCGCCTGCGGAGCCGAACCGCGCCCCGGTCGCCGGTACGTCCACCGAACCCCCAGCTCCTTCCGGTACCTGTCGATCTTGTCCCCAATCACGAAGGGGACGCGGCGGAGGGGTCCTCGTGACGCGTTTTCCCCGATCTTTTTCGCGTAATCACGGAGACGAGAAGGTGAACTTGCTGCGCCTACTGAGGCATCTGCCGGACCACGGCGTGACGAGTGTCGCCGCATCCGTCACACTTGGTGTGCGTTGTAGGGAGTAAGGCGCGTGGAGTCCGCCGCGCGCGCAGCCTCAAAGGAGCCCCGTGTCCACCGTTCCCGCCGATCTCTCCGGTAAGAGTGACGCCGAGCTGATCGCAGAGGTCCGCGCGGGAAAGATCGCGTCCTACGGTCCGCTCTACGAGCGGCACAGCGGTGCCGCGCACAACCTCGCCCGCCAGCTCGCGCGGTCCAGCTCGGAGGCCGACGACCTCGTGTCGGAGGCCTTCTCGAAGGTGCTGGACACGCTGCGCGGCGGGAAGGGCCCGGACAGCGCCTTCCGCGCGTACCTCCTCACCGCGCTGCGTCACACTGCGTATGACAAGACGCGCCGTGACCGCCGGATCGACCTCAACGAGGACATGAGCGACGTCGGCGGGGCCGCTGGCGAGGCGCTCACCGTGCCGTTCTCCGACACCGCCGTCGCGGGCCTCGAGCGCACGATGGCCGCGAAAGCGTTTGCGCGGCTGCCGGAACGCTGGCAGGCAGTGCTGTGGCACACCGAGATCGAGCAGCAGAGCCCGGCCGAAGTCGCGCCGCTGCTCGGGTTGACCGCGAACGGCGTTTCCGCGCTCGCGTACCGCGCCCGGGAAGGGCTTCGCCAGGCGTATCTGCAGGTCCACCTGCAGGAAACCGGTGCCGACCGCTGCCGCGCGACGGCCGATCGGCTCGGCGCCTGGACGCGCGACGGGCTGTCCAAACGCGAACGCTCCCAGGTGGAGAACCACCTCGACGAATGCGAGAAGTGCCGGGTACTGGCGGCCGAACTGGCCGACGTCAACGGCAGCCTGCGCGCGATCATCGCCCCGATCGTCCTGGGCGGCGCCGCTCTCGGCTACCTGGCCACGATCGGCGCGGCCAAGGCGAGCGCGGCGACCGCCGGTGCCGCCGCTGCCGGTGCTGGAGCCGCTGCGGCGGGCGGGGCCAAGGCGGGTGCGGCAGCCGCCGCGTCCGCGCCGCGGCAGTTCGCCGGGGTCGCCCTGTCCGGAGCCGCGATGGTGGCGGCCATCGCGGTCGCGTTGGCCGCGGGCGGTGGGACCCAGACCATCCCGGCCGCACAGCAGGCACCCGCACCACCGCCGGCTGCCGCGCCCGCACCTGCGCCGAAGCCTGCTCCCCCCGCTCCTCCGGCCGCGCCGCCCGCCGCTCCCCCGGCACCAGCGCCTGCCCAGCCCGCGCCTCCGGCCGTGCCGCCGCCCGCGGCGCCTCCGGCCGCCCCACCGGCGCAGCCGCCTGCCCAGAACCCGCCCGCCGGGGCTCCGCAGCTGTCCGCGTCCCTGCCGCCGAACGGAGTCGAACTCCAGCCGGGCGGCGGACCGGTCGCGCTGCCGATCACCGTGCGCAATAACGGCAACGCCGTGTCCGATCCCGTCCAGGCGACGCTGAACCTCCCGCCGGGAGTACGAGCCGTTCAGGCCAACGGCGGCGGCGCGGTCGGCTCGTACTCCAGCGAAGCGGCCGCGCAGTCCGGGCCGATGCAGGTCGCGTGCCCCGGCGGCACGGGCACGGTCACGTGCAAGACCGGCAGCGGACTGCAGCCTGGCCAGTCGGCGGTGCTGATGTTCCGGTTGCAGGCGGACGAGAACGCGAGCGGCGGCACGGTGACCGGTTCGGTCACGGCGGGTGCTTCGGTGAACGTCACCGTCAGCGTTCAGGTGAAGGTCAAGGCACCGCAGGACGCCCTGTCGCTGACGGCCAGGCCGTTCGGCCTGCCGTGGAAGCTGCAGCCGGAGATCCAGGCCACGGTGCAGAACACCGGGCAGAGCACGAAGCCCGTCACGATCACGTTCGACCACAGCACCACCTGGCAGTTCGGCTTGAAGAGGTTCGATTGCACGTCAGGGGAGGCGGGCACGAGCTGCACGAGTGCCAAACCGCTGGCTCCGGGCGAGAAGGCGGACCTCTTGGTGATGGTGGACCGCAAGCCGTTCGACGGCCCGCTCACCGTCACGGTCAACGCGTCGCTCGGCAGCGCCTCGGCCAACCCGGTGTCGGTGGATCTCGGCTGCTGGTGGGATATGTGCCACGAACCGACGATCGGACCGTTCACGTCCACGACGGTGCCGTCACTGCCGACGACGTCGACCTCGACCTCGAAGAGCCACGAGCCGAGTCCGTCGAAGCACCCGACGCCGAGCGTCACCCCGTCGTCCACGCCGTCCTCCGACGACGACGAGACGCCGGAGCCGACGTCGAGCAGCCCGTCCGCCACCACGAGCGCGCCGCCGAACCCCGGCTCGAACGGCAAGCCCGGCAAACCCGATAACCACGACAACCGTCCGCCGGCGGTCGAACCCCGGGGGTTCTTCGGCTGGTTCACGGAGTAGCGTCCGGTCGGTGCGCGAACTCCTGGCGAAGCACCGTGAGCTGGTCCGTTTCGCCCTGGTCGGCGGCACGAGCTTCGTCATCACGCTGACGATCACGTACGTCCTGAAGTTCACCGTGCTGCGGACTCATCCGGTCACGGCGCTGATCGTCGGTGTGCTGATCGCCACGATCTTTTCCTACGTCGCGAACCGCGAATGGTCGTTCCGCACCCGCGGCGGCCGCGAGCGCGCGCACGAGGCCGCGCTGTTCTTCCTGATCAGCGGGGTCGCGCTGGGGCTGAACGCGTTGCCGCAGTGGGTTTCGCGGTACGTGCTGCAGCTGCAGGTGCCGCACGTGAGCCTGGTCGGGCAAGAGGTCGCCGACTTCGTGAGCGGGATGATTCTGGGCACCTTGCTGGGGACGCTGTTCCGCTGGTGGGCGTTCAAGAAGTGGGTGTTTCCTACGGAGGGCGCCCGGCCGGAATCAGCGCGGAACGACAATCCGGATATTCCGGACCGTAAGGCCGCCTGACACCGGGCGTGACCTCGAATTCTCTAGACTGCGATACGTGACCGTCGTCGAAACCGTGCTCGCCCGCACGCCCGAGCCATTGCGCTCCGTGCTCGTGAAGCACCGGGAGCTGCTGAAGTTCGCGATCGTGGGCGGCACGACCTTCCTGGTCGACAACGGCGTCTGGTACTTCCTGAAGCTCAGCGTGCTGGAGTCGAAACCGACCACGGCGAAGGCGATCGCGATCATCGTCGCGACGATCGTGTCGTACGTGCTCAACCGCGAATGGTCGTTCCGCACCCGCGGCGGCCGCGAACGCGCCCACGAGGCGACCCTGTTCTTCCTGATCAGCGGGGTCGCGGTGGTGGTGAACCTCATTCCGCTGCTGATCTCGCGCTACTGGCTGCACCTGGAAGTGCCGAACGTGTCGCGGTTCGTGCAGGAAGTCGCGGACTTCGCGAGCGGGTCGATCATCGGCATGCTGCTCGCGATGGTGTTCCGGTTCTGGGGATTCAAGAAGTGGGTGTTCCCGGATGAGCTGGGGGAACGGCGCAAGGACGGGGTGACCCGGATTCCCCGGTGACCCGGCTGGCACTGTTCGACCACGACACGCTGACCGATCTCAGCGGCGTGTTTTCCCGCTGGGCGACGGAATTCGTGATACAGCACCGGCTTCCAAAGGTCAGCAACCGCATCGCGTAGCAGTGGATCCGCCGGAAGCCGTCCAGATCCTCAGCGAGGAACCGGCTCCGAGGGCCACTGCAATTCTCCCACGTCGTCCGGGCGCGGCACCTTCAAGAAGAGACTGAAAATCGCCGGACGCTTGTTCGACAGTTCCAGTCGTCCGCCGTCCGCTTCGACCAGAGCGCGGGCCAGAGCCAATCCCACCCCGGTCGAACCTCCGCCGGAAAAACCGCGTTCGAAAATGTGCGGCGCGATTTCGTCCGGCACCCCGGATCCGGTGTCCGCGACCTCGATCACCACAGTTCCCTCGGCATCGCCGCGGCGGGCCGACAGCGTGACCGTTCCCGCGCCGTGGCGGAGGGCGTTGTCCAGCAGCACTCCGATCACCTCGCGCAGCCGCGCCGGAGTCACGCGCACCATCAAGCCGTCCGCGACCTTCAGCCGCAGGTTCCGGCCCTCGACCCGCAGCAGCTGACGCCATTCCTCCGCGACCGCCGGCAGCGCCACCGGCAGGTCGACCGGCTCGGCATCTACCTCGCGCGCGGCACGGGCGGCGGCCAGCAGTTCGTCCAGGGCCTGGGCTAGCCGGTCCGCCTGTTCCTGCGCGGCCCGGGACTCCTCGACGACATCGGGGTCCTCATGTCCGGTCAGCGGCTCCAATCGGAGCTGCAGCGCGGTCAACCGGCTGCGCAGCTGGTGCGAGACGTCGCCGACCAGCTGCCGTTCCCGCTGCACGAGCTGCGCCAAGGCGGATCCCGACGTGTCCAGGGCCTCCGCGACCATGTCCAGCTCAGCTACTCGGTAGCGGCTCGGGTCCGGGCGGAAATCGCCGCCGCCCAGGCGGGACGCTCGGTCCGCGACGTGCCGGAGCGGTTTCGCCAAGCGGCGCGCGGTCACGGTCGCCACCACCGCGCCGGTGCCCACCGACAGCACCACCAGCAGCACGACCAGCAGGGTCACCTGCGTCTGCTTCGTGCGCACCGGACCGCTCGGGATCGCCAGCATCACCGTGCCGCTGCGCGCGGTCGGCACCGATTCGACCACCGGGTCCGGGCCGGGGTTCGCGCCGAGGTGTTTTTCGCTGAAGCCCTCGGCGCGCACGATCAGCATGCCGCCGTCGGGAACCCCGACCCGGAATTGCTCCAGGTCGATTTCCTGGCCGTTCGCGACCTGCGTGTCGACGGTCGCGGCGATGTTCCGCGCCCGTTCGGCCAGGCTTTCCCGGTTGAGGTTCTCCACCAGCCGCCACGCGGTGACGCCGAGCGGGATGCCCAGCACGGCCGCGGTGACCAGCACGGCGAGGAGGATCGCCAGCAGGATCCGGCGGCGCATGCTCATCGGCGGCGGCTACTCGACATTGAACCGGAACCCGACTCCGCGCACGGTCGCGATGCGCCGCTCAGCGTCGGAATGCGCCGGTTTCGCCTGCCTGCCCGCCGCCTCGTCGGCGGCGACCGCGAGTTTCCGGCGCAGCCAGGACATGTGCATGTCGAGCGTCTTCGACGTCTTGGACTCCAGGTCGTTCCACACCTCGGCGAGGATCTCGTCGCGGCTGACGACCTGCCCGGCCCGGCTCATCAGCACGCGCAGCAGCTCGAACTCCTTGTTCGCCAGCTGCACCTCGTGCGAGTCCACAGTGACCAGTCGCGCGCCGAGGTCCATCCGGACGCCGCCGGCCTCCAGCACCTCCGGCACCCGGCGGCGCAGCAGCGCGCGGATCCGGGCGAGCAGTTCGGCGAGCCGGAACGGCTTGGCCACGTAATCGTCCGCGCCCGCGTCGAGACCGACGACGAAGTCGACCTCGTCGGTGCGCGCGGTGAGCATCAGCACCGGCAGTTCGGTGCCGCTCGCGCGCAGTCTGCGGCACACCTCCAGCCCGTCCATCCCGGGCAGCCCGAGATCGAGCACGAGCAGGTCGACCCGGTGCGCGGCGGTCGCGGCCAGCACCGCCGGGCCGTCGGTGACGACCTCGATCTCGTACCCCTCCCGGTGCAGCGCGCGGGACAGCGGCTCGGCGATGGCCGGATCGTCTTCGGCAAGTAGGACCATGCTCACCTGGCCAACCTTACGGCGAACGGGCGTGAAACCATCGTGACCGTGCCTGCCTACTCGGATGACCTCGTTCTCGCCACCCGGCTGGCGGACGCCGCCGACGCGCTGACCACTGCCCGTTTCCGTGCGCTCGACCTCGCGGTGTCCGCGAAACCGGACCGCACGCCGGTGACCGACGCCGACACCGCCGTCGAGGACGCGATCCGCGAAATCCTCGCCGCCGAGCGGCCGGGCGACACCGTGGCGGGTGAGGAACGCGGCGGCTCGGCGGGCAGCGAAGGCCGGGCATGGGTGATCGACCCGATCGACGGGACCAAGAACTTCCTCCGCGGCGTCCCGGTGTGGGCGACGCTGATCGCGCTCGTCGAGGACGGCACGCCGGTAGTCGGCATGATCAGCGCGCCGTTGCTGGGCCGCCGCTGGTGGGCAGCTCGCGGCGAGGGTGCGCACCTGCGCGACGCGGCGGGCGAACGGCGCATGTCGGTGTCGAAGGTGGCGGCGCTCGGCGACGCCTATCTGTCCACGACGGACTTGAACAGCTGGACCGAGTACCACTCCCGCGAGAAGTACCTCGCGCTCACCGAGGCGTGCTGGGAATCCCGCGCGTTCGGCGATTTCTGGAGCCACTGCCTCGTCGCCGAGGGCGCGATGGACGTCGCCGCCGAGTGCGTCGTGAACCCGTGGGACGTCGCTGCCGCGCAGGTGATCGTCACCGAGGCGGGCGGCCGCTTCACCGATCTTTCCGGTGCGGAGACCTACGAGGGCGGCTCAGCGCTGTCCACGAACGGCCTGCTGCACGACGAAGCGCTGGCCGTCCTGCGCCGTCAGTGAGCGCCGGGCAGCACGCCGACCGCGCCGCGCGCCACCTGTGACCAGGTCAGCCTGCCGAAGAGGTAGTGGCAGGCGACCTGTTCGGAGGTGAACGCGGCCCAGTCGTAGCGGTTGCCCTGCTCGCGCCAGAACACTTCCCAGCCGCCGTCGGAGGTCGGCAGCAGGCACCACGTGTTGTCCGCTTCCCGGCCGATCGACACGACTTCCTCGGGCACGCCGATGACGTCCAGCCATCTGCGGATCGACTGGGCGTTCATCGTGCCTCCCGCGTGACGTCTGCCAAGAATCCCAGCGTGACCAGTTCGTCCGCGGAGAGCACCGCACGGTAGCGGATCCCGCCGCCCGGTCCGTCGAACCACTCCGCCGACGTGGCCTGCCACACCGGCATCGGCTTCAGCACGCGGTAACGGCGGTAGCCGGAACGCAGTGCGGCGGGCGGCAAAGCGCGCTCCGCGAACGGCGTGCCGTCGGGCGCGAACACGCGGCCGTAGTCGCTGCCGAAGCGGTCCAGCAGCGTGTTTTCCGGCAATACCACCGGGTTCGGCTCTTCGACGCAGCCCTCCGCCGGCGGCCACACATACTCGGCGCCGACGACGAACCGGCGCTCCCACTCGGGACCTTCCGGCGGCACATAGCCTTCGACGACTGCCTCGGGCGGCTCCGGATCTACCGGCGGCGCGGGCGAACGACGGAAGCCCTGCTTGACGTACCCGAGCACGGCGGTGTCGTCCAGCAGCGCCGATTCCGGATGGTCGAACAGCGGCCGCCGCACGCCCTCGGCGACCGCGACCCCGTCCGAGGGCAGCGGCAACTGCCGGTCCGGACGGTCCGAAGCCACCGGCAAATGCCCGAGCGGGAACATGTGCACCGCGAACAGCGCCAGCACGCTTTCCCGGTCTGTGCGCGGAGAACCGACCGGCGGACGGCTTTGCGCGGGCAGCACTCCGGTGCCCGAGGGCGGGGTGGGCACCTCGTCGAAGCCGCGTTCGAGCAGCCCGCCGTACTGGACGGGCACGCGCACCGGGCCGGTAGCGACGTCGGTGTCTGCCGGTTCGGGCTGGTCGGACACTGGCACCCTCTTCTCGGTCGTGCCGGCACCGGGTCGGACGCCTGCTCGCGGCGAAAGGTTCCGGGCGAGCGGGAAACCCACCTTATCGGGCGACGGGGATGCGCCGCCGCACCAACGCGCGGTCCAAGCCGCTTTTCGACCAGCCCAGCGGTTCGCCGTCGACGATTGCCCGCGGCCCCAACGGTTTCCCGTCGGCCCTCGCCCGGGCAATGGCCCCGTCTGCCCGCTGAGCGGGACGACTTCGGGAGCGTTATCCGGCCAGCGCGTTCACGACCCGCGACGGCGACGGACGGCCCAGCTGCCCGGCCATCCACACGCTGGTCTCCACCAGCTTGCCGAGGTCGACGCCGTGCTCCACGCCGAGTCCTTCCAGCAGCCAGACCAGGTCCTCGGTCGCCAGATTGCCGGTCGCGGACTCGGCGTACGGGCAGCCGCCGAGGCCGCCGGCCGACGAGTCCACTGTGGACACACCAGCGCGCAGCGCGGCCTCGGTGTTGGCCAGCGCCTGGCCGTAGGTGTCGTGGAAGTGCACGGCGAGGGCCGAGGTGTCCCCGAACGCCTCGATCAGCCGGGTGACCTGGTTCGTGGTGGCGACGCCGATGGTGTCGCCGAGCGAGAGCTGCGAGCAGCCGAAGTCGAGCAGCCGCTTGCCCGCCCGCACGACCTGCTCCACGTCGACCACGCCCTCCCACGGGTCGCCGAAGCACATCGACAGGTAGCCGCGGACCTCGAGGCCCTCCTTGCGAGCCCGGGCGACCACCGGTTCGAACATGCCGAACTGGTCGTCGAACGTCGAGTTCAGGTTGCGCTGGGCGAAGGTCTCGGTGGCGCTGGCAAAGATCGCGATGTGGTCGACGCCCGCTTCGAGCGCGCGGTTGAGGCCGCGGTCGTTCGGCACCAGCACCGGGTAGCGGACGCCGTCGTGGCGGTCGAGCCCGGCGAGCAGCTGTTCGGCGTCGGCGAGCTGCGGCACCCACTTCGGGTGCACGAAGCTGGTCGCCTCGAGGGTGGTCAGCCCGGCGCCGGCGAGCCGGTCCAGGAATTCGAGCTTGACCTCGACCGGCACGACCGAGCTCTCGTTCTGCAGCCCGTCGCGCGCCCCGACCTCCCAGATCTCGACCCGCGGCGGCAGCCCGCCCGCGGGGACCCGTTCCGGCAGGCCGACCTCTCGAGCACCCACGTCAGCGTCTCCTTCCGCGCGGTTCCCGGCCGCGCGGGGGCAGAGGTTCGGTGTCCTGCGGACCGGGCGCGCCGTGGTAGTCGTCGTAGGGATTGTCGTTGACTTCGCGGTAAATGACCGTATGCACGTGCTCGACGTGGGGAATGTCATCGAAGCGCAGCGGCTCGTCCGAGGCCGATTCGATGATGAGGGTGCCGCAGCCGAAGATCCGGTCGAGCAGGCCGTGCTCGAACTGCACGCTGTTGATCCGCGACAGCGGGATGTCGATGCCGGTGCGCTTGAGCACGCCCTCGCGCGCGATCAGCCGGTCGGTGGTCACGATGAAGTGCGTCGTGCGCCAGCGGACCAGCGGCGCGAGGAACAGCCACACCACGAAGAGCAGCGCCACCACGGCGACCGCGATCATCGTGATGTTGTTCCACGGCCCGGCGAAGTCCTGGGCGACCACGAGCAGCCACACCGCCGCGCCGACGGTGATCACGAACGCCAGGAACGGGAAGATCAGCATCTTGAAGTGCGGGTGGCTGTGCACCACCACGCGTTCGTTCTGGCTGAGCAAATCGTCCGGATAGGCCACGGCGGGCGCTCCCCTGCGAATGTGTGCCGGTGTGGTGGATCCACCGTACCGGCGCTGGGCTCGCTGAGGCGCGCCCGTTCCGGTCAAGCGGGGCGGACGTGCACCACATCGCCGGCGAAAACCGTCAGCCGCCGCCCGTCCGGCACGTCGACCTGCAACTGGCCGGACGCGTCTAGGTCCGCGGCGCGGCCGGTGAGCGTCGACCCGTCCGGCAGCTGCACCTGGACGTCCTGGCCGAGCGTCGCGCACCGGGCGCGGTAGTCGCCGAGCAGTCCGGCCTCGGTGAGGTCGCCGCCCGCCGTCCGCCAGCGGCGTTCGAGGTCGTCGAGCCTGGTCAGCAGGCCGAGCGCGACCTCGGTGCGGTCGGTGGTCGTCGCGCCCTGCTCGGCGAGCGAGGTCGCGGGCAGACCGCCCGGACCGGCCGGGACGTCGTCGCTGAGCGGCAGGACGTTCAGCCCGATGCCGAGCACCACCGCCGATTCGCCGGCGCCGACCGCCTCGGCGAGGATGCCCGCGCACTTGGCCCGCTCCGGTCCGGCGAGCACGTCGTTAGGCCATTTGAGGGCGACGTCTACGCCCAAATCGGTGGCGAGCGCGTGCACCGCGAGCCCGGCGACCACGGACAGTGAACCGAGTGCGGAAAACGGCACGCCTGCCGGGCGCAGCGCGACGCTCAGGTACAACCCGCCCTTCGGCGAGCTCCACGAGCGAGCTCTCCGACCGACCCCCGCGGTCTGCTGTTCAGCCAGCAAAACCGTCCGGTCTTCCGCTCCTCCGACGAGGGCTTCCCGCAGGTCAGCGTTGGTGGAACCGGTCGTCTCCACGACGTCGAGGCGGGCGTAGCGGCCGCCGAGTCCGTCCCGCAGCCGCGCCGCGTCGAGTTCAGCCATGTGCTCACAATATGAGAGTCCCCCTAACGTGCAAGCCACTCGCTCGTTACCTAGAGGTGCGCTCTTCTAGATTGGACGCCGTGACGCCGGAGACCCCCACCGCCGACGAGCCGCCGAAGCCCAGCTGGGCTCGGGGCGCGCTGTACCGTGGCCTCGTGGCGTTGCCGCTGGTCGCCGGGCTCGCCACCGCGGGCTGGCTGGTGGCCGGACGCGACCAGCCCGCCCCTGTTCCCGCGCAAGCCGCGCTGACCGCGCCGTCCCCCGCGAAGACCGTCAGCGGTCCGTCGGTGCTGCAGGCGAGCGCTCCGGTGCAAGCGCAGGAACCGGCGCAGGGCGCGGCTGGCGGAGGCGGTGGTCCGGCCCCGCTGCAGAAGTGGGCGGATTCGCTCGCCGGGCCGCTGGACATCCCGGCCCCCGTGCTGCTCGGGTACGCCAATGGCGAGCTGGCGATGCGCAAGGAGCGCCCGGACTGCCACCTGTCGTGGGTCACGCTGGCGGGCCTCGGCGTCGCCGGCAACAACCACGGCCGCGGCGACGGCGAGCCGATGGGGCTTTCGGCGCAGCAGTGGAAGAAGTACGGCGCGGAGATCCCGGGCATCGCGAACCCGGCGCTGTCCGACCCGTCGGCCGCGTCCGTCGCCGCGGGCCGCGCGCTGTGCGCGAGCGGCGTCGACCTCTCGGCGGGCAATGGCTGGTGGAAGGCCGTGGCCGGTTACGAGAACGGCAGCGGCATGGAGCTGTTCCGGCAGCGAGTGCTCGGCTACGCCCAGCTGTACGCGACCCTTTCTCTGGACCCGACGAAGGCGAACGCGCCTTCGGTGCGTGCCACGCGGTTCGCACTGGGACAGCTCGGCCTGCCGTACGTGTGGGGCGGCAACGGACCCGACGCGGGCGCGGCCGGGTTCGACTGCTCGGGTCTCACCAAGGCTTCCTACGAGAGCGCCGGTATTTCCTTGCCGCGCACGGCGGACAGCCAGTTCCGCGCGGTGCCGCCGGTTCCGGCCGGGCAGGAACCGCAGCTGGGCGATCTCGTCTTCTACGGCAGCCCGGCGGCCGGCATCCACCACGTGGGGCTGTACCTCGGGAACGGCCTGATGATCAACGCGCCGACCGAGGGACAGGCGATTCAGATCCACACCTTCCACCGGCCGGGCGACGACTACGCCGGAGCTGGGCATCCGGCGAACTGACGGCTAGCCACAGGACCAGCGACGAGATTTCCGTTTTCGCCCGCAGCGCCCGTATGCCGCTTATGCTCCGGTCTGTTCTTCCTGACCGGAAAGGCATGCCGTGTCCGCTCGTATGCGCCCTTTCTTCGGGCCGTGTGAGAAGACGATGTCGATGTCGTTCAAGATGCTCTCCGACACGCAGAAGCAGGCCATGCTGACCGCGAGTGTCGACCGGTCCAAGATCAAGGACGGGCCGACAAGATCGAGATTCCGGCGAGTGCGGTGAAGGCGTCCGTCAAGTTCGCCAAAAGCGACATCGGCGACGTGGTTATGGAGAAGCGCGGCGGCAAATAGTACGTAGTCGGCTGACCCAATGCGCGGCACCGGCTCGGCGGGCCACTTCGGCGGCCTTGCGGTAGTGCTCCTCGGGCGGCCGTCCCAACCGGACAGCCAATTCGCCCAAGTAATAAGCGACCGGGCCCAGCGTCACCACGCCTGAACCAGCACCGGCCAGTTCGTTCTCCGCCGGGGCTAAGCGCGCATACAACTCGCGTGCGTCTCCGGTCGAGGCGGTGAGGCACGCGCGCAGTTCGAGGAACAGGTCCGGGCGATCCGGCGGCAATGTGAAGTCCACTGTGGACTCCAAGCCGTGCTGGACGTAAAGGCAATGCCGAGCGAGCGGCAGCAGGCCACGGTCCACTCCGGACATTCCGCTGCCGGACAGCCGGGCCGCAGCACTGCGGTAGGCGGCTTCCGCGGCAGCGACCGGACCGGTGACGGCCAAACGGAGCGCGCGGTACCAGTCGGTGAAGACGCTGACGAGCGGGAGGTCGTACTGCTCCCCCAGCCGATCGGCCGCGGCCGCGTGGGTGTCGGCAGCGGCGAAGTCCGCGAGCGCTGACTGGGCCTGCATCAGCACCAGGTGACCGAGCACCTCGAACGTCACCAGCCGGTGCCGGGCAGCCAGTTCGACCAGTTCCTCGCCGATCCGGGCGCGCTCCGGGGCCAGGCCGGCGCGGGTGAAGGTCTGTGTCCAGCGTGCGTTCAACGCCAGCGCCAGCAGCGCCGGATCCCCGGCGGACCGCGCCAGTTTCTCCGCTTCGACGGCCGCGTCGTGGGCGCGTTGACCGCCTTCGCTGCGCAGCTCCAACGCGATGGTCGCCAGCAGCCGCGCGCGGACGAGCGGATCGGTGGTGTGGACGCGTTCGGCGGCGTCGGCGATGCGACGGGCCAGCGCGGGGTCGTCGTTCTCGGTCCAGATTCCCGGCACGTCGAACGCGGTCAACACCCGGATGGTCAACGCGGAATCGTCGCCGGCGAGGTCCAACGCTTCGGCTCGGTAGCGGCGCGCGGCGGCCAAGGAGCCGGTAACCGCGGAAGTCCGGGCGACGCCCATCAGCAACTCCACAGTACGCGGGCCTTGCGCCAGCGCGGCTTGCCAGAGCCGAAGTGCCTCGTGGGGCGCGAAATCCCGTTCGGCCCGTTCGGCGGCAGCCTGCGCGTAGGCAGTGCCGCGGTCGTCTCCGGCAAGCAGGAAATGGTGAGCCAGCAAGGAAATCTCGGACGGCCGCCGGCTCGCCAAAGCCTCGCCGACTTCACGGTGCAGCTGCGCGCGCCGGGCCAGCGAAAGATCGTCGTAGACGGCGTCGCGGACGAGCGAATGCGCGAACCGGAACGCCCGTGGGCCGCTTTCGACCAGAAACCCTGCCTGCACAGCGGTTTCCAGCTCGTCGAGGACGTCGCCGAGCAGGCCGAGGTCGACGTCCGAACCGATCACGGCGGCTTTTCCGAGCACCGCGCGCACGTGGTCGGGCAACGCGGCGATGCGGTTCCGAACCACGTCGCGCACTCCGTCCGGAAGATCGCCTTCGGCATCCAGCGCGCGGGCGAGTTCCTTGACGAAGAACGGATTTCCGCCGGTCCGCCGATGAATCACCGCAGCGGACTCGGCACCGACCAGCTCGGCGACCGCCTCGACCGAAAGCCCGCTCAGATACAGCCGAATCGGGTCGGCGCGCGCGAGCCTGCCCAACGCCGCAGTCAGTTCCGCGGAGACTTCGGTGGTCCGATACGTCGCGATTAACAGCACCGGAGCCGCGGTCATCGACGTCAGCAGTGCCAGGGTTTCCTCGCCAGCCCAATGCACATCGTCGAGCACGAGCAGCAGCGGACCCCGGCTCGCCACCTCGGCGATCCGCGCGGTCATCGCCTGATGCCACTCGAACCGCGCCACCGCCGGATCGCCACCTGCCGGCCGCGGCGGGACCGGTTCGCCCAGCGCGGCGAGGATCCGCGTCCACGGCCAGGCTGGTGGCACCCCGGCACCGTCCGGATTCACACCCCACGCGGTGGTCCAGCCGAGCCGCGCGGCGAATTCCTCAACCAGCGCCGTCTTGCCCGCACCCGCCTCGCCGGACACCAGCACGAGCTGGAATCGCTTGCGGTCAGCCACTTCCGCCGCGGCCTCGGCGAGCCGTGCCAGCTCCGCATCTCGCCCGGCCAACCGCCGGGGAACGGACGGTGCCAGCTGCGGAGCCTGCGCGAGGATGTCCTGCTCCACCTGCCGCAACGCCGGACCAGGATCGACCCCCAGTTCCGCCGCCAACCCGGCCCGCGCGCGACGGAGCGCGGCCAGCGCGTCCCCCTGACGTCCAGCTCGGTACAGCGCGAGCGCCAGCAACCGCCACGCTTCCTCGCGCAGCGGATGAGCGTCCACAAGGGACTCCAGATCCGGCGCCGCTTCGGCGGCACGGCCGAGGTCCAGCAGACCGGCCGCCCGGCGTTCCAGCGCGAGCAACCGCAGTTCGTCGAGCCGAGCGCGTTCGGCACGCGCCCACGGCTCGTCGGCGAACTCCGCGTACGGTTCGCCCCGCCACCAGCCGAGCGCCTCGTCCAGTTGCGCGACCGACGGCGTCCCCCTCAGCAATGCCTCGAACCGCCACGCGTCGACCTGCTCCGGTTCGGCGCGCAGCGCATACCCCGGACCCGCGGTGACCAGCAGCTTCGCGGGTGTCCGCGGCGGGCGGTCCGGTTCGAGCGAACGCCGCAGAGCGCCGACGAAGGTCTGCACCGCGCCGACCGCGCCCGCCCGCGGCTCGGTCCACAACGCGTCGACCAGCGCGTCCGTCGAAACCACCTGCCCGCGCGCGACGAGCAGGCGCGCGAGCACCGCACGATGCCGCGGCCCGGGCAACGCCACCGGCCCGCGCGCGTCGCAGGCCGCCAAGGGGCCCAGCACGGAGAACGAGATGGTCATCAGTTCCGTACTGTAATCAGCTCGATCAGCTCGGTCGTTGCTGATCGATTGCTGATCGGCCCGGCGCACGCTGGGTCGCATGAACTTCGACTACCAGCGGGTCCCCGTCGCCGACGGCGTGTCCCTCAACGTGGCGGTCGCGGGCTCCGGCTCGCCCGTCGTCCTCCTGCACGGCTTCCCGCAGACCCACCTGATGTGGCGGCACGTCGCCGCCGACCTCGCCGCCGACCACACCGTGCTGTGCCCCGACCTGCGCGGCTACGGCGACAGCGACAAGCCCGCCGACGACGGCGAGACCTACTCGAAGCGCACCATGGCCGCCGATGTCGTCGCCCTCGCGCGCGCCTTCGGACACGAGAAGTTCGCGCTCGCCGGGCACGACCGCGGCGCGCTCGTCGCGATCCGCGCCGGCCTCGACCACCCGGACCACGTGTCCCACCTGGCCATCCTCGACGTCCTGCCGACGCTGGACATGTGGGACGTGCTGCACGGCGTCAGCGCCTCCGTGGCCTTCCACCTCTACCTGATGGCGCAGCCGCCCGGCCTGCCCGAGCAGCTGATCAGCGGCGCACCGGACGCGTTCTTCAGCTACTTCCTCGACCAGTGGGGCGCCGACCCCGAGGCCATCCCGGCCGACATCCGCGCCCGGTACCTCGAGGCGAGCCGGAACGCGGTCCCGTCGATCGTCGCCGACTACCGCGCCTCCGCGGGCATCGACGTCGAGCACGACCGCGCCGACCGGGAGGCGGGCAACCAGCTGAAGATGCCCACCACCGTGGTCCAGCAGGATTGGGGCGTCGCGCTCGGCTACGACGCGGTCGCGCTCTGGCGCGCGTGGGCACCGGACCTTGTGCACGAAACCGTGCACAGTGGACATTTCATGGCCGAGACTTCCCCTGGCAGCGTTACGAAATCACTGCGGGACCTGCTTGCCCGCTGACCCGCCGAAAGTCGTGCCCCGGACGAGTGGTCGCCAGTTATTCACCCACCGGCAGCTCTCCGGGGCGCCTTCTCCGTGGCACGGTCTATGCCGCTCCCACCTGAGCGCATTTCCCGACCGGCCTTGGAGGACCTGTGTTCCGCAAGCGGATCGTGGCCGCCGTCGCGACGGCGATTCTCGGTGCGGCGACCGCCGCCCAACCCGCCTCAGCAGCGGCGTCCGTGCCTGCCTTCGACCACGTCGTGCTCGTGATGTTCGAGAACGAGTCGTCGACCTCGATCGACTCGACCACCGCGCCCTACTTCGCGTCGCTCGCCGCGCAGGGCGCGAACTTCACCGACTCCCACGCAATCACTCACCCGAGCCAGCCGAACTACGTCGCGCTGTTCTCGGGCGACACCCAGGGCGTCACCGACGACACGTGCCCGCAGAACCTCGGCAACGTGGACAATCTCGGCTCGCAGCTCATCGGCGCCGGGAAGACCTTCACCGGCTACTCGGAGTCCATGCCGTCCGACGGCTACACCGGCTGCTCCTCCGGCGAGTACCGGCGCAAGCACAACAGCTGGGTCGACTTCTCGAACGTGCCCGCGTCGAGCAACCTGCGCTACTCGAGCTTCCCGACGGACTACTCGCAGCTGCCCAGCGTGGCGTTCGTGACCCCGAACATGTGCAACGACATGCACGACTGTTCGGTCGCCACCGGTGACACCTGGCTGAAGAACAACCTCGACGGCTACGCACAGTGGGCCAAGACGCACAACAGCCTGCTGATCGTGACGTTCGACGAGGACGAAGGCACCTCGACGAACCAGATCTACACGTCGTTCACCGGCGCGCACGTGAAGCAAGGCGACTACTCCGAGACGATCAACCACTACACCGTGCTGCGCACCATGGAGGCCGCCAACGGTCTCCCCGGTCTCGGCAACGCGGCGAGCGAGACGCCGATCACCGACGCCTGGCAGTGACGCGCGCCGGTCGCGGCCGCCTCGCCGGGGCCGCGACCGGGGTGCGCCCCGCAGTGCCGAACTGGAATGTCAGACTTGTCCGACCAGCGGATCTGACAACCAGGGAGAGCAATGGGCGACGGGCCATCTGCCGCCGAGGTGCTCTCCGCGGAGCTGGCCGCGCTGCGCGCGCGGGCCGGGAATCCCTCGTTCCGCAAAATGGCCGACCGGTCCGGGCGGATCTCGCACACCACGCTGCACGAGGCGGTCCGCGGCACCCGGTTCCCATCGTGGGACACCACGCGCGAGTTCGTCCGGGCGTGCGACGCCGACGAACAGCAGTGGCGGCGGCGCTGGGAAGAGCTGAAGGGCGTGCCGCCGGAACCCGCGGCTCCGGAGAACACTGCCGGCGAACCCGCTGACGTCGCGATCGTCAAGACTGCCGAGCCCACGGCGGAACCGGTGCTGATCAGCGCGGACCCGGTCGCCCCGGAGAAACCTCGGAGACGCCGCAAGTACGCGCTGGCCGCGGTCGCGTTCGTCGTCGTGCTCCTCGCCGCCGTCGCGGCGATCGTGGTGCCGAAGCTGACGAGCGGCAGCCTGGTCGACGTCGGTGCGCGCATCCCCGGCGACAACTCCAAGTTCCTCGGCGACGTGACCGTGCCCGACGGCACCGTGATCCACGTCGGCGAGACCGTCCAGAAGGTGTGGGAGCTGCAGAACACCGGCTCGGTGAGCTGGCATCAGCGGTACCTGCAGCGAATGGACCTGCCGCCGAGCCCCGGCTCGTGCCGCACCCCGGACCGGGTGCTGATCGGCGACACCCCGCCCGGCGACCACGTGATGGTGAGCGTCCCGCTGACCGCTTCGCCCGCGCCGGGACGCTGCTGGATCGGCTGGAAGATGGTCGACGCGAGCGGCAAGGAGTTCTTCTCGACCCGCCGTCCGGTGTATGTGCTGGTGACGGTCGTCTCCTGACGCGTGTCAGATTCTGTAAGACCCGGTCGCCGGGGTACCGAACACCCCGTCCGCTCGCCAGGATGAGTACCGCTGGGGGTCGGTCCGTGGCAGCTGCGAACAGCGCTGCCACGGACCGCCGAGTTCACGCCGGGCGGCGGAAGGTCGTCCGGTAGGCGCTCGGCGAAACCCCGAGCGCGGCCTGCAGGTGCTGGCGCAGCGACGCCGCCGTCCCGAATCCGCACGCCGCCGCGACCCGGTCGACCGGCAGCTCCGACTCCTCCAGCAACTGCCGCGCGCGCTCCACTCGCTGCTGGGTCAGCCACTGCAGCGCAGACATCCCGACCTCGTCCCGGAACCTCCGGGTGAACGTCCGCGTGCTCATCGACTCGCGCGCGGCCAGGTCGCGCAGCGTGATCGGCTGGTCGAGGTTCTCCAGTGCCCATGCCCGCGCGGCCGAGGTGGACGACGACCGCGGCTCCGGCACCGGCCGGCGGATGAACTGGGCCTGCCCGCCCTCGCGATGCGGCGAAACGACCGTGCCGCGGGCGACCTCGTTGGCGACCGCCGCACCGAAGTCGCGCCGGATCATGTGCAGGCAGAGGTCGATGCCGGACGCGACGCCCGCCGAGGTGAAGACGTTGCCGTCCTCGGTGTAGAGCACGTCCGGGTCGAGCTGTACGCGCGGGTATTCGAGCTGGAACTCGCAGGCCGAGCGCCAGTGCGTGGTCGCGCGGCGGCCGTCGAGCAGGCCCATCGCGGCGAGCACGTACGCGCCGGTGCAGATCGAAGCGATCCGGCTGTCCGGGCGCACCAGGTTCATCGCGTGCTTCAGCTGCTCGGTCAGCTGCCGCCCGGTGGGCTCGTATTCGAGCGACGACGCGGGGACGATCACCGTATCGGCCTCGGCCACCGCCTCCGGACCCTGCCGGACCGGGATGGCGAAGTCCGAATCGGTGCGGATGTCGCCGGGCTCCGGCGTGCAGGTGACGACCTCGTACAACCGCTCGCCGTCGGCGGATCTGGCCTGGCCGAACAGCCGGTGGACGATGCCGAGCTCCATCACGAGCATGCCGTGCCGCACCAGCACCGCGACCTTGTGCCGCTCCGGATGACGAAAAACAGCCATGGCCCGATTCTTGCACAAGGTGGCCATCGGGCCACTGTTATGACCGTTTCGCCGGTTGCACCCTGGCCTCATGAACGTCTTGTGGATCTACGCCCATCCCGACCCCGCATCACTCAACGGCGCGCTTCGCGACGAGGGTGTCGCGACACTGCGGAATCTCGGCCATGACGTGCGCGAATCCGATCTCTACGCCATGCGCTGGAACCCGATCGTCGACGAGATCGCGACCGTGCCCGAGGACGTCCGGATCGAGCACGAGAAGCTCGACTGGGCGGACACGGTCGTCGTCCAGTTCCCGCTCTGGTGGGCGGACACGCCGGCCATCCTGAAGGGCTGGTTCGACCGCGTTTTCGTGCAGGGATACGGCTACGACTACCGCGACGAAACCGGCCACACCCTGCGCTACGGCAACGGCGTGCTGGCCGGGAAACGCGCGATGGTCATCGTCACCGCCGGGGCGCACGAGGAGAGCCTCGGCCCGCGCGGCGCCCACGGTTCACTGGACGACCTGCTGTTCAACGTCCAGCACGGCACCCTTTTCTACACCGGCATGACGGTACTGCCGCCGCTCAATGTGACCGGCACGAACCGGATGACGCCGGAGAAGTACGACTGCGTCGTCGAGCAGCTGCGCAAACGTTTGCACTCCCTGGAAACGACCGATCCGCTGCCGTACCGGACCCAGGACGGCGGCGACTACGACCGTCGCCTCGTCCTGCTTCCCGAAGTCGCCCCAGGTCAGACTGGGTACGCGGCGCATCTGACGGCTTGACCCGTATATACCTCCGTGGTTATATACGGACATGGCGATTCTGCGAACCACTCCCGGCGGACGACCGAGCGTCACCCTCGAACGGACCCTGGCCCACCCGCCGGAGAAGGTGTGGCACGCGGTCACGTCGCCCGAGGAACTGGCGCACTGGTTTCCGGCCGCCGTCGCGCTGCCGGAAACCCCGGCGCCGGGCGGGAAGATCACGTTCACCTTCACCGAAACCGGGGACGTCAGCGAGGGCGAGATCCTCGGCTACCAGCCGCCGGAGGTCTTCGAGTTCACCTGGAACTCGGACCTGATCCGGATCGAGGTGTCCGCGGACGGGACGGGCAGCAAGCTCGCCTTCACGCACGTCTTCAACCGGAACGAACCGGACATCGCCCTGCTCGGCGCCGGACGGCACGTCACCGGCTGGGTCGCCTGCCTCGATTCCCTCGAAGCCGCGCTGGACGGCCGGACGCCGGAAATGCCGTCCGACTGGCACGCGCGGATGGTGCACTACATCGAGGAATTCGGGCTGGAGGACGGCGAAGTCCTGGACGACGGCACGATCCGGTTCCGCCGCGACCTGGTGTGGCCGCCGGTCGAGGACGTCTGGAAGCGGCTGCCCCAGCCGGAGGACGGCGCGCAGGTGCTGGAGTCGCGATCGCCGGAGGTGCTGGCCTACACCTGGCTGCACGACGGGAAACCGGCCGGGCGCGTGCGGTGGGAAGTGACCGCGGATCCGCTGGACGGTGTTCGAGTGGAGCTGACGCAGACCGTCCCCGCGGAACTGAGGGATCAGCTGCCGGACTTGCTGACCGCACGGCACGAGCAGCTGAACGCGTTGTTCGCCGGGACCTTCGGGGTGGAGCTGGAGCCGTGGTCGGCGGAGCGGAAGGCCGAGGTCAGGCAGCGGTACAGCTCGTGAGTGTTTATGCCGGTTCTAACCGGGATTAGCACTCACGACACCCTCTACCCCAGCGCGGTGTTGTACGGCGAAAACCGCACCTCGGCCGGGCCCGGCACCGCTTTGCCGTGGAGCACCAGCCGCGGTGCTTGCCCGTGCACCGTCAGCCCGCGCGCCTCGCACCACGCTGACAGCTCCGGGAACCGGTGGTCGACGGCCAGCCGGAGGTCGCCGGACGTGGTGCGGGCGAGGCCGCGGATCAATGCGCGGGCCTGGCCCTCGTCCGCGGCCACCACCGGACCGATCACCAGCACTCCGCCTAGCACGGTGCCGAGCGCGTAGCCGTCGTCGGTCACGTGGACGTAGTCAGCCTCGAACAGCATGCGGTTCAACAACTCCCGCCGCGCGAACCCCTGCGCCGCACTGTCCAATTCGTACACTCGCGCCACGTCCGGCGGACCGATCGGCCGCGCCGCCGGACCGCCGTCGTCGGCGAACCGGCCGCGATGGTCGTTGCAGCCGCCGTCGAACTCGAAGCCCATCGATTCGTACAACGGACACGCGTTTTCCGTAGCGTGCAAGGACACGACGGCATCACCGGCTTCGTCGAGCGCCTGCACCATCACGCGACGGCCGAGTCCCTGCCGCGCGAATCGCTCCGCGACGACGACCATCGACACGGTCGCGGTCGGCCCGGTCCGGGTGAGGATCGCCGCCGCGGCGAGACCGCCGTCCGGGGCGTCGATGCCGAATCCGCGGCCGACGTCCAGAAGCATCGCCCATTTCCGTTCTTCGCGCGGCCATCCGCGCTCGGTTCCGAGGTCGAGGCAAGCGGACAGATCGGCAGGCCCGAGCGAGCGGACCGAGGCGTCGGCGAGCAGCACGCCGCCCACCCTAGGCCGGAGCGCGGCCGGGTTGGCCGGCTCGACGCCGAAAATTCAACTGCCTCCGGTTCCGGGCAAGCCAGAGGCCGCCCGACCACCAGGTCCCGCGATAGACACCATCGGGTACCCCGTCTACGTCGCGGACAACTCCGGCACCTGCAGCTCAACGGAGACCCCGTCGTCCCGCTCTCGCTGAGCGCCCAAGCCCCGGACCGGCTCGTCCTCGGCACGCTAGACGGTCGCGTACTGGTCTGCTCCGTGACCGGGAGGGAGTCCTACGCCACACGCGCGGCAACCGCGCAGTAGCTAAGCTCCGCCACATGAGCAGTGCGACGCAGCCGCTCGGGACGCCGCCCGAGGGAGAACCGGACATCCACACGACGGCCGGCAAGCTCGCGGATCTCTACCGCCGCTACGACGAGGCCGTGCACGCCGGCTCGGCGCGCGCGATCGAGAAACAGCACGCCAAGGGCAAGAAAACCGCCCGCGAGCGGATCGATCTGCTGCTCGACGAGGGCTCGTTCGTCGAACTGGACGAGCTGGCGCGGCACCGCTCCACGAACTTCGGGCTGGAGAAGAACCGCCCGTACGGCGACGGCGTCGTCACCGGGTACGGCACCGTCGACGGACGTCCGGTGTGCGTGTTCAGCCAGGACGTCACCGTGTTCGGCGGCGCGCTCGGCGAGGTCTACGGCGAGAAGATCGTCAAGGTGATGGACCTGGCGATCAAGACCGGCCGTCCGATCATCGGCATCAACGAGGGCGGCGGCGCGCGGATCCAGGAAGGCGTCGTGTCGCTCGGCCTGTACGGCGAGATCTTCCGCCGCAACACCATGGCCTCCGGCGTGATCCCGCAGATCTCGCTGATCATGGGCGCGAACGCGGGCGGGCACGTCTACTCCCCCGCGCTCACCGACTTCGTGGTGATGGTGGACGAGACGTCGCAGATGTTCATCACCGGACCGGACGTCGTGAAGACGGTGACCGGCGAGGACGTCACCTTCGAGGAGCTCGGCGGCGGGCGCACGCACAACACCAAGTCGGGCGTCGCGCACTACCTCGGTTCCGACGACGAGGACGCGATCGCCTACGTCAAGGAACTGCTCTCCTACCTGCCGCAGAACAATCTGTCCGAGCCGCCGGAGTTCGACGCGAACCAGCCGCCTGCCGGATTCTTCGAGAACGTCACCGACACCGACCGCGAGCTGGACACGCTCATCCCGGACTCGCCGAACACGCCGTACGACATGCACGAGGTCGTCACCCGGGTGCTCGACGACGGCGAGTTCCTCGAGGTCCACGAGCTGTTCGCGCCCAACATCCTGGTCGGTTTCGGCCGGGTCGACGGGCAGAGCGTCGGCGTCGTGGCGAACCAGCCGACGCAGTTCGCCGGCTGCCTCGACATCGACGCGTCCGAGAAGGCCGCCCGGTTCGTGCGGACCTGCGACGCGTTCAACATCCCGGTGCTGACCTTTGTGGACGTTCCCGGCTTCCTTCCCGGCACCGACCAGGAATGGAACGGCATCATCCGCCGCGGCGCGAAGCTGATCTACGCGTACGCGGAGGCGACCGTCCCGCTGATCACGGTGATCACGCGCAAGGCGTACGGCGGCGCGTACGACGTGATGGGCTCCAAGCACCTCGGCGCGGACGTCAATCTGGCCTGGCCGACCGCCCAGGTCGCGGTGATGGGTGCGCAGGGCGCGGCGAACATCGTCCACCGCAAGACGCTGGCCAACGCGGCCGCCGAAGGCAAGGACGTCGACGCACTGCGCGCGGACCTCATCCAGGAGTACGAGGACACGCTGCTCAACCCGTACGCGGCGGCTGAACGCGGCTACGTCGACTCGGTGATCGTGCCCGCGCACACCCGCGGCCACGTCGCCAAGGCGCTGAGCCTGCTGCGCACCAAGCGCGAATCGCTGCCGCCCAAGAAGCACGGCAACATCCCCCTGTGAGGTCGCGATGACGGACGCTCCCCTGCTCCGCGTGGTCCGCGGCAACCCGGACGACGCCGAACTCGCCGCGCTCACCGCGGTGGTGGTCAGTGCCGCTTCGGCGTCGGCACCCGCTCCGGCACCGCGTCGCACGTCGTGGTGGGGAGACCGGGCGGCTGCGGTGCACGCGCGGCTCGCGCCTGGTGACGGGGCCTGGCGCGCCTCGTCCTTGCCTCGCTGAAGTCCCCTTGGTGGTCCCGGCTCTGCTGCCGGGATCAACTTTTATGCCCACTTGCTAGACTCATTTTCTAAAGTTAGACACTGAGTCAAAGGGGTGGCGTGGACGCGGACGAGCACCTCATCCGGGAAACCGAGAAGATCGCCGTCGCGCTCGGCCGGATGTTCCCCGGATTGTGCGAGGTCGTACTGCACGACCTGCGGGATCCGGACCACGCGATCCGCGCGATCGAGAACAACCTGTCCGGCCGCGAGGTCGGCGATCCGGCCACCGAACTGGGACTGCAGCGGATCAGCGACCCGGATTACCCGAGCGTGCTGCAGAACTACGCGAACCAGTTCCCGGACGGGCGGCCAGTCAAAAGCACGTCGATCGGCATCAAGAACGCCGACGGCGACTACATCGCCGCGCTGTGCCTGAACCTCGACGTCTCAGTGCTCTCGCCGTTCACGCACACGCTGGCCAACCTGGTCGCCACCGATGCCGCGCAGCGCGGTTTCGTCGAAAACCTGCACTCGCGGACCTCGCGTGAGCTGAGGGAACTGATCGAGCGCACGGCCGCGGACCGCGGCGGCAGCCCGCGGTCCCTTTCCCGCGAAGCCAAACGTGACCTGGTCCGCCTGCTGCGCGACGAGGGGTACTTCGAATCCCGCGATGCCGCCCAGACCATCGCCGACCTGCTCGGAGTATCCCGGGCGACTGTCTACAACTATGCGAAAGGAGAGCGTCGATGAGCGACATCGTCCTGCGCGACAGTCCTGAACTGTCCGCTCCTGGCGGGCATTACTCGCACACCGCACAGGTCGGCGGGATGGCCTTCATCTCCGGACAGCTGCCCGTCACCAGCGACGGGACCCGATTGGTGAGCGAGCCGTTTTCCGTGCAGGCTCAGCAAGTCCTGGCCAATGTCGACGCGTGTCTCGCCGCCGCGGGCACGAGCCGGGACCGCCTGGTGTCGGTCACCGTGTACGTGACGGACATGGGCGACTGGCCGGAGTTCGACCGGATTTACCGTGCGTGGCTTGGCGATCATCGCCCGGCACGCGCGGTCGCCGGGGCGAGCACCCTCCACTTTGGAGCGAAGGCCGAGGTGCAGGCAATTGCCGCCGCCTGACGAAACCCTGGCTGATCCGGACACGCCGTTCGCCGTCGTCGAGCTCTCGCGAGCCCAGCGCAACGCCGAACGTCTCGCGCGCCGCATGCTCGACCTCGGCGTTTCGCTGCGCCCTCACACGAAAACAGCGAAGGCGCTGCCTGCCACCGCATTGATGCACGCCGGCAAGCCAGGCCCGATCACCGTGTCGACGCTGGCCGAAGCAGAAGCCTTCGCCGACAGCGGCTACACCGACATCACGTACGCAGTCGGCATCGATCCGCACAAACTCCCGCGCGTGATAGCGCTGCTGCGCCGCGGAATCACCGTGCGGGTGCTGCTAGACAGCGTCGCGCAAGCCTCAGCGGTAACCGCCGCAGCGCGCGAAGCCGGCTTACGCATTCCGTCGCTGATCGAGGTCGACTGCGATGGTCATCGTGGGGGCGTGTTGTCTGACGACCCCGCACTGCTCGCCATCGGACGACAGCTGCACGACTGTCTCGACGGTGTCCTCGTACACGCCGGTGAGTCCTACTTCGCAACAACCGCTGCCGCACAACGCGAAGCCGCCGCGCATGAACGAGACGTCGCTGTCGCAGCAGCACAGCGCCTTCGCGATGAAGGCCTGTACGCGGGCACAGTAAGCGTCGGCTCCACCCCGACCGCGCACGCAGCCGACGATCTCGCTGGCATCACCGAAGTCCGCGCCGGCAACTACATCTTCTTCGACCTGGTGATGGCTGGGCTGGGTGTCTGTCGCGTCGAAGACCTCGCGCTGTCGGTGGTCGTCACCGTGATCGGACACCGCCCCGAACGCGGCTGGATTCTCACCGACGGCGGCTGGATGGCGTTGTCGCGAGACCGGGGCACCGCGAACCAAGCCGTCGACCAGGGATACGGCCTGGTCGCCGACCTCGACGGCACCCTGCTGCCCGGTCTTGTGGTGACCGGCGCGAGCCAGGAACACGGAATCCTCACCGCCCGTGACGGCCATCCGCTGCCCGACCTGCCGATCGGTACCCGGCTGCGCGTTCTGCCCAACCACGCCTGCGCCACCGCGGCACAACACGCCAGCTACCGGATCGCGGAGAACGGCCACCTCACCGACACCTGGCAGCGGATCAGCGGCTGGTAACTCACCGCCCTCGCTGCGCCCAATCCGGAGCATCCGCACCCGCGTGCGCCAGCAACTCCTCCCGGGTAATCGAACCAAGCGGCCCCACCCCGCGCAGCAACAAATAGTCGCCCGCGTCGGCTTGGTCGTGCTCGATCTCGACGTCCTCGGCGTGATAACTGTCCGTCCAGACGATCCGGACCTGGCAGCCGCCGTTCTGGGTGAGCGCGTGCACCTGCTGGACGGTCGCGAGCCGCGCCATCGGCTCCGATTCCCACTGTTGCTGCAGGAATCGCCAGCGCGAGGCCTGCTCGGCCGCGCGCAACCGTTGGTCAAGACCCCCGGCGCGGTCCCGGAAAAGCCAGGCGATCCCGGCCAGGACCGCGGCGGCTACAGCCAGCCCGACCAGCCACAAGACCGTTCCCATGTCTCCAGGAGCCTACTCGCGCGAATGCTCCTGGAGGAATCGCTCGACCAGGCCATCTGTGAACTCCTGCGGCACCGGCGAGCCGGTGACCAGCACGCGGTAGTGGATCGGCCCCACGAGCTGCTCGACCGCGCTGTCCAGGTCGACGTCCGACGGCAGTTCGCCGCGGGCGACGGCGCGTTCGAGCGGCAGCCGGTCGCGCGCGTGCTGGGCGCGGATGTGCACCTCGCGCAGCTGCCGCGCCAAGTCCGGATCGTGCTGGGCCTGGCCGAGCAGCGTGCGGAAGACCGCGCCGGCGTCGGCGGTGGTCAGGAAGGACGCGATCGCGGCGAGGTGCGCGCAGAGGTCCTTGCGGAGCTCGCCGGAGTCGGGCGGGGAGAGTTCCTCGGCCAGGTCGTCGCCGAGCGCTTCGAGCAGAATGTCCACTTTGGACGGCCACCAGCGGTAGACGGTCTGCTTCCCGACGCCCGCCCTGGCCGCGATGCCCTCCATCGTGAGCCGGGCGAAACCGACCTCCACCAGCAGATCGTCGACCGCGTGCAAAACCGCCCGGCGCGCGTTCTCGCTGCGGCCGTAGCGGTTCCCGTGATGCCGGCACCGGCCGGATTCAGTGACGTCGCCCACGTGCGGAAGTCTAGTCGAGACGCAACGTCTCGTCTATCGTTACGAGCACCAGCTCACTAGGGGGTTTCCAGTCATGTGTTCCGCGTGCGGGGTGCCGACGCACCGACCCGAATCCGGGGTTACCGGCACAGCAGCCCCGCGCAAATTCGCGGCGCTGTACAACAAGGACTGCCGTCCGTATCTGATCGGCACCGGCCTCGCGATGATGGCCGACAACATTGAACACGTCATCACCTACTGGGTGCTGTGGGAGAAATTCCACTCGCCCGCGCTGACCGGGTTCGAGGTGATCAGCCACTGGGTGCCGTTCCTGCTGTTCTCGGTGTACTTCGGCGGACTGGCCGACCGGCACGACTGCCGCCGGATCATCCAGGCCGCACAGGCGCTGTTCATGGCGGTGTCGGTGGCGTGGGGCGTCCTGATGGTCACCGGCACGCTCGAGGTGTGGAACGCCTGCGTGCTGCTGATTTTGCACGGCTGTGCGGGCGCGATCTGGGGACCGGGCGAGCAGCTGATGCTGCACGATTTCGTCGGGCCCACCGAATTGCCGAGCGCGGTCCGGCTCAACGCCACCTTCCGCAGCCTCGGCATTCTCTTCGGCCCGGTCGTCGGCTCGGCGCTGCTGCTCGGGCTCGGACCGGTGGCGGGCATTTTCGTGAACGTCGCGTTCTATCTGCCGCTGACCGTGTTCCTGTTCCGCACCAAGTTCACCGGGCACACGCGAGACGGCGGAATCATCCGTCGGCCACGGGTCGGCCTGATGGATTCGGTGCGGATCCTGAAGGAAATCAGCGGGAACCCGACGATGGTCGGGATGATCATCCTCGCCGGGCTCGGCGCGTTCTTCGTCGGAGCTTCGATGCAGAGTTCGATGCCGATCTTCGCGCAGGACCTCGGCGCGGGCAGCGCCGGAACCGCGTACGGCGTGCTGCTGTTCGCCAACGGCGCGGGCGGCGTGATCGGCGGAATCCTGCTGGAAGCGACCGGGAAGATCAAACCGAACGTGCCCGCCGCGGTAATCAGCACGGCGATCTACGGGCTGTCGAGCCTGTTCTTCGCGATGACCGCCAGCTACCCGATCGCGGTGGCGCTGCTGGTGATCGGCGGCGTGGCCAACCTGGCGTCGATGTCGATCGGCCAGACCGTCGTGCAGTTGCTGGCGAAACCGGAGGAACGCGGCCGGGTGATCGGCGTGTACAGCGTGTCCGCCAACGGACTTCGCGCGGGCAGCGGCTTCACCGTGGGACTGCTCGGTTCCGCGGTCGGGGTGCACTGGTCGCTCGGCATCAGCGCGGCCGCGCTCACCGTCGGCACCGGGATCGCCGGGTGGTATTCGCTGGGCAGCCGCCGGGCGCGGCAGCTGCACCAGGTCACCGACTGAGCCGGTCCCGAAGACGGTCGACCTCGTCCGCGGCCAGTCCGGCGCGGACGAGGTAATCGCGGACGCCGAACCCGTCGAGGGTGGCCAGGACGGCTTCGCGGACGGTCGTCTGACGGCGGGCCAAAGCTGCTTCGAGCAGCGCGGTTTGGTCCTCGACGCCTAGCGCCCGGTACAGCGGGAGGACGGCTTCGGTCGAGAGGGCATAGTCGGCGGCGATGGTTTCCGGTTCGACGTCGGCCAAGGCGAGCAGAAGGAGCGAGACGAGACCGGTGCGATCTCGGCCCGAAGTGCAGTGGAACAGCACGCCGCCTTCGGCCTGGGCCAGCGTTCTCAGGACGGTCGCGCAGCGTTCTGCTTTGCGGGCAAGGAAAACGCGGTAGTACAGCGGGGTGCCGTCGAGCTGTTCGTCGGCGATGTACTGCCAGAACTCGGTGTCTTCGACGTCGTCCATGGGGACTTCGAGGCGCGTCATTCCGGATGGCACGGTGGCAGCGTAGGTGCTGATCTCGGCGGGGTTGCGCAGGTCGACGATGGTGCGGAGGCCGGATTCCCGCGCTTGGTCCCAGCCCGCGGCGGTGACGAATCGGAGGGTGGCCGACCGGTAGAACCGCCCGGACGCGGTGCGGCCGCCGGATCGCGTCGGGAGCCCGCCGAGGTCGCGGGTGTTGAAGAAGCCTTCCCACTCCACTGCCCGGTTGTCGCCCATCAGCCGATCCTGGCCCGGATCGCTCGCCGCGGACAACCAGCGGCCTCTTGCCGAGGGCCGGGGAAAAGGCCGTCGAACAGGCGATCGCCGGTTTTTGTCGGTGGCCGTCGTTACGCTCTCGCCATCACGCACCACCCGTCACCGTCAGCGACAAGCTGCTCACCAGCGCGGATCGCACTGGACTGCAGTTTGCCCCACACCGTATAGTCCACGTGGAATAACCCACGTCGGCCACTCGATTGGATCTCTGGAGGAACCCCGTCATGGTCGCGGCCAAGCTCACGGCGCTGGGCGTCGCCGTGCTCGAGCTGCTGCACGAGCGGCCGATGCACCCGTACGAAATGGCCCAGCTGATGCGGGAACGGCACGTCGAAACCCGCGTGAAGCTGAAGGCAGGATCGCTTTATCACACGGTGGACCGGTTGCAGCGCAACGGTTTCATCGACGTGGTCGAGACACAGCGAGACGGAAAACGGCCGGAGCGCACGGTGTACGCCATGACAGCGGCGGGCAAAGACGCCTTCCAGGAACGGGCCCGGCAAATGCTGGGCGACGTGGTACCGGACTACAGCGACGTGCTCAGCGGGCTCGCCGTGATCGACGACCTCGGCCGCGACGTGGCACTGCTCGAACTGGAGCACCGGATCACCCGGCTGCGCGCGGGCGTGGCCTCCGACGAGGTGATCATCGAGCGGCTGGAATCCGACGGCACCCCCGAAATCTACTGGCTCGACTTCCGGTTCAGCGCGGCACAGCGGAAGTTCGAGCTCGCATGGATCGAGCAGCTGTTCACGGACCTCGACAGCGGCCGGATCCCTTTCCAGGACAAGAAACTCAAGCTCAAGGACAACCATGAACGCAAGACCGGTTAACCCGTGGGCCGCGCTCAGCGCGCTCTGTATCGGGTTCTTCATGATCCTGCTGGACACCACGATCGTGTCCATCGCGGTGCCCGCGATGCTGCAGCACCTCGGCGCCGGGCTGAACTCGGTGGTGTGGGTGATCAGCGTCTACCTGCTCACCTACGCCGTGCCGATGCTGTTCACCAGCCGCCTCGGCGACCGCTTCGGCCCGAAGCGCGTGTTCGTCGCCGGGCTCGTGGTGTTCACCGCTTCGTCGTTGTGGTGCGGGCTTTCCGGCAACGTCGAGATGCTGATCGCCGCCCGTGCCGTGCAAGGCCTGGGCGCCGCACTGATGACGCCGCAGACGCTGGCGTTCATCAGCCACCTTTTCCCGCCCGCGAAACGCGGCGCGGCGATGGGCGCGTGGGGCGGCGTGGCCGGCCTGGCCACGATCACCGGCCCGCTGCTGGGCGGCGTGCTGGTGCAGCACCTCGGCTGGGAGTGGATTTTCTACGTGAACGTGCCGATCGGCGTCGTCGCCATCGCACTGACGCTGTGGCTGGTGCCGGACTGGCAGCCGAAGCAC
This sequence comes from Amycolatopsis echigonensis, assembly GCF_014174495.1. Lineage (GTDB taxonomy): Bacteria > Actinomycetota > Actinomycetes > Mycobacteriales > Pseudonocardiaceae > Amycolatopsis > Amycolatopsis echigonensis. The sequence goes on from NZ_JACJHR010000041.1 coordinate 76,602, forward strand.
TCCCACTCGTTCGATCTGCTCGGCATCCTGCTGTCCGCGGCCGGACTGTTCTGTGTCGTGTTCGGCGTCCAAAATGGACAGCAGTACGACTGGGGCACCGTATTCGGCGGCATCACGGTGTTCGAAATCATCGGGGCAGGCGTGGTGTTGCTGATCGCCTTCGTGCTGTGGCAACGCCGCAACCGCCGCGAACCCCTGGTCCCGCTGGCCGTGTTCGCCAACCGCAACTTCTCGGCGGGCACGCTCACCGCGACCACGGTCGGCTTCACGATGACCGGCATGTTCCTGCCGCTGATCATCTACATCCAGACGGTGCTCGGCCTCTCCCCCACCATGGCCGGTCTGCTCACCGCCCCGATGTCGCTGCTGTCCGGCGTGATCGCGCCGTTCGTCGGCCGCGCTTCGGACCGGATCAACGGCAAATACCTGGTGATGGGCGGCCTGGCCCTGCTGGCCGCGGGCGTCGGCATCGTCGCACTGCAAGCCCGTCCGGACACGAGCCCGTGGGCGCTGATCCCGGCCCTGCTGGTGTGCGGTCTGGGCGTCGGCTGCATCTTCTCGCCGATGAGCAACCTGACGATGGCGTCGGTAGAGCCGCGGCTCACTGGAACTGCCTCAGGCATCTTCAACACCGCCCGCCAGGTAGGCGGAGTCCTGGGCAGCGCGGCGATCGGCGTTCTCCTGCAGGCGAGGATCAGCGCCTCGATCACCAGCGAGGCCACCACCGCGGCCGCGCAACTGCCGGAGCAATACCGCGCCCCGTTCACCGAAGGAATCGCCCACGCCGCCGCCTCAACCGGCGAGTTCGGCTCCTCCGGCAGTCCAGCCGCGATGCCAGGCCTCCCAGCGGACATCGCCGCGCAAGCAGGCCGCCTCGCCAGCGAAGTGGTCCACAATGGACTCACCGACGCCGCCCGCGCGACACTGATCCTGCCGATCGCGGTGCTGGTACTGGGAATCCTGTCGGCGGCAGCGCTACGCCGAGTATCGCCCCGGCCGCACACGCCAGCCCCCACCGCACCGACCCCGGAACCGGCCCGATGAATAGCTGACCTCGAAGGCCCGGCTGGGCCAGCAACCCAGCCGGGGTGGGGCGGGCAACGAGAGAGGCGAGGCGAGAGCGGGACACGGAGCAGGATTGAGCACCTGGGCACCCAGCCAGAGCGGGTCGGACGGGCACAAGGTTGAGCCATGGGCACCCACTCGAGTCAGAGCGGGTCGGACGGGCAGGGTTTGGCGAGCCAAGCCGCCATGCCAGCACGGCCCTGAAGTTCCGGCCCCGAAGTCGGGGTGCCCCGAGCCCAACGGACGAGACTTAGCGAATCAAGCCGCCGAAGCAGCACAGCCCGGACGTTCCGGCGGGAAAGTCGGGGGCGAACCGAGCCAGGCGAGCTGAGCAAGCCAGACGCAGCCAGCTGAAACAGGCCGAGCAAGGCAAGGCCCGCGGCGAGCGCCGAATGGGCCAAGCCTCGGCGCAGGAGCCGCGACGCGACTCACTGAGTCGTCCCATCTGAGCAGAGGCAACGAACCCGCACAGCGCACCCGACCGGTAACGGGCAACCCGACGCGACCCGAGCACGCCTCGCGCCACGCGGCATCCGATGTTCCGACTGCAGCACAACGCCAACCCACGCGGCGGTCTCCACATCTGCAGCCGCGAAGTCTC
>NZ_JACJHR010000042.1 GCF_014174495.1 Amycolatopsis echigonensis
CCAAACGCTCGCCTGCCGCAAAACCGCCAGTCCAGCACCGCGTACTCACCCAGCACGCAACCGCACCCAGGCACGCAGCCGCCACTCCGGCACACGGCCACCGCCACGCCGGGCCCGCCTCGGGACGCGAACCCGGCGGGCACTCGTCAGTCCACTCCCTCCTCCGCTTCGCGGAGACTCGGCGGTGTCGGCAGATGGTTTCCCGGATGCTCCGGATCGCAGCCGACCCGGGGCAAGCGCGCCCGGATCCCGCCCGGTGTCCGCGCGAAATGCCGGGCCAGCTCGGCCACCGAGTCCCCGGCGAGCCAGCGGGCCTCCAGATCCGCGTCCATCTCGTCGGTCCACGGCCGCCCCTGCTGGGCCGGGCGTCCGCGCGATCTTCGCCGCGCCCCGCCGCCCGCGAAGGTGCGCAGGCTCGTGTCGAGCAGCTCCGCGACGGTCGCCACGGACGTCACGTCGAGTTCGAGTCTGCCCTCGACGACGGGTTCGCCGTCCGGCCGTTCTCCGCCGACCGTGACGGTGACTCGCTCCGGCTCGCCGTCCTCGCTGCGGGTGACGACGGCGACCTGGTACTGGACATCTCCTGACCGGACCTCGGTCCGGTGCTCCTGAATGATCGTCATGGCCGCGAAGGTATCCGCGACCCCCGACAATTTTCGATCACTTAACGCGATCGGGTGACTGCGGTCCGAAATTGTCAGACCCCCGCCGTAGCGTCCCCGGCGACCCGAAAACACCCGAGGGGGATCGGTGGACCAGCGGAAAAGAACAATGCCCCGGTCTGGCAGGCCAGACCGGGGCACCGAGCACAACACCTCAGAAACGCAGCAACCCGGCGAGCAGGCCCTGCTTCTCCTCCGCCGCGGCTTTCGCCTGGGCATCCGCCTTCTGCTGCGCGCCGGAGGCGACCGGAGACGGAACCGGCTGCGGCACCGGAGCGCATTGGACGTCGGAGTGGTCGCCGCGCACCCGCTTCGGCAGGGCGCCGGTGGCGAGGTAATCAGCGACCTTGTCGTCCACGCACGAAACTCCGGACAGCGATCCGGCGTGCGTCGTCCCGCCGGGCGCGCTGATGAGGCTCGAACGCGGGTAGCGCTTGCGCACTTCGAGGCTGCCCGAGTACGGCGTGGCCGCGTCGAGCTCCTCGCTGATCAACAGCGCGCCGCTCGCCTTGGACCCGTCGATGTCCACCGGCTTGCCCGCCTTCGCCGGCCAGTTCAGGCAGGTCGCGTTGTACCAGGTGTTGCTCCAGGTCTCGAAGGGCGCGCGGGTGTGGGTGGCCCAGGCGTCGCGGCGCCAGCGGTCCCAGTCCTGCGGCCACTGGGCATCAGTGCACTGCACCGCGTTGTAAACCGCGTAGCCGTTGTCGTCGCCGGGCGCGTTCGACTTCTCGTACAACGCTTTCAGCGTCTGCCAGTCGCCGCGGTGCACCCATCCGTCGAACGCCTTCGCCATGTCTTCCCAGCCGAACACGTAGTAGCCGGCCTGCAGGAAGATGTCGGTCCACTCGTCGCCGCCGATCACGCCGCCGGCCGGGTCGCGGTCGAGCTTCCGCTGCTGCGCGTACCAGAGCTGCTCGACGGCCGAGCCGGTTTTGCCGAGGTGGTAGACGTTGTCGTACTTCGCGAGCCAGTCGAAGTAGATCCTGATGTTGCGGTCGAAGGCGACGTCCTGGTCCAGGTTGGCGTCGTACCAGACCTTGCGCGGGTCGACGTTCCCGTCGAGCACCATCCGGCGCATGCGGTCCGGGTACAGCGTGCTGTACACCTGCCCGAGGTAGGTGCCGTAAGAGAAGCCGTAATAGTTGATCTGCCGCTGGCCCAGCGCCTTCCGCAGGCTGTCCATGTCGTGCGCGACGTCGGTGGTCTTGACGTGCTGGAGCAGCGGGCCGTTCTTCGCGCAAGCCTCGGCGTAGCCCTTCGTGCGGGCACGCCAGGTGCTCTCCAGCTGCGGCGTCTTCGGCACGTAAGCCGGACGGCCGGGCGCGAAGTAGCTCCCGTCGCACGTGAGAGCCGGTTTGCTGGAGCCGACGCCGCGGGGATCGAAGCCGATCCAGTCGTAGCTGTCGCCGGCGTGCTGGGGCACGTTCCGGCCGAGCACCGAAAGACCGAGTCCGGAACCGCCGGGGCCGCCTGGGTTCACCAGAAGCACCCCCTGGTACTTCGCGGTCTTGTGCTTCACCCGGGAGACGGCGATCTGCACCGTCGGGCCCGACGGCTGCGCGTAATCCATCGGGACCACCAGGAATCCGCATTCGGCTCCCGCCTTGGCGAGACCTGGTGCGGAACACGGTCCCCACTTGATCGGCGGCGGCGCGTAGTCCGGCCCTTGGGGCTGCACCGCGGTGGCGGCGGGTGCGACAGCCAGCGTTCCGGCCGCGACAGCGGCGGCGGCCAGTGCGGTGACGATTTTCCTCACAGTGGTCCTTTGCGTCCGACGGCAACCAGGGCTCGTCGAAGCTACCGGCTGCACGGCAGAATCTCGTTTCCCGACACGAGCCGCGCTGTCCCCCGATCGTCGGGATCCGAGACGACGGAGGTGGTCCTCAATGGACGCGAGCGAAGCGTTGCTCACGGCGGTGCGAACCGGGCTCGCCGAGCTTGCCGACCCGGTCAAAGCAGCGGAAATGCAGGCGTACATGAAATCCGAGATGCCGTTTCGCGGCGTGCCGAAGCCACCGCGCGGCAAGCTCATGAAGACGGTCCTGGCCGAGCATGTTCTGCCCGATCGAGTGACATACGCCGAGACCGTGCTCGCGTTATGGCGGGAGGCGGAGTTTCGCGAGGAGCGGTACGCGGCGATCGATCTTTCCGGGCACCGCGCCTATCGGCAGTGGCAAGACCCGGAACTGCTGGAGATGTACGACGAGCTGATCGTCGCCGGGGCGTGGTGGGACTACGTCGACGAGGTCGCGATCCGCCGCGTCGGGCCGATCCTGCGCGAGCACCGGGCGGCGGTCACGCCGGTTCTGCGTCGCTGGATGACAGACGCTGATCGCTGGCGCCGGCGAACGGCGGTCATCTGTCAGGTCAGCGCGAAGGGCGACGTGGACCAGAAGCTGCTCGCCGACGCGATCGAGGCGAACCTGGGCGATCGAGATTTCTTTCTGCGCAAGGGAATCGGCTGGGCGTTGCGAGACCATGCGCGCGTCGAGCCGGAGTGGGTCCGCGCGTTCGTCCGCGCGCACCCGGGATTGTCCCCGCTGTCTGTTCGGGAGGCGATGAAGCACCTCGGCTGACGTGAACCGTTTACGGCAAAGAAAGGAGGAATGCCATGACACCAGCGCTCCCCCGCCCCGGCTGACCGGCCGGTGGCCGGAGCGCGGGGCGGGGACAGCGTCGGATCAGGCGCGGAGCGTCGCTCCGAAGCGCTCGCCGGCTGCGGCGACCGCGGCGTCGCGGGCCTTGGTGGCCTCGTCGACGGTGAGGGTGCGATCCGCGGCGCGGAAGCGGAGCTTGTACGCCAGGGAACGCTTGCCTTCGCCGAGCTGCTCGCCGGTGTAGACGTCGAAGAGGGTGATCTCCTCGAGCAGTTCGCCGGCGCCTTCGCGGAGCACGTCGGCGAGGTCGGCGGACGGGACGTCCGTGCCGGCGACCAGGGCGACGTCCAGCAGCACCGGCGGGTAGGCCGAGATGCTGGGCGCCGGACGGGTGTCGGGCAGCGGGATCGCGTCCAGGTCGAGTTCCATGGCGACCGTGCGCGGCGGCAGGCCGAGGGCCTCGACGACCTTCGGGTGCAGTTCGCCCGCGTGGCCGACCGGCCAGTCGCCTACGCGCAGCTGGGCGCAGCGGCCCGGATGCCACGGCAGCAGGTCGGCGGCCTGCACCGTGAGCTGCACGCCGGAGGCCTCGGCCACCAGGCGCGCGGCCTGCACGGCATCGGCCCAGCCCGCCTGGCCGCCCTTGCCCCACCAGCCGGCGCGCGGGCGCTGGCCGCTGAGGACGACGGCGACGTGCACCGGCTGCGCGGGCACGGCGGCCTCCAGCACGGCGAGGTCCTCGTCGCTCGGGCGGTGCTCGACGCCGAGGTCGGGGACCTTGAGCTGATTCGGCTTCGGCAGCACGACCTGGCCGATGTGGAACAGCGACACGTCCTTCAAGCCGCGGGAAACGTTGCGCTGCAACGTTTCCAACAGGCCTGGCAGGAGGGTGGTCGCCATCCGGTCGTGGTCGGCTTCGAGCGGGTTCCGCACGCGCACGGTGGTGCGGCGGATGTCGTCCTCGGGCAGGCCGAAGGCGTCCCACACTGCGTCGCCGACGAACGGGAACGGGCGCACCTCGACGTAGCCCGCCTCGGCGAGCGCGCCGGACACCGCGCGGCGGCGGCGCTGCGCGTCGGTGAGACCGCGGCCCGCGGGCGCGGCGGGCAGGACCGACGGGATGCTGTCGTAGCCCTCGAGCCGCAGGACCTCCTCGACGAGGTCAGCGGGCTGCACGAGGTCGCCGCGCCAGCTCGGCGGGGTCGCGGTGACCAGGCCGACGCCCTGGTCGCTCGTGCTGAGCTGGACCTTGCAGCCGATCTGGCCGAGCCGACGCACCGTGACGCCGCGTTCGTAGCGGACGCCGGCGACCTGGTCGGGCAGGTTGATCGGCATGGTCACCGGGGCGTGCGGGGCGACGCCGCCGACGTCGGTGCGGCCCGGGCGGATCGCGCCGTCGCCGTACTGGCGCAGCAGCCGCGCGGCGAGTTCCACCGCGGCCGCGCACAGCGCCGGGTCGGTGTAGCGCTCGAAACGCTTCGCCGCCTCGGAGAACAGCTTGTGCCGGCGCGCGGTGCGGCTGATCGACGCCGGGTTCCAGTGCGCTGCCTCGAGAAGCACGTCCGTGCTCTCCGGGGTAATCTCCGTGCTGGCGCCGCCCATCGTGCCGGCGAGGGAGATGACGCCGCTGTCGTCGGCGATCACGATGTCGTCCGCGTCGAGGGTGCGCTCCACGTCGTCGAGCGTGGTGAGCTTCTCCCCCGCCTTCGCGCGGCGCACCACCAGGTCGCCCTGGATCGAGCTGGTCGCGAACGCGTGCAGCGGGTGGCCCAGCTCGAGCATCACGTAGTTGGTGACGTCGACCGCGAGCGAGATGGACCGGATGCCGGCCAGCATCAGCCGGCGGCGGATCCGCCACGGCGTCGGCGCGGTCGCGTCGAGGCCGGTGACCCGGCGCAGCACGAACCGCGGGCAGCCCTCGGGGTCCTCGACCCGGACCGGCCACGCCTCGCCCTCGGCTTCCGGGAAGTTGTCGAGCATCGCCGGGTCGCCGAACGGCACGTCGAGCGCGTTCGACAGTTCGCGCGCCAGGCCGCGGATCGACAGCGCGTAGCCGCGGTCCGGGGTCGGCGTGACCTCGATGACGGTGTCGTCGAGGCCGAGCAGGTCCTTGGCGTCGTCGCCCGGGCTCGCCGTGCCCGGCGGGAGCACGAGGATGCCGCTGTGGTCGTCGCCGAGGCCGAGTTCGGCCGCCGAGCAGATCATGCCGTCGCTGACCTTGCCGTAGGTCTTGCGCGCGGCGATCTCGAAATCGCCCGGCAGGACCACGCCCGGCAGCGCGACCACGACGAGGTCGCCCTCGGCGAAGTTGCGCGCGCCGCAGACGATGCCGCGCGTCTTGATGCCGTGCGGGCCCTCGTTCTCGAGCGGGCCGTCGTCCTCGTCTTCGTCCTCTTCGGACAGTTCCGCGTCGTCCGGCTCCGGGTCGGGTTCCTCGCCGACCTCGACGCGGCAGAACCGCACCGGCTTCTTGAAGCCGGTCAGCTCCTCGATCTCCGCGACGCGCCCGACCACGAGCGGGCCGGTCACCGGGCCGAGCTCGCTCAGCTCGTCGACCTCGATCCCGATCCGCACGAAGGCGTCGGCCAGGTCTTGCGGCGTGACGTCGGCATCCACCTCGAGATGCTCGGTCAGCCAGCTCACCGGGACTCGCACTACGCCTCCGTTCCGAAGGGAAGGGTGAACCGGACGTCGCCTTCGACCATGTCGCGCATGTCCGGGATGCCGTTGCGGAACTGCAGGGTCCGCTCGATGCCCATGCCGAACGCGAAGCCGGAGTACACCTCCGGGTCGACGCCGCACGCGCGCAGCACGTTCGGGTTGACCATGCCGCAGCCGCCCCATTCGACCCAGCCGGGGCCGCCCTTCTTCTCCTCGAACCAGACGTCGACCTCCGCCGACGGCTCGGTGAACGGGAAGAAGTGCGGGCGCAGCCGCGTCGTGGAGCTCTCGCCGAACATCGCGCGGGCGAACGCGTCGAGCGTGCCCTTGAGGTGCGCCATGGTGAGGCCCTTGTCGACGGCGAGGCCCTCGACCTGGGTGAACACCGGCGTGTGCGTGGAGTCGAGCTCGTCGGTGCGGTAGGTGCGGCCAGGGCACACGACGTACACCGGCAGATCGCGGTGCAGCAGGCTGCGGGCCTGCACCGGCGAGGTGTGCGTGCGCAGCACCAGGCCGGAGCCTTCGTCGCCAACGTAGAACGTGTCCTGCAGCTGGCGTGCCGGGTGGTCCTTGCCGAAGTTGAGCGCGTCGAAGTTGAACCACTCCGCCTCGAGCTCGGGTCCTTCGGCGACCTCGTAGCCCATGGCGACGAAAACGTCGGCGATGCGCTCGGACAGCGTGCTGATCGGGTGCCGGGCGCCGCGCGGGACCTGATCCCACGGCAACGTGACGTCGACGGCCTCCTCGCGGAGCACCCGCTCGTCGCGCTCGGCCTGCAATGCCGCACGGCGCGCGTCGAACGCGGACTGCACCGCCTGGCGGGCCTCGTTGACGCGCTTGCCCGCGTCGGCCTTCTCTTGCTTCGGCAGCGCGGCGATCTCCCGGCGCGCGAGCAGCACCGGCGACTGGTCCCCGAGATGGGCCGGTTTGACGGCGGCGAGCGCGTCCAGGTCGGCCGCGCCGGCGAAGGCGTCCTCGGCCGCCTTGATCGCCGCGCGCAGGGTTTCCGGTGCGAGCACGTCGACCGGCTTTTCTGTGGCTCCGGACATGACTCCTCGGCGTCCGCTGGGACTGGTGTTGTCGGCGGCACGCGGGCATGCCGCCGCACGTGCACATCGGGCAGCTCAGTCTAGGGGATCGGGCACGGGGCCCAGCCGCTCACCCTCCGCTTCCGGAGCGGCCGCGCCGGATCCGCCCCGTGATCACGACCGACCGTCGCCGCGGACCCGAACGGAGGTCAGCGAATCGGGTGAGGACCGCCCGTCGACCGGCTTGCCGCGGACATCTTCCCGGCGGGCTGGGGGCGGAGTTTCGGAGGTGGTCGGAAAGAGGACCGCGAGTCTGGACGTGGGATCGGCACCGGGGAGCGCGATGCGGCTCGTGCCGACGACCGAGTATGGCGGGAGACGCGGCCGGAGCCGTGACAAAGCTCTCGGCAGGATTCCAGCCGGTGGCGAGAGAGGACCTCAACGACGGCGAGTACAGCTGCGACGCGGCAGTCTCGGACTCGGCAGACACGCGGCAAGCCCGCAGTCAGCGGACGGATGACGACATGGCAGGACAATGCGGCTGGCGGCAATGAGCTGGCGACACGTCCAGCGACAGAGCTTCCCGCCGCAACGCGGAAACCGCCGGGTCAAAGGCGGAAGGCAGTCGTCACCTGGCGGAAAAGCTCGTCTTCCGTCATCGTGGTGTCGACCTCGATCGCTCGCACTCCGAGCCGCTCGGTTTCCTCCCGGAGGCGGCTCGTGAACAGGCGGTCCCGTTCGGCCAGGTTGCGAGCAGCCCGCGCCGGATCGCTGGTCTGCCAGACAAAACCCTCCCCCGGTGCGCTCCGGCCCTCGATCGCCGCGTGGCGGAACTCCGGCGTCGGCAGCAGCCAGACGGCCTGGTCCGCAACATCCAGCAGGGGCTTCACAAGGTGCGGCAGCAGCCGGAGCCCTTCGGCGACGCACGGTTCCGGCGGCAGGCGGAGGAGATCTTCGACGATCAGCCCGAAACCCTCGCCCCGGAACCAGTGGAACGTCTCCAGCATGACGTCCGGGGACCGCCGGACCCAGCGTTCGTCCATGTCCATGGCGAGGAACGCGTGCAGCATCGGAGCGGTGGAAGGGGTCGTGCGGGCGGCGTGGGCGCGCATGACGTCGTCGGTGGCGTAGTGGCGCCAGCCGTGGCGGGCGGCGAGGCGGCGGGCGATCGTCGATTTGCCCGCGCCGGGCGCGCCGCCGATCCAGTAGACGTGCCGGAGATCCCGCACGGTCAGCGGTGCGCGGCCATCGCTGCGGTGTAGACGCAGACTGCGGCGGCGGTGGCGAGGTTGAGGCTTTCCGCCTTGCCGTACAACGGGATCCGGACTGCTTCGTCGACCGCGGCCAGAACGTGCTCGGACAGGCCGTGTGCCTCGTTGCCGAAGATCCACGCCACCGGATCTCCGAAGTGGACAGTCTCCAGCGAAGTGGCGGCGTAACCGTGCGCGGCCAGCGTCCGGAGGCCGGCCGAGCGCAGTGCGGTCAGGACCGACGGGATATCGCGGGCTCGGGCCAGCGGGACCTGGAACGTGGACCCGGCGGCGGCGCGGACGCTCTTTCCGTTGTGCGGGTCGACGGTATCGCCAGCCAGGACGACGGCATCGGCGCCGGCGGCGTCGGCTACGCGGATCACGGTGCCTGCGTTGCCGGGTTCGGCGACATCCACGAGGACCACTACCAGCCGGGCCGAGTCCAGGACTGTCTCCAGTGGACGGTCGACGAGCGAGCAGACCGCGATGATTCCTTGCGGCGTCACGGTTTCCGACAGGCCCGCGGCCGCGCGGTCGGTGATCGGCGACACGCGCGGGGCGGCGGCGACCAGCTCAGGATGCGCGGCGGCGGCGCGTTCGGTGACGAACAGTTCGTGCACGGTCCCGTGGGACAGCGCCGACGTGACCGCGTTGACCCCTTCGGCCAGGAAGCGGCCGGTTTTCTCGCGTTCCGCGCGCCGGGTCAGTTTGCGCGCAGCAACGACCCGGGGGGTCCGTTCGGTGAACGGATCCGCCCCGGGCCGGAAAATGCTGCCGGTCAGGCCGACTTCGCTTCGCCGGTCGTGACGTTCGCCTTGGCGAGCTCGGCGAGCGCGGTGAAGGCGGCGGCGTCGTTGACCGCGAGGTCCGCGAGGATCTTGCGGTCCACCTCGACACCGGCGGCCTTCAGGCCCTGGATGAACCGGTTGTAGGTGACGCCGTTGGCGCGAGCGGCCGCGTTGATGCGGGTGATCCACAGCTGGCGGAAGTCACCCTTGCGCGCGCGGCGGTCGCGGTAGGCGTAGTTGAGCGAGTGGAGCGTCTGCTCCTTGGCCTTGCGGTACAGCCGCGAACGCTGGCCGCGGTAACCGCTGGCCAGTTCGAGAGTCGCGCGACGCTTCTTCTGGGCGTTGACCGCCCGCTTGACGCGTGCCACTGGTCCATCCTGTCGAATTCGGGGGGTGCGGGGACCCCGGGGTGGTCGGGAAAGGGTGCGGGCCTCAGCGGCCGAGCAGGCGCTTCACGCGGCTGACGTCGTTCTGGGCGACGTCCGTGGTGCCCTCGAGGCGCCGGGTGAGGCGGCTGGACTTCTTCTCCATCAGGTGGCGGCGGCCGGCCTTCTGGCGACGCAGCTTGCCCGAACCGGTGATGCGGACCCGCTTCGACGTGCCCTTGTGCGTCTTCATCTTCGGCATGGTTGTTCGTCCTCTTCCGTGCGGCGGCACACCGGAAAACCCGGTGTGCCGCTGACTGTGCTGGTCGGCGCCGGGGCGCGCTACGCCTCGGGAGCCGGTTCGGCCTTGACGGCCTTCGGCTTCACGTTCTTGTGCGGGGCCAGCACCATGATCATGTTGCGTCCGTCCTGCTTCGGCGACGATTCCACGAAGCCGAGCTCGGTGACGTCGTCGGCGAGCTTCTGCAGGAGCCGGAAACCGAGCTCCGGCCGGGACTGCTCGCGGCCGCGGAACATGATCGTGACCTTGACCTTGTTGCCCGCCGCCAGGAACCGCGACACGTGACCCTTCTTGGTCTCGTAGTCGTGCTGGTCGATCTTCGGACGCAGCTTCTGTTCCTTGATGACGGTGAGCTGCTGGTTGCGGCGGGACTCGCGGGCCTTCTGGGCGCTCTCGTACTTGAACTTGCCGAAGTCCATGAGCTTGGCCACGGGCGGGCGGGCCTGCGGGGCCACCTCGACGAGGTCGAGATCCGCCTCCTGCGCAAGCCGCAGCGCATCCTCGATCCGGACGATGCCGACCTGCTCGCCGTTGGGACCGACAAGCCGGACTTCCGGCACCCGGATGCGTTCGTTGATGCGTGTCTCGGAGCTGATGGGGCCTCCTTGGTCCGAGTGATGTTTTCTCGTTCGACCTGGTGCCCACACGATTCAGGCCCCGTCGCCGGCTGCTGCCGGTGCACGGGGCCCGCTCTGTCTCCGATCGCGCCCGGCCGGACGGCCGAACGCTTCGCCTCCGCAGTACGCTGCCTGAACGGCATGCACCACTTCGGCGAGACCGGACCCGGACACCTGAGGCGGTGACGCGGGTGGGAGCGGGGCTCCACTTGCCGCCCCCGATCGCTCGGGAGCTGGTCGCACGTGGAAGGGTACCAGACGTGTCTGAACAACCATCGCCACCGCCCCCGTATTCCCCCGACGACCGCGGGCTCGAGGAGATCCCGAGCGTCGAGGTGATCAGCCGCGCCGCGGTGATGCTGCTGTCCGCGGGCGCCGAGCGCCTCGGCCTCGCCGACGCCGACCCGGAGAACTCGCCGCACCGCGACCTCGACGAGGCGCGCCGCCTCATCACCGCGCTCGCCGGGCTCGTGACCGCCTCCGCGGAGTACCTCGGCCTGCACGCCGGACCGCTGCGCGACGGACTGCAGTCTCTGCAGAAGGCGTTCCGCGAGGCGTCGGTCGTGCCGGACCCGCCGGGCCAGGGACCGGGCGAGAAGTACACCGGGCCGGTTTACTGAGCCGGACCCCCTCTGCGCAAGAAGCACGAAGACCCGCCTCGCGGCATCGCCGGGCGGGTCTTCGCCGTTTCCGGCCTTGGACGGGCAGCGCCGGGGGCCTGTGACAGATGGCCGGTGGTCGACGGCGGGCGGGCAGGGGCGGGTGGCGATGGGCTAGGGGCGACGGCGGCTGGCCGAGGACGGTCGGCGGGCGGAAGCCAGGGCGTTCGACACGTCAGCCACTAGGGCGACGGCGCGTAGAGCGGTGCGGCATCAGGCCGCGCGACCGGCTGCCCGGCGGCTGTGCCACACCAGCCGCATGACTCGGCGCCCCAGCTGCCCAATCCCGCCGAATGCTCGACACCACCGCGCGAGCAGCGCTCGGCTATGCCACACCACGCCGCGCGGCCCCGCGACCCAACTGCCCGACCCGGGAACCGGATGCCCGGAACCACCGCGCGACCAGCGCCCCGGCTGCATGCCCCCAGAACCAGAGCCCCCGCCGCACCAGGTCGCGCCCGGCACCCGGCGATCCCCCGTCGTCCCGGGCCATTGCATCCATCGTGAGCAACATCTAACATGTTAGATGTGAGTGCACTCCCCAAGGTCTCCCGGCCGCTGCTGCGCGACGAGGCGTACGAGCGCATCCGGCACGCCATCATCGACGGCAGTCTTCCGCCGGGCACTCCGCTGCGCGACGCGGACCTCGCCGAACAGCTCGGGCTTTCCCGCGCCCCTGTCCGGCAGGCGCTGCTGCGGCTGGCCGAGGACCGGCTGGTCGTGTCGAAGCCGCAGAGTTACACGAGGGTCGCCGAGTTCGTCGCCGACGATGTCCGCGACGCGGTCCGGCTCGTGCGGGCGCTGCATGAGCTGGCCGTGCGCGAAGCGCTCCCCCGGCTCGGCACACAGCAGATCGCGGAAATGCGGGAAGCCAACGACCGGTTTCGCGCGGCCGTCGCGGCAGGGGACGTCGGCAGGGCGATCGAAGCGGACGACGAGCTGCACGACATTCCGGTGCGCGCGTGCGGGAACCGGGCGGTCGCGGCGACGCTCGACCGGTACACGCCGTTGCTGCGCCGTCTCGAATACGCGCGGTTCAGCTCGCTGCCCGCGCATCGCTCGGTCACCCGGCACGAAGAACTCATCGCCGCGCTGGAAGGCGGCGACGAAGCGGCCGCCGCGCGGCTCACTTCAACGATTTGGACCGACCTCGAAGCCCTCCTGGAGGACGCGTGAGCCTGGCTGATTTCCCCCGTTTCCCGTTGCTCGTCGGACCTTCGCCGGTGCACCGGCTGGACCGGCTGACCGAACACCTCGGCGGCGCGACCGTCTGGGCCAAGCGCGAGGACCTCAACTCCGGCCTCGCCTACGGCGGCAACAAGACGCGCAAGCTCGAATACCTCGTCGCCGACGCGCTGGCCCAAGGCGCGGACACGCTCGTCTCGATCGGTGGCGTCCAGTCGAACCACACCCGGCAGGTCGCGGCCTCGGCGGCGCGGGCCGGAATGAAAGCCGTGCTGGTGCAGGAAAGCTGGGTCGACTGGCACGATCCGCTGCACGACAAGGTCGGCAACATCCAGCTCTCGCGGATCCTCGGCGCGGACGTCCGGCTCGTCGACGCCGGGTTCGGCATCGGCTTCAAGGAGAGCTGGGAGCGGGCGCTGGCGGAGGTCGAGGCGAACGGCGGCACGCCGTACGCGATCCCGGCCGGAGCCTCGGACCACCGGCTCGGCGGGCTCGGCTTCGCGAACTGGGTGCTGGAACTGGAAGAGCAGGAACGCGAACTCGGCGTTTTCTTCGACACCGTCGTGGTGTGCTCGGTCACCGGCAGCACGCAGGCGGGGATGATCGCCGGAGCGGCCGTGAGCGGGAAGCCTCGGCGGATTCTGGGGATCGACGCGTCGGCGAAGCCGGACGAGACGCGCGAGCAGATCGGCCGGATCGCCAAGAGCACGGCGGAGCTGATCGGGGCCGGGCAGGTCGAAGAACCAGAACTCGACGAGCGTTATCACGCGGGCGTCTACGGCATTCCGGACGAGCGGACGCTCGACGCGATCCGGACCGCCGCGCGGCTGGAAGGCATGATCACCGACCCGGTGTACGAGGGGAAGTCGATGGCCGGGCTGATCGATCTCGTGCGCACCGGCGAAATCGCGAAGGATTCGAACGTGCTCTACGCGCATCTCGGCGGGCAGCCCGCGATCAACGCGTACACGAGCGTGCTCGGCTGAACCGGGTGCCCGGCCGCGGCCGGGCACCCGTGCGGCTCAGTCCAGGACGGCGAGCACGTCGATCTCGACCAGGAGACCGGCGGGCAGCCCGACGTACACCGTGGTGCGGGCCGCGTACGGGGCTTCGCCGATCAGCTCGTTGTAGACCTCGTTGAACGCGGCGAAGTGGCTGGTGTCGGTGAGGTACACGCGCACCATCACCGCGTCCGCGAAGCTCGAGCCCGCTTCTTCGAGCAGCGCGGTGAGGTTCTTGAACACCTGCCGGGTCTGGCTCACCACGTCGTCGCCGACGATCTCGCCGGTGGCCGGGTCGAACGCGACCGCGCCGGCGACCTGCAGGATGTTCCCCTTGCGGACGGCCTGCGAGAAGTTCGCCGGCGGCTTCGGCGCGTTCTCGCTGGTGATCGCCGTCTTGCCCATCATTGCCCCTTTCCGTTCCCCGTCCATCCACTGTGGACGGAAGCTTCCTCGGCGGCGGCCAGCAGCTCGGGCACGAGCGCCAGCAGCCCCTCGTAGTCCAGCAGGACCTTCGGCACCGACATCGACGCCGCGGCGAGCACCTCTCCGCCCGCGCCGCGCACCGGCGCGGATATGCAGTGGATGAAGTCCTCGTGCTCGGCATTGTCCACGGCGTACCCGCGCTCAGCGACCTGGTCGAGTTCGGCCAGGTACGCCTCGGGCGTGGTGATCGTGTTGGCGGTGAGCACGACGTAGTCGATCGAGCGGGCGATCTCCTCGCGTTTCGCCCTCGGCATCGCCGCGACGAGCACCTTGCCGACCGCGGTGCAGTGCAGCGGCGCGCGTTTGCCGACCCGCGAGTACATCCGGACCGCGTGGTGTCCCTCGAATTTGTCGATGTACACCACCTCGCCGTCCTCATAGGACGCCAGGTGCACGGTGTGCCCGGTGCGCGAGTTCAGCGCGGCGAGCGCGTCGTGCGAACTGCGCCGGACGTCGCGGTCCTCCAGTGCCTGGTTGGCGAGGTCGAAAAGCGCGCTCCCGAGCCGGTAGTGCCGGGCTCCTTCGCGCCGCACGAAATGGTGCGATTCGAGGGTGCGCAGCAGCCGCAGCACGGTCGTCTTGTGCACGCCGATCTCTTCGGCCAGCTCGTCGAGCGTCTTGCCGCCGCGGGCGAGACCGCTCAGCAGGGTCAGCGCGCGGTCGAGACTTTGGCTCACGTGACCACCACTCCCTCTCCGGTGAGCCGGAACGAACCCCAGCTGTCGGCGTCCGCCCGCACCAGTTTCGTCACGACGGCCTCGGCCAGCGGCACGCCGACGTCGTCCTGAGTCAACAGTGTGGCCGCAGCTTGCAGGTGGCCACGCCGGAGCCTGGTCAGGGGGTCAGCTCCGCGCAGGGTGGCGGCCAGGAACCCGGCGGCGAAGGCGTCTCCGGCACCGACCGGCTCGACCACGTCGACGCGAAGCGCGGGCGCGAACAGCGGTTCGGCCGAGCCCTCGACAAGCGTCGCACCGCGTTCCCCGTGCTTGACCACCAGCGTGCGCGGGCCGGGCAGAAGCGCGCGCAGCCGCGCCGGATCGCCGGTGCCCCACACGCGCTCCGCCTCGTCGTCGCCGGTCAGCACAAGATCGGCCTTCCCGGCCAGTTC
Source organism: Amycolatopsis echigonensis (assembly GCF_014174495.1). GTDB lineage: Bacteria > Actinomycetota > Actinomycetes > Mycobacteriales > Pseudonocardiaceae > Amycolatopsis > Amycolatopsis echigonensis. The sequence continues at coordinate 14,709 of NZ_JACJHR010000042.1, forward strand.
GGCGAGGACGGACTGGTCGCGTCCGGCCCACAGCGCGGGGCGGTGATTGACGTCGAACGACACGAGCAGGTCGCCGCGCGGACGGTCGAGCAAGGCGCGGACGAGCGCGAGGCAGCTGTCCGAAAGCGCGGGCGTGATCCCGGAAAGGTGCAGTACGCGAACGCCGGAGAAGTCCAGCCGGGACACCAGTTCCGGACCCATGCCGGACGCGGCGGATCCCGAGCGGTAGTAGCGGACCGGACTGCCGCCCGCGCCGCTTTCCTTCACGTACAGCCCGGTCGGGCGGGTCGGGTCGACCACGACGCCGCGGACGTCCACGCCGGCCGACGCGATCTCGCGGACGAGCGCGCGGCCGAACGGGTCGTCGCCGACCGCGCTGACCCATCCGCTCGGCACGCCGAGGGCGGGCAGGTGGCACGCGACGTTCGACTCCGCGCCGCCGATGGTGCGCAGCCAGGTGCGCACCTCGTCCGGCGGGCCGGGTTCGGCGGGCACGAACAACGCCATCGATTCGCCGATGCAGAGCACTTCGGGCGACCCGGTCGGACTGCTGGTCACTGACGTTCCTTCCCCGTTGACCTGTGGCCACCCGGATGCTACACCTAGGCAACGCATTTTGCGCAACGTCCGTTGCAAGATACGCAACCGAGGTCCCAGATGAACAGCAACGCCGCTCTCACCGCCGCCGTCCGAGCCGGGCGCGGCGAACGGATCGACTGGCGCTTCCGCGCTCTCCCCCCGGCACTGTCCGGGCTCACTCTCGACGAAGCCGCGGCCCGCCGCGCGAAGCTCTTCGACGACGGCTTCTTCGGTCCGTTCGTGGCGCTCGACGCCGACGCCATGGAGCACAACCTCGCCACCATGGCCCGCTGGTGCGCCAAACGCGGCATCGCGCTCGCGCCGCACGGCAAGACGACGATGGCTCCGCAGCTGTTCGCCCGGCAGCTGGACCACGGCTCGTGGGGCATCACCGCGGCGAACGCCGGGCACATGCGGATCTACCGCGCGTTCGGCGTGGCGCGGATCCTGCTCGCGAATCAGCTCGTGGACCCGTCCGCGCTGCGCTGGCTGGCCGGCGAGCTGGCGGCGGATCCGGATTTCGAGTTCGTCTGCTGGGTCGACTCGGTGCGCAGTGTCGAGTTGATGACCGAGGCGCTCGCGGGTGCCGAACGGCCGGTCGATGTGCTGGTGGAGCTGGGCGGAGAAGGCGGCCGCACCGGGGTCCGTGACGCGGCGACCGCGCTCGCTGTCGCCGAAGCGGCGGCGAAGAGCCCGGTGCTGCGCCTGCGAGGCACGGGAGGGTACGAGGGCGCGCTGTCGCACCACACCGACGAAGCCGCGCTGGCGAAGATCAGTTCCTATGTGGACAGTCTGCGGGACGCGACGATCACCTTCGCGGAGAAGGGTTTGCTCGCCGACGGTCCGGTGTACGTCACCGCGGGCGGCAGCGCGTACTTCGACCGCGTCGTGGACGAGCTGACCAAGCCGTGGCCGGACGGTCTCGAAGTGGTCCCGATCCTGCGCAGCGGCGCGTACCTGACCCACGACGACGGCTTCTACCGCGAAATCTCGCCGCTCGGCGAACACCGGCGCATCACTGGCGTCGACAGCTTCCGTCCGGCGCTGCACGCATGGGCGCAGGTCACGTCGAAGCCGACACCGGAGCTGGCTCTGCTCACCGCGGGCAAGCGCGACCTGCCGTACGACGAGGGCATGCCCGAACCGCAGCTGCTGCGCAAGAACGGCGTGGTCACCGAACTAACCGGGCACAGCGTTCCGAAGCTCAACGACCAGCACGCGTTCCTCGAGCTTCCCGAAGGATCGCCGGTCGAGGTCGGCGACTGGGTGCGGCTCGGTCTCTCGCACCCGTGCACGACTTTCGACAAGTGGTCGTTGCTCCCGGTTGTCGACACTGACGGTGAGACAGTGGTCGACTTCGTGCGGACGTGGTTCTGATGGACACCGTGATCCGCGGCGCACGAGTCGCCGACGGAACCGGGGCCCCGCTGGAAATCCGCGACGTCGGGATCACCGGCGACCGCATCGCCGACGTCGCCGCGCCGGGAGAACTGACCGCGCCGCGCGTGCTCGACGCGACCGGGCAGGTCCTCTCCCCCGGCTTCATCGACATGCACTCGCATTCCGACCTGCAGGTGCTCGCCAACCCGGACCACCTCGCGAAAATCAGCCAGGGCGTGACCACCGAGGTGCTCGGCCAGGACGGTCTGTCCTACGCGCCGGTCAACGACGAAGTGCTCGCGAGCCTGCGCCAGCAGCTCGCCGGATGGAACGACGACCCGGCGGGCTTCGACTGGAACTGGCGCTCGGTCGGCGAGTACCTCGACCGGCTCGACCAGGGCATCGCGACGAACGCCGCGTACCTGGTCCCGCAGGGCACGGTGCGGATGCTGGTGGTGGGCTGGGAAGACCGGCCCGCCACCGACGCCGAACTGGCCCGGATGCGGGAACTGATCGCGACCGGTCTGGAGGAAGGCGCGTTCGGTCTGTCGTCCGGGCTCACCTACACCCCCGGGATGTACGCGACCACCGAGGAACTGGTCGAGCTGTGCCGCGTGGTCGGCGAGCGCGGCGGTTACTACAGCCCGCACCACCGCAGCTACGGCGCGGGCGCGCTGGAAGCGTTCGCGGAGATGGTCGACGTCTCCCGCCGCTCCGGCTGCCCGCTGCACCTCGCGCACGCGACGATGAACTTCTCCGTCAACAAGGGCAAAGCCCCGGATTTGCTGCGCCTGCTGGACAACGCGCTCGACGACGGCTGCGACATCACCCTCGACACGTACCCGTACCTGCCCGGCGCGACCTACCTGTCCGCGCTGCTGCCCAGCTGGTCCACCGAAGGCGGGCTGGAACCGACGCTCGCCCGGCTGTCCGATCCGGACACTCGCGAACGCATCCGGGCGGAGATCGAAGAGTCCGGTTCGGACGGTGCGCACGGCGTGCCGATCGACTGGGACGCCATCGAAATCAACGGCGTCCGCCGCGAGGAGAACGCCGCACTGGTGGGGCACAGCGTCCTCGCGTCCGCGCGCAAGAACGGGAAACCCCCGGCGGAGCTGTATTTCGACACGCTGATCGACGAAAAGCTCGGCACCTCCTGCCTCATGCACGTCGGGCACGAGGAGAACGTGCAGGCGATCATGCGGCACCGCACGCACACCGGCGGCTCGGACGGCCTGCTGGTCGGCGCGCGGCCGCATCCCCGCGCGTGGGGCACCTTCCCGCGGTATCTCGCCCGCTACGTCCGCGAACTGGGCGTTCTCGAACTGGCCGACTGCGTCGCGCACCTCACCGGGCGCGCGGCACGACGGCTGGGGCTGCCGGACCGGGGCCTCGTCCGGCCCGGTTACGCGGCCGATCTGGTGCTCTTCGACCCGGACACGGTCGCCGACACCGCGACGTTCGACAATCCGCGGCAGCCCGCCGCGGGCCTCTCCCACGTCTTCGTCAACGGCGTCGCCGCCCTCGAAGACGGAACCCCCACCGGCGCGCTCGCCGGGCATTCCCTCCGCCATCCCGGGAGTCGACGATGATTCACTGGCTGCAGACCAGCACGGCCGGTCTGCTCACGCTCGCCGCGGTGTCCATCGCGGTGCTGCTTTTCCTCATCATCAAGGTCAAGGTCGAACCGTTCATCGCCTTGATCGTGGTGGGCCTGCTCACCGCGCTGGCCGCGGGCGTGCCGGTCGGCACCCTGGTCGGCACCGCGCAGAAGACGTCGGATTCGCTGCTGGAGAAGGGCTTCGGCAGCATTCTCGGGCACATCGCGGCGATCATCGGGCTCGGCACGCTGCTCGGCTCGATCCTGGAGAAATCCGGCGGCGCGCGCGTGCTGACCGCGGCGTTGCTGCGGACGTTCGGCGAGAAACGCGCTCCGCTCGCGATGGGCCTGTCCGGTCTCATCTTCGGCATCCCGGTGTTCTTCGACATCGGCATTTTCGTGCTCGCGCCGCTGGTTTACGCCGCGGCGAAGCAGGGCGGCCGCTCCATCGTGCTGTACGCGATGCCGTTGCTGGCCGGGCTTTCCATCACGCACGCCTTCATCCCGCCGCACCCGGGGCCGGTCGCCGCGGCCGGGCTGCTGCACGTCGATCTCGGCTGGCTGATCCTGATGGGCGCGGTCTGCGGCATCCCGGCCTGGTTCATCGGCGGCATCCTGTACTCGACGTGGATCGGCAAGCGGGTGAATGTGCCGCTGGCCGAGGATTTCGCGAAACTCGCCGGGGAGGACGGCGAGCAGGAGGGTCCCGCGCCGTCGCTCAAGCTGGTCGGCGGGATCATCGCGGTGCCGCTGGTGCTGATCCTCGTCGGCACGTTCGGCAGCATCCTGCTGCCCAAGGGATCCACTGGCGCGGGCATCGCGGCGTTCCTCGGCACCCCGGCCATCGCGCTGACGATCGCGACCCTGCTCGCGTCGTGGCTGCTCGGCCACCGCCGCGGGATGAGCGGCGCGGATCTCGCCCAGCTGTCGGCCACCGCACTGCGCCCGGTCGCGATGATCCTTCTCGTGGTCGGCGCGGGTTCGTTCTTCGGCGCGGTGCTGTCCGCGACCGGCATCGGCAAGGCGGTGGCCGGTTCCCTCGGCGACGCCGGGCTTCCGGTGCTGCTGGCCGCGTACATCATCAGCTGCGGCATGCGCATCGCGCAGGGTTCCGCGACCGTCGCGATCGTGACCACGAGCGGCATCGTCGCGCCGACGGTGATGGAACTGCATTATTCGCAAGCACAATTGGCGCTGCTCGTGGTCGCGATCTCGGCCGGGTCGATCATCGCCTCGCACGTGAACGACGGCGGATTCTGGATCGTGTCGCGGTATTTCGGGCTCACCGTGACCCAGACGCTGAAAACCTGGACGGCTTTGGAAACAGTCCTTTCCTTGAGCGGTTTCGGTGTGGCAGCATTGGTGATGGCATTGGTCTGAACCACATCGGCACAGGTTCCGGGGGTATTCGATGACCGCGATTTCCCGCCGCACGTTCGTCGGAGCAGTCGGCGCGGCCGGGGCCGCCGCCGTGGTGGGCGCACAGCTCGCCACGGCAGCGTCCCGGCCGCGCGCGGCCACGACGGTGTACGTCGGCAGCTACACCACCAGCTCACCGTCCGGCCACGGGCTCGACGTCACCCAGCGAGCCGCGGGAAGCCCCGCGCTCACGCCGGTGCGCACGGTTCCGAAGCTGACCGACGTCTCCTGGTTCGACCGGACTCGCGACGGCCGGATCCTGTACGTCACCAACGAAAACGAGGGTGCCGAGACCGGAACGGTGTCCGCGCTGGACATCTCCGACCCGACCCGGCCGAAGCCGCTCGGGTCGGTGTCCTCGCAGGGCGGTTCGCCCACGCACCTTTCGGTGCACCCGAGCCAGAAGTACGTGCTGGCCGCCAATTACGACTCCGGCAGCGTCGTGGTGCTGCCGATCAAGTCCGGCGGCAACCTCGGCGCGGCGACTGATCTGCAGCAGCACCAAGGCAAAGAGCCGCACGCGCACCAGGTGGTCACCGACCCGTCCGGGAAGTGGGTGCTCACGGTCGACCTGGGCACCGACTCGGTGTACGTCTATTCGTTCGACACCGGCAAGGGAAAGCTGAAGCTGCACCAGCAGATCACCCTTCCCGCCGGTGCGGGACCGCGGCACCTCGCGTTCCACCCGAACGGCGAATTCGCTTACGTCGCCCAGGAACTGCGGCCGGAGATCACCGTCGCCAGCTGGGACGCCGCCACCGGCACGTTCAAGCCGATCGCCGTGGTGCCCGCGGTGCCGCCGGGCAGCACCGGCGACCTGTTCCCCGGCGAGATCGCCGTGTCGCGCGACGGAAAGTTCGTCTACGCCACCGTGCGCGGCCCGAACACCATCGACACGTTCACTGTCGCCGACGGCGGAGCCAAGCTCACGCTGGTCTCCTCAGCGCCGTCGGGCGGCAACTGGCCGCGGCACCTCGCGCTGGACCCGGGCGAAAACTGGTTCTACGTTTCCAACCAGCGCTCCGGCACTGTCACCTGGCTGCCGCGCGACCCGGCCACCGGCCTGCCCGGCAAGTCCGCGGGCTCGCTCGCGATCCCGAACGTCAACTCTGTCTTCTTCGTCTGAGAAAACCGGGGCTGTCACGCCGCACAGCCCCGTCTTTTCCGGTCTCCGACCGGTCCCCGCGACAGGAGTCACCGATGAAGCTGCGCTCTGTCCTGCCCGCTGTCGCCGCGCTGGCGTTGCTCGCCGCGTGCGCACCCGCTCAATCCGGCCCGGCCGGCGCCGGCGGAAACCAGACCGACGGCACGCTCCGGGTCTGGCTGTTCGACGAAGCGAACCGTGCGCCGAAGGAGGCCGCGGTCAAGGAAGCGAGCACCGAATTCGAGGCCAGCCACGCCGGCGTCAAGGTCGACGTGCAGTGGGTCCCGGTCGAAGGCCGGGCGGACAAGTTCTCCGGCGCGTTCAACGACCCGGCCAACGCCCCCGACGTCGCCGAATTCGGCAACACCGACGTCGCCAGCTACGCGCAGACCGGCGCGCTGTCCGATCTCGCCAAGGACATCTCGAACTGGTCGGACGGCAAAGACCTGCTTCCGTCCGTGGTGGACACCGCGAAGGCCAACGGCAAGATCTACGGCATTCCCTGGTACACCGGCATCCGCGCGTTGTACTACCGCACCGACGTCTTCGCCGAACTCGGCCTCAAACCGCCCACGACGCTCGCCGAACTGACCGACGACGCGCGCAAGATCCGCGCCGCCAAACCGGATCTGTACGGCATCGCCACCGGCGGCAAGTACACCTACGCGATGCTTCCGTTCATCTGGGCCAACGGCGGCGATCTGGCCAAACAGGACAATGGCAAGTGGACGTCCACTGTGGACTCACCGCAGGCCAAGGCAGGCGTCACCGCGTACGCGAACCTGATCAAGGACGACATCTGCCCGCCCGCTGCCTGCGCCAACCTCACCGGCACGCAGAGCGTGACGGCGTTCGCCGGCGGCAAGGCCGGCATGGTCATCGGCGGCGACTTCAACCGCAAGGCCGTCGAAAAGGGCGCGGTCAAGGGCAAGTACGCGATCATGCCGCTGCCCGGCACCACGCCGAACTCGGTCGCGCCCGCGTTCGCCGGCGGCAACCTGCTCGGCGTGTTCGGCGCGAGCCAGCGCCACGGTCTCGCGGTGCAGTTCGCCGAACTGCTGGCCGGCATCAAGTACCAGGAGAAGATGTACGCGGCTATGGGCAACCTGCCCACCCTCGCGTCGGTGCAGAAGAAGCTCGCCGCCAGCGACCCGACGCTGAAGGCGTTCGTGGACACCCTCGCCGCGGGCACGAAGTTCGTGCCCAGCACCCCGGCGTGGTCCAAGATCGACAGCCAGAACGTCCTGCCCACCGCCGTGCAGCAGATCGCGACCGGCGGCAAGGACGCGAACGCTGCGCTGGCCGACGCGGCCGTGGCGATGAACAAGAACTTCGGCTGACCCGTGGCCGCAGTCCGTTCCGCGACCGTCCGCCGCGACGGCCGCGCGGCCGTGAGGTACCTGCTGCCGGCGGGCATCCTGCTCGGCGCGCTGCTGGTGTACCCGATCTACCAGCTGGTCGTGATCTCGCTCTACGACTACGGCCAGCCGCAGGCGGCGGGCGCGGCCCCGCTGGTGTTCCTCGGCCTCGACAACTACGCGAACCTGCTCGCCGACGCCCAGTTCTGGACGGTTCTCGGCAAGACGATCGGGTTCGCCGCCGCCTGCGTGCTCGGCAGCCTGGTTGTCGGCACGGCGCTCGCCGTGCTGGCGAGCCGGGTCCGCGCGCTGCCGCGCACGCTGCTGTTCCTGGCGGCGCTCGGCGCGTGGGCGACCCCGGCGATCGCCGGCTCGTACGTCTGGCTGTTCCTCTTCGACACCGACTTCGGCCTGGTCAACGAGGTGCTGTCGGGCATCGGCTTCAGCGGGATGGCGCACCACTCCTGGACGTTCGGCACCTTCGGCACGTTCGGGCTGGTCGCCGCCGAGGTGATCTGGTGCTCGTTCCCGTTCGTGATGGTCACGATGTACGCCGGGATCAGCGGGGTGCCGAAGGAGACGCTGGAGGCGGCGGCGCTCGACGGCGCGTCGGTCTGGCGCACCTCGTGGTCGGTCGTCCTGCCCGCGGTGCGGCCGCTGCTGACCATCGCGACCGTGCAGTCGATCATCTGGGACTTCAAGGTGTTCACCCAGATCTACGTGATGACCAACGGCGGCGGCATCGCCGGCCGGAACCTGATCCTGAACGTCTACGCCTACCAGCAGGCGTTCGCCGGGCAGGAGTACGGGCTCGGCTCGGCGATCGGGGTCGTGATGACCTTGCTGCTGCTGTCGATCACCGGGCTCTACGTCCGGTCCCAGCGCCGGAGTGCCGCATGGCTGTGAAAGTGCGCCGCCCGGCGCGGCTCGTCGCTGAAATCGTCACCGTGGTGATCGCCGGGATCGTCGCGTTCCCGCTGTACTGGATGGTGCTCTCGGCGTTCAAACCGGCCGGCGAAATCCAGTCGGCGCATCCGAAACCGTGGACGTTCGCGCCGTCGCTGGACAGTTTCCAGCGCGTGCTCACGGTTTCCGGATTCGGTCGGTACTTCCTCAACAGCCTCGTGGTCGCGGTGGTCGTGGTGCTGCTGTCCCTGGTGCTGTCGTTCCTTTCCGCGGTAGCGCTCACGCGATTCCGGTTCCGCGGCCGCGGAGTGCTGCTGGTGATGCTGCTGGTGGCGCAAATGGTTCCGGTGGAAGCGCTGACCATTCCGCTGTTCTTCCTGATGCGCTCGGTCGGCGGCACGGTGCCGGCGTTCGGGCTCAACGAACTGGGCTCGCTCGTGCTGGTGCATCTGGCGTTCAGCCTGCCGTTCGCGATCTGGATGCTGCGCGGGTTCGTCGCCGCGGTGCCCGCCGAACTGGAGGAAGCGGCCACTTTGGACGGTGCGTCGCGGATGCGGTTCACCTGGCAGATCCTGTTCCCGCTCGTCGCGCCCGGGCTCGTGGCGGTGAGCGTGCTGGCGTTCATCCACGCGTGGAACGACTTCCTGTTCGCCAAGACGTTCATCATCTCCAAGACCGAAAACCAGACTCTGCCGCAGGCGATCCTGGTGTTCTTCAAACCGGAGGACACCGACTGGGGCGCCGTGATGGCCTCGTCCACCCTGATGACGATTCCCGTGCTGGTGTTTTTCGTGCTGGTGCAACGGAGACTCGTCGGCGGGACGGCCGGGGCGGTGAAGGGATGACCATGTCCGGTTTCGACGCTCTCCTCCCCCGTCCGGTGTCCGCGGAGCCGGGGCCCGGCAGCTGTCCGTGGCCCGCGCCAGTGGAGGTGCGGACAGCCTGGGGTCTCCCCGCCGAGGGCTACCGGCTCACGATCGCTCCCGACGGCGTCACGCTCGAAGCAGCCGACGCCGCGGGCGAGTTCTACGGCCGCCAGACCCTGCGTCAGCTGGCCGGTCCGGACGCGTTCCGTGCCGCGTCGATCCGCCATGGACCGGTCCAGCTGCCGTGCGGGACGATCACCGACCATCCGCGCTTCGCCTGGCGCGGCTGCCTTTACGACGTGGCCCGGCACTTCCGGACGAAGGCCGAGGTGCTGCGGTTCGTCGACCTGCTGGCCGCGCACAAGCTGAACGTCCTGAACCTGCATCTCACCGATGACCAGGGCTGGCGGATCGAAACGCCGGAGTTCCCCCGGCTCGCGGCCGTCGGCGGCTGGCGGACATCGTCGATGGTCGGCAGGCACGACGGCCCGGAACGCGACGGCCGGCCGCACGGCGGTTACTACACTGTGGACGATCTGCGCGAGATCGTCGCCTACGCCGCCGCGCGAGCCGTCACCGTGGTGCCCGAAGTGGACATTCCCGGACACGCCCGAGCCGCTATCGCCGCGTACCCCGAGCTCGGTCCAGCCACCGAAACCCCTTGGGAGGTCTGGACTTCCTGGGGCATCAGCACGTCGTTGCTGGACCCGTCGGAGTCCACTCTGGACTTCTTCCGCGCGGTCTTCGACCACGTGCTGGACATCTTCCCGTCCCCGGTGATCGCGCTCGGCGGCGACGAGGTGCCCGGTGCCACCGAGGCGCACCACCGGTTCGTCCGGGCGATCGCCGGCCACCTTGTCGCCCGTGGCCGCACGCCGATGGGCTGGGACGAGGTCCTCGACGGCGGCGACCTGCCGCCGATGGTGATCGGCGTGTGGCAGGACCGCGAACGCGCCTCGCTGGCGGCGAAGGCCGGGCACGACGTGGTGCTCTGCCCCGAGGACGGGGTGTACCTGGACCACCGGCAAAGCGACCACCCGGACGAACCGATCCCGGTCGGGTACTTGCAGGATCTCGAGCACTTCTACGGCTTCGAGCCCGAATCCGGACCGCACGTGCGCGGGATCCAGGCGCAGCTGTGGTCCGAACACCTGGACACCGTGCGGCGGACGGACTACGCGGCCTTTCCGCGGCTGTCCGCGTTCGCCGAGGTCGCGTGGAGCAGCGGACCGCGCGACTACGCGGAATTCCTGCCCCGGCTGCGGGACCACCACCTGCCGCGCTTGGACGCGCTCGGCGTCGAATACCGGCCGCTGGATGGACCGCGTCCGTGGCAGACCCGGCCGGACGCCCCGGGACGACCCCGCTGACCGCACTCCCGGCCGGAAGTGCGGTCCTCCTTGACCTGCTTTCGACTTCGCCAGGACGAGGATGGTCTCGCGCGCCGCGATGAAATCCTCAGCGAAGCCGTATAGGTCGTTATACGCCAGCCGGGCCGAGGAACATCCCGCCGGTCGCGTCGATGACCTGTCCGGTGACCCACCGCGAGTCCGCCGAGGCCAGGAACGCCACCACGTCGGCGATATCAGCCGGTTCAGCGACCCGCCGGAGCGCGGACGCCGCCGCCGTCCCCGCGCGCATCCGCTCGTCAGCGAACATAGGCGCGGTGCGGTCGGTCGGCGTCGGGCCGGGAGCCACGCCGTTCACCGTGATCCCCCGCTGGCCGAGTTCCTGCGCCAGGCTGCGGGTGAACACGTCGAGCGCGCCCTTCGTCATGCTGTAGGCCAGCTCGAACGGCAGCGCGATCCGCGTGTCCGCCGACGAGATGTTGACGATCCGGCCGCCGTCCCGCAACACCGGCAACAGGCGCTGCACCAAGAAGAACGGTGCTTTCACGTTCACCGCGAACACCCGGTCGAAGTCCTCCGTAGTCGCCGTCGTGATCGAACCGGCGCCGGTCGCCGCGTTGTTGACCAGGATGTCGAGCGCGACCTCGCCGGTGCGTTCGCGCAGCTCCGACGCGAGCCGGTCGAGCAGCGTCGCCGCGTCGCCGTCGGTGCCCAGCGTCGCCTGCACCGCGAACGCCTGCCCACCGTTCGCTTCAATCGCCGAGACAGTCTCCTTGGCCGCCGCTTCGTCGCTGCCGTAGTGCACGGCGACCAGCGCGCCGTCGTGCGCCAGCCGCGTCGCGATGGCCCGGCCGATGCCCTTGCTGCCGCCGGTGACCAGTGCGATCTTCTGCGTCATTTCTTGCTCCCCTGAGCGGTGTGAACTTCGATGTCCACACCTTCGGGGAGCCCGCTTACCGTCCGCGCACGAAGCGCTGACGGGCTCAGCCAGGCTTCAGGCGGTACCAGACTTCCGGCCGCCCGACCTGCCCGTATCGCGGTTCGCGCTGGGCCAGCCCGTTGTCCGCCAAGTACTCCAGGTACCGCCGCGCGGTGACCCGGGACGCGCCGATCGCACTGGCCGCACCACCGGCGGACAGTCCTTCGCCGGCCCCGGCGAGCGCGTCGGTGATCGCGTCCAGCGTCTCGGCGCTCATGCCCTTCGGCAGCGGCGCGGCCTCGGTGGTGCGCAGGGTGCCGAGCGCGCGATCGATCTCCGCCTGCCCGGTGACCTCGCCGGACGCCTCGCGGAAAGACGCGTAGCGCTCCAGTTTGTCCCGCAACGACGCGAACGTGAACGGCTTCAGCAGGTACTGCACGACCCCGACCGAGACGGCTGCCTTGACCAGCGCGAGATCGCGCGCGGACGTCACCGCGATGACGTCGATCGGCAGCCCGGCCGCACGCAGCGAACGGCAGACGGCGAGGCCGTGCGTGTCCGGCAGGTAGAAGTCCAGCAGGACCAGGTCGACGGGTTCGCGCTCGCAGAACCGCAACGCCTCCCCGCCGGAATGCACCACACCGGCGACGACGAACCCCGGCATCCGCTCGACGTACAGCCGGTGCGCCTCGGCCGCCACCGGCTCGTCTTCCACCACCAGCACCCGGATCACGCCGGCACCTCCTGCCTCGGCAACCGCACGGTGAACACCGCGCCGCCGTCCCGGCCGACGTCGATGGTGCCGCCGTAGCGCCGGACCGCCTGCACCACCAACGCCAGCCCGAGCCCGTGGCCGTCCCCGGCCTTCGTCGACCAGCCGCGGCGGAACATCTCACCCACCGCTTCCTCGGGCACGCCCGGACCGTTGTCCGCGACGCGCAGCAGCAAACCGTCCTCTTCGGACCGCGCGGTGACCACCACCGAGGGCCGCGCGCCGGATTCCCGCACCACAGCGTCGATTCCGTTGTCGATCAGGTTGCCGAGGATCGTCACCAGGTCGCGCCCGGCGACGCCGGGGCCGAGGTCGTCGATCATCGTGTCCGGCGTGATCGTGAATTCCACGCCGCGTTCGCTCGCCTCCGCGGCTTTGCCGAGCAGCAGCGCGGCCAGCACCGGTTCGGCGACCGCGGTCATCACGCGGTCGGTGAGTTCCTGCGCCAGCGCGAGTTCGGCGGTCGCGAACTCCACGGCGTCCTCGGGGCGGCCCAGTTCCACCAGCGACACGACCGTGTGCAAGCGGTTCGCGGCTTCGTGCGCCTGCGACCGCAGCGCTTCGGCGAGGCTGCGCGCGGTGGTCAGCTCGCCGGTGAGCGTCTGGAGTTCGGTGTGGTCGCGCAGGATCACGACGGTGCCCTGCGCGCGACCGCCGGAGCTGACGAGCGTCGTGCTCACGACCAGCACCCGCGAGTCCGTCAGGTGCAGTTCCTCGGTGCGGTTTTCCGGCGCGGTGAACGCCGCCGTCAGCTCGGGCGACAACCCCAGCTCGGCGAGCGGCTTCCCGGCCGGGTCGCCGGTCAGCCCGAGGAGCGTGCGGGCGCCGTCGTTGCACAGCCCGACCCGGCCGTCGCGGCCGACCAGCAGCACGCCCTCGCGAACCGAATGCAGCACGGCTTCGTGATACTCGAACAAATTGCTCAGCTCGGCCGGCGCGATGCCGCGCGTCTGCCGCTTCAGCCGCGCGCTCACCAGCCAGCCCCCGCAGGCGCCCACCAGCAATACCGCCGCCGCGACGCCGAGCAGCGGCCAGACGCGGTCCTGCAGCTCGGCCGAGATCGCCGCGATCGTGATGCCCACCGCGACGAGCGCGACGACCCGGTGGTTCGCGTCGAACACCGGCACCACCACGCGCACCGACGGACCGAGCGAACCGGTGTAGGTCTCGGACACGACGCCGCCCCGCTGCGCCGCTTCGATGTGCCCGAGGAACCGCTGCCCGATCAACGCCGGATTCGGGTGCGTGTAACGGATTCCCTGTGGCGACATGATCGTCACGAAGTCCACGCGCGTGTCCGCGAGCACCCGCTGCGCGTAGGGCTGCAGCGTCGCGGTCGGGTCGGCGGTCGCCGCCGCCCGCGCGACGTCCGGCGCGTCGGCGATGGAACGGGCCACCGCGAGCGACTGCTCCCCGGCCCGGTCGGTCGTAGTGCGCCGGGCGTCCAGATAGGCAATAGTGATCCCGCCGGACACGAGCACGAGCAGGATCGCCAGCTGCAGCACCAGCAGCTGCCGGGCCAGGCTCCAGCGGCTCGTCCGGATCCGAGGTGTCGGGGGCACCCGCCCATACCAGCACACGCGCGGGCCCGGCAACACTCCGGCGCCGCTCCCGGCAAGTCCACACCGGACAGTTCCGCCGCGAACTCAATGAACACAACGGTGACGCCGGTCATATCCGCCCCGCATAGTGACCCGCGTTCCCCCCACCGAGCTGGAGGCAACGGTGCCTACACCGACCCCCGAGCCGGTCGCGCCCAAGCGCGACCGCACGCGTTACCTGTACCTGGCCGTGATCGCCGCCGTCGTGCTCGGCGTCGCGGTCGGGCTGCTCTGGCCGTCCGCCGGCAAAAGCCTCGCCCCGCTGGGCACCGGCTTCGTCAACCTGATCAAGATGATGATCTCGCCGATCATCTTCTGCACCATCGTGCTGGGCATCGGCTCGGTCGCGAAGGCGGCGAAGGTCGGCAAGGTCGGCGTCACCGCGCTGGTCTACTTCATCGTGATGTCGACGTTCGCGCTCGCGATCGGGCTCGTCGTCGGCAACCTGCTGCACCCGGGCAGCGGCCTGCACCTCAACCCGGCCGACGTGTCCAAGGTGCACCAGCAGGCGAAGGGCGGCGAGGGCGGCGTCGACTTCCTGCTCGGCATCATCCCGAAGACCTTCGTGTCCGCGTTCACCGAGGGCCAGGTGCTGCAGACGCTGCTCGTGGCGCTGCTCGCCGGGTTCGCGCTGCAGAAGCTCGGCAAGCGCGGCGAGCCGATCCTGCGCGGCATCGAGCACATCCAGCGGCTCGTGTTCCGCATCCTGTCGATGATCATGTGGGCCGCCCCGGTGGGCGCGTTCGGCGCGATCGCCGCGGTGGTCGGCGCGACCGGCTGGGGCGCGCTGCGCAGCCTGCTGGTGATCATGCTCGGCTTCTACCTGACGTGCCTGGTGTTCGTGTTCGGCGTCCTCGGCGCGGTGCTGTGGCTCGGCGCGCGGGTCAACATCTTCAGCCTGCTGCGGTATCTCGGCCGCGAATTCCTGCTGATCCTCTCGACGTCCTCGTCGGAGTCCGCGCTGCCGCGGCTCATCGCGAAGATGGAGCACCTCGGCGTCAGCAAGCCGGTCGTCGGCATCACGGTGCCCACCGGGTACTCGTTCAACCTCGACGGCACGGCGATCTACCTGACGATGGCGACGCTGTTCATCGCCACCGCACAGGACCAGCCGCTCGCGCTCGGCGAGCAGATCACGTTGCTGCTGTTCATGGTCATCGCGTCGAAGGGCGCGGCGGGCGTCAGCGGCGCCGGCATCGCGACCCTGGCCAGCGGCCTGCAGTCGCACCGGCCGGACCTCGTCGACGGCGTCGGGTTCATCCTCGGCATCGACCGGTTCATGTCCGAGGCGCGGGCGCTGACGAACTTCGCCGGCAACGCGGTCGCGACCGTCCTCATCGGATCGTGGATGAAGGAATTCGACCGCGACCGCTCGCGGCAGGTGTTCAGCGGCCAGGCGCCGTTCGACGAAGCGACCCTGCTCGACGAGACACCGGCGGAACCCGCTCCACGGGTCCCGGCGAAGGTCTGAGACCCGGTCCGCGCCCGGGCCCCTTCCCTCCGGGTGCGGACTGTTCGGCGCCGCGGCCGTGCGCGTCCCCCGTGCGCACGGCCGCGGTGCTTTTCCCGTTCAGCAAGCGGTGCGGCCGTCGTAGCCCTGCCGCGAAACGGCGATCGCCTCGCGGTGCCGCTCCGCCCAGTCGACGAGCCCGGACAGCGAGTCGTAGAGCTCGCGCGCCATCTCGGTCGCCTCGTACTCGACCCGCGGCGGCACCGTCGGGTAGACCGTGCGCGTCAGCAGGCCGTCGCGCTCCAGGTTCCGCAGGGTGAGCGTGAGCATGCGGCGGCTGATCCCCTGCACCGAGCGTTCGAGTTCGGTGAACCGCACCGGACCGCGCGTCGCCTCCAGCAGGATGCCGATCACCCATTTCCCGCTGATCCGGTTCACGACCTCCATCACCGTGCACACCGCGAGTTTCGCCGGGTCGAAGTCCGTGGCCTCGTCGGTCACAGCGATGTTCCCCTGGGACATGAAAGTGCCTCCTTCCGCACCGCCTCATGGTCACACATGATGGGCACTGTAACAAGAGATGCCCTGGCTGCGACCAGCGGAAACTCTCCCCTGTGCTGGTACTGGAGGACCTTGTCATGCCCGAAACCGCTCGGCATCGCGGCGCGGCGCTCGCCGTGCTGTCCGCCGCCTCGCTGATGGTGGTGCTCGACAGCTCGATCGTCGCGGTCGCCCTGCCGGTGATCCAGACCGACCTGGCGTTCAGCGCGCCCGGGCTGGCCTGGGTCGTCAACGCCTACCTCGTAGCGTTCGGCGGCCTGCTCCTGCTGTCCGGCCGTCTCGGCGACCTGGTCGGCCGGCGGCGGGTGTTCCTCGTCGGGCTCGTCGTCTTCACCGCCGCTTCGCTGGCCGCCGGCCTTTCGCCGAACGCCACCACGCTGGTGATCGCGCGCTTCGTGCAAGGTGTCGGCGGCGCGCTGACGTCAGCGGTCGTCTTGGGAATGATCGTGACGCTCTATCCCGAGCCGCGCGCCCGAGTCCGCGCGATCGGCGTTTACAGCTTCACCCAAGCCGCGGGCGCGTCGATCGGCATGGTCGCGGGCGGCGCACTCACCCAGGGCCTCGACTGGCACTGGACCTTCTCCATCAACCTGCCCATCGGGGTCGCAGCTCTCGTCCTGACGCCGCTGGTCGTCGCCTCCGACCGCGGTCTCGGCCTCCGCACCGGCGTCGACGTGCTGGGCGCGCTCCTGGTCACCGGCGGGGTGATGCTGCTGGTGCTGGGCATCGTGCAGGCAGGCGAGGCGGGCTGGACCTTCCTGACGATCGCGACCCTGGTTGCGGCCGTTGTCCTGCTCCTGCTGTTCCTGCTGCGCCAAGCCCGGACGCGAACCCCGTTGCTGCCGCTGCGCTTGCTCCGGGTGCGCGCGATCAGCGGCGCCAACCTGACCATGGTCGTGATGGTCGCCGGCTTCCTGGGGTTCCAGTTCGTCACCGCGCTGTACCTGCAGCAGGTCCTCGGTTTCGACGCTCTCGCCACGGGTTTCGCCTTCGTCCCGACGCCGGTCATGATCGCCGCCTTCTCGCTCGGCCTGGCCGACTGGCTGAACACCCGTTTCTCCCCGCGCTCAGTCCTGGTCGCCGGTCTGCTGACGACGTCGGTCGCTTTCCTGTACCTCACCCAAGTCCAGACCTCGGGCGGCTACGCCCTGCACGTGCTGCCGTCGCTGATCCTGATGGGCGCCGGGGCGGGGATGGCGATCCCGGCGCTGATGGGCTTGGCGATGTCCGCCGCGACCCCTGAGGACTCCGGCGTGACGTCGGGTTTGATCACCACGACCCAGCAGGTCGGCGGCGCGCTGGGAACCGCCGTGCTGGCCACCGCCGCGGCGACCCGGACCGCCGGATTGCTGGGCGGGGGTGTTCCGGAGAAAGAGGCGCTGGCGTCGGGATTCCGGGTGGCGTACGGCTTCAGCGCCGGGTTGACGGCTCTCGCCGCGATCCTCGCCGCGGTGATCCTCGGCCGCCGGGCCGCCGCTCCTGCCGCCGCGCCCGAACCGGTCGCCCGCTGAGACGCTCGCCCTGGCTGGCTACCTCGAAGTCGCGAGGTAACCAGCCAGGCCGTGGTGGCCCCGCCGCATCATCCACGCGTGATTGGCGCGAAAGAACGGCCGCGCGACGACGTCGAGCCTGCGCAGCAAGGGTTTCCGCACCTGGACGTGCTGCGTGATCTCCAGCCGGGAACCCGCGCCCTCGGCGTGGATCGCCCCGGCGAGCACTCCGTCGAGATCCCCGCTCAGCCGGACGCGCACCCGCAGGCCGGCCGCGTCCTGCTGCTCCCGGTGCATCGCGATGACGATCCGGTACGGCAACCGGGACCGGCAGACGATCCGGGCGGTGTCGTCGTCGAGCTGGCTCACCGACTGGACGTCCGGCCACCACCGCGGATAGGACTCGAGGTCGACGATCGCGTCGAACACCCGTCCCGGCAGGGTGGGCAGCCACCAGTCATTCCGGAACGCATACTCGGCGTTCGTTCTCTTCTCGAGGACCACAGTCCGCCCCTCTCTCCCGAGTGCCGATCAGCGGAACGCGCGCTTGTCGATCTTGGCCGCCGTTTCCTAGGCTGGCCACCCCTTGGGTACGCCGCCGCCTGAACCGTCAAGGAGGCTTGCCGTGCCACCAGCCGCCCGGACCGCCCTCGCCGCGGTGCTGGCCGCGACGCTCGTCGGCTGCGGCCCTCCGCCGGCCCCGCCCGCTCCCGCCTTCACCGCGACCCTCACCTCGCCCACGAACGTCGTCCTGCACTGGCCCTCCGACCCGGCCGCGGCGGGATACCTCCTCGAATACGCCAACGCCGCCGACGGCCCGTGGACCGCGCTCCAGTACCTCCCGCCCGGCCAGACTTCTTATACCCACCCGAACCTGATCCCGGAAACGCCGTTCTACTACCGAATCCGGTCTTTCGCTGGCCCGGTGTCGGCGACCGTCACGGCGGGCAACGCTTCCGCATCCGCTGCTCCGCCGGCTGCCGGTGCCCCGGTCCCGGTGCGACAACCCGAGGCGGCCCCGGCCAACCTCACCGCGACCCCCGCCCCGGACCAGAGCCTGCACTTCGCCTGGACCGACCGCTCGAGCGACGAAGCCGGCTTCCTCCTGGAAATCCGCCGCCCGGGCGCCTCGGAGTTCGCGCCGGTCGAGGTAACCGACCCGAACGCCACGCACTGCGCGCTGTCGCTTTTGCCCGGCGAACAGGGCTCGGCTTTCCGGATCCGCGCCCTGTCCTACGGCCCGCTCTCCCCCGTCGTCGAGCGCACCACGGGAAAGGACTGAGCCTTCCGGCGCGCAGCGAAGAGCCGCCCGGTACGGGGACCGGGCGGCTCTTCTCGGCTCGAAGCACCGCGGACGTGGCTGGGGCGCGACCCCGCCGCGCGTCAGGCCGGGTTGAGCACCTGCGTGAGGAACTCGCCGGTGTAGCTTCCCTCGGTGGCCGCGACCTGTTCGGGCGTTCCCTCGGCGACGACCATTCCGCCGCCGGACCCGCCTTCCGGGCCCATGTCGATGATCCAGTCGGACGTCTTGATCACGTCGAGGTTGTGCTCGATCACGATCACCGTGTTGCCCTTGTCCACCAGGCCGTTGATCACGCCGATCAGCTTGCTGATGTCCTCGAAGTGCAGGCCGGTGGTCGGCTCGTCGAGGATGTAGACGGTCTTGCCGGTGGAGCGCTTCTGGAGTTCGCTCGCCAGCTTGACGCGCTGCGCCTCGCCGCCGGACAGCGTCGGGGCGGGCTGGCCGAGACGGACGTAGCCGAGGCCGACGTCGACCAGGGTCTGCAGGTGCCGGTGGATCGCCTTGATCGGCTCGAAGAACTCGGCCGCCTCCTCGATCGGCATGTCCAGCACGTCGGACACCGTCTTGCCCTTGTAGTGCACCTCGAGCGTTTCCCGGTTGTACCGGGCGCCCTTGCACACCTCGCACGGGACGTAGACGTCCGGCAGGAAGTTCATCTCGATCTTGATCGTGCCGTCGCCCGCGCACGCCTCGCAGCGGCCGCCCTTGACGTTGAACGAGAAGCGGCCCTGCTGGTACCCGCGGACCTTCGCCTCGGTGGTGGCCGCGAACAGCTTGCGCACGTGGTCCCACACGCCGGTGTAGGTGGCCGGGTTCGACCGCGGCGTGCGGCCGATCGGCGACTGGTCGACGCGCACCAGCTTGTCGACGTTGCCGAGGCCGTTGACCCGGGTGTGCCTGCCCGGCACCTGGCGCGCGCCGTTGAGCTTGTTCGCCAGCACCTGCGCGAGGATGTCGTTGACCAGCGTCGATTTGCCCGACCCGGACACGCCGGTGATCGCCACGAGGCAGCCGAGCGGGAACGACACGTCGATGCCGCGCAGGTTGTGCTCGCGCGCGCCGACGACGGTGAGCTGCCGCTTCTTGTCGACCGGCCGCCGGATCGCCGGCACCTCGATCTGGCGCCGCCCGGACAGGTAAGCCCCGGTGATCGAGTCCTTGTTCTTGAGGATCTTCTTGTACGGGCCGCTGTGCACGATGTGCCCGCCGTGCTCGCCCGCGCCCGGGCCGATGTCGACCACCCAGTCGCTGGCCCGGATGGTGTCCTCGTCGTGCTCGACCACGATCAGCGTGTTGCCGAGGTTGCGCAGCCGGGTGAGCGTCTCGATCAGCCGGTGGTTGTCGCGCTGGTGCAGGCCGATCGACGGCTCGTCCAGCACGTACAGCACGCCCACCAGACCGGAGCCGATCTGCGTCGCCAGCCGGATGCGCTGCGCCTCGCCGCCGGACAGGGTGCCGGACGCGCGGTCGAGCGACAGGTAGGTGAGGCCGACGTCGAGCAGGAAGCGCAGCCGCGCCTGGATTTCCTTCAGCACCGCGCCCGCGATCATCGCCTCGCGCGGGCCGAGCACCAGCTCGTCGAGGAACTCCGAGGCCTCCGCGATGGACAGCGCGCAGACCTCGGCGATCGACCGGTCGCCCTGCGTCGCGTGCTCGAGCGTGACCGCGAGGATCTCCGGCTTGAGCCGGGTGCCCTGGCAGGCCGGGCACGGCACCTCGCGCATGTAGCCCTCGTACCGCTCGCGCATGTACTCCGAGTCGGTCTGCTCGAGGCGCCGCTCCAGGAACGGGATGACGCCCTCGAAGGCCGCGTAGTACGAGCGCTGCCTGCCGTACCGGTTGCGGTAGCGGACGTGCACCTGCTCGTCGACGCCGTGCAGCACCGCCTTCTGCACCCGGGCGGGCAGCCGCCGCCACGGCGTGTCCATGCGGAACCCGACCGCCTCCGACAGCGATTCCAGCAGCCGCAGGAAGTAGTCGGCGCTCTGCCCGCCCGCCCACGGCGCGATGGCTCCCTCGGCCAGCGACAGCTCGTCGTCGGGCACCACCAGTTCCGGGTCGACTTCCTTGCGGATGCCGATGCCGGTGCATTCGGGGCACGCGCCGTAGGGCGAGTTGAACGAGAACGACCGGGGTTCGAGGTCCTCGATCGCCAGCGGGTGGCCGTTGGGGCAGGCCAGGTTCTCGGAGAAGCCGCGCACGCGGTGCGGGTCGTTCTCGTCCAGGTCGACGAAGTCGAGTTCGACCAGGCCGTCGGCCAGCCGCAGCGCGGTTTCCACCGAATCGGTGAGCCGCTGCCGCGCGCTGGTCTTGACCGTGAGCCGGTCGACCACCACGCCGATCTGGTGCTTTTCCTGCTTCTTCAGCTTCGGCGGGTCGGTGAGCGGATGCACCGTGCCGTCGACCACCACGCGCGCGTAGCCCTGCTGCTGCAGGTTCTGGAACAGGTCGAGGTACTCGCCCTTGCGCCCGCGCACGACCGGCGCGAGCACCTGGAACTTGGTGCCCTCGGGCATCTCCAGCACCTGGTCGACGATCTGCTGCGGCGTCTGCTTGCTGATCGCCTCGCCGCATTTCGGGCAGTGCGCCTTGCCCGCGCGGGCGTAGAGCAGCCGCAGGTAGTCGTACACCTCGGTGATCGTGCCCACGGTCGACCGCGGGTTGCGCGAGGTCGACTTCTGGTCGATCGACACCGCGGGCGAGAGGCCCTCGATGAAGTCGACGTCCGGCTTGTCCATCTGCCCGAGGAACTGCCGCGCGTACGCCGACAGCGACTCCACGTACCGCCGCTGCCCCTCGGCGAAGATCGTGTCGAAGGCAAGGCTCGACTTGCCCGACCCGGACAGGCCGGTGAACACGATCATGCTGTCGCGGGGCAGATCGAGATCCACGCCGCGGAGGTTGTGCTCGCGCGCTCCGCGAACAACGAGGCGATCAGCCACGCCTTCGTCCCTTCCATCGTTCTGCTCGGTGGCCCGCCGGGAGATCCGGCTCCGGCGGACGTGCCCAGGGTAGGGACGACCACCGACAAAAACCGGACCGCACGTGTTCTGCCTGGGGTTTTCCGCTCTCCGGGGGCCGGGGGAAGCGGCCCGCGGCGGGGTCGCCGGACGCTGTCGGAGACCCCGCGCGGCAGAGCGGATGCGCGGGCTGGCCCGGTTCCACGATACAGGTCGGCGAAGGCCGCCCGGCCGCGGTGCGCGGCCCCCGGGAACCGGCCCCGGACAGGGCCTTCCGGCGGGTTTTCCGGAAAGCGCCGCCCGCTGCCGATACGTTCGGGGGGTGGCGAACGACGAAGCCGGGGCAGTGCGGATCTACGCGGCGGGAAAGGGCGGCGACGACCCGGGACCGGGCGGCTGGTCCGCGCTGCTGGCCTACGGCGACCATCGGAAAACCCTCTCCGGCGGGGCCGCGGAGACGACTGCGGAGCGCATGGCGCTCACGGCGACGGTCGAAGCGCTCGAAAGCCTGAAAAGGCCGGTCCGCGTGCACCTCTACAGCGACAGCGAGCATCTCCGAGCCGCGCTGGACGGCCGCGGCTCCGACGACCTCCTCCCCCGGCTCCGCACCTGCGCCGCGCGCCACCGGATCACCTGGCGCGCGGCCGAGGATCCCGCGGCCCACGCCCAGCTCGCCGAACTGGCTGACCTCGCGACCGCCGCCCGCCCCGCCGGACGACCGGCCGCGCCGCCGGAAGACGACGAGTGCCGGCACGGCATGACGAAGGCCTACTGCGCCGACTGCCGGCAACTCGACGCGGGAGTTCTCCCGACCGGGTACCGCACGAGGGGCGGCAGCGCCTACCACAACGACGCCGACTGCTACTGGCTGCGCAGGGGCCAGCAGCGGCAGGAGCGGATGGGCCGCGACACCCACGAGATCGTCCGGATCGCGTGGGCGTCGGTGATCCCGGGCGAACTCGAACCGTGCGAGCACTGCTGCACGACGGAGTGGCTGAAGCGGCATCGGCGCTGATTCGTCAGCCGGACTGCATGACGCACCGGACCCGGTCGAACCGGCCCGCGGCGAGGTCGTCGTCCCGGATCAGCCAGTACAGAACGCCGGCGTCGCCCCACATCAGGCCCGCGTCGCCGTCGCTGTCGATCTAGGCGAGCAAGGCCCAGCGCAGCGCCTCGCCGGCGAGGTCCGCTTCGCTCGCGTCCTCCGGCAGGACCGCCGCGGCGACCTCGTCCTCCGGCGGGCCTTGGACCGGCCAGGAACAGCCGCCGATCTGGTGATACGGCGCTGCCGACGATTCCCGGAGCCGGTCGAAGAACTCCTCGGACCAGTTCTCCGGGTCGGAGAGCGGAAGCCCGTCGCGGGCGAGCGTGCGGCGCAGCACCTCCTGCTGCGAGTTCGGGAAGGTTCCGGTGATCTCCGCGGACACCTCCAGACGCGGATAGGCCTCGACTCCCTCCGGCGCGGCCCGCTCCGCGGTCGCGGTTCCGGCCGGGACGACCACGACCCCGCCGAGGGACGTCAGGTCGACCGGGCCCTCGGCCTCGAACCAGTCGTCGCAGTAGAAGAACAGCAAGGAACCCGACGCGGGCAGCTCGATCCCGCCAGGCACCCGGGGCAGCGCCGCGCAGTCCACTGAGGCGACGAAGTTCATCGGCAGCTCGCCTCGCCACACCGGCCATTCGACGTCCGCGGGCAACGCCGGGCTCCCGCCGAGATGACCGACGCGCGCGCCGCTCCCGTCCGCAGTCAGCCGGACCGCGGGCCGGAACACCGTTTCCCACGCCTCGGCCACATCCGGCGGCAGGTTCTCGCGCGCCAGCTTGGCGAGCGGGTCGATCCAAGAGGTCATGCGGAGATCTTGACAGCAGGCACCGACAAAAACGGCCACGTGGCCGCCGCCCGGGTGATCCGGCTACCGTGGGGACTCGTGAACATCGCCGACACTTACACCGGACACGTCGAACCGGGCGGCGACGCCGCGCGCCGGACGCTGGACGGGCTCACCATCACCAAGCTCTCCGTTGGCCCGATGGACAACAATGCGTACCTGCTCGTGTGCCGCGCGGAGAACGAAGCCCTGCTGATCGACGCGGCCAACGACCCGGAACGGATCTCCGACCTGATCGGCCACGGCCCCGACCGGCCCGCGCTGCGCACCGTCGTGACGACCCACCAGCACCCCGACCACTGGCAGGCGCTGGGCGCGGTGGCCGGGGCGAACGGCGCGAACACCGCGGCGCACCCGCTGGACGCGGAACCGCTGCCGGTGCCCCCGGACTTCCTGGTCGAACACGGCGACACCCTGAAGGTCGGCGCGGCGACGCTGGAGGTGATCCACCTGCGCGGCCACACGCCCGGGTCGATCGCGCTGCTGTACCGGGACCCGAAAGGGCACGGGCATTTGTTCACCGGGGACTCGCTGTTCCCGGGCGGGGTCGGCAAGACCTCGTCGCCGGAGGACTTCACGTCCCTGCTGGACGACGTCACGGCGCGGATCTTCGACGAACTGCCGGACGACACGTGGTTCTACCCGGGACACGGGGACGACTCGACGCTAGGCGAGCAGCGTCCGCACCTGGCCGAGTGGCGCGAACGCGGCTGGTGAACCCGGTTGTCCAGCAACTCCTGACGCTGGCCGCGGTGCTCCTGGGCGCCGCGGCCTCGTTCACCGCGACGACGCTGGTCGAGCGCGGCAAATAGCGACGCCAGTATTCGACGCGGTGGGACGACAAACGGCTCAGCGCCTACGCCGAGTACGCCACCGCGCTGAAATCGTGCGCGCAGTTGTCGTATCGAATCGCCGCGACCCGCGGCTATCCGGCGGGCGCGCTGCCCGTCGACCTCGATGAGGGTTTGGCCGGCCTCGCCCAGGCGGAGAACGAGCGTGCGACCACCTGGGAATCCGTGCTGCTTCTCGGTTCCCCGGCGGCGGTCGACGCGGGACGCCGCTGGCACGAGACGGTCTGGAAGCTCAGCTGGGTCGCCCGCGGCACAGCGATGAGCCACGACGAGTTCATCGGTCTCTATCACGCCATCGGCGCCAAACGGGACGAGTTCTACGCGCACGCCCGAGCCGACCTGGACGTGCGCAGCGGACGCTTGCCCCAGCCCGATCGCGACTGGCTTCCGCCCGCGGACCGCGATCTCACCGGACAAGGGCCGGTCGTTTCGTCCCCTCTGGACCAGAACGGTCCCTAAATCCCAAGCCCGCCAAGGGAATTCCGCGACAACCGTGCGCGGCATGTTGCCCATCCGGCCTCCAGCGAGTACGCAAGCGAAGGTCAACTTTCGCGGCAGGGGATTCGGGGAGCGGCATGATGGCGCGGTTGTGGTCACGGCGGACGGTGCTGGGCGGCGCGGCGGGCAGCGCGGCTCTGTTCATCACCAGCTGCGCGTCGAAACAAGCCAAGGCCACCGCTGCGGCTCTGCCGCCCGCTCAACCCGGCGGCGCGCGCGTGATGATCATCCGGCACGCCGAGAAACCGTCCGGGTCCGGCGGGCCGCAAGGCATCGACGTGAACGGCAGCCCCGATTCCCACTCGCTGACCGTCCGCGGCTGGACCCGGGCCGGTGCGCTGGTGGAGTTGTTCGCGCCGGCGACAGGCTCGCCGCGGGAGGGGCTCGCCCGGCCGACCGCGGTCTACGCGGCGGGCGGCAGCGGCGGCGAGGGCACCCGGCCGCGCGAAACTGCCGGGCCGGTGGCGGAACGGCTCGGCAAGACCGTCCTGACCACTTACGCCAAGGGCAGCGAGAGCGCGCTCGCCGCGGAGGTCGCCCGGCGGACGGAGCCGACGTTGATCAGCTGGCAGCACGAAGAGATTCCCGCGCTCGCGGCCGCGTTCGGGGTGGCCGCACCGCAGAAGTGGCCGGACGACCGGTTCGACGTCGTCTGGGTGCTGACCCCGGCCGGATCTGGCTGGACCTTCGCTCAGGTGCCGCAGTTGCTCCTGGCCGGGGACAGCGCCGAGCCGATCAAGTGACGTCTCACTGCCTCTCGTAAGGAATCTTCTCGCCCGCCTCCACCGCGAACGGCAGGTGATTCCCCTCGGGCGGCAACGGGCACGTCGCGAAGTCCGTGAACGCGCACGGCAAGTTCACCGCCCGGTTGAAGTCCAGCGTCACGGTCCCGTCCGCCGCGGCTTCGTCGACCGGCAGGGAACGGTTGGCGGCATAAGTAGTCACGCCGCTGGTCGCGTCAGTGAAGAGAATGTTGTACCCGCCGGTCTTCCCGTTGAACGCAGTGAGCGTGTACTCGGCACCATCGCGCTCGAAGACCACCCGGCCCGGCGCGGTGTAGACATGCGACAGCCCTTCCACGACCGCACCCACAGTCGTCGGCCGCGGCTCGTCGAACGGCTCGAACCGGCCAGTCAGCACACACCCCGGGTCGGGTTCGTACGCGGGGACGCCGTGGAAGGCTTGCAGCACAGGCGCTTTCGGGTCATGGACGCGGATCAAGTAGCCCGACCGGCGCGCGATCTCGATTTCCACCGAACCGGCCGTCACCCGGGTGCCCGCGCCGCTGTTCACCAGCTCGAACCGGCGGACATCAGTCAGCAGAGCGCCTTCATGCCGCAACTCCCCGCCAGCAGGATCGACGTAGGCGGCTTCGGCGTCTTGCCACCATCGGCCGGGAATCCCGGGGTACGTCCGGGGCGAATCCTCGAGCCAGTCGAGCGACACCAACGCCAGCCAGCCGTACGGATCGGCCAGCGTCTTTTCCCGCTCCGCCTTCCAGTCCCGCCACGCCTGCGCGAACTCCACCGCCATGTCCGGCTCCCTTCCGTCCGTGTCCTCCGCACAACACCCGGCCCGGCAGGGCATTCCGGCTCCCAGCACGTGAGAACGGTAAGGTCGCCCGGGTGGCGGAGCAGACCGAACAAGCGGTGGAGATCTACACCGACGGCGCGTGCAGCGGCAACCCCGGACCGGGCGGCTGGGGCGCGCTGCTGCGCTACGGCAAGCACGAGCGCGAGCTGTACGGAGCCGAGGACACCGTCACCACCAACAACCGCATGGAGCTGATGGCTCCGATCCGGGCGCTGGAAAGCCTCACCCGCACGTCCGTGGTGCGGATCTACACCGACAGCACCTACGTCCGCAACGGCATCCTCCAGTGGATGCCCCGGTGGAAGAAGAACGGCTGGCAGACGCAGGCGAAGCAGCCGGTCAAGAACGCCGACCTCTGGCAGCGCCTCGACACCGCCTGTCAGCAGCACGAGGTCGAGTGGCTGTGGGTCAAGGGCCACGCCGGGCTTCCGGAGAACGAGCGCGCGGACAAGCTCGCGGTCAAGGGATCGCAGGAAGCCGCCGCGGCAGGAGTGCGCCGGGCGCGCGGCTGAGCTGTGCGGAGAAGTTCGGCGTGAAGCCGGGCAGAGCCGAGAACGCCGGGCAGATCGCCGCCTGGGTGCGGCAAGCTCTCGCGCTGGAGACAGAATCAACGGCGTGACCAACCCCTGCCCGTGCGGGCTGCCCGAGCCCTACGCCGACTGCTGCGGCCGGTTCCACCGCGGCGACCAGCACGCCCCGACGGCCGAGCGGCTGATGCGGTCCCGGTACTGCGCGTTCGCTGTCGGGGAGCCCGACTACCTGCTCGAGACGTGGCATCCGGACACCCGGCCGAAGCGGCTGCGGCTCGATCCCGCGCGGGAATGGACCCGGCTGGAGATCCTCGGCCGGACCGGCGGCTCGCTGCTGCAGAACGAGGGCACCGTCGAGTTCCGCGCGCATTACCGCTGCCGGGGCCGGGACGACTCGCAGCACGAGAACAGCCGGTTCGTCCGCGAGGACGGGCGCTGGTACTACGTCGACGCCCGCTAACCGGAACCACAGGGGAAAATCGGGCGAAAAGACCCGGCCGAGGTCTGTTCCCGGACGCTCCGGGCGGCTACGATCACCGGCGATCGTTAAGGAACTTTACTAACAATCGCCGCCGCCAGGAGCCCGAGGAGGACCGCTCGTGACCCCACGCCGGCCAAGAATGCCCGGACGGCTGTTCGCAGTCGCCGCCCTGACCGCGGCGCTGATCCCCGGCGTCGCCGGAGCCGCTTCGGCCGGGCCGGAGCCCGGCCAGGCCGCGATCCCCGGTTATCTCATCCAGTCCTCGGCCAAGGTGCCCGACGACGCCTCGGTGTCGAAGCCCGGCTTCGACACGAAGGGCTGGTACCCGGTCGGCTCGCAGTCGACGGTGTACGCCGGGCTGCTCGCCAACGGCCGCTACTCCGACCCGTTCTACTCCACGAACATGAAGAACGTGCCGGCCGCGGACTTCAAGGTTCCGTGGTGGTACCGCGCCGACCTCAAGGTCGCCGACCCGGCGCAGCGCACCTACCTCGACGTCAGCGGCGTGCTGTCCAAGGCCGACGTCTGGGTCAACGGGACCCGCGTCGCGACCAAGGACGAGGTCAACGGGCCCTACACCCGGCACGACCTCGACGTGACCAAGCAGGTCCACGCGGGCGTCAACAGCGTCGCGTTCAAGGTCTACCCGAACGACCCGAACAACGACCTGTCGATGGGCTGGATCGACTGGGCGCAGACCCCGCCGGACCAGAACATGGGCCTCGCGCGCGAGGTCGTCGTCCGGCACAGCGGGCCGGTGGCGCTCCGCGGCGCGCACGTGGTCACGAAGCTGAACGTGCCCGCGCTCGACCACGCCGACCTCACGGCGAAGGCCGACGTCCGCAACGACTCCGACGCGCCGGTCCGCACGACAGTGTCCGGCACCGTCGCGGGCAAGCCGGTCAGCCAGGACGTTTCCCTTGCCGCGCACGAAAAGAAGACAGTCACCTTCCCGGTGATCGGCATCGACCAGCCGCCGGTGTGGTGGCCGGCCGGCATGGGCGGACAGCCGATGCAGCAGCTGGACCTGACCGCGAGCGTCGGCGGGACCACGTCCGACGCGAGCCACTCCAGCTTCGGCATCCGCGACGTCAAGGCTCCGCTGAACTCCAGCGGCGGACGGCAGTACGTCGTGAACGGAAAGCCGCTGATGATCAAGGGCGGCGGCTGGTCCCCCGACCTGCTGCTGCGCTGGGACGCGGGCCGGGCGGCGGACAAGCTCGCCTACGTCAAGAATCTCGGCCTCAACACGGTGCGGCTCGAGGGCCACATCGAGCCCGACGCGTTCTTCGACCTCGCGGACCGGATGGGCGTGCTGACCATGCCCGGCTGGGAATGCTGCGACAAGTGGGAAGGCCAGGTCAACGGCGACGAAAAGGGCGAGCCGTGGACCGAGGCGGACTACCCGATCGCCAAGGCTTCGATGACCGCGGAGGCGCAGCGGCTGCGCGACCACCCGAGCGTGCTGTCCTTCCACATCGGCAGCGACTTCGCGCCGGACGCGCGGATAGAAAAGGGCTACCTCGACGCGCTGTCGGCGGCGGACTGGCCCGCGGCGGTGATCTCCGCGGCCTCGGCCAAGGCGTCGCCGAAACTCGGCCCGTCCGGGATGAAGATGAACGGCCCGTACGACTACGTCCCGCCGAACTACTGGTACGACAAGGCGCACAAAGACGCGGGCGGCGCGTGGAACTTCAACTCCGAGACCAGCGCCGGGCCGGACATCCCGACGATGGACACGCTCAAGCGGATGATGACGCCCGCCGAGCTGGACACGCTCTGGAAGAACCCGGCCGCGCCGCAGTACCACCGCTCCGAATCGGAGACGTTCGCCAACCTGAAGATCTTCGGCGACGCGCTGGCCGGCCGCTACGGCAAGCCGACGAGCCTGGACGATTTCGTCCGCAAGGCGCAGCTGGCGCAGTACGAGAACGTCCGCGCGGAGTTCGAATCGCACTCCCGCAACTTCACCGACGCGAAGGACCCGTCGACCGGGCTCATCTACTGGATGCTCAACAGCGGCTGGACGTCGCTGCACTGGCAGCTGTTCGACGCCTACCTCGACCAGAACGGCTCCTACTTCGGCGCCAAGAAGGCGAATGAGCCGCTGCACATCCAGTACTCGTACGACACCCGCTCGGCCGAGGTGGTCAACTCCACCACGACGAAGGCGTCCGGCCTGACCGCCACCGTCGAGCTGTACAACACCGACGGCACGAAGAAGTTCTCGAAGACCAAGAAGGACCTGTCGGTCAACGGCGGCGGCGCGCACGCGAAGGCGCTCGACATCGGTTCGGTCAGCGGGCTTTCGTCCACCTACCTGGCGAAGCTGGTGCTCACCGATTCGGCGGGCAAGGAGGTCAGCCGGAACGTGTACTGGCTGTCCACCAAGGACGACAAGCTCGACTGGAGCAAGTCGGACTGGTACTACACGCCGACCTCCTCGTACGCCGACCTGTCCGGGCTGTCGAAGCTGGGCGCGGCGAAGGTGGCCACCGCGGCGACCTCCGCACCGGGTCCGGACGGCACGACGGTCACCACGGTGAAGCTCACCAACACCTCGTCGAGCAAGACCCCGGCGTTCATGGTGGACACGCACGTGGTGGACAGCGCGGGCACGCCGGTCCTTCCGGTGTCCTGGTCGGACAACCAGGTCAGCCTGTGGCCGGGCGAATCGGTGACGCTCACCGCCACCTACCGCACGGCCGACCTGCACGGTTCGGCTCCGTCGGTGCGGGTCGCGGGCTGGAACACCGGCACACAGACCGTCCGCGGCTGAGCACGGCGGGACTAGCGGGCCCGGCCCGCTAGTCCCACAGCCGCCGCTGCTCCGGATCCGGATCGGACACGGTCGTGCTGACGTCGTCGAACAGCCGGGTCATCCGGTCTTCCGGCGCGTACGGGTCCCAGCCCGGATCGCCGGTCGCCACGAACCGGACCCACGTTTCGAACATCTCCTTCGCCATCGCCCGCAGCCGCTCCGGATCGGGGCGGGCGATGGCGAACAGGAAACGCCAGTTCGGGTTGCGGACATCGTCGAACACGAACGGCAGGTCCACCCCGTGCGCCGCGCCGAGGCCGCGCCCGCGCGGCGCGATCCGCCAGTCCAGCCGGTACATCCACGCCGTGCCGCCCGCCGCGTGCTGGGCCTCGGCGAGCCGGATCGCCGGCAGCCACCAGTCCCCCGCCGTGCGGACGCGGTTCACCAGCTGGTCTTCCGGCCAGTCCGGCAGCAGGTCCCGGTACGCCTCGGTCATCCGGGCGATGTCGTCCGGTTCGAGCATCGTCGAGCCGGTGCCGAGCAGTTTCGCGCCGCCGGTTTGCAGCCAGGAGAACAGATCCTGCTCGTCCGCGGTGGTCCCGGTGAGGATCCGGACCTCCCGCGCGGCGCCGTCCGCGACCGCTTCTCCGGGCCGCCGAGGCAGAAGCTCCCCGTCGACCACCACCCGGTACGGCACGAGCGTGCCGAGCTGAGCCGTGACCCGTTGCTGCGCGGTCAGAATCTCCGTGACCGGCAGCGTGGACAGATCGGCGTTTCCCAGCTCGGCCAGCACCGCCTCGCCGACAGCTTCCGCCTCGGCAGGGGTGTGCACGACGGAACCCACGCCCGTGCCGCTCTGCACGATCGCCTGGCCGAACAGCCCGCGCGCGGCCGGAACCGCCAGCAACGTCCCCACGGTGCGGCCTCCATTGGACTGCCCGGCGAGCGTGACGCGGCGGGGGTCGCCGCCGAACGCGGCCACGTTGTCGCGGACCCATTCCAGCGCCAGCACTTGGTCGTGCAGCGAGAGATTCCCGTCGGAAACCCCGGGCAGCCGGAGCAGGCCGAGCACCCCGAGCCGATACCCGACGGTCACGACGACCACGCCGTTGCGGGCGTACGCGGACGCGTCGAACTGATGCGGAGCGCCCATCACCCCGCCGCCGCCGTGGATCCACACGAGCACCGGGTACGAGCCGGGCGCTTCGGGTGCGTAGACGTTGACGTACAGGCAGTCCTCGTCGCCGACGAAGCGTTTCCCGGTCACGTCGGGCTGCGGAGCTTTGCCCGCGAACTCCGTCGCGTCGCGCACCCCGGTCCAGGAAGCGACCGGCACCGGCGGCCGGAACCGCAACTCCCCCACCGGCGGCTCCGCGAACGGGACCCCCAGGAAAAACCCGACTCCGTCCCGCACCTCGCCGCGGACGGCACCGGCCCGCGTCTCCACCGTCGTCACGACCGCAGCCTAACGCCGGTCCGTGCGCACGCTCCGAGGCCGCGGGTGATGATTGTGCGGTGGAAATCGCAGCGGAACTGGTGGCGCTGGTCCTGACGGTCCTCCTGGTGACCGTCGTCGCGCGCCGGATGGACTGGTCCGCGCCGCTGTGCCTGGTCGCGGTCGGCGTCGCGGTGTCGTTCGTCCCCGGAGTGCCGCAGTACGAACTGGACCCGGAAGTCGTCCTCATCGGACTCCTGCCGCCGTTGCTGTACTCGGCGTCGATCCAGACGTCGCTGATCGCGTTCCGCAAGCTTCGCGGGCCGATCGCGCTGCTGTCGGTCGGGCTCGTCGTGTTCACGGCGTTCGGCGTCGGGCTGGTCGCCTGGCTGGTCGTGCCGGGATTGCCGCTGGCCGCCGGGATCGCGCTGGGCGCGATCGTCGCGCCGCCGGACGCGGTGGCGGCGAGCGTGGTCGCGCGGCGGGTCGGGATGCCGCGCAAGCTCGTCCGGCTGCTGGAGGGCGAAAGCCTCTTCAACGACGCCGCCGCGCTCGTCGCGCTGCGCACCGCGATCGCGGCGATCGCCGGAGCGGTCAGCCTCTGGCAGGTCGGTCTCGACTTCCTCCTCGCGGCCGTCGGCGGGATCGTCGTCGGCTTCCTCGTCGGGCTGATCGTCACGTACGTGCGGGCGAAGCTGGAGGACACGATCACCGACACCGCGCTGTCGTTCGCGGTGCCCTTCGCGGCGTACCTGCTCGCTGAAGCGGTGCACGGATCCGGTGTGCTGGCGGTGGTCGTCACCGGGCTCATCCAGGGGCACCAGACGCCGCGGATCCAGTCCGGGCCGTCGCGGCTGGCGAGCAGGCTGAACTGGGAGACCGTCCAGTTCCTGCTGGAGAACATGGTCTTCCTGCTGATCGGCCTGCAAGTGCGGAGAATCCTGCACGAGGTCGGCAAGAGCGGGCTGACGCTGGGGCAGCTCGCCGGGATCTGCGCCGCGGTGCTCGCCGCGACGATCCTGACCCGCATGCTGTGGATGGTCGGGATCGGCGTGGTGAAACGCGTCCTGAAGACCCTGGGCTTCCAGCGAGGCAAGGTGTGGCCGTGGCGCTATTCGGCGGTGATCGCGTGGGCCGGGATGCGCGGCGTGGTCACGCTCGCCGCGGCGTTCGTGCTGCCCGCGGACACCCCGCAGCGCGCGGTGCTCGTGCTGGCCGCGTTCGTGGTGGTGGCCGGGACGCTCGTGGTGCAGGGCATGACGCTGCCGCCGCTGATCCGGCGGCTGCGGCTGCCCCGTCCGGACCCGGCGGAGGACGCGCTGCAGGAAGCCGCCGTGCTGCACGACATGACCCGGGCCGCGCTCGCGAAACTCGAGGAACTGCGCCGTCCGGAAGATCCGCCCGAGGTGATCGAGCGGTTGCGCGACCGGTTGCAGGGCCGCTCCGACGCCGCGTGGGAGCAGCTCGGCAGGCAGAGCGCGCTCGCCGAAACCCCGAGCGACGCCTACCGCCGGCTTCGCGTCCAGCTGCTGGAAACCGAACGCGAACAGTTCCTGAGCGCGCGCGACCGGGGAACCGCCGACGACGCGGTGCTGCGCCGCGTGCTGGCCCGGCTCGACATCGAAGAATCCATGCTCGACCGCGACGACGAGGAACCGCCGGTGGCCGAACGCGAACTCAGCACCCCCGCCGCCACGGCCGGGTCGTGCAAGCACCTCGACCACGAATGGCCGGAGCAGGAGCCCAGTTCCCGGGACTCCTGTGCCGAATGCCTCGAGGCCGGGCTGACCTGGGTGCACCTGCGGATGTGCCTCAAGTGCGGGCACGTCGCCTGCTGCGACTCGTCGCCGGGCAAGCACGCGTCGCAGCATTTCCACGAGACCCGGCATCCGGTCATGCGCAGCTTCGAGCCGGGCGAGACGTGGCGGTGGTGCTTCGTGGACAAGCAACTCGGTTGAGCCGACCGGTTAGGGTCGGGGCATGAGCACGCCCGAACAGGAAGTCGAGTACCGCCAGCACCGCTTCAGCCCGCCTTCGGGCGCCACTGAGATTTTCCTGGTGCGCCACGGGGAATCGATGCCGCAACGGCTCAGCGAGCCGTTCGATCTCGTCGACGGCCAGGCCGACCCGGACCTCGCGCCGGAAGGCCGCGACCACGCCGCGCGCGTGGGCGAGCGGCTGGCGTCGGAACGCATCGAAGCGCTGTACGTGACCACTTTGCGGCGCACCGCGCAGACCGCGGCGCCGCTGGCGGAAAAGCTCGGCCTCACCCCGGTCGTCGAGCCGGATCTGCGCGAGATCCACCTGGGCGAATGGGAAAACGGGCTGTTCCGGAAGCACACCGCCGAGGGGCATCCGCTGGCGCAGAAGCTGTGGGAAGAACAGCGGTGGGACGTCCTGCCCGGCGCGGAATCCGACGAAGCGTTCGGCAGGCGGATCCGGGCCGCGCTCACGCGCATCGCCGCGGCGCATCCGGACCAGCGGGTCGCGGTGTTCACCCACGGCGGCGTGATCGGCGAGGCGTTCGCCCAGGCGAGCCGCGCGCTGGAACGGTTCGCGTTCCTCGGCGCGGACAACGGATCGATCTCCCACCTCGTGGTGCACGGCGACAACTGGCTGATCCGCGGCTTCAACGACCGCTCTCACCTGGCCGCCCCGCTCGGCTGAGCCGGCTCGTCGCGGCGGATCGACCCCGCCGCGACGAGCTGCACCGTCACCAGCACGGCGATCGCCTCCGCGGCCAGGAGGCCGATCAGCACCAGCACCTGCGTCGTACCGGCCTGAAGCGGGCTCGCCCCGCCCAGCAGGACGCCGACGTACGCGCCCGGCAAGGTCACCAGGCCGACCGTCCGGGTCTGGTCGAGCGCCGGGATCAACGCGTGTCCCGCCGACGGACGGCAGATCTCCAGCGCGGCGTGCCTAGGGAGAAATCCCAGCGCGAGCGCGGCTTCGTACTCACCGCGGCGTTGCTTGAGTTCGTCGAGCGCGCGGCGGGCCGCCTGCGAGGTCGCGGTCATCGACCCGCCGATCACGATTCCCGCGACCGGCACGACGGCGATCGGCTTCGCCGGAACGACGCCGGAACCGAGCACCAGCCCCAGCACCGGAACAACGCCGGACGCCAGGGACAGCGCGACCCACCCGATCCGCCGCGGCACCCCGATCCGGCTGGCGGACGTCGCGGCGGCGATGGAGAACATCGCGAGCACGAACAGGCCGGTCAGCCAGTCCGAACGCAGGATGACCGTGATGACCAGGGAGACGAGCGCGAGCTGCACGACGGCGCGGACGGCCGCGACGACCACCGCCCGGCCCTGCCCGAGCTGCCCGAACCGGACGACGGCCGCCCCCGCGAGCGTCAGCACCGCGAGCACGGCGATGAGCGCGGGCCCGAATCCGATCGCACCGTTCACGGTGGTGATCCTGCCGCAGGCCGGGACTCGTCGCGGTGAGCCGGGCCCTTCTCCGTGCCCAGCGCTGAGGTTTTCTCTCCGGAGCGGAGTGCGATGCCCCGAAAGCGAAGCCTATGCGGGCCCGCCTCTTCTGCCGGTCCGGCGAGCAGCACGCCCGCGAGTCCGCCGCATACGCTGGGAAACCCCAGCGCGGCTTTGGGTGCGGAGCTGGAGGTCCGCCCAGGTCAGGCGCTGCAGCTGAGCTGCCGCCCCTCCCCCGCCACCGATTTCTCGGCGACCACGTGCCCGTCCACCCGGATCCGGCACAGCAGCGCCCCGGTGCTCTGCGCGACCAGGCTGCTGAACACCGGCTGCTCGGCGATGGTCGTCCGCTGTACCGTGACCGACCAGGGCAGCCGCACCGCGGCCTGTTGTTCGAGGTCGCCGCCGGCCGCGACGTAGGTGAGGTTGCGCGCGACGTCCTCGCCGGTCAGTTCGTAGACGACCGTGCGGGTCACCTCGCGCGCGATCGCCGGTTCGACGGTCACCGACGGCACCGACGCGGCCGGAGCGGGCCGGTCCGGGGTCGCTTTCGGCATGACGTACCACGCGACGGCGACCGCGACGGCGATGACGCCGACCACGACCACCCCGCTTCCGAGCGGCCGCAGCCTGCCCGGTTCCCCCCGAACCGCCGTGGGCCGGGTCGCGCCAGGAACACCCATGGAGAGGTCTTCTCTTCTCGAGCGCACTTCCCGCGAGTGCGACGTCTGGTTCTTCGCCGGACCGTTACACGGCGTTAGCCAACCCGAGAAAATTGACTTCTATTCACCCTGATGGGGGTAAAGGGCGTTCGCTCACGGGCACGGTCACCACGCACGATGCCGATGACGCTCGCGCGCTCCGGAGCTGACGCAGGGTGATCAGTCGACGAGCCCCGCCTCGGACAGCATCCGCAGCACGCGCTGTCCGGCGGGTGGGCACGCGGCGGCGTCCGCGGCGCGCAGCCAGGCGGCCTCGGCGATCTCCGCCGACGGCTCCGGTTCGCCGGTGTGGTCGGCGGTGTAGCAGGTCATCCGGACGCGGCGGCCGTCGGCGAAACCGTCGGCCTGCTCGTCGAGGAGCGCGAAGAACCGGAAGCTGAGCGGGTCGAGCGCGACGCCCAGTTCCTCGCGGATCTCCCGGCACAAACCCTCGACGTCGCCCTCGCCGGGTTCGCGCTTGCCGCCGGGGAGATAGAACTTTTCCTTGCCGGTCGTGCGGACGGACAGCAGCCGGCGGTCCCGTACGTGGACCCAGGCCAAGGCATCGATCGGGGTCATGGAGGCATTCTGTCGTACCCGCGAGGCATGATCGCGGGGTGTACTCGGAAAGCCCGCCGCCGCACTCGCTGCGCCGCCTCGTGCGGTGCCGCTGGGAATCGGCGGAGCCCGGCCCGAAGCGGATCGTCCCCGACGGGTGCGTGGACCTCGTCGCCGATGCCGGCCAGGTGTTCGTGGCCGGGCCGGACACGACGGCGTGGACGTCGGTCTTCCCGCCCGGCACGCGGCTGCGCGGCCTGCGCTTCCAGCCGGGAGCGGCAGCGGCGATGCTCGGCGTGGGCGCGGACGAACTGCGCGACAGCCGGGTCTCGCTGACGGACCTCTGGAACCACCGCGGCGCGACCCTCGCCGACGAGATCCTCAGCGGCCGCGATCTCGCCGACGCGATGGCCGACGTCGCGGCGGCCCGGGCGGCTGCCGCGGACCCGGTAGTGGAGCGGATGCTGGCGCAGTTAGCCGCCGAGATTCCCGTCCGAGGGGAGTCTCGTTCTCCCCGGCAACCGGCGCGCTCGGGCACGC
This sequence comes from Amycolatopsis echigonensis, assembly GCF_014174495.1. Taxonomy (GTDB): domain Bacteria; phylum Actinomycetota; class Actinomycetes; order Mycobacteriales; family Pseudonocardiaceae; genus Amycolatopsis; species Amycolatopsis echigonensis. Next base: position 51,637 of record NZ_JACJHR010000042.1, read on the forward strand.
AAGCCGCAGCGCGTTCGGCCGCACTGGACGTGCGACCGGCACGGCGTCAGGCCAACGCCGACGGCCCCTCGGCGTGGCATCCGGCAAAAGCAGACCGAAGCGAACGCCAGGCGCGCCGCTTGTTCACCCTCGCGGTCGGCTACGGACCGGCCACCTACCGCCGCGTCCTGCGCTTCCAACGAGCCGTCGCACTGGCACCCGCCACGGCGACGCTCGCCGACCTGGCCGTCGCCGCGGGGTACGCCGATCAACCGCACCTCACCCGCGAATGCCGGGCCCTCACCGGCCTCACCCCGGGCGCCTACTTCGCCCGGTAACTCATTCCGCCGCCAAATCTTGTTGTCGCGCAAGGAAATGCGCGACGTCGATCGTCGCCGGATACAGCGCACGGTAGTGCTCGTAGAACTCGTCGTACCGATCCGCCCGGGCCGGATCCGGCTCGATCACCTCGGCCACCGGGTTCCACGCCTCGATGTCCGGCTCCAGCCCGACCGCCACCGCCGCCAAATACGCGTCCCCGAAGCACGCGCCCACCGTTTCCGTCGGGAGATGCTGCGGCGTGCGCGTCACGTCGCTCACGATCCCCGTCCACACCCGCCCCTGGGTGCCGCCGCCGACCGCGACCAACCGGCGCGCGGGCGCACCCATCGCGGAGAGGTTGTGCCGCACCCCGTAAGCCGTTCCTTCCAACGCCGCGCGGTACAGCTCCGCCCGGCCGTGCGAGGTGGTCAGCCCGGCGATCACCCCGCGTGCCAACGGATCCGGCAGCGGAGTCCGCTCGCCCGCGAAGTACGGCAGCATCACAAGTCCGCGGCTTCCGGCCGGAACCTGACCGGCCGAGGCGACGAGTTCGGCGAAGTCGCCGTCGAAGAGTTCCCGCAGCCAGTCGGTGATCGCGCCGGACGTCGCCATTCCCGCGGCCAGCGAGTAGCTGCCCGGCACCACCCCGCGCGTCGCCCACAATCCGGGCACCGGGCGAGCCTCGGCGACAGCCTGGACGAGGAACATCGTGGTGCCGTACATGACCATCGTGTCGCCGGGGTCGCGCACTCCGGCGCTGGTCGCTTCGGCCCACGCGTCGATCGTGCCGCAGGTGACCGGCAATCCGGCCGGCAGTCCGGTTTCAGCGGCGGCCTGAGCGGTGACCGTCCCGGCCACCTCGGTCGGCCAGGCGAGCCGCGGCAAATCGATCCCGGGCGCGACGAGCGCGGCCCAGTCCTCCGCCCAGCCGCCCGCGCGCAGGTCGTACATCGGGTCGCACTGGCTGGCCGAATGGTGGTCGAGCACGTATTCGCCGGTCAGCCGCCGCACGAGGTACGAACTCGCCATCAGGAACTGGCGGGCCCGCGCGGCGACGTCCGGCTCGTGCCGGTACAGCCACCGCCACTTCGGGCCGACCGCCTGGCTCGACAGCGCGCTCCCGCAGCGCTCCACAATGGACTCTTCGCCGAGTTCGGCGGTCAGCTCGGCGATTTCCGCGCCGGCCCGGGTGTCCACGCCGTACAGGATCGCCGGGCGCAGCGGGCGGCCGTCGGCGTCGGCGGGCAGCAGCACCGGGCCGATGCCGCTCACCGCGAGACCGGCGGGTTTCCGCCCGCCGGCCAGCAATTCGCGCACCAGCTCGGCGAACGCGGCCCACCACACCGTTTCGGCGTCGTGCTCGAACCAGCCGGGCCGCGGGCGGGAGGTGCTGTGCGGGCGGGCGGCGCGCGCCAGTACAGTGCCGTCCGCACCCACGAGGACGCCTTTAGAGCTGGACGTGCCGATGTCGATGCCGAGCAACGGGCCCGGTTGCATCGCCGCACCCCCGGTAAGCTGACGGTAAACGATTACCCGGGACGGTATTCTGCGGTCTCCGGGGTGTCAAGGAAGCCAGGACGAGGAGGCTCGGTGGCCACGATCAGCGACGTCGCCGCCAGGGCAGGCGTCTCGACCGCCACGGTGTCGCGGACCCTGAACGGGAAGTCCACAGTGGACCCCGAGCTGGCCGCCCGGGTGCTCGAGGCGGCCGAGGAACTCGGCTACCACCCGAACGGACTGGCCCGCAATCTGCGCCGCCAGGAGACCGCGGTGCTCGCGCTGATCATCTCCGACGTCGAGAACCCGTTCTTCACCTCGATCGCGCGCGGGGTCGAGGATCTCGCGCAGGTGTCGGGATATTCGGTCGTGCTCTGCAATTCCGACGAGAACGAGGACAAGGAACGCCGGTACCTCGACGTCGCGCTGCAGGAACGCGTCGCGGGCGTGCTGCTGTCCCCCACCGGCCCGGCCACGAACGTCACCCGGCTGCGCCGGCTCGGCACGCCGGTGGTCGCGGTCGACCGGCCGCTTCCCGGCACCGACTGCGACCAGGTGCTCGTCGACACCCGCCGCGCCGCCCGGCAGGCGACCCGGCATCTCGTCGCGAACGGCTACCGCCGGGTGGGGTGCCTGAGCGGGCCGTCCGGCGTGCGCACCGCCGACGACCGGCTGTCCGGCTACCTCGACGCGGTCGGCGAGGAGAACGCGATCTACCGCCGCGCCGAATACCGGGCGGAGGGCGCGCGCCGCGCCGCCGGGGACCTGCTCGACCAGCCGGCGCCGCCGGACGCGCTGCTGGTCGCCAACAGCACGATGGCGATCGGGGTGCTGGAGGCGCTCGCGGCGCGGAAGCTGCGGGCCGGGCGCGACATCGGCATCGTCTCGTTCGACGACGCCCCGTGGACGACCCTGATCGACCCGCCGCTGACCGTCGTGGCTCAGCCGGCGTACGAGATCGGCCGGGTCGCCGCGCAACTGCTGCTGGCCCGCATCGCCGACAGCACCCGCGAGCCGGTCACCACGACCCTCGACGCGCAGCTGATCGACCGGCAGAGCTCGCACCGCTGAAGCCCCCGCGCGGCGAGATCCGCCGCGCACACCGGGCCCGGAGGGAAACGACGTGCCTGGCGGCCCGGCGGAGATCCGCCGAGCCGCCAGGCACGCCCCACCCCCTGTCCCCCCAGCGTCCGCCGCGGACGGCGGAGCACGGGCCGCACCCGAGGGCGGGAAACCGATTACTCGTTCGCAACGTAAATCGGCGGTCCGGGAGTGTCAAGCACTCGAAAGCCTGGACAAGCCACCCGGTGCGGGGCAGACTGTCCCGAACTCGCCTACCCCGCGTGTTGACTTCTGTGCGATACGTGGCGATCTTTGGTGAATTCACCCACAAAAAGGCGAGAAACCGCACGAACCCGCACACACGCGCTAGTCTGAGCGTATGTCGATAGCGCTGGAGAACGTTCTCGCAAGAGCCGGCCTCAAAGCCGACGCGAACGAGTTTCTCACGCTCGTGGAGGACGCGGCCCGCAGGCTGTCGCCGCCCAACCCCGACCCCTCGCACTACTTCTCCCCCGACCAGCGGGCCGCGCTCACCGACGCGGGCCTCGACCTGAGCCCGCGCGACGAAAGCGAACCGGACTTCCGCGCGCGCACCGTCGCCGCGCACGCCGTGCTCGCCGATTCCGCGCTGTCGGTCGGCCAGGCGGCCGAGATGCTCAACGTCGACGACAGCCGGATCCGGCACCGCCTCAAGGAAGGCAGGCTCACCGGCTGGAAGGACCAGGGCTGGCGGCTGCCCGCGTGGCAGTTCAACGGCGCGGGCGTGCTGCCCGGCCTCGAAACCGTGCTGCGCGCCGTCCCCGAGGACCAGCCGGCGCTGGTCGTCGCCGCGTTCATGAACACCCCGCAGTCCGACCTGGTGATCAGCGACCGGCCGGCCACGCCGCGGCAGTGGCTGCTCGCCGGCGGCGACCCCGAGCAGGTGGCCCGGCTCGTCGCCACCCTCGGCTCGCCGTTCTGACCCGCTGACCTTCCCGCCTGCGCACCGCCGCGCCCGCCGCGGCGCAGGCCCGCCCCCTGCCCCGACACAGGACGGACAACCTCCCCCGCATGGCCCGGCTCCCCTCGCCTCCGGCGCGGTCGGCTCTGGTCAAGGGGCTGGACCGCAGCCACGACGTGGTTTCGGTGCAGCCCGAGACCCGGCTGGTCCGCATCTTCACCGCGCACGGCAACCATCCGCAGCAGTGGAACACCTTCCGCTACACCGGCCCGCTCCCGCACGGCCGGTTCGACCAGCAGACGCCCGGCCGGGGCGGCCGTCCGGTCACCGACCCGGGCAACGGCGTGCTCTATTTCGGGCTGACCGTGCGCACGAGCGTCGCCGAGGTGTTCCAGACGACCTCGACGGTGGACCGCACGACGCGCGGGCCCCGGCTGGTCGTGGTGCGCCCGACGCGGGTGCTGCGGCTGCTCGACCTCACCGGGCTGTGGCCGACGCGGGTCGGCGCGTCGCAGGAGATCTCCAGCGGCCCGAAGAAGATCACCCAGGCGTGGGCGCGGGCGATCCGCGGCGCGATGCCGGACCTCGACGGGCTCTGGTACCGCTCGTCGATGGACGCGGGCAAGCCCTCGGTGTGCCTGTGGGACCCGCCCGCGGGCGCGGCGCTGCCGATCGCCCCGGACGTCCTGCTTCCGCTGGACCATCCGGGGCTCGACGTGCCGCTCGGGCGCGTGTGCGAGGAGCTGAACTACACGCTGCTCAGCTGAGGTGCCGGGCCCACCAGGCCAGCGCCGCCTCGAACCGCTGCACCCGGTGCCGCGGCTTGCCCGAGCGCGTCAGCTCGTGTCCCTCGCCGGGGAACAGCAGGAATTCCGTCTCGACGCCGGCCTGGCGCAGCGCCACGAACTGCCGCTGCGCCTGCTCCAGCGGGCACCGCCAGTCCTGTTCGGAATGCACGACGGCGAACGGGATCCGCACGTCCGCGGCGTAGCTGAGCGGGCTGCGGCGACGCTGTTCCTCGGGGTCCGCGCCGACGTAGCCCTCGGTGAAGTAGTAGCCGATGTCGGAGCTGCCGGCGAAGGAATCCCACGCGTTCACGGCGCGCTCGCTCCACGCCGCGCGGAACCGGTCCGGGTGCTTCGCGGCGACCCAGCTCGTCATGAACCCGCCGTAGGAACCGCCCATGATCCCGGTCCGCGACGAGTCGAGGTCGGGCCGCTCCAGCGCCTTGTCGAGCAGCGCGAGCACGTCGTCGACATCGACGGTGCCCAGGTTGTGCACGACGGAAGTGCCGTGCGATTGCCCGTATCCGGCCGAACCGCGCGGGTTGCCGAGCACGACCGCGAAACCGGCTGACGCGTACACCTGCGCCTCGTCGAACACCGTCCATTCCTGCTGGGCGAACGGTCCGCCGTGCACCACGCGCAGCACCGGATGCGGCCCTTCGCCCTCCGGAAGCACGAGCCAGCCGTGCACCGGATAGCCGTCCGGCGCGGTCGTTTCGAGTTCCACGACCTCGCAAAGACCCTTGTCCCGCAACGGCTTCGAGTAATCGGTGAGCACGCGCGGACCGTCGGGGCCCAGGACCGCCAACTCCCCCGCGGTGTCCAAACCGGCCACTACCGCGACGACGGTTTCGCCGTCCGCCGCGAATCCGTGGACCGCCGAGTGCCCGGCGTGCAGCACGCGCAAGTCGTCGAGTTTCGCGCCGTCGGCGTCCGCCGGGATCGCCCGCAGTTCCACCGCACCGCGGTTGCGTACGGCGACCAGGACCTCGTCGCCGAGCGGAATCGCCGGGCCGGAGCCGGGCTCGAGGTCCACCGTCTCGACATCGGTCAGCCGCCGCGGTTTCCCGTCCGGCACGACTGCGTACAGACCGGCGTTGGAAGCGACGACCACACCGTCCTCATGGGACGTGCCGATGAAGTAGAGCGTGCCGTCCGGCGCGTACACCGGCTGATCGGCGTAACCGGCGCACGCGGCGAGCACTTCGGGTTCGCCGCCGTCGACCGGGAACGCGACGAGGTCGTGCTCGCGCGTTTCCGTCCGGTCGAAGTCGTGCGGCACGGTCACGACGACGCGCTCGCCGTCCGGCGTCCAGACCGGCTGGCTGACGCTGTAGTCGCGCGGGGTCACCGCCTCCGGCTCGCTGTCTTCGAACGTGTCGAGCACGAACAGCCGCTTCGGCCGGTCGCGCAGGAAGCCGATGTTGTCGATCCGGTAGTCGAGCCGCTTGATCAACCGCGGCGCTTCCGCGGCGGGCTCCGGTGTGCGCTCGTCGGCGTCTTCGGTGCCGTAGCGGCCCGGCTCGGGGTCCCGCGCGGTGAACGCGAGCCAGCGCGAATCCGGAGCCCACACCGGCGCGTCCGCGCCGAGGTGCAGCGAGGTGAGCCTCCGGGATTCGCCGCCGTCGACGGGCATCACGTGCACCTGCGGGCTGCCCTCGGCGCCCTTGCCGTCGCCCGCGCGCAGGAACGCGACCCACCGGCCGTCCGGCGAGATCGCCGGCGAGGAGTCGCGCGGACCGTGCGTCCACGGCGTTTCGCCGCCGGAGAGCGAGATCCGCCGGATCGCGCTGCGGTACTGGTCGGTTTCCAGGTCGGGACTGCTCACCGCGGCGAGCAGGAGGTCACCGCGCAGCGCGGGACGGCCGGGGACGGCGAGGACTTCGATGTCGGCAGGACGCATGCCGACGACCGTACCCGATCCTTAGCAAGGCAAACGACCTATTTGGCCTCGACCGCTCGCCGTTCGTCGCGCTTGGCCTTGGCCAGGCTCAGCACCGTGGTGACGGTCAGGACCACGACGATGACGCCGAGGGACATCCAGTTGCTGATGTCGAGCCAGCCCGGCGCGAGGTGGTACTCGTGCAGCGCGTGCACCACCAGCTTCGCGCCGATGAAGGCGAGGATCACCGCGAGCCCGTAGCTGAGGTACACGAGCTTCGTGACCAGCCCGCCGAGCAGGAAGTACAGCTGCCGCAGGCCCATCAGCGCGAACGCGTTGGCGGTGAAGACGAGGAACGCCTCCTGGGTGATGCCGAAGATCGCCGGGATGGAGTCCACCGCGAACAGCAGGTCGGCCGAGCCGATCGCGACGATCACCAGCAGCATCGGCGTGATCTTCCGCTTGCCGCCTTCCTTCACCAGGTACTTGTGGCCGCGGTAGTCGTCGGTGACCGGGAACAGCTTGCGCACCCAGCGGGTGAGCGCGTTCTCGTGGTACTCCTCCTCGCCGCCGCCGTTGCCGCGCAGCATGCTGATCGCGGTCCAGACCAGCACCGCGCCGAAGACGAAGAACACCCACACGAACTGGTTGATCAGCGCCGCGCCGACCGCGATGAACACGCTGCGCATGCCGAGCGCGAGCAGGATGCCGACCAGCAGCACGCGGTGCTGGTGGATCGCGGGCACCTTGAACGAGGCCATGATGACCATGAAGATGAAGAGGTTGTCGACGCTCAGCGAGTACTCGGTGATGTACCCGGTGAAGAACTGGACCCCGGGATCGTGCCCGGCGAAGATCCAGACGCCGGCTCCGAACAGGACGGCGCAGGCGATGTAGAAGATCACCCAGCGCGCGGCCTCGCCGGTGGTCACCTCGTGCGGCTTGTGGTCGACGATCACCAGGTCCACGGCGATCAGCGCGAGCAGCCCGCCGACTGTCGCGAACCACAGCCACAGGGGGACGGTCATCTCAGAAACCTCCGGATAGTGCGCAGCAGCAACTAACCGGAGGTCTCTCCCGCCGGTGCGAAACCGGCCGACGGTGCCGGGGACCTCGGCGAATGACTCACCGGATCACCGTGCTGACGACACCGCCGCGAAGGAATACTCCCCTCACAGCGCGTTCAGTCTGCCGGTTACGGGCTGCGAACGCCAGCGGAGGTTGCTCAAGTCACCGTATTGATGGCGTCGGCTCCGCCGCCGCGCGCGGGGTCGCTTTCAGCCGGTCCCGCGGTGCTGGTTCCGGCGCGAGAGAACCGCCACCATCAAATCCATGTGAGGTCGTGTGCGCCTTCTCAGCGAAACCGTCATAACGTCGCGTCGTGCCCCGAATCCCGCTTCCCCGCACCCGCGGCTCCCGGTTCGCCGCCGTCGCCGCCGTGGTGCTGGTCGCCGCGGCCGCGGCGACCGTCTGGGCGACCCGCGACCGCGGTCCCGCACCGGTCCGGACCCAGGACGCCTTCGTCTCGATGCCCGCCGGACCCGGTTCCCCCGATCAGGTCCGGATCGACACCACGACCTACTACCCCGAACGCACGCCCGCGCCCGCGGTGCTGCTCGCGCACGGCTTCGGCGGCGACAAGTCCAGTGTGGACCCGCAGGCGCGCGAGCTGGCCCAGCGCGGGTTCGTGGTGCTCGCCTGGTCCGCGCGCGGATTCGGGCGCAGCACCGGCAAAATCGGGCTGAACGATCCCGACGGCGAGGTCGCCGACGCGCGCCGGCTGGTCGACCGGCTGGCCGCGAGCCACGACGTGGCGACCGGCTCCGGCGGCGCCCCCGAGATCGGAGTGACCGGGGCGTCCTACGGCGGTTCGCTGTCGCTGCTGCTCGCCGGGACCGATCACCGGGTGCGCGCGCTCGCGCCGGTGATCACCTACAACGACCTCGGCCAGGCTCTCGTGCCGAACGCCGCGGCGGCGACCGCTCCGTCGGCGAAAACTCCGGCGGCCGGCGCGTTCTCCCCGGGCGGCGTCTTCAAGAAGAGCTGGGCGGGCATCTTCTTCTCCGCCGGTTCGGGTGCGGCCGCGGCGAGCACGCCGTCCGCCGAAGCGCCCGAGGCGGGGCAGCCCACCAGCGACACCGGCGGCACGGCCGGGAACAGCGGAGGCACCGCACCGCAAGCCGCCGCGCCGTCAGCCGGGGCGCGGGCTGAGCGGCCGTCGGCGGATCCGTGCGGCCGGTTCACCGCGGCGGTGTGCAAGGCGTACGAGGAACTCGCGACCACCGGCAAGGCCAGCCCGGAGACGGTCGCGCTCCTGCACCGCGTCTCCCCCTCGTCGGTCACCGGCAAGATCACCGCGCCGACGCTGCTCGTGCAGGGCGAGAGCGACACGTTGTTCGGGCTCGACCAATCCGACGCCACCGCACGGCAGATCACCGCGGCGGGCGGCTCGGTGCGCACGATCTGGTACACCGGCGGCCACGACGGCGGCGTCCCCGGACCTCAGCTGCGCGCGAAGATCGGCGACTTCCTGTGGTCGTCGCTCACCGGCCAGGGCGACCCCGGCCACGGATTCAGCTACGACGTCCAGGGCACGTTGCGCGCCAACGGAACCCCGTCGGTGCGGACGGTCAACGCCGCCGCGTACCCCGGGCTCGCCGGTGCCGGAACCGAGCGGAAACAGGTGGCCCTCGCCGGTCCGGCGCAGCCGATCGTCCGGCCCGCCGGAGCGAATCCGGCCGCGGTGAGCGGGATTCCCGGGCTCAACGGCCTCGCGTCCGGCACTTCCCGGCTGGCTCCCCTGTTCTCCAGCGACCCGCCTGGGCAGGCCGCGCAATTCGGCACCGCGCCGTTCGACAGCCAGGTCGTGCTGTCCGGTTCGAGCACCGTCCGGCTGCAGGTCGCGACCGACCCGGCGCATCCGCAGCCGGAAGCGGTGCTGTTCGCGAAGCTGTACGACGTCGGCCAGGACGGCACGCGCGTGCTGCCCGCGAACACGGTCGCGCCGTTCCGGGTCACCGGGCTGCCCGCGGACGGCACGCCGGTCGACGTCACGGTGACGCTGCCGGGTGTCGTGCGGCCGATCGACTCCGGGCATTCGCTGCGGCTCGTCGTGGGCACGACCGACCAGGCGTACTCGGTGCCGACGCAGCCTGCGGTGTTCCGGGTCGGGCTCGCGCCCGGCGCCGCGCTCGCCGTTCCGGTGGTGCCCGGCGCGTCGGTCGGCGCACCCCTGCCGGTCGGACAGCTGATCGGCATCGGCGCGACGCTGCTGGTCGCGATCGCGGTCGTCGTGATCGCGGCGATCCGGCGCCGCCGGGCGCACGACGTCGACCCGGAACTCGCCGGCACCCCGCTGGTGATCAAGGGGCTGCGCAAGCAGTACGCGGGCGGGTTCACCGCCGTGGCGGACCTGTCGTTCCGCGTCGAACCGGGTCAGGTGCTCGGCCTGCTCGGCCCCAACGGCGCGGGCAAGACGACCACGCTGCGGATGCTGATGGGCCTGATCACGCCGACCGCGGGCGAGATCCGCGTGTTCGGCCACCGGATCACGCCCGGCGCGCCGGTGCTGTCGCGGATCGGGTCTTTCGTCGAGGGCTCCGGCTTCCTGCCGCATCTGTCCGGCAAGGCGAACCTGGAGCTGTACTGGGCGGCGACCGGGCGGCCGGCCGAGAAGGCGCATTTCACCGAGGCGCTGGAGATCGCCGGGCTCGGCGACGCCGTCCACCGGCGGGTGAAGACCTACAGCCAGGGCATGCGGCAGCGGCTCGCGATCGCGCAGGCGATGCTCGGGCTGCCGGAGCTGATGGTGCTCGACGAACCGACCAACGGGCTCGACCCGCCGCAGATCCACCAGATGCGGGAGGTCCTGCAGCGCTACGCCGCCACCGGGCGCACCGTCGTCGTCTCGAGCCACCTCCTGGCCGAGGTCGAGCAGACGTGTTCGCACGTGGTGGTCATGCACCGCGGGAGGCTCGTGGCCTCGGGCGAGGTCGGCGAGCTGGCGGCCTCGAGCGGCGAGGCCACGTTCCGGGTCGGCGACCCGGCGGCGGCCGCGGCGACGCTCAAGAGCGTCGGCGGGGTGTCGGACATCGAGACCGAGGGCGACCTGGTGCACGCGAATCTCGACGGGCTTCCGCGCGCCGACGCGGTCGCGGCGCTCGTGCGCGCCGGGGTCGCGGTGGAGCAGGCCGGGCCGCGCCGCCGGCTCGAAGACGCGTTCCTGCAGCTGGTGGGAGAGGATTCATGAGCGAGGGCAACGGTTCCGGCGGGGTGCACACCGATCCGGCCGCACTGCAGGAACTGAGCGACCTGGCGACCGCGGAACCGGCCGAGGTCGGTCCGGACGGCGCGGTCGCGGGCTACCGGGCCGACCGGACGCTGCGGCTGGGCGTGGAGCTGAAACGGCAGCTGCGCCGCAGGCGGACCCAGCTGGTGCTGGCGTTCGTCGCGGTGCTGCCGTTCATCCTCGTGGTGGCGTTCCAGATCGGGCAGTCCAGTCCGAACCGCCGCTCCGGCGGGTTCGTGGACCTGGCGACGGCGAGCGCGCCGAACTTCGTGGTGCTCGCGTTCTTCGTGTCCGGCACGTTCCTGCTGCCGATGATCGTCGCGCTGTTCTTCGGCGACACGATCGCGAGCGAATCGTCGTGGTCGAGCCTGAAGTACCTGCTGGCGATCCCGGTGCCGCGGCAGCGGCTGCTGCGGCAGAAGGCCGCGGTGTCCGGGCTGCTGTCGATTGCCGCGCTGGTGCTGCTGCCGGTGGTTTCGCTGCTGGTCGGCATCATCTGGTACGGCGCGGGCGACGCCATCAGCCCGACCGGCGACGCGGTCGGCTTCGGCGACAGCCTGCTCGCGCTGCTGATGTCCACTGTGTACATCGTGGTGCAGCTGGCCTGGGTCGCCGGGCTCGCGCTGCTGCTGAGCGTGTCGACGGACGCGCCGCTGGGCGCGGTCGGCGGGACCGTGCTGGTGGCGATCCTGTCGCAGATCCTCGACCAGATCACCGCGCTGGGCGGGCTGCGGAACTACCTGCCGACGCACTATTCGTTCGCCTGGCTCGACTTGATCTCCACCGACATCGACTGGACGAACCTGGCCAGCGGGGTGCTGTCGTCGGTCCTCTACACGACGGTCTTCTTGTTGCTGGCCGGCCGCCGGTTCGCCCGCAAGGACGTCACCAGCTGAGCCCGGATGTCCGGTACGGTTCGGCGCGTGACGATCCACCTGGAACTCGATGACGGCGTCGCACTCGTGACCCTCGACCACGGGCGCGGCAACACCCTCGACACCGACACCTGCAAAGAACTGGTGATCAGACTCGAAGAGGCCGACGCGGCCGGAGCGCGCTCGGTCGTGCTCACCGGGTCCGGCGACATGTTCTGCGCCGGAGTGGACCTGCTGGCCCTCGACGAGGGCGGCGCGCGCTACGTCGGCGATTTCCTGCCCGCGCTGTCGGACGCGTTCCTGGCCGTTTTCGGCTTCCCGCGCCCGGTGGTGGCGGCGGTCAACGGCCACGCCATCGCGGGCGGCATGGTCCTGGCCGCGGCGTGCGACCACCGGATCGCCGCGGACGGGCCCGGCCGCATCGGCGTGACCGAGCTGCTGGTGGGCGTGCCGTTCCCGTTGGCGGCGCTGGAGATCATGCGCTGCACCTACGGGACGACGCCGCTGCCGTCCCTGATCTACAGCGGCGCGACGGTCACCATGGCCGACGCGCTCCCCCGCGGCCTGGTCGACGAGGTCGTGCCGGGCGAGGACGTGCTCAGCCGGGCCCGCGAACTCGCCACCCGGCTCGGCGAACTCCCCGCGGAGGCGTTCGCGCACACGAAGCAGCAGCTGCGGCAGCCCTACCACCAGCGGATCGCGGAAAACCGCGTGTCCGACGACGCGCAGGTGGAACGGATGTGGCGGTCGGAACCGGCGCTGGCGGCGGTGAAGGCGTACGTGGAGAAGGTGCTGAAGCACTGAGCCCCCGGCGCGTCCGCCTGGGACGAGAGACTTTCTTGCCTCAGTTCTGCCCTCGCACCCATTGCCACGGCCGCATGTTTCTGTGAAAGTCGAAGCGAGGGTCCGGGAACCGGGGGTGCCTCAGTCTGGAGCGCACCCCCGGTCAGGGGCTTCTTTTCTGCCGGGCACCGTCAGCCCTCCTCCAGCTTGACCAGCTCGAGGTCGGTGTGCGAGAAGTCGTCGCCGACGCAGAGGAGCGGTTCGCCAGCGACCGTCGCGGCCGCGTAGGTGAGGCAGTCGCCGAAGTTCAGCGCGGCGGAATGCCTGCCTTTGCCATACCGCAGGAACGCGGTCTGCGCGGTCCGCCAGTGCGCTTCGCCGAACGTGAGGATGTCGAACCGGCGCCGTTGCAGGAACGAAGCCAGCAGCGTGGCGCCTCGCTCGCCTTCCTTGTGCGTCAGCACGATCGAGGCCTCCGCCAGGGTCGGCGCCCCGATCCGGCATTCCTCAGCGCCGCCGATCGCTCGGGCGATCGGCACCGCCCGCGGTTCGTCCATGAGCACCGCCACGATCGCGGAACTGTCGATGATCACACGCCACCCGGCCCGTATCCGAGGATTTCCTCACGCTCGGCTTTGCTGATCGGCTTCCCCCGGTTCTCCGGGGAAACCTGCGGCCAGATCTCCTCCCGCAGGAAGCGCACGAACTCGTCCGCGTTCTGCTCCGCACGCCGTTGCGCGACCAGCCGGTCCCGCATCATGCGCAGCGATTCACGAACCGCGCCCGTCTTCGTGGTGCCGGTCAGCTCGGCCACCTCGGCCGCCAGACGCTCCGTTTCCGGATCTTTGATGTTCATCGCCATGGTGTAATGGTACCTGCGATGGTGTAATTACTTGATTCCAGCCGCGTCCATCCCCCGCAGTTCCTTCTTCAGATCGGCGACCTCGTCGCGCAGCCGGGCGGCCAGTTCGAACTGCAGGTCGCGGGCGGCCTGCATCATCTGGTCGGTCATCTGCTGGATCAGGTCGGCCAGTTCGGCGCGCGGCATCCCCGAAACGTTCTTGTCGGTGAGCATGCCCGAGCTGCGGACGCGGTCGCCCTGCTCGGGCTTCTTGCCGCGGGAGGCGTTGCGGCCCGAGCCGCCGACCGCGACCGACTCCTCCGAGTCCTCCGCTTCGGTGTAGACGCGGTCGAGGATGTCGGCGATCTTCTTGCGCAGCGGCTGCGGATCGAGGCCGCGTTCCTCGTTGTACGCGATCTGCTTGGCGCGGCGGCGATCGGTCTCGTCGATCGCGTACTGCATCGAATCGGTGATCTTGTCCGCGTACATGTGGACCTCGCCGGACACGTTCCGCGCGGCGCGGCCGATGGTCTGGATCAGCGACGTGCCGCTGCGCAGGAAGCCTTCCTTGTCCGCGTCGAGGATCGCGACCAGCGACACCTCGGGCAGGTCGAGGCCCTCCCGCAGCAGGTTGATGCCGACCAGGACGTCGTAGTCGCCCGCCCGGAGCTGGCGCAGCAGCTCGACCCGGCGCAGCGTGTCGACCTCCGAGTGCAGGTACCGGACCCGGATGCCCAGCTCCAGCAGGTAGTCGGTGAGGTCCTCGGCCATCTTCTTGGTGAGCGTGGTGACCAGGACGCGCTCGTCCTTGTCCGCGCGCTCGCGGATCTCGTGCACCAGGTCGTCGATCTGGCCCTCGGTGGGCTTCACGACCACCTTCGGGTCGACCAGGCCGGTGGGCCGGATGACCTGCTCGACGAACTCGCCGCCGGTCCGCCCCATCTCGTACGGGCCCGGCGTCGCCGACAGGTACACCGTCTGCCCGATCCGGTCGGAGAACTCCTCCCAGGTGAGCGGCCGGTTGTCGACCGCGCTCGGCAGCCGGAACCCGTAGTCGACGAGGTTGCGCTTGCGGCTCATGTCGCCCTCGTACATGCCGCCGATCTGCGGCACCGTCTGGTGCGATTCGTCGATGACCAGCAGGAAGTCTTCCGGGAAGTAGTCGATCAGCGTGGCGGGCGCGGAGCCCGGGCCGCGGCCGTCGATGTGCCGCGAGTAGTTCTCGATGCCGGAGCAGAAGCCGACCTGGCGCATCATCTCGATGTCGTAGGCGGTGCGCATCCGCAGCCGCTGGGCTTCCAGGAGCTTGCCCTGCTTCTCCAGCTCGGCCAGCCGTTCCTCCAGCTCGGCCTCGATGCCGCGGATCGCCTTCTCCATCCGCTCCGGCCCGGCGACGTAGTGCGTGGCCGGGAAGATCCGGACCTCGTCGACCTCGCGCACGATGTCGCCGGTGAGCGGGTGCAGGTAGTACAGCTTGTCGATCTCGTCGCCGAAGAACTCGACGCGGATCGCCAGCTCCTCGTACGCCGGGATGATCTCCACCGTGTCCCCTCGGACGCGGAACGTGCCGCGCGCGAAGGCGATGTCGTTGCGCGAGTACTGCACGTCGACCAGCGCGCGCAGCAGCACGTCGCGTTCCACCGTGCCGCCGACCTCCAGCTTGGTGGACCGGTCGAGGTACGACTGCGGCGTGCCGAGGCCGTAGATGCAGGACACCGACGCGACCACGATGACGTCGCGCCGCGAGAGCAGGTTCATCGTGGCGGAGTGGCGCAGCCGCTCGACGTCGTCGTTGATCGACGAGTCCTTCTCGATGTAGGTGTCCGTCTGCGCGATGTACGCCTCGGGCTGGTAGTAGTCGTAGTAGCTGACGAAGTATTCGACCGCGTTGTGCGGGAACAGCTCGCGCAGCTCGTTGGCCAGCTGCGCGGCCAGCGTCTTGTTCGGCGCCATCACCAGCGTGGGCCGCTGGACGCGCTCGATCAGCCACGCGGTGGTGGCCGATTTGCCGGTGCCGGTGGCGCCGAGCAGCACGACGTCTTTCTCGCCCGCCTTGATCCGGCGTTCGAGCTCGTCGATCGCCGCGGGCTGGTCGCCCGCGGGCTGGTACTCGCTGACGACCTCGAACCGGCCGCCGGCGCGAGGCACCTCGGAGACGGGGCGGAAGTCGGACTGGGCGAGGACGGGGTGTTCGGTTGCGAAAGCCACGAGAACCAGGGTAGGCCGGGGCACCGACAATTTCCGCTACGGCCCGTCTGAGCTGGGGATCCGGCACCAGTTGCCCGCGAACCCGCCGGCGCGGCGGGCTGGCCCCGACAGCCAGCCTGGGCCCGCGAGGTCCTTCGACCTGGGACAGACGCGCCCATCGTGCCGCCTTGAATCCCTGGCCCTCGGGCTTCCCTCGCGGACCTCCGGTCCCGGTGCACGCGGTCAGAACTTCAGCAGTCGCAACAGCTGCAGCAGTCTCCGCAATCGCAGCAGTCGCAGTCGCAATCGCAGCTGCCGTTCGGTTCTCCGCTCCAGGGGCCCGGGTACGGATCGCGGCAGCAGAACTGGCAGGAGCAGCACATGTACGTCGCGATCGCGCAGCCCGCGAAGAAGTTGCGGCGTTTCGGCGGGACCGCGAACTTCGGCACCCAGCAACCGCCGCCCTTGCCGTCCAGCGAGCCGCGGTCCTCCGGCGGTTCGGGGCCGTCCGGACCGCCGGGACCGGGCATTCCAGCAGGTCCGTACCCCGGCACCGGAGCCCCGTAACCCGGCTGCGGCCCGTACGCGGGCACCCCCGGCTGCCCAGGCCCGCCGATCCCGGGCCCGTACGGCGACTGCTGCGGCGTCGGCCCCGGCCCGATCCACCCGGGCGGCGGCTGCTGGCCGTGCAGGTGGTGATGTCCGAACGCCCGCCGCACCGCCTGTCGCAGCTCGTGCACCAGCAGCGCGTGCACCAGCGCCGAATCGGTGAATTCCGCCTCGCGCAGCGCCAGCTCGACCCCGAGCACCGCGTCCGAGCACAGCCGGTGGGCCTCGTCCAGCGCGGTTCCCGTTGCCAGCAGCGGGTTCCAGGAACCGGACGCGGCATCCGAAGCCAGGTCCTCGACCGCGTCGAGCAGGTGCGCCACCCGGCCGAACAGCCGCCCGGCCTCGGCGAGCGGCGCGCGGTTGCCGGGGCGTCCGGCCAGCACCGCGGTCTGCGCGAACGCCGCGGACGACGCCAGCTCTGCCGGTTCGGTCACGAGCAAAGGCGAGTCCCCGGCACGGACAGCGCGTTCCAGCTCGCCCTGCCGGCCGACCGCTTCGGTCAGCACCGCGGTGTCGAAACCGATGCCGGCACCTGTCCGACCGCCTTGCGCGGCCCAGCGTCGCGCGACGAGCCGCGCCGCTCCGGCGACCGGACGCCGGGCGAAAGCGCCGTCCCGGTCGGCGACGTGGTCGTCGACCTTCGCGGAAGCCAGGACGAGCGACACCGCCGCGGCGAGCCGCGCACCGTCGCCGACCGCGACCGACGCCGAGCGCATCGACCGCAGCGGGCACGGCCCCGCGGCACGCCGGGGCCCGCTCGGTGTCTGGGCTTCGACCAGCGCCGACACGATCAGCGCGTCGTAGTTCGTCACGACCCGGGCGAACTGCCCGTGCTGGTCGCGCAGCGCGAGGCAGAGGCCGCACAGGTGCGCCATCCAGTCCGCGTGAAGCCGCCCCGCCAGCCGGTGCCGGCAGGGCCTGATGATCCCGAACAAACCGCGTGTCCCCCCAAGAGAACCCAATGACCCGGGAACTCTAGCTCGCCGCCCGCGCCCTTAAAGCGTGTCTCATTTGGCGAGTTTCTTGTAGCAGGTGATGGCGGCGCCGAGGGTGAGGAAGGCGAGGTAGTGGCTGGGTTTGCGGTCGTAGCGGATGGTCAGGCGTCGGTAGCCGGTCAGCCAGGCGATCGTCCTTTCGATCACCCACCGGTGTTTGCCGAGTTTCTCGGCGGATTCGATGCCCTTGCGTGCGATGCGCGGGACGATCCCGCGCTGGCGGAGCCAGGTGCGCAGGGCGGGGATGTCGTAGGCCTTGTCCGCGTGCAGCTCGGCCGGTTTCCGGCGCCGCGGTCCGCGGCGGGACCGGATCGCCGGCAATGCGTTGACCAACGGCCGCAGGGCGTGGCTGTCGTGGGTGTTGGCCGCGGAGATCCCGACGGTCAGGGGCAGGCCGGCGCGGTCGGACAGCGCGTGGATCTTGGAACCGGGTTTGCCCCGGTCGACCGGGCTCGGTCCGGTCAGACCGCCCCTTTTTTGGCCCTGACGGAGGCTCCGTCCAGGACCGCGCGGGACCAGTCGATCATGCCTGTGGCGCCCAGTTCGTCCAGTACAGCCTGGTGCACCTGCCGCCACAGTCCGGCCTCGGTCCATTCGGCGAATCGGCGATGCGCCGTCGGCACGGTGACCCCGAAGCTGGGCGGTAGATGCCGCCAGGCGCATCCGCTGGTCAGCACGAACACGATCGCGGTGAACACCGCCCGATCGTCGACGCGCGACATCCCGCCGCCCTGCGGCCGCGTCTTGCCCGGCGGGATCAACGGTTCCACCAGCGCCCATAACTCGTCGGGCACCAGACGCCGCGACAACTCGTCCATCACAGATCACGATCATGCCCGGACCTCACCCATAGTCCAAGTGAGACACGCTCTTAAGCGGCGTTTCGGAGATTCTCGCCGAGGGCGCGGGCAGGGCAGGATGGGCGGATGACCGATCTGCACCCCCCGAAGGTCGAGACGTTCGACCCGGCCGCTCGCGTGAACATCGACAACAAGGGCATCCGCCGCGACGTGGAGGAGTTCCGCGAGGAGCCGTTCGGCCTGTATCTGGCGCGGCCGACGCCGGGGCGGGCGCAGTTCCACTACCTCGAGTCCTGGCTGCTGCCGGAGCTGGGCCTGCGGATCACCGACTTCTGGTTCAGCCCCGGCCACGAACGCGACCAGGACTTCTACCTCGACGTGGTGCGCGTGCACCGCGACGGACCGCGCTGGATCGCCACCGACCTCTACCTCGACCTCGTGCTCAAGGACAAGATCTCGGTCCGGGTGATCGACACCGACGAGCTTCTCGCCGCCGTCGCCGGGAACCTGCTGCCGGAGAAGGAAGGCGAATACGCGCTCGAAGTCGCCTACGCCGCCGTCGAGGGCCTCGCCGCGCACGGCTACGACCTGGACGCCTGGCTGTCCACAAAGGACATGACACTCGGCTGGCGCAGGCATCCCTAACCGGGAACGGGGGAATTCCCCACCCCCGCCCGGCGGTCAGCCGGATTACCCGGGACGGCTCGCCCGGCCACGATCAGCGGCATGGAACGAACCGCACACCAGGTGACGCTCGATCTCGTCTGCTCGCTCTATCGCGAGCACGCCGAAGCAATTCGCGCCGCGAAGGACGCCCAGCGCGCGCACCGCCGCGCGCATCCGACGATGAAGACGCAACTGGACGACGTCGAGGCGGAGATCACCTACCTGCTCCTGCGGCACCTTCGTCCGGAGAAAGTCGTGGAGATCGGTTCGCTGCACGGCTGGTCCACGAGCTGGATCCTGCGCGCGCTCGCGGACAACGGCGCCGGCAGGCTGACCACGGTCGACCTCATCGGGAACGCCACCACAACCGTCCCGCACACGCTGGCCAAGAGCCGCTGGGAGTTCCGCCAGGGCGACGCGCGCACCCTCGCCGGCGATTGGCTGTCCGATGTGGACTACCTCTTCATCGACGCTGATCACGGCGCGCGCTTCGCGAGGTGGTACCTCTCCGACGTCTTCCCGAACATCGACGCCGCGGTGAGCGTGCACGACGTGTTCCATCGCGCCGCCCCGCTGCCGTTCACCGAAGGTGCCGAAGTGGTGCGCTGGCTGGAAAAAACGCGGACTCCGTACTTCACCGCGGCGCGTGCCCGGGCGAAACACGCGTACGCTTGCCTCCACGAACTGAGGCGCGAACTCGGCCTCGGCACCGTAGTGCACACCGGCCGCGACAACCCGATGATCTACTTCCGCATCCACCGATCGGTGGATGCGCGGCTTACCGCCGGTGGATCGGAAGTCGCGCCGTTCCGCTGATCCGACCGGCCCCTCCAGCCGGAATTCTCGAAGGCAGCAACCGCTGCGATTCGAGAGGGGACTCCCAGCCCATGCCGGTCATCGAGGTGCGGAACCTCCATAAACGCTATCGCCGGAAGACGGCGGTCGAAGACGTTTCGTTCACCGTGGAGCAAGGCGAGATCTTCGGGATCCTGGGCCCCAACGGCGCGGGCAAGACCACCACGGTGGAATGCGTCGAGGGCCTGCGCTCCCCCGACGGCGGCACCGTTTCGGTGCTCGGGCTCGACCCGCGGCGCGACGTCCGCGAACTGCGCCAGCGCCTCGGCGTCCAGCTGCAGGAAAGCCGGCTGCCCGACCGATTGCGCGTCGCGGAGGTGCTCGACCTGTTCGCCGCGATGTACCGCACGCCGGCCGATCCCGAACGGCTGATGGCGCTGCTCGGGCTCACCGAGCAGCGGAACACCTTCTACCGCAAGCTTTCCGGCGGCCAGCAGCAGCGCGTGTCGATCGCGCTCGCGCTGATCGGCGGCCCCGAGGCGGTGGTGCTCGACGAACTGACCACCGGCCTCGACCCGCAGGCCCGCCGCGACACCTGGGACCTCGTCGAATCCGTCCGCGCGGAGGGCGTGACGGTCGTGCTCGTCACGCACTTCATGGAGGAAGCGGAACGGCTGTGCGACCGGATCGCGGTGATCGACGCCGGGCGCGTCGTCGCGATCGACACCCCGGCGGGGCTGGTCGGGCGGGTCGGCGGGGAGCAGCGCATCCGGTTTCGCCCGTCCGCGCCGGTCGATCCGGGGGAGCTGACCGGGCTGCCGGGCGTGCTCACGGCCGAGCGGAACGGTGCGCATCTGGTGGTGACCGGGGGCTCCGGCGCACTGCAGGCGGTGACGTCGTTCCTCGCTCGCGCCGACGTCGTGGCGGGCGATCTGCGGGTGGACCAGGCCAGCCTCGACGACGCCTTCGTCGCGCTGACCGGCCGGAAACTGGACTGAGGGGGAACCGGAAATGCTGTCGAAGCTCACTGTCGCCGAGGCGAAGGTGTTCCTGCGCGATCCGGGCGCGCCCGCCGTGGTGCTCGGGGTCCCGCTGGCGTTGCTGCTGGTGTTCGGGCTGATGCCGGGGTCGCGCGAACCGAGCCCCGAGCTCGGCGGCCAGACGACCCTGGCCACTCTCATCGCGCCGATGGCGGTAGCTCTCCTGCTCGGGATTCTCGCCGTGTACATGCTGCCCGGCGCTATGGCCTCGCACCGGGAGAAGGGGGTGCTGAAGCGGCTGGCGGCGAGCCCGATGCCGCCGTCGCGGCTGCTGGCCGCGCAACTGCTGGTGAACCTCGCGGTCGCGGCCGTCGCGATCGTGCTCGTCGTGGGGGTGGGCACGATCGCGCTCGGCATGGCTCTGCCGAAGAACCCGGGCGGGTTCCTCGCGGTCGCAGTGCTCGGCGCGGTATCGCTGTTCTCGGTGGGCACCCTGCTCGCCGCCTTCGTGCCGAGCAGCCGCGCGGCGAACGGGATCGGCGCGGCCGTGTTCTTCCCGATGCTCGCGCTCGGCGGCATGTGGGTGCCGAAAGAACAGCTCCCGCCGGTCTTGCAGCACGTCGCCGACGTCCTGCCGCTCGGCGCGACGCTCGGCAGCCTGCGCGAGACCGCCGCCGGACACGCGCCGCAGTGGCTCCCGCTCGTTGCGCTCGCGGTGGTCGCCATCGTGTGTTCGACGCTCGCCGCCCGATTCTTCCGGTGGGAGTGATCGCGATGACCACGGCACAGGAAGAAACCACGACGTCCCGCTCGGTCGCGCCGTTCGCCCGGATGCCCGTGTTCGGCATCGCCGCGCTGCTCGCGGTGCCGTTGGCGCTCACCGCGAGCAGCTACGGATACTTCGGCGACGAGCTGTACTTCCTCGCCGCCGGACGGCATCCCGCCTGGGGTTACGTGGACCAGCCGCCGCTGCTGCCGCTGCTCGCTCGCGCGATGGACACGATCGCGCCCGGTTCGCTGTTCGTCCTGCGGATCCCGGCGATGCTGGCGATGCTCGCCGGCGTCGTGTTCGCGGCGCTCATCGCCCGCGAACTCGGCGGCCGCACCCGCGCGCAGGCGATCACCGCCGCGACCTTCGCCGCCTGCACGCAGTTCGTCGCCAGCGGCCACTACCTGGCGACGTCGACCCTCGACCCGTTCCTCTGGACCGTCCTGCTGTGGCTGGTGGTCCGCTGGATCCGCACCCGGCGCGACGGTCTGCTGTTGTGGGCCGGCGTCGTCACCGCGCTCGCGTTGTACGTGAAGTTCCTGATCGGCGGCTTCTGGATCGTCGCCGGGTTCGCGCTGCTGATCTGCGGTCCGCGCGAACTGCTGCGCCGTCCGATGCTGTGGGCCGGCGCCGCGATCGCCGCGCTGGCGCTGGTCCCGACGCTCGTGTGGCAGGCGCGGCACGGCTGGCCTCAGCTCAGCATGGGCGCGGCGATCTCGAACGAGGTCGGCGAAATCTGGGGCGGACGGCTGTCCTGGCTCCCGCAGGTGCTGCTGCTCGCGGGCGTCCCGATCGGGGTCGTGCTGCTCGGCTACGGCCTGTGGCGGCTGCTGCGTTCGCCCCAGCTGCGGTCCTACCGCTTCCTCGCCTGGACCACGCTCGCACTCGCGGCGGTCTTCATCGCGGTGAACGGCCGGTCGTACTACATCGCGGGCATGTTCGCGCCGTGCTGGGCGGTCGCGGCGGTGGAACTCGAGAACGGACAGGCGTCGAGGTGGTGGCGCTGGATCCCGACGTGGCCGGTCTACGTGCTCTCCGCGCTGCTGATGCTGCCCGCCGCGCTGCCGGTGTGGCCGCATTCGTGGCTCGCCAAGAACCCGGCACTGCCGACACCGGCCTTCTCGTTCGCTGAGGTCGGCTGGCCGGAAGGGACGCAGTCGGTCGCCAAGGCGTTCCGTCGCCTGCCCGACCCGGCGCACACCGCGATCGTGGGCGAGAGCTACTGGACGGCGAGCGCGCTCGACCGCTACGGCCGGGCTCTGGGCCTGCCCGAGCCGGCCAGCCCCAACCGCGGGTACGCGCCGCTGGTCGTTCCGCCCGATTCGGCCCGCGACGTGCTGTTCGTCGGGGCCGATCCCCGGCCGCTGCTCGGGCACTTCGCCCATCTGGAGCCGATCGGCACGGTGACGACCGGGGACGCGAAGCCGAGTGTGCTCGACGGCACTCCGATGTGGCTGGCCACCGCGAGGCGGCAGCCGTGGCCGGAAATCTGGCCCGAGCTGGCGAACACCGGAGCCTGACCGGCGCCACCCGCAGTACGGCGGCGCCAGGCCTCGCCCGTAGGGTGCCGGGCGAGGCCAGCCCCCCGATTGCCGACAGGGAGCAGGATGGATGCCGTGACCACGGCCACCGCACCGAGCACGCCCGACCGCGCGCTCGCCGAGTTCGCTCGGCGGCCGGTCTTCCTGCTCGCCGCGGGCACCGCCGCCGTACTCCTCGCCACCGCCGGCCGCTACGGCTACTTCGGCGACGAGCTGTACTTCCTCGCCGCGGGCAAACACCTCGCCTGGGGCTACGTGGACCAGCCGCCGGTGCTGCCGTTCCTCGCCTGGCTGGCGAATTCGCTCGCGCCGGGCTCGCTCGTCGCGTTCCGGATCCCGGCGATCCTCGCGACCGCCGCGGGCGTGGTCTTCACCGCGCTCATCGCCCGCGAAATGGGCGGCGAACGCAAGGCGCAGACCCGCGCCGCCGCGGCGTACGCGATCTGCGGGCAGTTCGTCGGCAGCGGCCACTACCTCGCGACGTCCACTGTGGACCCTCTGCTGTGGACGATCGTGCTGTGGCTGCTGGTGCGCTGGATCCGCACCCGGGACGACAACCTGCTGCTGTGGCTCGGCGTCGCGACGGCGGTCGGGCTCAACGTGAAGTTCCTGCTCGGCGGGTTCTGGGCGGTCACCGCGCTCACCTCGCTCGTCTTCGGACCGCGAGACCTGGTGCGCCGCCCGAAACTGTGGGCTGGCGCCGCGATCGCCGCTGTCGCGTGTGTACCGACTTTGCTCTGGCAAGCCGCGAACGGCTGGCCGCAGCTCGGCATGGGCGACGCGGTCTCGCGCGAGGTCGAGGAAGCGGGCGGCCGGGCGATGTTCGTGCCCGCGCTGCTCGCCGGAGCCGGTCTGGTCATCGGTGCGCTGGGAGTGCTGTACGGCCTGGCCGTGCTGCTCGGCAGCGCTCGGCTGCGCGAGTACCGGTTCCTCGGCTGGACCGCGATCGGCGTCTTCGCGATCTTCCTGATCGGCAACGGCCGGTTCTACTACGCCGCGGGCACTTTCGGCGTGTTGTGGGCAGCCGCCGCGGTGCATCTGCAGGACCGGCGGCCCGCGTTGTGGTGGCGCTGGGTGCCGACGTGGCCGATGTTCGTCCTCTCCGCGCTCTACAGCCTCCCGTACGCGCTCCCGGTGTGGCCGGTGCAGTGGCTGGTCGAGCATCCGACCGCGCCGCGCCCGGCGTACGCGATGGAGGAGTACGGCTGGCCGGACCTGACCGCGTCCGTCGCCACGCAGTACCGCGCGTTGCCGCCGGAGGAACGGACGCGCACCGCCCTCGTCACCGGCGGGGACTGGGAGGCCGGGGCGCCCCACCGGGACGGGCCCGAGCCCCCCTACTTCGACGGCATGACCGCCGAACCCGCCCCCGGCCAGGACAACTCCG
>NZ_JACJHR010000043.1 GCF_014174495.1 Amycolatopsis echigonensis
CGTCATTTCCCCTGCTCTCCATCGGTGTATCCGTGTACAGGAAGACGCTGCGGCACCGGCCGCTATTCCGGTCGCCCGGGGCCCGGTCAGAACTCCGTAATATCTCCCTCCGCCGCGGCAGTGACGAACAGTTCCAGCAGCGTCCGCAGGGCCTGCGACGCCGGCCGCTTCGCGGAGACGACGACGGAGAGCGGCCAGGTCAGCGAGGTTTCGGCGAGGGGGAGCGCCACGACGCCCGGGATGGTCAGCCGGGCAGTGCCGGGCAGGACCGCGACGCCGAGTCCGGCGGCGACGTAGCGCGGCACCGCCCGCAGGTCGGCGATATCGGCGGTCACCCGGCGCGAAAGCCCGCGCGCGGCGAATTCCCGGTCGACCGCCAGCCGGTTCCCGAAGCCGCGCGGGCAGTCGACGAACAGTTCGCCGTCCAGCTCCGGCAGCGTGACGGACTCTCGCGCGGCGAGCGGATGGCTGTCCGGCAGCACGGCGTAGTACGGCACGCTGGCCAGCTGCGTCGCGTCGAGACCGCCCAGTTCTGCCCGGGACAGGCCGAGAAGCGCGACGTCGAGCCGGCCGTGGCGGACGTCGTCGGCGAGGCCGGTGGAGCCGGTGAGGGACACCGTCAGGTGCAGGTCGACCAGCGGGTGCCTGCGGTGGAACGCGCCGAGCAGCACCGGCAGATCGAATGCGTTCATGCTGGTCAGCGTGCCGATCCGGAGGCTCCCGCGGAGACCGGCGGACGCCTGCTGCACCACCTCGCGGGCCCGCTCCACCGATTCCAGCGCCGCCTTCGCCTCGGGCAGGAAGAGCGCGCCCGCGGTTGACAGCGCGACCCGGCGGGTAGACCGGTCGAACAGGGTCGCGCCGAGGTCGGTCTCCAGCGCGCGGATCGTCGCCGAGACCGTGGACTGCGTGGCGAACAGCCGCTGCGCCGCCCGCGTGAAGCTCAGCTCCTCGGCGACCGCCACGAAGTACTCCAACTGCCTCGTCTCCATGTCTTAATTATCGCCAAGCACGATAACTCTGACCAGCACTTTTCGTTGGACATGATGAGTGGGGCGAGGGATCGTTGCAGAGGTAGGTTCCCGCTCGGAAGGTCGACATGGTCACCACAGCTCCGCCCGCTTCCACCGCCCCGGCCGGATGGCGCGTCAGCCACGGCTGGGGATTCCGGGTCATCGCTTTCGCGTTCGCCGCGTGCCTCGCGTTCTCCACCGTGCCCACCCCGCTGTACGCGCTTTACCAGCGGCGGGACGGGTTTCCGACGTTTCTGGTCACCGTGATCTTCGCGGCGTACGCGGTCGGCGTGATGGCCAGCCTCTACCTCGCCGGGCACGTCAGCGACTGGCTCGGCCGTCGCCGCGTGATCCTCGCTTCGACGCTCGCCGAGGCCCTGTCGGCGGTTCTGTTCCTGCTCTGGCCGGAGGTGCCCGGCCTGCTGATCGCGCGGTTCGTGTGCGGCGTGGGCATCGGCGCGCTGACGGCCACCGCCACCGCGCACCTGTCGGAGCTGCGGGCGGTGTCCCGGCCGGACCAGGACCTCGGCCGCTCCGGGCTGATCGCCACCGTGGTGAACATGGGCGGCCTCGGGCTCGGCCCGGTGGTCGGCGGCGTCTTCGCGCAGTACATCGGCGGTCCGCTGACCAGCACGTTCGTCGTGTTCCTGATCGTGCTGCTGGCAGCCGCGTTCGCGGTGTGCCTGGTGCCGGAGACCGTCGAACGGCGGGAGGAGCGT
This sequence comes from Amycolatopsis echigonensis, assembly GCF_014174495.1. Taxonomy (GTDB): domain Bacteria; phylum Actinomycetota; class Actinomycetes; order Mycobacteriales; family Pseudonocardiaceae; genus Amycolatopsis; species Amycolatopsis echigonensis. The sequence goes on from NZ_JACJHR010000043.1 coordinate 1,733, forward strand.
CCGGCGTACCGGCCGCAGCGGGTGTCGCTGCCCGCCGGGGCGCGGCCGGCGTTCGTCGGCGCGGCGATCGGGGTGTTCGCCGCGTTCGCGATCACCGGGCTGTTCATGTCGCTCGCGCCGACCCTTCTGGCCGAAGGGCTGCACGAGCACAACCGGATGCTCGCGGGGGTCACCGCGGGCTCGATGCTGGCCGCGGCGGCGGTGGCGCAGGTGGTCTTCGCGCCGATGGCGTCGCGGGCCCAGCTCCGCTTGGGGTACGTGCTGATGCCGCTCGGGCTGGCGGTGCTGTCGGTGGCCGCGTTGCTGCCGTCGCTGGCGCTGTTCCTGGCCGGTTCGGTGATCGCCGGGAGCGGGATGGGGCTCGGGTTCCGCGCTGCCGTCGGGACGGTGGCCGCGCTGGCCGATCCGCTGTCCCGCGGCGAGGTGCTGGCGGGGATCTTCCTGGCGGCTTACGCCGGTCTGGTGGTGCCGGTGCTGCTGGTGGGCATGACGCTGCTGTGGGTGCCGAGCCCGCTCGCGCTGGTCGGGTTCTCGGCCGCGGAGCTGGTGCTGCTGGGGTTCTCCGCGTGGCGGGTGCTGCGGACAGCTTGAGCCGGTTGCCGCTTGAGCCGCCATGGCTTCGGCGGTGCGGGCGCACCGGCGAAGCCATGGCCGCTCGGCTCAGGCGACTTCAGTGCTGCGGGTGCGGGCGGCGCGGGCGCTCCACCGGCCGTCGTGGCGGTCCACGCGGATCGGGTGGCCGAATGCCCGGCTGATGCTGGCCGTCGTCACCGCTTGCTCGATCGGGCCCGACGAAACGACCGCGCCGTCGGCGATCAGCAGCGCGTGGGTCGTCGTTTCCGGCAGTTCCTCCAGGTGGTGGGTGACCACGATGGAGGCGAGCCGGGGATGCGTGCGGGTGAGCAGGTCGATCGTTTCGAGCAACTGCTCGCGCGCCGCGACGTCCAGGCCGGTGGAGGGTTCGTCGAGCAGCAGCAGCCGGGGGTCGCTGATCAGCGCGCGGGCGATCAGGGCGCGGCCGCGTTCGCCTTGGGAGAGTGTCGGCCAGCGTTCGCCGGCCTTGCCGTCCAGGCCGAGCAGAGCGATGAGTTCGTCGGCCTGCTCGAGCTGCTCCGGGGTGGGCTGCCAGCGCGGCGGCGTGTCGATGCTCCCGGTGACGCCGGTCAGCACGACTTCCCGGATGGTGAGCGGCGAACGCAGCGGATGCCGCGGGTCGACGTGTCCGATGCTGCGGCGCAGCGCCTGGAGTTCGACGCGGCCGAGCCGTCCGCCGAGGACGTCGACGGTGCCGGTGGTCGGATGCGTGACCGCTCCGCAGAAGCCGAGGATCGTGCTTTTCCCGGCGCCGTTCGGGCCGAGCAGCGCCCAGTGTTCGCCCGCCCGCACGGTCAGGTTCACGCCGTGCAGGATTTCCTTGCCCTGCCTGCGGAACACGACGTCGGTCAGCCGCAGCACGACCTCGCTCACGAAAGTGCCTCCTTCAAGGCGGTCAGGTGCGTCCGGCTCAATTCCGCCGCCGCGGACGCGTCTTTGCCGGCGATCGCTTCGACGAGCGCCAGATGTGCGGCTTGGTCCTCCTCGGGCGCGGTGATCGGCCGGGCGCGCAGCAGGTCCGTCATCGCGCGGTGGATGCGCGGCACGAAACTGTCGAACAATTCGATCAGCACGTCGTTGTGCGCGGCGACGAGCACGGTGCGGTGGAACGCGGTGTCGGTGTCCACCAGGAGTTCCACGTCCGGGTCGCCGATCGCGCGGGCGGCGAGCGCGCGGCGGATCGCGCGCAGGTCGGTCGGCGTCCGCCGGTGCGCGGCGAGGGCGGCGGCCTCCGCTTCGATGGCGATGCGCGCCTCGATCACCGCGCCGATGGCGGAGCGGCGCAGCACCGCGTCCCAATCCTCGGCGACGTCCAGCGCGGTCACGAAAACCCCGGCGCCCTGGCGGGAATCCAGCACGCCTTTCCCCGCCAATTCGCGGATCGCTTCGCGCAGTGTCGAACGGCCGACGCCCAGTTGCGCGGCCAAAGTCGTTTCCCCGGGCAATTTGTGGCCGAGCCCCCATTCGCCGGAGCGAATGCGTTCCAGAAGGACTTCGGCGGCCTGCGCGGCGAGCGGGTGCCGGTGCACGAGAGGGGGCATCGGGAGGCTTTCTGGTCGGGCGGGGCTTCGGGAGCGAGGCTACTGCTGGACATTCTTCCGGCGCGGTGTCGAGCGTGGAGCGTCACTAGTCTACTTGTCTAAGGGGTGTGAGAATTTCTGACCCGTTCGGGTGGGTTACGGTGTTTCGAGCGCCTTATCGTGCCTCGTCCGGGTAAGGATCGGCCGCATGCGTGCCAGCAAAATGGCTGTCGCGGGCGGAGCGATCGCCGCGGCGGTGTGTGCGGTGGCGTTCGTGGCCGGTCCCGGCGCGAGCGCCGCTCCGTTGCCCGGCGGGTTGGGCCCGTGCGTCGGCGACGCCTGTCCCGACAAATACCGCCGGTCAACAACGGGCCGTTCGCGGGACGGGACAACGGCATCAACGTCTTCGCCGGCGGCGATTTCCTCGTGCGCGAAGGCGCGGCCGAGGCCGAGGGCCGGGTCGTCGTGCTCGGCAGCTTCGACCTGGCGAAGCGGGCCGGCGCGTCCTCGGTCTACAACGTCGGCATCGCGGGCGTCGGCTCGCGCGTGCCTCCGCCGGACGGCGCCGATTTCCTCACCGCCGGCAAGGACGTCACTGTCGCGCCGAACCAGCGGCTGCTCGCGGACGGCGGCGTCGTGCGGTACGGCGGGACTGTTGCCGGGACCGTGACCGGCACGCTCAAGCAGGACCCGAACGCGGCCGACCAATACAAGCAGCTTCGCCCACAGCTGCGGGAAGCCAGCACCTGCTACGGCAACTCCGCGGCGACCGGGACGGCGAAAAACCAGGGCTACCGCACGCTGTTCACCGGCGACGGGAAGTCCGCGCTGCAGGTGTTCACCGTCGACTTCGATCTCACCGGCCCCGGCGGCGGCATGCAGGGCCTGGAGTTCGCCGGCATCCCGGCGGGCGCGACGATTCTCGTGAACCTCGTCGGCGGCAGCCGGGTGATCAACACATACAGCGGCGACCTCGCCGACCGCGAGCCGATCAACCATCTGCGCGAGAAGCTGCTGTGGAACTTCCCGGACGCGTCGAAGGTGAAGATCGCCGGGCAGGCGCAGTTCCAGGGCAGCGTGCTGGTCGGCAACCCGGCCAGCGACACGACGGTCACCGCCTCGGGCACGGCCGGCCGGTTCTTCACCGCGGGCAACCTGCTGCACACGTCCGACGGCGCGGCGGGCGGGCAGGAGTTCCACGCCTATCCGTTCACCGGCGACCTGCCGGACTGCACGACCCCGGCGACCTCCACGACGCCGACCAGCGCCACGTCGACTTCCTCCACCACGACTGAGCCGACCAGCACGACCTCGTCCAGTTCGGCGACGTCCTCGACCAGCTCCACGACGTCGTCCAGCGCGACGGAATCGTCTTCCTCGACCGCGCCGACGAGTTCGTCCTCGGCAAGCAGCACGAGCCCGACGAAGTCCAGCTCGTCGTCCGAGGCCCCGGCGCCGATCACGACGACGAGCGACAACTCCGGCGGCGTCGCACCTGGAACCGGTCCGTCCGACCAGGGCCCGCTCGCCTCGACCGGCACGGATCTCCGCGGCTACCTGATCGGGGGCACTGCGTTGCTGCTCATCGGCGGCGCGCTGGTGGCGGCAGTGGCGGTTCGCCGCAAACGCTCCTGACGAAAGCCGTGAAGGACTCCTTGAGGGAATCTGATTCCCGCAAGGAGTCCTTCACGGACAGTCCGGGCTGGTCCCGAAGGCCTAGCGGGCGGCTGGCGTGCGGGAGGCGCGGTACTCGGCGGCTCGGGCCTCGTAGGAGCGGAGTTCTTCTTCCCGGTCGGGCACGTCACGCGAGGCACCGTCCGGCTGGTCGGCGAAGAATCCCCGCAACGCCTCGTTCGCGTCGGCGGCGAGCTGTCCGGTGCGGGCGAACATCGCTGTCTCGTAGCGGGCCAACGCGGCTTCGACGGTCGGCTCCTCGTGCAGTGCGTGCGCCAACTCGGCACCGTCGAGCAGTGCCAGGTTCGCGCCGTGGCCGCCGAACGGGGCCATCGCGTGCGCGGCGTCGCCGAGCACGGTGATGCCCGGGACCCGTTCCCAGGTCAGGGGAGCGGGCAGCGCGGTGAACGCGCGCGCCACGTAGTCGCCGTCGTTGTCGGTCAGCAGCGGACGCACTGTCGCGCCCCAGCCGCGGAACTCGCGCAGCAGGAACCCCCGCACCGAGGCGCGGTCAGCCAGGTCGACGCCTTCCCTCGCGGCCCAGTCCTCTTCGGCGCGGAAAGCCACGTAGCCGCGGATCACCCCGTTGCTGTTGCGCTGCACGATCACCGCCCGGCCCGCGCCGTCGGTGGTGAACAGCTGCCCGTTGCCGACCAGTGCCGCGACCTCCGGGTGCCGGGTTTCGACGTCGTCGTACCGCACGTCCAAAAAGGACACTCCAAGGTAGTCCGGCATCGCGTCGGTGAGCCGGCGGCGCACCTTCGACCAGGTGCCGTCCGCGCCGATCACGACGTCGGCGTCCACTGTGGAGCCGTGGGCGAAATGCAAGCGGTGGACGCCGTTTTCGGTGGTCAACTCGGTGAGCTTGTGTCCCCAGCGGACGGTCCCGGGCGCGAGGTGTTCGTACAGCATGGTGCGCAGTTGGCCGCGGTCGATTTCCGGGGCGGCGGTGTCGTCGTCGGTGGGGACGAACTCCTTCAGCAGGGTGCCGCGATGGTCGCGTCTGGTCATGGCTTGGCCCTCGGTGCGGGCCAGCGCGCGGAAGGCGGGCAGCAGCCCGGCGTCTTCCAAAGCGATCTGCCCGCTGTCGGCGTGCAGATCGAGCGTGCCGCCAGGATCGCGCGAATCCACGGCGGCGTCGGCGTCGTACACAGTCGCGGCGATGCCGTGTCCGTGCAGGACGTGCGCGGCGAGCAGCCCGCCCGGGCCGCCTCCGACGATGGCGATGCGTGGTGTCTCTTTCATGGTGGTCCCCTCTCGTGCCGGTGTGGTCTGGAGTCAGCATAAGTGGAACAATGCAAAATGTGCAACGGTACAATTTAGTGAGTCATTGCACTCTCGTGCTGTCGCGGCGGCCTCCAGTCCGGCGAGCCCGCTCCCGAGTGCGTACCGAAGCTGTGGGCCGCGTCGCGGCGGCGTGCAGGGCGGTGCCTGCCTGTTCCAGTCCCGGAGGGCAAGAGGGCGCCGGCGGGAGGTCGTCCAGGACCGGAGTGACGAGAGCGGGCGTTTTGTACCGGGCGGGGCCGCCAGGATGTGAAACGCCTTTGCCGCGTCCCGTTGCCGCTCTAGCTTCTGATCGGGTCAGAGGTTTTCGGATTTCCGGGTGACGAGGGGAGCCGGTGCGTGGCCACGGGCGAACTCGCGACGACGACGCTGCCGGTCGGGGCTGGCTGGCTCGGGTCCCGCATCGGCGAGCGCACGGCGCGGGGCGTGGCCGGCACGGTGTCCGGCCTGATCCGCGACGGGGAGGTGCCGCCCGGCACGCGGCTGCCCACCGTGCGGGCGCTGGCCGCGGAGCTTTCGGTCAGTCCCACGACGATCGCCGAGGCGTGGTCGCAGCTGCGGGCGGCCGGGCTGATCGGCACTGGCCGGCGGCGCGGCACGATAGTGCTGGAACCGCCTTCGAGCCCGCCGCCGGAGCGGGCGTTTTCCGGCTGGCAGACGGTCGACCTGGAACACGGCCTCCCGGATCCGGGCTTGCTGCCGCCGCTCGAGGACGCCGTCGCGGCCGGAGTCCACTCGGAACGGTTCGGCGGTCCGGTCAAGAACTCGATCACGCCGCAATTGCGCGCCGCGGTCAAGCCGACGTGGCCGTTCGCCGCCGAATCGTGGACCGTCGCGGCCGGCGGGCAGGACGGGATGGTGCTGGCCTGCCAGGCGGTCGCGCGGCCGGGCGACGTGATCGCGCTGGAAGCGCCGACCATGCCGTGGCTGCGCGAATTGCTGCGCCGGTCGCGGATCCACGTGGTGCCGGTGCGCTGCGACGAGGACGGGCCGCTGCCGTCCTCGCTGGCCGCGGCGCTGGAGCATCGTCCGGTCGCGTTTGTGTACCAGCCGCGCGCGCAGTCGCCGCTGGGTCATTCGGTTCCGGCGGACCGCCTCGCGGAACTCGCCGCGGTACTGTCCGAAGAGGACATCGCGGTGATCGAGGACGACGATTTCGGGCCGTTGGCGTCGGCTCCTTCGCTGAGCCTCGGCACGCACTTGCCCGGCCGCGTATTGCTGGTGCGGTCGTATTGCACTGCGTTCGGGCCTGAACTGCGCAGTTGCGTGATCGGCGGTTCGGCGGCGCTGGTGGAACGGGTGCGGCAGCAGCGCGGCCCGGGGTCGGTGTGGTCGAGCCGGATTCTTCAGGACGCGCAAGCGTTTCTGCTGACTGATCCCGGCAGCGGGGAATTGCTGAACCGGGCCCGGCATCGGTACGCACATCGGCGGACGGCTTTGACGGAAGCTTTGCGGGAGCACGGGATTTCGGTCCAGGCTCGGGACGGGCTGACGTTGTGGGTGCCGGTTCCGGAGGAATCGCGGACATTGATGACCTTGGCGGCCAACGGCGTTTCCGCCGGGTCGGGCACGCGTGCGGGCAATCCGGGGACTCCGCATATCCGCGTGGCGACGGGGCAGTTGCCGGACGATCCGGCTTTGGTGGCGGACCTGGCCCGGATGATCGCCCGGGCTGCCCGGCGGCCTTGATGTCTGGTGTGGACAGTGGCGGTGTGGACAGCTCTGTTGCGGGCAGCTCTGTTTTGGACAGCTCTGTTTTGGACAACGCCGCGTGGGCGTCGCTGACCGGACCCCATGCTGGGTTCGCGGAGCGGGCCGGGCAGGCCGTGCGCTACCCGGCGGATGTTTCGGTCTTTCTCGCGGTGCCGGACGAGCCGTCCGCGGACGTGTGGGACGACGTCGCCGCGCTCGCCGGTCCGGGCGCGGTGGTCCCGGTCTTTTCGCAGGCCGGACCGCCTCCGCCGGACTGGGAGCTGCTGGAGGAGAGGGCCGGGGTCCAGCTGGTGGACGCCGGGGTCGACGCCGCGTCCGCTCCGGAGGCGGTCCGGCTGACGGTGGCTGACGTGCCGGAGATGCTGGATCTGGTCGGTCGGACGAAGCCTGGCCCGTTCTTGCCCCGCACGGTTCTGCTCGGGACGTATCTCGGCATCCGGCACGAGGGGGCGCTGGTCGCGATGGCGGGGGAGCGGCTGCATCCGCCGGGCTGGACGGAGATCAGCGCGGTGTGCACGGATCCGGCTTATCGCGACCGCGGTCTCGCCGGGCGGTTGGTGCGCGCGGTGGCCGCGGGGATCCGCGACCGGGGCGAGACGCCGTTCATGCACGCGGCGGCGGCGAATGTGAACGCGATCCGGCGGTACGAGGGGATGGGGTTTCGGCTGCGGAGGAGGACATCGTTCGGCCGGGTGCGTATTCCGGACGACTGGCGGGCAGCGGCTTGAACGCGCGGGTGCCCGCGCCGGCGAGAACCGGCGCAGGCACCCGAGTCGTTTCAGGAATCACTCAACGGCAAGCCCGGCGGATTGACCTCCGCCTTCTTCACCGCTTCGTTCTCCAGCCCGTACGCGGCGAGCCATTTCGCGTACTGGCCGTGCTGGATCAGGTAATCGATCGCCGCGGCCACCGGTTTCACCAGGCTATTGTCCTTTTTGGTCGTCGCGGCGATCAGGCCTTGCAAGGCAGCCCCGGCTCCGGAGTACGTGCCCGCGCCGCGCGTCGGATTCGGGGTTTTCGCCGTGTGCGCGACGTGGTAGGCGATGCCCGGGTTCGGGGCGAAGTACGCGTCGATCCGGCCGGATGCCAGGGCCAGGTACGTGCTGTTCTTGTCGGCGAAATTGCGCACGTCGAGCTTCTTGCCCTCGGCCGCCAGCTTCCGCTGCCATTCCCGCAGGATCTTCTCCTGGTTGGTTCCGCTGTCTACGGCGACCGTTTTGCCCGCCAGCACCTCGTAGTTCCCGTCGAAGTTCCACGCGTTCGCGCGGTTGGTCTCGAAACCGAGGTTGTCCTCGCGGTAGGCGGCGAAGTCGAAGCCCTGCTGTTTGCGTTGTTCGGTCACGGTGATGTTCGAGAATCCGGCGTCGAACTGGCCGCTTTGCAGGCGTACGAACAGGTTCTGCCACGAAGCGTTCTGCACGTCCGGTTCGAGGCCCAGCACCGCGGCGACGAGACGGCCGAGGTCGGGTTCGGCTCCGGTGAGGGTGCGCTGGTCGGTGCCGACGTAGGCCAGCGGCGGGAATCCGGACGGAAGCGCGCCGACGCCGATCGTCAGCTTGCCTCGGTCGAGGAACTTCTTCGGCAGCTGCGCGCGGATCTCGGCGACGACGGGCACGGTCAGCGAAACCGGGTGCGCGTCCGCGGTGTTCGCGGCGACGGAGACCGTCTGTGAGCCGTTCGCGCTGGTCGACGCCTGGATGTTGCCGCCGCAAGCACCGACCAGGAGCGCGATCGCGGCGACGGCGGGCAGGATCTTGCGGGTTTTCATGCGTTCTCCGAGGTTGCGAGGCCGGCGACTTTCCCGAGGAAGGCTCGGGTCCGGTCCTGGCGGGGGCGGTCGAGGACGGCTGACGGCGGTCCTTCTTCGACGACGCGGCCTTCGTCGAGGAACACGACGTGGTCGGCGATCTCGCGGGCGAACCCGATCTCGTGCGTCACCACGATCATCGTCGTGCCGGACCGGGCCAGCTCGCGGATCACGGCCAGCACTTCGCCGACCAGTTCCGGGTCGAGCGCGGACGTCGGCTCGTCGAGCAGGATCAGCCGCGGTTCGAGCGCGAGCGCCCTGGCGATCGCGACGCGCTGCTGCTGACCTCCGGACAGTTGCCGCGGATACGCGCTGGCCTTGTCCTCGAGGCCAACGCGCGCGAGCAGTTCCTTCGCCCGTGTTACCGCTTCGACGCGGGGCAGCCGTTGCGTGACGAGCGGCGCTTCCACGACGTTGTCGAGGATGGTGAGATGCGGGAAAAGGTTGAAATTCTGGAACACGAACCCGATCCGGGACCGTTGCCGCAGAATGGCGCGCTCGCTCAGTTCCTTGAAACGGTCGCCGTGCACGCGCACGCCGACGAGTTCGCCGTCGATGCTGACGTAGCCGCTGTCAAGGCGTTCCAGATGGTTGACGGTCCGCAACAAGGTCGATTTCCCCGAACCGGACGGCCCCAGCACCACGGTCACCTGCCCGCTGGGCGCGGTGAGGTCGATGCCGTCGAGCACGCGGATTCCGTCGTATGTCTTGACCGCGCCGCGGATGCGGACTTCGGCGCTCATCGGGCAACCCCCAGCGCGCGCAACCGGGCGCGGAACCGCTGAAACGGCGTCGGCGGCACGGTCCGCAGCGCGCCGCGGGAGAAGAAGCGTTCGACGTAATACTGGATCACTGACAGGACGCTGGTGAGAATGATGTACCAGACCGTGCCGACGAGCAGCAGCGGAATGATTTGCCCGCTGTTCGTGCTGGCCTGGGTTTCGACTACGCCGAACAGTTCCAGCAGCGACGTGATGTAGACGACCGAAGTGCCTTTGAGCAGGCCGATCAGCTGATTCGCGTAGGCGGGCACGATGGCGCGGGTGGCCTGCGGCAGGATGATCCGCCGGTATTGCCGGGAGCGCGGAAGTCCCAGCGCGGCTGCTGCTTCGAGCTGGCCTTGGTCCACCGAGAGCACCCCGGCGCGCACGATTTCCGCGGCGTACGCGGCTTCGTTCAAGCTCAGGCCCAGCACCGCGACGACGAAGAAACTCAGCACGTCGGTGGCACTGAAGCTGATGAACGACGGACCGAACGGGATGCCGAGGCTGAGCGTCGAGTACAGCGCGGTCACGTTGGCCAGGAACAGCAACAGCACGATCAGCGGAATCGAGCGGAAGATCCACACGTAGGCCCACGAAACCGCTTGGAGCAGCGGGTTTTTCGACAGCCGCAGCAGCGCGAGCACGATGCCGCCGACGAGCCCGAACACGGCGGCCAGGCCGGTCAGCTCAAGGGTGAGCAGCAGCCCGTCGAGGATCACCGGGCGGAAGAACCAATAGCCGAAAACATCCCATTGGAAGACCGGATTGGTGATCAGCGCGTGCGCCAATTGGGCGAGCAGCACGAGCACGACCGCCGCCGCGACCCACCGGCCAGGACGGCGCAACGGGGCGACTTTCTTCGCGGCCAGCTCGCGCAACCGCGCTTCGCCGGGCGGTTCGGGACCTGCGGACGGCACCGGCACGGCGCACAGCGTGGGAGGAGAACTCACAGTGGCTCCTGGGGATCGCGAAGAGGGCGATCGCCACTGTGACCCGCGGGGTTCCCGGCTGTCGAGTGTCCTCTTGGGACTCCCACATGGTGAGCGCGGTGGTGCGGAAGGAGGTTTTGTACCGGCTTTGTTACTGACTGTCTACTGTGGACTAGCGGAGCAGGTGCCGTTCCAGGAACGGGTTCCGGAACTTCCCGGCCGGGTCCAGTTCGGCCGCCAGTTCCCGGAACTGCCGCACCCCTTGGTGATCCAGATTCAGAACCGCGCCGTGGAACAGCTTTCCCCAATGGGCGCGGACGCCGAAGGGGGCGAGCTTCTCCTCGATCAACGGCAGTACCGCTTCCACCTCCGGCTGCCGCTGCTGCCAGGTGAAATGGATCGCCACCCGGTCGCCGTCGTATGCCGGGCTGAGCCAGTGTTCGTCCCCGGCGACGGTGCGGATTTCCGACACCACCAGCAGCGGCGCGATCCGGTTGCCGATGCTGCGCAACGCCTCGAACGCCGCGGCCGCGTGTGCGCGCGGCACGAAGTACTCGCTCTGCAATTCCGCTCCGACGCTCGGCGCGAAGTCCAGGCGGAAATGCGGCAGCCGGGCGTACCACGGTCCGGGAACTCCGCCTTGCACCGTGGTGTTTTCCGCCGAAATGCCCGCTGCGTGCGCGGGGTGGCGCGGACCGTCGGCGGGAAGGGCGCCGAACAGCGCATCGGGGATCTCCGCCGGGACGCGGTTCTTGAGCAAGACCTGGTCGACCACGTCGCGCGCCCAGTTCGTGAACAGGCTGACGCTGTAGCCCGCCGCCTGGATTTCGTCGAAGTGCGCCAAGGCCGCGGACCACGGGAGAGCGTCGAAGACGTCTTGGCGGGCCGAGAAGGTCGGCTCGAGGTCGAGGGTGAGCCGGGTGAGGACGCCGAGCGCGCCGACGTTCACCACCACTCCGGGGAACTCGGCGTCGGTACGGGAGAAGGTGCGCAGGGAGCCGTCGGCGGTGAGAAGTTCGACCGCGGACACCGCTGCGGCCAGGCCGGGCAGCCGCTGTCCGGAGCCGTGGGTGCCGGTCGCGACGCTGCCGGCGACGCTGATGTGGGGGAGGGATGCCAGGTTGGCCAGGGCGTACCCGGCCTCGTGCAGCTGCGCGACCACGTCGCCGTAGCGGGTCGCGCCGCCGATGGCGACCTTCGCGGCCCCGATTTCCGGTGTGCGGTTGACGGCGGAGAGGTCGAGCTGGAGACCGTCCGGGCTGTCGGCGACGGTGTTGAAGCTGTGCCGGCTGCCGAGGGCCTTGACCCGGGTCGCGTGCGCGACGAGCTCCTGCGCCTCGGCGAGGGTGCGCGGGGCGACGATCTCGCGTGCGCCGTAGGTGAGATTGCCTGCCCAGTTTTCGATCACGAGAGCCAAGCCTAACCGGCCCCGGCGCGGCAGACTGGGGACAGGCTGAGGCGAGGAGACCCGACATGCATTCCGCTGGACTCGTGCTGCACCCGCGCCGCGATTCGAAAGCCGCGGTCGACGCGGTGCTGGGCTGGGCCTCCGGGCGCGGGATCGAGATCCTCGGCATCGTCGACGAGATCGCCAGGGTCGATTGTTCGGCGACCGGCGTCCAGCCCGGTGAGCTGGGGAAACGGTCGGATCTGCTGGTCAGCCTCGGCGGCGACGGCACCATGCTGCGCGCGATGCGGCTCGCCGACGGGCAGCACGCGCCGGTGCTCGGCGTCAATCTCGGGAAGCTCGGTTTCCTCGCCGAGGTCGACGTGCCCGACCTGCCGCTCGCGCTGTCCGCGATCGACCGCGAGGAGTTCACCGTCGAGCCCCGGCTGGCGGTGGACGCGCGGTTCGGCGGCCGGATCGAGACGGCGTTCAACGACGTCGCGGTGGTGCGCGTGCCCGGCGACGGAAGCGCGGTGGTCGCGGTGCTGGTGAACGGTGAACAGTTCGTGAGCTACGCCGCCGACGCGGTCGTGGTCGCGACGCCGACCGGCTCGACCGCGTACAGCTTCTCCGCCGGAGGGCCGATCACAAGCCCCGCCGTGGAAGCGCTGCTGGTCACGCCTGCCGCGCCGCATTCGGCGTACAGCCGCGGCGTGGTGTTGTCGGTGCAGGACACCGTGACACTGGAGGTGCTGCCGTCGAGCGGGCGGCTGGCGGTGGAGGTCGACGGGCAGGTCGCGGGTTACGTGGGGCCTGGCGAAAAGGTCGACCTGCACGCCCGCCCCGGTGCGGCCCGCGTGGTCCGGCTCGGCATGACGACGTTCTACCAGCGCGCCCGGCGCAAGCTGCGGCTCAGCGATTCGGCGGAGATTCCGCTGTCCTGAGCAGGCCGCCCGTTCCCCTGGTAATCGCGCGCTGACCTGCGGTGGTCCCGCTCGGGCTGTGCCCGCTGTCACTTGTCGGTGACATTGCCGTGTCCTATTCGTAATGTCGTGGCGGCTTGGCGGACCCGAACGAGGAGATGGTGGTGCGAGGTGTCCGGTAGACATCGGGACGGATCGAAGTCGTGGCGGCTGCCGGCCGCGGCGGGCGTGCTGGCCGTCGGCGCGCTGGCGGCACCGGTGTGGCTGACCGCGGGCGGGGCGGAACCGGAGCAGGTCCCGGCCGCCGCCGCGGAGATGCACGCGTTCAGCGCGCCACGGCGGGCGAGCAGCGTTCCGTCGACGACCTTGACGCCGCCCACGACGTCTTCCAGCGCTGCTTCCGCGACGACGTCCTCGCCCTCACCGACGAGCACAACGACCTCCCACAGTTCGGAAGCCCCGTCGGCGAATGCGTGTTCGTCCACTTTGGCCGGTACGCAGCCCGCGGTGGCCCAGGCGGGCAATTTCCTCAAGGAGAAGTTCTCGGTGGATTCGGTCGGCGGCCGGGCCGGGCGGTCCGGGGCGAGCGACCATCCGGCCGGTCTCGCGCTGGACTTCATGGTCGACACGAAGACCGGAAACGCTTTGGCCGCTTACGTTCTCGCGCATCAGCACGAGCTCGGCGCGAAGTACGTGATCTGGCAGCAGCGCTACAACGACGGCAGCGGCTGGTCGGCGATGGAGGACCGCGGCGGCGAGACCGCGAACCATGACGACCACGTCCACGTTTCGTTCGAGCGCGGCGCGAAGGTTTCGGTCACCTGCTGACACCCGACTTTCGGAGGTGGGCCGGATTCGTCCGGAAGGGCACACTGTGCGCTGCCGAATGGTCACCCTCCGCACGGGTGGTCTTCCTTCGCTGCGTGAGGAGCTCCGATGGCGGGCAGGTTCTCGATCCGGCTCACTCTCAGCGTCGTCGGGGTGCTGGCCGCGCTCGGCGGCACCACGACGGCCGCAGCCGCCGCCGCGCCGGACGACCCGGTGTCGTGGCGCGTACCTGCTGGTCCCGCTGAGGCGGCCTCGTTGGCGCGCGCCGGGTTCGACGTCGCCGGGACCAGCCCGGGCGTGGCCTACGTGATCGGGAACCAGGCAGTGGCCGGGCAGTTGCGGAACCGGGGTTACGCGCCGGAATTCTTCGACACTGTCTACAAAGGAGTAACGACGCGCGCCGCGGGCGACACGTTCTACGGCGGCTATCGCACTGTTGCCGCTCAGGAAGCGCACCTCGCGAAAGTCGCGGCGGCGCATCCGGACCTCGCGACCGAGTACACGCTCGGGCAGTCGTGGCGGAAGGCCCAGGGCAAGGGCGGCCATGACCTCAAGGCGATCTGCCTGACGAAGAAACAGGACGGCGACTGCACGCTGTCGACGAACTCCCCGAAGCCGAAATTCGTGCTGATGGCGCAGATCCACGCCAGGGAAATCTCGACCGGGGAACTCGCCTGGCGCTGGATCGACTACCTCGCCGACGGGTACGGCAGCGACGCGACCGCGAAGTCCATTTTGGACACCACCGAGGTGTGGGTGGTGCCGATCTCGAACCCGGACGGCGTCGACATCGTCGCGTCCGGCGGGAATTCGCCGAAACTGCAGCGCAAGAACGCGAACACCAGCCGGGGCAATTGCGGCGGGACGAACATCGGCATCGACCTGAACCGCAACTCGTCCTTCCACTGGGGTGCGGACTCGAACTCGCCGTGCGCGGAGACGTATCAGGGCACGGGCGCCGCGTCGGAACCGGAAGTCCAGGCGCTGGAGAAATTCTTCCGCGCGATCTACCCGCAGCAGCGCGGCAGCGACGACAACGACCCGGCTCCCGACACCGCGCGCGGCACGATGATCACATTGCACAGCTACGGGGACGACATCATCGTTCCGTGGGGCTTCACCGCCGACCCCGCGCCGAATGACGCCGCGTTGCGCAAGCTCGGTGCGAAGTTCAGTGCTTCGAACGGGTACCTGGTAGGGACCAACGAGGAGACCGTCGGCTACTCGACGAGCGGCACGACGGACGACTTCACGTACGGCGCGCTGGGGGTCGCCAGCTACACCTTCGAGGTCGGCGCACAGAGCGGCAGCTGCGGCGGGTTCTTGCCGCGGTATTCGTGCGTGGACAGCACGTTCTGGCCGAAAAACAAGGGCGCGCTGATCACCGCAGCCCAATCAGCGGCGGCTCCTTATCGGCAGTGAGGCGGCGCGCCCGGCGTTGCTGGAGGACCGGGGTTGCTGCGCGCGCGTGACTGGTCTTCGCCGTGTCGGCGGCTCCGGTTCCCCGGCCAATCTGGCTCCGAGTACCCCGCCGCGAAGATTCTCAACCGTCGATCGCCGAGGTGTCAGGGAGGCGGGCGGATCGCGGCTCCGGGAGGCATAGTTCCGGCGCGGACCGGGAATCTCGTCGCGCATGAGGATTCTCAACGTGCGTGTTCCGGGGCCGTTGTCGACCGCTGGTGCTGTCCTGGGGATGGTCCGCGGGGCGGCGGGCCTGGTTCTCGGGCCGGGGCGGCGCCGGACGTGGTCGTGTCCCGGCAGGTTGCACATCGAGGCCCACGGAGTGCACGCGGCGGGCGGACAGCTGGTCGCGCGGCGGATCGAGCGGGAGCTGGAGAAGGAACCGGGGGTGCGCTGGGCGCGGGTCAACGCGCCGTCCTCCCGGGTGATCGTCGAGGTGGAGGACCCGGCGCCGGAGCCGGCCGCCCTCGTCGCCGTCGTCGAGCGGGCCGAGAAGATGCCGGAGGAGGCCGAGGAACAGGCGGCCGAGGAGGAATTGCACCATCCGGCCGACGGGGTGCGCGGCACCCGGCTGCTGCCCACGCTGGCCGGGCACGCGGCGGGGCTGGGGTTGTCCGCGATCACCAAGGTGCTGCCGTGGGCGCCGTTGCCGGACGAAATAGCCGCGCTGCCCACCGTGATCGATCTGCACCCGAAGCTGCGGGCCCTCGCCGCCACCCGGTCGGGCAGCCACGAGCGGGCGGATTCCGCGACGTCGATCGCCGCGGCGCTCGGGCAGGGGCTCGCGTCCGGCGGCGGCGAGGGCACGATGCTCGACGCCGCTCAGCGGATCGAACAGTGGCGGGAGGCCCGGGCGCACGAAAAGGCTTGGTGTGAAAGCGAAAACAAGCTGATCACCGGGCCGGACGACGCGGCCGCGGACCCGGTCGCGGTCGAGCGGCCGTGCCCGGTCCCGGACGGCAGCGTGGAAAGCTACGAACGGAAGGTGCTCGCGGCCGGGGCGGCGGCCGCCGCGGTCATGGCGCCGTTCGGGCCGCGGCGTGCGGCCGGCGTCGGGTTCGCTGCTCTGCCGAAGGCCGCGGAGGCCGGTCGTGCGGCGTTCGGCGCGCATCTCGGACGGGTGCTGGCGAAACGCGGCGCGCTCATGATGGATCGGGCGGCACTGCGCCAAATCGGCGAGGCGGACGTCGTGGTGCTCGACGAAGAGGCTCTGGACACCGGGCGGATGGTCCCCGACGAACTGGTCCTGATCGGGGAGGACCACGGCGCGGCCGAGCGGATCTGGGGATTGTTCGACCCGAAACAGCCGCGTGCGGACCAGCGCGCCGACGGATGGCGGCTCGCTCCGGTCCGGGAGCTGGACGTGGGCGAGCAGGGCAAGGCGGAACGGGAAAAACTCGCGAACGAAAGCGCGTTGCTGGGCCTGATGAACGGTGACCGGCTGGAGGCGGTCCTCGGGTTGCGCCGGGAGACGCCGCCGGGCGTGACCGCACTCGTCTCGGCCGCGCGTCGCGCTGGGTTGCCGGTGGTCGCCGCCGACGGCGAGGAGCCCTCGTTCCCGGCCGACCGGACCGTGCCGGGCGGCGCGCGGCTCGCCGCCTCAGTGCGGGAACTGCAGTGCGACGGGCACGTGGTCCTGCTGATCTCGGCCGACCGCCGCGCGCTCGGCGCCGCCGATTGCGGTATCGGGGTGCACCAGGGCGGGGAACCGCCGCCGTGGGGCGCGCACGTGCTCGTCGGCGACGACCTGACGAGCGCCGGTCTGCTGGTCGAGGCGGTGGCGGTGGCCCGGCAGGTCAACCAGGAGAGCATCCGGCTCGCCGCTGGGGCGACCGCGGTCGGGGCCGTCGCGGCGCTGCAGCCGGGCCGGAAGAGTCCGACGGCGCGGAGCCGGCGCGCAGTGGACGGCGGCGCGGCCATCGCGGTCGCGAACGCGCATCGGCGTGCGCGCGGGCTTCGTGCTCCGGCGATGGGCGTGACAGCAGTGCCGTGGCATCTCATGCCCGCCGACATCGTGCTCGACCAGTTGAACAGCGATCACGGCGGACTGTCCGAGAAGGAAGCCGCCAGTCGCGTTCGCGGGGGAGAGGCCGCGGCCGGGAGCACGAGCCTGGCCAGCGCGTTCCTGGCCGAACTAGAGAATCCGCTCACGCCGGTCCTTCTGGGCGGGGCGGCGCTTTCGGCCTCGGTCGGCTCGCCGGTCGACGCGGCGCTGGTGGCCGGTGTCACGGCGCTGTCCGCCTTCATCGGCAGCGTCCAGCAGGTCCGCACCGAACGGGAGCTTTCGGAACTGCTGAGCAAGTCCGCCGTCACGGCCGTCGTCGTGCGCGACGGGACGGAACGCACGGTGGAAGCGGGCGAACTCGTGCCCGGCGACGTGGTCGCGCTCGACGCCGGCGACGTGGTGCCCGCTGACTGCCGGCTGTTGTCGGCGAGCGGACTGGAAATGGACGAATCGTCGCTGACCGGAGAATCCCTGCCGGTGGAAAAGGATCCTGCCCCGGTGGTGGCAGCCGATATTGCTGATCGCACGTCGATGCTGTTCGAGGGCACCACTGTCGCGGCCGGGCAGGCAAAGGCGGTCGTCGTCGCGACCGGGGACGACACGGAAGCGGGCCGAAGCATGGCGCTCGCCCGCGAGAACGCGCCGACCACCGGCGTGGACGCGCGGCTGGCCGAACTCACGCGGAACGCGATGCCGCTGGCGCTGGGGTCGGCGGTGGCGGTCGCCGGTGCCGGGCTCCTGCGCGGAGTTCCCTTGCGGCAGAGCATGTCGGCGGCGGTCAACCTCGCCGTGGCGTCCGTGCCGGAAGGGTTGCCGTTCCTGGTGAACGCGGCTCAGCTGGCCGCCGCGCGACGGCTCGCCGAGCACAATGCGCTGGTGCGCAACCCGCGCAGCATCGAAGCGCTCGGCCGGGTGGACGTGCTGTGCTTCGACAAAACCGGCACGCTCACCGAGGGAAAGCTGACGGTCAACGAAATCGACGACGGCAAGGAGCGTCGTCGCGTGCCCGACCTGACCGACAGCCTGCGCGCGGTGCTGGCGGTCGCGGTCCGGGCGACCCCGCACGCGGACGACCCGTCCGAACTGCCGCACGCGACCGACCGCGCGGTGCTGGAGTCCGCCGAGCACGCGGAGCGCACCAACTGGGAACCGCTGGATTCGGTGCCGTTCGAACCCTCGCGCGGCTACCACGCAGTGCTCGGCCGCACTGACAGCGGAAACCGGGTCAGCGTCAAAGGCGCGCCGGAAGCGGTGCTGCCCCAATGCCGGATGGAATCCTCGGAGCGCAAGAATCTGGTGCGGCGGATGAAAAAGCTCGCGTCCGCCGGGCAGCGCGTGCTCGCTGTCGCCGAACGTCCGCTGGACAAGTCCACAATGGACGATGACGCGGTGCGGGGCCTGGAATTCCGGGGTTTCGTGGCCATCGCGGATCCGGTGCGCGGCAGCGCGGCTCCCGCGGCGGAGGAACTGCGGGCGGCCGGAGTGCAGATCGTGATGATCACCGGCGACCACCCGGACACCGGCGAGGCGATCGCCGGGGAGGTCGCGGAGGACGGGGCCGACCTGACCGTGGTGACCGGTGCGCACCTGGACGAACTGGACGACGACGAGCTGGCCGAGACGCTGCGCGACGTCGACGTGATCGCCCGGTGCAGTCCGGCGCAGAAAGTGCGGGTCATCAAGGCTTATCAGCGGCTCGGGCGGACCGTGGCGATGACCGGCGACGGCGCGAACGACGCGCCCGCGATCCGGCTGGCCGACGTCGGGATCGCGCTCGGCGAGCACGGCGCCCCCGCCGCGAAGGCCGCCGCCGACCTGGTGGTGACCGACGACCGGCTCGAGACGATCATCGCCGCGCTGGTCGAGGGCCGCGCGATGTGGGCGTCGGTGCGCGAAGCGCTGGCCGTCCTGCTGGGCGGGAACCTGGGCGAAATCGCGTTCAGCGTCCTGGGCTCGGCGATCACCGGCCGGTCGCCGCTGACCGCGCGGCAGTTGTTGCTGGTCAATCTGCTCACCGATCTGGCTCCGGCGCTGGCGATCGCGCTGCGCCGCCCGGACGGCGAGGCGGACCTGCTCAGCGAAGGCCCGGAGACCTCGCTCGGCTCGGCGCTGCGCAGGCAGATCGGCTTGCGTGCTGGCACGACCACTCTCGGCGCGACGACGGCGTGGACCCTGGCGCGGTTCACCGGCCGTCGCCGCCGCGCGAGCACCGTCGCGCTGGCTGGGCTGGTCGGTACGCAGCTGGCCCAGACGCTCCTGAGCGGAGGTGCGAACCGGACGATTCTGGCCGCATCGCTGGGTTCGGCGGCGGTGCTGGCGCTGGTGATCCAGACGCCGGGGGTGAGCGGATTCTTCGGCTGTACCCCGCTGGGTCCGGTCGGCTGGACGATTGCGCTGGGCTCGGCAGCGTCGTCTTCGGTGCTGGGCGCGTTGGTCGAACGGCAATGGGACCGGGCGGACTGAGCGGAATCCGGACAGCAACGCCAGTCAGGGACGGAAATCGCCGCACGCCGGGCAAATCGCGGGAAGCCGAGCGTGCGGCGATCAGTCCTCAGTGGACGGTCAGCGGGACGTCGTTCGGCGGTGGCAGGGTGCCGCCGCCGCGGAGCAGGATCGGCCCGACCGGCGCGGGTTTGGCGACCGGCGGCGGGGGCACCGGCGTTGGCGTGGGGGTGGGTTTCGGCGGCGCGGGCTGGGTGATCGCGGTGCCGTGCGCCGGCGGCGGGGGATTCAGCTTGGCGCTGCCGGAGACGTCGACGAGGTCGGCCAGGCCGTGGTCGTCGTCGACGCGGGGCACGCCGAGTTTCGGCAGGCCCAGCAGGTCCAGCACGGTCTTCGGGATGCTCGGATGCCACGACCAGCGGTGGTCGATGCCCGGCCGGACCCGGCCGCCGAACATCAGCAGCGGCACGCGCGGGCCGTAGGCGAGCTGGACGCCGTCCGGGGTGATCTCGACGTTCGGCGTGGCCACGTGGTCGTCGTAGCCGCCCCAGTCGTCCCAGGTCAGCAGGAAGACCGTCGAGTTCCAGAGACCGGCTTGCACGATCGCGTCGACGACCTGCCACACCTTGTCCTCGCCCTGGCTCACGTTCGCGGGCGGGTGCTCGTCATACGGCGAGTCGTGCCAGACCATGGACAGCGCCGGCAGCGCGCCCGCCTTGGCGTCGGCGATGATCTGATCGGACCGCACGATGTTCGGCG
Organism: Amycolatopsis echigonensis; assembly: GCF_014174495.1. Lineage (GTDB taxonomy): Bacteria > Actinomycetota > Actinomycetes > Mycobacteriales > Pseudonocardiaceae > Amycolatopsis > Amycolatopsis echigonensis. The sequence goes on from NZ_JACJHR010000043.1 coordinate 21,823, forward strand.
ACCCCTTGAGCTGCTGGTAGAACTCGACCGGATAGCCGCTGGTTCCGGTGTAGGCCTTCCAGCTCACGCCGTGGTCGCCGGCGAGTCCGGGCAGCGACGGCAGGTCCCACACCGGCTGGGGTTTGCTGCTGGGCGGGTTGCGCAGCGTGGGGGTCTGGCCGCCGACGATGAGCAGATGGTTCGGCGTCGAGTTGGTGCCGTAGCCGGCGCAGTGGTTCTCGACGAACGCGCCGCTCGCCGCGAGCCAGGCGTAGAACGGCAGATCGGCGACGGTGTCGAACTGGACGTGCGCGCCGGTGCTTTGCTTCGTCAGCCAGCGGTAGTAGGCCTTGCGGTCGTGCGGCTGGTCCGACGCGGGCGGATTGGGCGAGGTCGGCCAGCCGGTCGCGACGTTCGCGCCGAACGCCGCCATGGACCGGAAATAGTTGTCGGTGGTGTGGTTCTCCTGGACCAGGACGACGACGTGCTCGACCGGGCTGGCGGCCATGGCATCCCTTTCGGCGTGCGGCTGGGCCCGGCCGGGTTCTCCGGCGGGCCGGTTCCGCTGCATGATCGCCCGTCGCGGGCGCCGCGGCCACCCGAAACCCCGATCAGACCAACGGATCCCGTTGTGCCGCCCGGGTTATCGCGCAGTGCGCCGAACGAGTCCTTCGCCGGGTTCGCGCCCGGTGTCCGGCTGTGGTCGCTCGAGCCGGGACATCCGGCCTGCCGCCTGGCGAGGCGGCAGGCCGGACGGCGTCAGTGCCCTGGGGAGAGCACGGCGGCGGAGGTCCCGCCGCGGCGCGACGGTTCCCCGGCGGCGAGGAGCTCGCCGTGCGGCAGGAACTCGATGCCCGCCGCGACGCCGATACTGCCCGCGTTCTTGAAGCTCTGGCCCAGCGCCTCCAAGCCCTTCGTCGTCGGCTGCGCGAGGAACGCCGGTTCAGCGTCCGTGGTGGCCGCGTTCCGTTGCGAGGCGCGCGGGGCGGCGATCGCGTCCGGCAGCGTCATCCCGAGGTCGATCCGGTTGACGAGGATCTGCAGGACGGTCGTGATGATCGTCGCGCCGCCCGGCGAACCGACCGCGAGGAACGGCTTGCCGTCGTGCAGCACGATCGTCGGCGACATGCTGGAACGCGGCCGCTTGCCCGGCGCGGGCAGGTTCGGGTCCGGGGCCGAGCCCTGCGTCGGGGCGAAGTTGAAGTCGGTCAGCTCGTTGTTCAGCAGGAACCCGCGGCCCGGCACGGTGATGCCGCTGCCGCCGAGCTGTTCGATCGTGTTCGTGTAGGACACGATGTTGCCGCGCCGGTCGGTGACGACGAAGTGGTTCGTGTGCTGCTCGTTGCTGTCCGCCGACGCCGCCGGGGCCGTCGTGCAGCCCTGGCCGGTGGCGTACGGGTCGCCGGGAGCCACCGGGCTCACCCCGGCCTTGGTCGGGTCGATCTTGCACGCGCGCGTCGCGGCGAAGCTCTTCGACAGGAGCTGCTGCTCCGGCACGTTCACGTAGCGCGGGTCGCCGATGTACCGGTTGCGGTCGGCGAAGGCGAGCCGGGTCGCTTCGAGGTAGTGGTGCAGCGCCTGTACCCGGTCCATTGTGGACAGGTTGAAGTTGCCGAGGATGTTGAGCGACTCGCCGACGGTGATCCCGCCGCTGGAGGACGGAGCCATGCCGTAGACGTCGTAACCCCGGTAGTTGACGTGCGTCGGCGCGGTGTCGAGCGCACGGTACGCGCGCAGGTCCGACACCTGCATCGGTCCGGTCATCGGCGTGATTCCGGCACCGGGCGCGACGGGCGGCTTCTGCACCGTGTCGACGAGGTCCTTGCCGATCGAACCGCCGTAGAACGCACCGACGCCCTCGCGTTCGATCTGCCGGTAGGTCGCGGCGAGATCGGGATTGCGCATCACGGAACCGGCCTTCGGTGCGGAACCGCCGGGCAGGAACAGCTGGGCGCTGGGGGAGAAGTGGCCGAGTTTCGTGGCCAGTCCTTGCGTCTGGCTCTCGAATTCGGGGGTGACGACGAACCCGTGCTGCGCGACCTTCTCGGCGGGCTTGAGGTTGTCGGCGAGGCTGAACTTGCCCCAGCGTTGCAGCGCCCGCTGCCACGTGGCGAGCATGCCGGGGACGCCGACGGAGCGGCCGCTTTCGACGGCGGTCTCGAAGGCGTAGGGCTTGCCGGTGGCCGGGTCGATGAACATCGTCGACGAGTCGCCGGCCGGAGTGGTTTCGCGCCCGTCGATGGTGGACACGGTCTTGGTCGCCGCGTCGTAGTAGACGAAGTACCCGCCGCCGCCGAGGCCGGCGACGTAGGGATCGGTCACGCCGAGCGTCGCGGCCACGGCGACGGCGGCGTCCGCCGCGGTGCCTCCGCGACGCAGGACGTCGATACCGGCCTGAGTGGACTCGACGGTGTCGGAGACGACCGCGCCTCCGTACCCGTCGGCGACCGGAGTGCTCGGCGGGGCCGGTCGCGCCGACGCCGCGGGCGCCGAGGCCAGCGCGCAGACGGCGGCGAGCCCGGCGGCCATTGTGGAGGTGAAGATGCGCTTCACATGCATGGCAACCCTTTCTCGACGGTGCGGCCGGACCCCCCGCCGGACACACCGGGCAAGGCGGTGGAACCAGAGGGTTCTGTTTAGCACCCGAGGGGCCGGAATGACATGGTTTGCGCGGCGGCATTCGACCGTCGGCGGCGGTCGCGGTTTGTGGTGTCGGGGTCTGCTCCGGGCGTCAGCGCTGGTCGGCTGGCTTCTCGGGTGGGAAGCCGGGCAGCCGCGGGTACGTCCGGGTGAGATGGGCGCGCGGTATTCGCGCCGGGGGTGTCAGCGCCGGCCGGCTGGCTTCTCCGGCGGCAGCCCGAGCAGCCGCAGGTACATCCGGGTGAGGTCGGCGCGGATCTGGTCCCGCCGCTCGGGGTGCCGGGCCAGCACGGGGGCGAGGGCGGCGACGAGCCCGCCGCCGCCGAGCGAGACGGTGTCCGGGTCCGCGGCGGGGTCGGCGAGGCCGCGCTCCGCGAGCCGCCGGATGTAGCGGCCGCCCCGTTTCATCGGCAGGGCGTGGATCTCCTCGCGGAGTTCGGCCATCGCCGGGTCCGCGATCGCCTGGTGGTCGAGGACGGTGAGGAACGACAGGTTGTCCGCGTACGCGTCGAGATACGCGGTGGTCGTCGCGGCGGCGACCGCCCAGGGGTCGTCCGGGTCGAGGCCGGTCAGCTCTTGCGCTTCGACCAGCCGGTCGCGCACCTGGTGCGCCAGCACCGCGAAGACCTCCTCCTTGTCGGCGAAGTACACGTAGAACGTGGCGCGCCCGACCCCGGCCTCGCGGGTGATGTCCGCGATGGTGGCGAGGGCGAACCCCTTCGTCTCGAAGACACGGCGCGCGGCCGCCAGCAGGGTGTGGCGGGTGGCGCTGTCGGCGCGGTCGAGCTTCTCGCGGACGGCCCAGGTTCCGGATGCCATGGCCGCGAGCATACCTATTGACGTTGACGTCAATGTCAACGCAGGATGAGGGCCCGTCCCGTCCCGAGGAGTGCCCCTTGTCTTCCGTTCTCATCGCCAACCGCGGCGAGATCGCCCTCCGCGTCCTGCGCGCCGCCCGCTCGCTCGGATGGCGCGCGGTGGCGGTCAAGGCCGCCGAGGAAGCCGACGGACCGGTGCACCGCTTGGCCGACGAGGTCGTGGTGCTGGCCGGCGACCGTCCGTACCTCGACGCGGAACAGCTCGTCGCGGCCGCCGAACGCACCGGCTGTGAACTGCTCCATCCGGGTTACGGCTTCCTGTCCGAAAGCGCCGCGCTGGCCGAGCTGTGCGCGACGCGCGGGGTCGGGTTCGTCGGGCCGGACGCGGCGGTAATGCGGGCTTTCGGAGACAAGGCGGATGCGCGGAGGCTCGCCGACGAACTCGGCGTGCCCGTGCTGCGGGCCAGCCTGGACGCAGCGGGCGCGGAAGCGTTCCTCGGCGAGGGACGCGGCGTGATGGTCAAGGCCGTCGCGGGCGGCGGCGGGCGGGGGATGCGGCGGGTCCTCGACCCGGCCGACCTGCCGGGCGCGATCGAGCGTTGCCGGTCCGAGGCGTTGCGGGCGTTCGGCGACGACACCGTCTTCATGGAGGAACTGCTGCCGCGTGCTCGGCACATCGAGGTGCAGATCATCGGCGACGGCACGGGCGCGGTCAGCCACGTGTGGGACCGGGAGTGCAGCCTGCAGCGGCGTCACCAGAAGGTGGTCGAGGTCGCGCCCGCGCGTACGGTCCCGGACGGGTGCCGCGAGCGGCTGCGCGACGCGGCGGTCCGGATGGCCGCGGCCGTGTCGTATCGCGGGCTGTGCACGGTCGAATTCCTGGTCGACGCGGACGACCCGGACCGGTTCGCGTTCCTGGAGGCGAACCCGCGGATCCAGGTCGAGCACACCGTCACGGAGGCGGTCACCGGGCTGGACCTGGTCGCCGCGCAGCTGCGGATCGCGGCCGGCGCCACGCTGGCGGAACTCGGGCTGGAGCAGGACCGGATCCCGCCGGTGCGCGGGACGGCCGTGCAGTGCCGCGTCAATCTCGAAGAGCTGCGGCCGGACGGCACCGCGCACGCGACGGCCGGGCGGATCGAGGCGCTGGACCTGCCCGGCGGGCCGGGGGTGCGGGTCGACACCGCCGCGCACGCCGGGGCGGTCGCGACGACGACGTACGACTCGCTCCTGGCGAAGATCGTCACGCACGTGCCGTCGCCGGACCTGGCCGCGGCGCTCGACGCCGCCCGGTCGGCGGTGGCGGAAGTCCGGGTCGACGGACCGGGGACGAACGTGGACTTCCTCCGGGAACTGCTGTCCCGCGAGGAGGTCCGCCGCGGCCGGGCGACTACGTCCTTTGTGGACGAGCATGTCGCGGAGCTGGTCCCGGAACACCGGCAGGCGGAAGCGGACGGCGACGCGGTGGCGGCGGACTTCGCGGGTTCGGTGGTGTTCGTGGCCGAGCCCGGCACCCGGGTCGAGGCCGGAGACCCGGTCGTGGTGCTCGAAGCCATGAAGATGGAGCACGTCCTCGCCGCGCCGCACGCGGGCGAGGTGCGGACCGTCCACATCGGACCGGGAGACCTCGCGCGGGCCGGGCAGCCGCTCGTCGAGCTGACCGCGGACGCCGGAGGAGGCGGGGCGAGCGCCGGACGGGCCGAGCCGGATCCCGGCCACGTGCGCCCGGATCTCGAAGAAGTCCTGGCCCGCCACCGGATCGGGCTCGACGAGGCGCGGCCCGAGGCGGTCGCGAAACGCCGCCGCACCGGGCACCGCACGGCCCGGGAGAACATCGCGGACCTGTGCGACGACGACAGTTTCCTCGAATACGGCGCGCTCGTGGTCGCCGCGCAACGCGCGCGGCGGACCGAAGAAGACTTGATCGCCAACACCCCGGCCGACGGCATGGTCGCCGGCATCGGCACCGTCAACGGCGAGCACGCCGGCGACGGGCGCTGCGTGGTGCTCTCCTACGACTACACCGTGCTGGCCGGGACCCAGGGGTTCATGAACCACGAGAAGACCGACCGGATGCTGGATCTCGCGGCGCGGCAACGGCTTCCGCTGGTGCTCTTCGCCGAAGGCGGCGGCGGACGGCCGGGCGACACCGACGTCGTCACGGCGGGCGGGCTCGACCTCGACACGTTCGCCGCGATGGGCAGGCTGAACGGGCTCGTGCCGACCGTCGGCATCGCGGCGGGCCGGTGCTTCGCCGGGAACGCCGCGCTGCTGGGCGTCTGCGACGTGGTGATCGCGACCGAGGACGCCACGATCGGGATGGGCGGCCCGGCGATGATCGAGGGCGGCGGCCTCGGCGTGTTCCGGCCGGAGGAGGTCGGGCCGGTTTCGGTGCAGGAGCCCAACGGCGTGCTCGATCTGGTCGCCGCGGACGAGGCCGAGGCGGTGGACCTGGCCCGGCGGTACCTGTCGTACTTCCAGGGCGACCGTCGCGAGTGGACGGCGCCGGACCAGCGGCGGTTGCGGCACGTGGTGCCGGAGAACCGGGTCCGGGTCTACGACGTGCGGCGCGCCATCGAGCTGCTCGCCGACGACGATTCGGTTCTCGAGCTGCGCAAGGGTTTCGGGGCGGGCGTCGTCACGGCGCTCGTGCGGATCGAAGGCAGGCCGATGGGGCTGCTCGCCAACAATCCCCAGCACCTCGGCGGCGCGATCGACGCGGACGCCGCCGACAAGGCCGCCCGGTTCCTGCAGTTGTGCGACGCGCACGGGCTCCCGGTGGTCTCGCTCGTCGACACCCCGGGGTTCATGGTCGGGCCGGATGCCGAACGGACCGCGACCGTGCGCCGGTTCGCCCGGATGTTCGTGGCGGGCGGGCATTTGGCCGTGCCGATGGTGGGGGTCGTGCTGCGCAAGGCGTACGGGCTGGGCGCGATGGCGATGGCCGGCGGCGGGTTCCGGGTGCCGGAGGCGATGGTCGCCTGGCCGAGCGGCGAGGTCGGCGGGATGGGCCTGGAAGGCGCGGTGCGGCTGGGCTACCGCCGCGAACTCGACGCGATCGCCGACCACGAAGAGAAACAGCGGGAGTTCGACCGGCTGCTTGCCGAGAGCTATCAGCGGGGCAAGGCACTGGCCGCCGCGACCGTGTTCGAAATGGACGACGTGATCGACCCGGCCGACACCCGCCGGTGGATCGTCCGGGCGCTGCCGCGCGACCGGAAACCGGGACCCCGCAAGCGCATCGACACCTGGTGACGGAGGAGCACGACATGGATCTCGAGACCTACCTCGACGACGTCCGCGCGCGGCAGGCCCGGGTACGGCCCGCGAACACGCCGGACCGCCTCGTGCTGCCGCTCGGCGAGCTGAGCATTCCCGGGCACGTCGACCATTGGGCGCGGGAGCGTCCCGGCCAGGCCGCGATCGTTCACGAGGGCCGGGCCATCAGCTACGCCGAACTCGCCGACCTCGTCGCACGCGTGGCCGGCTGGCTGGCCGGGGCGGGAGTGCGGCCGGGGGACCGGGTCGCGGTCGACCTGCCGAACTGCCCGCAGTTCACCGTCGCGATGCTGGCGATCCTGCGGCTCGGGGCGGTCCACGTGCCGGTGAACCCGATGTTCCAGCACGCCGAACTCGTCCACGAGCTGGCCGACAGCGGGGCGACGGTTCTCGTCGCGGTCGACTCCGTGCTGCCGGTGGTCGTCGCGGCGCTGCCGGAGACGCAGGTGCGGCGGGTCCTCGTGACGTCGCTGTCCGACACCGCGCCGGACCTGCCGGACGGCCTGGACGCCACGCCGTGGTCGGAAGCGGTCGCACACGCACCCGCACCGGAACATCCGGCCGATCTCGACGCCCTGGCGGCCCTGAACTACACCGGCGGGACGACCGGGTTGCCGAAGGGCTGCCAGCACACCCAGCGGCACATGCTCTACACCGCGGCCACCGCCGCCGCGGCGACCGGGCACACCGTCGAGACCGGGTACGTGCCGCTCTGCTACCTGCCGGTCTTCTGGATCGCCGGGGAGGACCTGGGCATCCTGAACCCGATCGTGCTCGGCGGGACGTCGGTCCTGATGACCCGGTGGGACGCCGGGGCCGCGCTGGCCGCGATCGAGCGGCACGGCGTGACGTCGATGGTCGGCACCGTGGAGAACTACCTCGAGCTGCTGGAGCATCCCGACCTCCCGGCGCGCGACCTGTCGAGCCTGAAGATGCCGATGGCGGTGTCGTTCGTGCGAAAGCTGACGCAGGACGTGCGCGCGGCGTGGCGCGAGGCGGTCGGTGCGCACTCGGTGCTCTGCGAGGCGGCGTACGGGATGACGGAGACCCACACGTTCGACGCGACGCCGTACGGGATGTCCGAAGGGGACAAGGATCTGCTGGCGGAACCGGTGTTCTGCGGGGTGCCGATGCCGGGGACGGACATCGCGGTGGTGGAATTCGGGACGCTGCACCCGCTTCCGCTCGGCGAGGCGGGCGAGATCGTGGTGCGCAGCCCGTCGGTGATGACCGGCTACTGGAACCGCCCCGACGCGACGGCCGCGCAGCTGGACCGCGGCTGGCTGCACACGGGCGACAACGGCCGCCTCGACGAGGACGGCTGCCTGCACTATCTGGGCCGGGACAAGGACCTGATCAAGGTGAAGGGGATGAGCGTGTTCCCGGCGGAGGTGGAACTGCTGCTGACCCGCCACCCGGCTGTTCGCACGGCCGCCGTGGTGCCCGCGGCCGACCCGGAGTCGGGACAGGTGCCGGTGGCGTTCGTGAGCCTCGCCCCGGACGCTTCGGTGTCGGCGGCGGAACTGCGCGCGTGGGCGAAGACGGCGATGGCGCCGTACAAGGTGCCGTTGGTGGAGGTGGTCGGGGAGTTCCCGATGACGGCCACCGGGAAGATCCGGAAGGTCGAGCTGACCGACCGGGCCCAGCGGCTGGCGGACGAGCGCTGAGCGCTGTCCCGCCGCGTGCGGTCCCGTCGCCACGAAGAGCGGCGGCGCTGAACCGCGTTCCCGAGCGAGTCGGTGCCGGCCGAGGCTGGCGACGTCGCGGTCGTTGCCTCCAGTTAACTCGGCAGGCGACCTATCTCACCCCGCCGATCAGGTAAACGTCACCATACCGGGTCTGGCATATGTACGTACATCCCCTATAGTAGTTCTGTAGAAGAACTACTTGAGCGGGAGGCGGCAGTGACGATCGGCCTCGAGCGGGCTCGGCCGGCGGTCGTGCGGGATCATCCGAACGCCGGGTGGTTCGCCGTCGGCGCGGTGTGTTTCGGCGCGTTCATGGGGCAGCTCGACGCCAGCATCGTCACGCTCACCTTCCCCGCGCTGCAGCACGAGTACGGGGCTCCGCTGGCCGCCGTGCAGTGGGTGTCGCTGGCGTATCTGCTCGCGCTGGTGGGATTGCTGGCCGCCGTCGGGCGGGTCGCCGACGCGGTCGGGCGGAAGCTCACCTACGTGCAGGGGTTCGGCGTGTTCACTGTCGCGTCGGTGGCGTGCGGGCTCGCGCCGACGCTCGGCTGGCTGGTCGCGTTCCGGGTGGTGCAGGCGATCGGCGCGGCGATGTTGCAGGCCAACAGTGTCGCGCTGGTGGTGCGCAGCGTGCGCGAGGACCGGGCGCGCGCCGCGCTCGGCGTGCAGGCGGCGGCGCAGGCGCTGGGGCTCGCGCTCGGGCCCGCGGTGGGCGGGCTACTGGTCGACACCGTCGGCTGGCGGTGGGTTTTCCTGGTCAACGCGCCGGTCGGGCTCGCCGGGCTGATCGCCGGGCGGTACCTGCTGCCGCGCACTCGCGAGCGCACGCCGCTGGGCCGGTTCGACGGGGCAGGCGTCGGGCTGCTGGCGACCGCGTCGACGGCGTTGCTGCTGGTGATTTCCGGGGTGTCCGGACTGGAGATGCCCGGGTGGCTGCTCGTCGCGCTGGCCGCGGCGACCGTGTGCGCGGCGGCTGGATTCGTGCTGCGGGAGAAGGCGGCGAGCAGCCCGATTCTGCAGCTGTCGGTGCTGCGGCCGCCGGTGGTGTCGCTGGGGCTGGCCGGGGCGCTGTGCGGCTACCTCGTGCTGTTCGGGCCGCTGACGTTGCTGCCGCAGGTCCTCGGCACGGCGGGCGGCATCGGCGCGGTGCTGACCTGCCTTCCCGCCGGGTTCGCGGTGGCCGCGGTGCTGGCCGACCGGGTGCTGCCGGCGCGGCTCGGCTCCCGCGGACGCACCGTCCTGGGCGCGCTCGTCGCGGCGGCCGGATGCGCGGCGCTGGGACCGGCGTCCGCTCCTTGGGAGGTGGGCGTGTCGCTGGTGGTGGCCGGGCTCGGTCTGGGAGTGTTCATTCCAGCCAACAACTCGGCTGTCATGAGCGCGATCCCGGCGCGGATGTCGGCCACCGGAGGAGGACTGGTGAACATGGCGCGCGGACTGGGGACGGCGCTGGGCGTGGCGCTGGTGACACTGTGCCTGCACACCGGCGGGGAAACGGCGGCGCTGGCAGTGCTGGCCGGAGCCGGAGTCCTGGCCGCGGCGACCGGGCTGGCGGCGCGCCCGGGGCAGGCCCGGTGACGGCGCCCGAACCCGCCCTCGCCGACGTCGTCGCCCGGCTCCGGCGCGCCATGCGGCGGGCCGCGCGCACGGCCGATCCGGACAACACGTTGTCGGTCGCGCAACTGGAATTGCTGTCCTGCCTCTTCGAGAACCCGGGTGCGCGACCGAGCCGGATCGCGCAATTGCTGAAGCTCGCGCCGAATTCGGTGACCACGATGGTGACCGGACTGCGGGCGCGGGACCTGGTCACCCGCACCAGCGGCGGCGACGACCGGCGGACGGTCGCGCTCGAACTCACCGACACCGGCCGCGCCGCGGTAGAGCGGTGGCAGGGGCACAACGCCGCGATCCTGGCCGCGGCGCTGGACGGCGTGCACCCGGCATGGCGGCATTTGATCGCGGCCGCGGTGCCCGCGTTGAACGAACTGGTGGGGGCGATCGACGCGCTGGCGGAATCGGGGCAGCCGCACTGAACCGGCGAGGGTCTTCGGTTGGTTGGGTCGACAGCGGTTTCTGTGCCTCGGTCTTTAACGGCAATGCCAGGAACTTCAGTGGTGCGACGGGCGCGGCCGCCTCGGGGCGAAGGGTTTGGCGGGTCCGGGCTGGCTGACGGCGGGCCGTCTGAAGACTAGGGACATTGCTTGGCGTCCTTTGTGGACGCTCAGCAGCCGGTGCGGCCACGCCGCTCAGGTTCCTGGCAGCGCCCGGGGACAGGCGGGTGTTTCCTCAAGCGTGCGGGACCGCTCCGACACGCGCGCCCCGCGGCCGCAGTGCCGAGAGCGCCCCGGTGAGCGCGAGCCGGCCGGGGCCGGTGAACGCGAGCAGCAGCAGTGCCCAGCAGAACATCGCGGCCGCTTCGCCGCCGTTCTCGATGGGGAAAAGCCCTTGCGGCACATGGACGGAGAAGTACGCGTACGCCATCGACCCGGATCCGATCAGCGCCGCGATCCGGGTGCCGACGCCGAGCAGGACGAGCCCGCCCGCGACGAGCTGGATCAGCGCGGCCCACCAGCCCGGCCAGGCGCCCACCGGCGCCGTGTCGTGCGCGCCGAGCACCCCGAACAGGGTTTTCACGCCGTGGCAGGCGAAAAGAAACCCGACGACGATGCGGAACAAACCGAGCGCGTAATCCCGTGCCGCGTCCAGCCGGTGCATGCTGCCTCCCCATAGGACGACTCGGGCGGACGGCGGCGACGTCCGTTCGGACACCAGTACCGGTCCGCAGAGTGGTCCAGACCTTTCTTGGACCGGTGTCAGGTATACCGGTGACCGGAGTCTCGGCGATACCTGCGAAAGTCAGGTTCCGCCCGATCCGCCGGTTGTGGTAACGGCCGGTGAAGGGGAGAGCGTCCGGTTCGGGGAAGGGGCAGGTCCGGTGAAGGGAATGGGATTCTCGGCGTCTGCTGGCGGTGATCGCGCCGGACGAGGCGAGGCTGCGCCGGGATTCTGCCGAAGCCGTTTTGGGTGAACCGTCGTCCCGAAAACCAGGTCCGGACCTGGTCTTCGGATTCGGTGCTCGTGTTACCGGTTCAGAGCGTGACCACGATCTTGCCGTGGACGTGCCGTCCGGCTTGCATTGTCACGGCTTCGCGGAACTGCTCGACCGGGAAGGTCGCCGCGATCGGCACGGTGAGTTCTCCGGAACGGATCACGTCGGCGATCCGTTCGAGGGAGCCCGGTTTCGCGTCGACCGCGCCCGTCGCGTGCACACCGGGCAAGGCGGGGCCGTCGGCGACGGTGGAGATCCGCTCGGGCGCCACGCCGAGTTCGAGCGCGGCCTCGGCTGCTTCCCGGCCGAACAGGTCGGTCGCCGCGGTGATCCCTTCGGGTGCCAAGGCCCGCACGCGGTCCGGGAGGCCGGGGCCGTACGCCACGGATTCGGCGCCGAGCTCGCGCAGGAAGCCGAATGTGCGCTCGGAAGCGGTGCCAAGCACCCGGGCGCCCGCGAGTTTCGCCAGCTGTACGGCGAAAATGCCCACGCCGCCCGCCGCCCCGCCGATCAGGACGGCGTCCCCGGCGCGGAGCCCGATCGCGGCGAGCGCGGCGGAGGCGGTCAGCCCGGCTACCGGAAGCGTGGCCGCCACCTCGTCGCTGATGCTCTCCGGAGTGCGCCACAGCGTCGTGGTGGGGGTCTTGACCAGCACGAAATCCGCGACGGACCGGCCGATCGCAGCCCCGTGGACCCGGTCGCCCACGCTGAATCCGGCGGCTTCGGCTCCCGCCTCGTCCACCACTCCGGCGAAGTCGCTGCCGAACCCGGCCGGCAGGGTGATGCCGAACCGCGCCGCCATTTCGGGCTTGGCGGCGATCTGCCAGTCCATCGGATTCAGCCCGGCAGCCGTGACCCGGACGCGAACCTCGTCCGGTCCGGCGTGCGGTTCGGGCACCTCCTGGAGTTCGAGTACGTCGAGTCCGCCGAATTGCCGGTAACGGACAGCTCTGCTCATCGGTCTTTTCTCCTCGGCCAGTGATGGGACTTGGTCTCATCACCACCGTACCCGAGTGATGGGACAAAGTCCCGTAGACTTCTCCCCATGGCACGCTGGCAACCGGACGCACCAGGGCGGCTCGCCGCCGCGGCCCTCGACCTGTTCGAGGAACACGGCTACGAGAACACGACCGTGATCGAGATCGCGGAGCGCGCGGGCCTCACCAAGAGCACGTTCTTCCGGTACTTCCCGGACAAGCGCGAGGTGCTCTTCGGCGAAAGCGCGCTGACCGGCCTGCTCGTCGACGCCATCGCCGCGGCACCGCCCGACGCCGAACCGCTCGAGGCGGTGGCGCACGCCTTGGACGTGCTCGGCCAGGAGGTCTTCACCGAGGGCCGTCGCGAGTTCAGCGCCCGTCGGCAGGCCGTGCTCGACGCCAATCCGGAACTGGCGGAACGCGAAGCGCGGAAAAGGATCGGCCTCGTCGACTCGATGATCGAAGCTCTCGAACGCCGCGGAGTCGCCGGGAGGACCGCGCGGGTTGCTGGAAAACTGGGCGCGCTCGCCTGGGAAATCGCCCACGACGAGTGGATCCTCGGGGGTGAGGGCGAGGAGTTCGGTGCGCTGGTACGGCAAGTACTCGCCGAAGTGCGCGTGGTGAGTGGCGCCTGCTGAGGATGCTGTCCGTTCTCGTGGTGGTCGGCGGGATCTCTTCCGTGTGGTTGCCCGGCGGCGGGGTACCGCTGCTCGCTGTTGCCGCTCGCCCGGTCCTCCACATCCCGTCCACGTTGTGGAGCAAGCGGCCAGTTCGCCCTTCGCGGGCTGGTTTTGTCGGGTGGGGTCAGCAGGCTGGGCATGGGCAGCCCCCAAGGGGAGGGGCGGGGTCGAGGTCAGGAACGCGGCGGCCAGCCGGATTCCAGCAGGGCGAACACCGACCCCAGTGCGGCGGCGGGATCCGGTGCGGTGCCGGTGAGGTCCGGGATTTCCAGCACGAACCGCGCCAAGGCACGTACCGCCGGGGCGTCCGGTGGGAGGCCGCTCTCGTCGGCTAGGGCGGCGGCTAGGTCGGGTTCGCAGGAATGCCACAGGCGGCGCGCGTACTCGCGCAGGGCGGGTGTTCGCACGATCAGGTCCCGTTTCGGGGCGTGTTCCGGCGGGAGGTCCGTCGAATACGGGCCGCGGGAGGCGAAGAACCGGTGCAGGGCCGCGAGGATCGGTTCCTCCGGGGAGCGGTTCCGGACCGCGGCGACGATGCCGGCTAGGCGTTCCGAGCCGTCGTCGAAGATCAGGGCTTCTTTGCCGTCCGGGACGTGGGCGAAGAGGGTCGCGACGGAGATGTCGGCTTCTTCGGCGATCTGCGCGACGGTCACCCCGTCGTAGCCATGCTCCAGGAACAGCCGCAGCGCGACCTCGTCCAGCCGTCGCCGGGTTTCGAGCTTGCGGCGTTCGCGACGTCCCGTGTTGACCACGACCCGCAGTCTACCTAAACCTGAAGTGGGTCTAAAGTCAGAATCACTTCAGGTTTAGGAGGGGTGTCATGACGGTGCTGGTAACCGGGGGCAACGCGGGGATCGGCTACTTCGTCGCGGAACAGCTGGCCGAGGCGGGAATCGAGGTGGTGCTCGGCAGCCGGGACGCGGCGAAGGCGGAGGTCGCGCTGAAGGTACTCCGCGAGAGGGTGCCGGGAGCGCGCGCGACGTGGGCGCGGCTGGACCTTGCCGACCTGGCGTCGGTGAAGGGGATCGAGGTCGGGGCGCTCGAGGCGGTCGTGCTGAACGCGGGCGTCTACCTCGAAGGTCCGGACCGTCGGGAGACCAAGGACGGGCACGAGATGACCTTCGGGGTCAACCATCTCGGGCACTTCGCGCTGACGGCGACGCTTCAGGACCGGTTGAAGCCGGGAGCGAGGATCGTGACCATGGGCAGTTTCGCGGCTAAGTCAGCGAAGCTCGATTTCGACGATCTGGAGTGCCAGCGCGACTACCAGCCGAAAACCGCGTACGAGCGGTCGAAGCTCGCGCAAACGCTCTTCGCGTTGGAATTGGATCGGCGGCTGAGGGCAGCAGGCAGCGGCAGGCTGAGTGTCGTTGCTCATCCTGGCGGGGCGTTGGACAGTCTGACTCCGGACCGGCCGCCGCTGCACGTGCGGAGCACGAAACAGAAGCTGAGCCTCGCGCGAATTGCCTTGCAGGGCAAGGACGGCGGCGCGCGGCCGGCGGTGCGTGCGGCGGTCGGTCCGGATGTCCACAGTGGTCAGATCTGGGGTCCGCGCGTGTTCGGCCTCAAGGGGAAGCCTCGGCCGGAGCCGGTGCGCGGACCGTACGCGGACGTCGAGGCCGCTGCTCGGTTGTGGGCAGCGAGCGTGGAGCTGACCGGAGTCGAGCCGGTGTTCAGCTGACGTCGATCAGCACCTTCCCGGTGACGCCCTTCTCCGACGCCTCGTGCGCACGAGCGGTTTCCGCCAACGGGAACCGGTGCACGGGCAGCCCGTGCTCGGGGCCGAGCCGCAGTCCGCCGTCGCGCAGTGCGGCGTTCAGGTCTTCCGCGCCGGCGTGCAGGCGGTCGAAGCCGACGGTGTAGAGCACCAGGAATTGGTACCGGCTGTTGAGGTAAACGTTCTGTCCGAAGTCGACAGTCACGGTACCGGTGCCGCGGTCGTCGCCGTAGGCCGCCACCACCCCGCGCGGGCGGAGTACCGCGGTGTGCAGGGGAGCGTTCACGCCGACGGCGACCTCCACGATCACGTCGACCCCGTCCGGCGCGATTTCCCTGATCGCCGCGGCGACGTCTCCTTCGGTGTACCGCACGACATGCTGGGCGCCGGCGGCGCGCGCGAGCGCGGCCTTGTCCTCGGTGCTGACTGTGGCGATCACGGTCGCCCCGGCCCAGCGCGCCAGCTGGATCGCGGCGTTGCCGACCGCGCCCGCGCCGCCGCTGACCAGGATCGTCTTGCCGGACAACGCATTCGGTGCGAGCCGCTGCGGTCCGTCCTCGGCGACGGTGAGCGCCCGGTGCGCGGTGAGCGCCGGGATCGCGAAAGCGGCGCCCTCGTCGAAACCGACCTCGTCGGGGAGCGGGACGAGCCGGTCCGCCGGAAGCACGGTGTACTCCTGCGCGGTCCCGGACGTCGGCTTGTGCGCGGCGGCCAGCAGCAGCCAGACCCGGTCGCCCACGGAGAAGCCGTCCACGCCGGCGCCGACCGCGTCCACGACGCCGGCCCCGTCCTGGTTCGGCACGGACAACTCCGCCTCGGTGGAGAATCGGGAGCCGGAGCGGGCCTTCCAGTCGGTCGGGTTCACCGCGGACACGACGATCCGCACGCGCACCTCGCCCGGCCCTGGCTCCGGCACGGCGAGTTCGGACAACGTCAGCACTTCCGGGCCGCCGAACCGGCGGTAGGTCACAGCTTTCACCCTCGGTGCAATCCATCGGCGGGCGCGGCTATTCCCGGCGCCCGCCGAGCGGCGGGTCAGCGCCCGCTGAGCCGCGCGACCACCGGGGCGAAGTCCTCGAGGAAAGCGCCGTTCACGCTGTAATAGGACACCCCGAGTTCCTCGCGCCGCCGCTGCAGTTCCTCGGCCATCGAGGCCGGGCCGCCGCGCAGCAGCGTCAGGGAATCGTGCTCGACGAGCGTTTCGATGTCGTGGCCGATGAAACCGCGGATCCACGGCGGGATTTCTTCGCCGACGACGAAAATGTTCATCGCCAGCTCGACCTCCCGGCCGCCTGCCGCGGCGCGGATCTCGGCGGCGTACTGGGCGGTGTCCGCGCGGCTGGCGAGGACGCTGCCGGCGAGGGTGACGATGTCCGCGCGTTCGCCTGCCAGCTGACGGGCTTTCGGCCCGCCCGCGGCGATCATCACCGGCGTGTGCGCGTCGCCGTCGAGCCGGCGCAGGTGCGAGATCGTGTCCGACACCTGGGTCAGCCGTTCCGCGCCGTTTCCGTAAGGCAGGCCCAGTTCGGCGGCAGCCTCGCGCATCGCCGGAAGCCCGGTGCCGATCCCCATCTCGAACCGGCGGTCGGTGAGCACGCTGAGGCTGTGCGCCTCCCACGCGGCCGCGCGCGGCGTGCGCAACGGGCTGGCGTAGACGAACGTCCCGACCCGCAGTTCGGTCGTCACCGCCGCCGCGACGGCCAGCGCCGCGGTCGGCGTAGGGAGGTGGAGGTTGTCCGGCGACAGCAGGGTCGAATAGCCGAGATCCTCGGCGCGGCGGGCGGTTTCGCGCCATTTCGCGCCACCCTCCTGCGCTGCCGCGACGACCCCGAACCGAAATGTTTTTCCCGCCATGGCACCAGACAAGCACGGCTGCCGCACTCGCGCCAGCAAATGCGGCAGCCGGGTGAGTCAGCCGCGCTGGTACTGCTCCCAGGTCAGCTTCGGGTTGACCGCGGGACCGTCGTCCTTGCCGTGGTTGGCGAGGCCGTTCTGCCCGAGGTAGTAGGCGCCGACCTGGTGCTGCGCGCCCGAGGACAGGTCGGGGTCGTTGACCGCGATCGCGTGGATGTGGTAGCCCCAGTCGCCTTGGGCGGGCGTGCGCACCCAGGCCGCGAATCCGACTTTCCGCAGGTCCTTGGCGAATTCGACGCGGGTCGCCGACGACATGTTCGCCACCGATACGTCCAAAGCGCCGCCGCCGTCGTGCGTTCCGGCCGAAGCGCCGACGCCGCCCGGGTTGTACGAACCCTGGGTGAGGCCGACTTCCTTGCCGAACAGCTTCTCCGCCGCCTGGAGCATCGCCTTGGTGCGCGTGTTCAGCGTGACGCCGTGATACGTCACGTGGCTGCCCGCGGACACCACGTTCGACACGGTGTACCGGCCGGCGCCGAGTTTCTCCAGCGACGTCTTGCCGGGCAGGCCGGACGCGTCGAGTCCGGTGTAGCCCAGGGACTTCTGGTACTTCGCGTAGGCGTCGATCGTGGTGGTGCCGAAGTAGCCGTCGACGTACTTGGCGTCCAGCAGCCCCTTGGCCTGCAGCGCCTTCTCGACCAGCAGGACGCTGTCGTGCGCGCCCGGCGTCTGCGTGCTGTCGGCGCGCTGCGGGTCGATCTGGGCCGCCAGCAGCACGGCCTCCATGTTCGCCGCCGGCAGCGCGGCGGCCACGCCCGGAGTGGCGACGGCGACCGTGGCAGCCGCCGCGGCTCCGGCGGTGAGCACTGCGAGTTTCCTGAACATCCGTGTCCTCCCGGTCCTGGTCGGTCCGGGCCGAGCATCGCCTAGCGGGATACACGGGACGTACAAATGCGGCTTGACCTCACTCCAGCCACTCGGTGACGAACCGGTCGTTCTCGTGGATGTGCACCGCCTCGTACGGTTCGGGACCGAGCGAAACGAACTTGTGCGGCGTGTTCGGAGGCACGACGAGCACCTCCCCGGCGGCGCCTTCGCGCTGCTCGCCGCCGATGGTGAACAGCGCGCGCCCGCGCTGGACGACGAAGGTTTCGCGGTAGGGATGCTGGTGCAGGCGCGGCCCGGTGCCGGGCTCGGTGGTGTATTCGCGGATGACGGAGACGCCGGAGCCGACCTCGTAGCCCTCGACGTCCCGGGTGGCGGGTTCTGTCATGGTCGGCAACGTTAGCCCGCCGGACGCGGTTCTTGGCCAGGAATCGGGCGGTTGACCCGGGCGCACGCCTGAGGGCGGTGCGTTGCCCGGAACGTCAGCCGCCGTGCCGCCGGTCGGATGTCTGTCCGGCCAGAACCGGCCAGATCTCTGTCATTCGGTTGACCTCGCCGCCCGCGAGCCGGAAAGGTCGGACAACACGAGGTCTGGGAGGTGCCGTGCGGTACTCAGTCGTGGCAGCGTTGGTGACGGCGGCGGTCGTCGGAGCGGGGACCGTCGCGGCGGCCGCGCCGCAGGCTGCGCTGGTCGGCGATCCGGCGGCGTACGTCGATCCGCTCATCGGCACCGGACGCGGCGGCACTTCGGTCGGCGAGATCAACAACTTCCCGGGCCCGGCCGCGCCGTTCGGCATGATGCAGTTCTCGCCGGACACCGACGGGTCCTACGCCGGCTACCAGTACCACAGCGACAAGATCCGCGGCTTCAGCCTCGACCACGCGTCGGTGGGCTGCAACGCGTTCGGCGACGTTCCGATCCTGCCGGTCACCGGCGACGTCGGAGCGAAACCGTGGGACCGCGTCGAGCGTTTCACCCACGACGGCGAGCAGGCGGAGCCCGGTTATTACGCCGTCACGTTCCCCGATTCCGGCGTGCGCACGGAGCTGACGGCGACCACTCGCACGGGGTTGGCGGCGTTCACCTTCCCCGCCGGTCAGAACGCGCAGGTGCTCGTGAAGGGCGGCGCGAGTCTCGCGGGCAACTCCGCGGCCGGGCTGCGGATCACCGGCGACCACGAGGTGAGCGGGCAGGCGACGACCGGTCATTTCTGCGGGAAATCGAACAAGTACACCGTGTACTACGACATCACCTTCGACCGCCCGTTCACCGCGCACGGCACCTGGGACGGCAACACCGTCCAGCCGGGCAGCGACCAGGTCGACGCGCCGAAAGGCGGAGCGTACCTGACGTTCGGCGACGCTGGCGTGGTCCACGCGAAAGTCTCGATGTCCTATGTGGACGTTCAGGGCGCGAAGAACAACATGGCCGCCGAGGCGCCCGGCTGGGACTTCGCCGCGGTGCGCGGGCACACGAGGGACGCCTGGCGCGACGCACTCGGCCGGATTCGCGTGGCCGGCAAGGATTCCGCACAGCTCAAGACGTTCTACACCGCGCTCTACCACAGTTTGATGCATCCCAACACGTTCAACGACGTGGACGGCCGCTACATCGGCTTCGACAACCAGATCCGCACGCTCCCGGCGGGGCATTCGCAGTATGCCAACTTCTCCGACTGGGATACCTACCGCTCGCTCGCGCCCTTGCACGGCATGCTGTTCCCGAAGGAAGCCAGCGACATGGCGCAGTCGCTGACCAACGACGCGGTCCAGGGCGGCTGGTGGCCGCGCTGGCCGATGGCGAATGGCTACACCGGGCAGATGACCGGCGACAGTTCGGTCGCGCTGCTGTCGAGCCTCTACGCC
Organism: Amycolatopsis echigonensis; assembly: GCF_014174495.1. Taxonomy (GTDB): domain Bacteria; phylum Actinomycetota; class Actinomycetes; order Mycobacteriales; family Pseudonocardiaceae; genus Amycolatopsis; species Amycolatopsis echigonensis. Next base: position 41,252 of record NZ_JACJHR010000043.1, read on the forward strand.
TTCGGAGCGCGCGATTTCGACGTCAAGACCGCGCTGAAATACCTGGTCAAGGGCGCGACATCGGTGGACGAGACGCCCGGTGCGTACCAGGAACGCCGGGGGATCGCGGACTACCTCGCCCGCGGTTACCTGCCGAACAACGACGCCTCCCGCGGCGACCACGCGCGCGTCGGGGCCTCGATCACGCTGGAATGGGCGATCGACGATTTCGCCATCGCGCAATTCGCGGGCGCGATCGGCGACCGCGGCGTCGCCCGCGACTTTACGAAACGCGGCCAGAACTGGCAGCACCTGTTCAACCCGGCCACCGGCTACCTCCAACCGCGCGGCCAGGACGGCCGGTTCCCGGACGGTCCGGCGTACCAGCCGCCCCCGCCCGGCACGTTCGGCCAGGACGGCTTCGACGAGGGCAACGCCGCGCAGTACACCTGGCTCGTGCCGCAGGACACGGCCGGACTGGTGACCGCGATGGGCGGTCCGGCCGCGGTGTCGCAGCGGCTCGACACGTTCTTCCAGAAGCTCAACGTCGGACCGAACGAGCCGTACATGTGGGCGGGCAACGAGCCGGACTTCGGCGTGCCGTGGCTGTACAACCACGTCGGCCAGCCGTGGAAGACGCAGGAGGTGGTGCGCCGGATCGCGACCACGCTGTTCAGCGCGACGCCGGACGGCGAGCCCGGGAACGACGACCTCGGCGCGCAATCGTCGTGGTACGTCTGGGCCGCGCTGGGGCTGTACCCGTCGACTCCGGGCACGCCGGATCTCACCGTGCACAGCCCGTTGTTCGAGCGCGCGGTGCTGACGCTCCCCGGCGGCCGCACGCTGGACATCCGCGCGCCAGGGGCCTCGACGGCCACGCAGTACGTCCATGGCCTGGCGTTGAACGGGCACCAGTGGGATCGGACATCGCTTCCGCAGGTCCTGGCACGAGACGGCGGGCGGCTCGACTTCGCGCTGTCCGCGCAGCCGGACCGGAATTGGGCGGCGAACACGCAGCCACCGTCCTATCGGGACGGTGAGGAACCGTACGTCGGCTCGGTGGCCAACCAGGTCACCGTCGAGCCAGGCGGCTCCGGCGCCGTCGCGGTCAACGGCCAGCGGCTCGGCGGGCACCTGCGCGCGCTGGACATTTCGGCGTCGGCACCGGCCGGAATCGCCGTGTCCGGCCCGCGTTCGGTGTGGCTCGACAACCAGACCGGGAGCGGGAAAACCGCACTGACCGTGACGGCGGCGGCAGGAACTCCCGCGGGTTACTACCAAGTTCCGGTGACATTGCGCGGGGCCGGACATTCAGTTTCTTCCTCGATAATTGTCCTGGTCGCACCCAAGGGGAGCCTGGCAGGCGCCTTCGACAATGCCGGAATTTCCGACGACGGCGACGCCGGTTCGGCCAATTTCGACGGTGCCGGAAACAGCTATTCGCGGAAAGCGCTCGCCGACGCCGGTCTCGCTCCGGGTTCGACCGGGCACGCTGCGGGCACGACGTTCGTCTGGCCCGCCGCGCCGTCCGGCCGTCCGGACAACGCGGTCGCCGCCGGGCAGAAGCTCGATCTAGGTGGAACTTCAGCCGCCCGCCTGCTTTTCGTCGGTTCGGCGACGAACGGCGACCACCGGGGGAGCGCGACCGTCGCGTTCACCGACGGCACGACGGCGACCGCCGATCTTTCGTTCGGTGACTGGGTGTTGCCGGGCGGAAATACCGAACCAGTGTTCGGCAATACGCTCGTGGCCCGCACCGCGCACCGGAATCAGCCCGGCGGCCAGGGAATCGGCGCCTCGGTTTACGCCACCTCGCCGCTGGAAATCCCGGCCGGCAAGAAGATCGCGACGGTGACCCTTCCGTCCGATCCGGACCTCCACGTTTTCGCACTCGGCCTCGGCTGAGTTTGTCAAGCGGGATTCCCGCGGTGTGATCTGTTCGGCGGATCCGGAATTTCTCGGCGCTCTTCGTCGTAAGTGACTGGCGTGCTCACTACGAAGGGGAGTGGCGTGAACGAAACACGCGAAGCGCCGAATGCCGGGAGCCAGCTGAAGCTGGTGCTCGTGCTGGGCGTTCTGGTGGCACTGGGGCCGCTGTCCATCGACATGTATCTGCCGGCTCTGCCGGACATCACCCGCGAACTGTCGACGACGGAGTCGACGATCCAGCTCACCCTCACCGGAACGGTGCTGGGACTCGGGCTCGGCCAGCTGATCGCCGGCCCGCTTTCCGACGCGATGGGGCGGCGTATCCCGCTCGTCGCGGGAAGTGCGATCCACGTGCTGGCGTCGCTGCTGTGCCTGGTGGCGCCGTCGGTCGAGCTGCTGAGCGCGGCGCGCGTGCTGCAGGGGCTGGGTGCCTCGGCGGGGGCGGTGCTGGCGCTGGCCGTGGTCCGCGATCTCTACACCGATCGCGGCGCGGCGAAACTGCTGTCCAAGCTCATCCTGGTGATGGGCGTTTCCCCGGTCCTGGCTCCGACGCTCGGCAGCGCGCTGCTGGCGTGGACGCACTGGCGCGGGGTGTTCGTGGCGCTCGCCGTCATCGGACTGGCGAGCGGCGTCGCGGCGGCGCTCGCCCTGCCGGAGACCCTGCCGCCCGCGCGGCGGCAGCCGTTCCGGTTCCGGGCGACCATGCGGTCCTACCGGAGCCTGTTCACCGACCGCTCGTTCGTCGGCCTGGTGCTGGTGGCCGGGTTCGCGATGGCCGGGCTGTTCGCGTTCGTCAGCGGCGGGTCGTTCGTGTTCCAGCAGCAGTACGGGCTGGACCAGCAGCAGTTCGGCCTGATGTTCGGGGCGAGCGCGGTGTGGCTGATCGCCGCGACGCAGGTCAACGCCCGGCTGATGAACCGGTTCGAACCGCACCAGGTGCTGATGGTCGCGAGCGTCGCGGCGGCGGTGTCGGCCGCTGTGCTGCTGGTGACCGCGCTGACCGGGTTCGGCGGCATGTTCGGCGTCGCGGTGCCGGTGTGGGTGGTGCTGTTCTTCGCCGGGCTGATCCTGCCGAACGCGCCCGCGGTCGCGCTCGACGCGCACGGCGACAACGCCGGGACGGCGGCGTCTCTGCTGGGCGCGGTGCAGTTCGGCGTCGGCGCGGCGGTCTCGCCGGTGGTCGGCCTGCTGGGCAACAACGCGGTCGCGATGGCCACGGTGATGTTCGGCGGACTGGTGGCGTCCGGGCTGGTGCTGTGGCTCATCGCGCGGCCGTGGCGGGGCCGGGTGGCCGAGCCGGAGACGCTGGCCGACACCCGGGTGCCGGTGGCGGTCGACTAGGGCTGGGGGGTCGTCTCGGTGCTCACATGCTGCGGAGCACCGAGACGACCACGCCGAGCACCGTGGCCCGGTCGCCGTCGATCACGTCGTAGGCCGGGTTGCGGGGCTCGAGGTAGACGTGCCCGTCGCGGCGGCGGTAGACCTTCACTGTGGCCTCCTCGTCGATCATCGCGGCGACGATCTGGCCCGAATGCGCCTCGGACTGCTGCTTCACCACCACGATGTCGCCGTCGCAAATCGCCGCGTCGACCATCGAATCGCCGCGCACGCGCAGTCCGAAAACGGTGCCGCGGCCGGTGAGCCCGCGCGGCAGCTGCATGACGTCGTCCACGTGCTCCTGCGCGGAGATCGGCGTGCCGGCCGCGATGTCGCCGACGACCGGCACCGGCACGGAGTCGCCGTTCTCGCGCGAGGGAAGGTCGCCGAGGAAGGCGCGCACGTCGATCGGGCGGGAGACGGTGGGACTGCGGCGCAGGAAACCCTTGTCCTCCAGCGCGGCGAGATGCTTCGACACCGAGGACGTCGACCGCAGCCCGACCGCTTCGCCGATCTCGCGCGTGCTCGGCGAATACCCGTGCCTGCCCACCCAGTCCCGGATGGTGGCGAGGATGCGCTGCTGCCGTTCGGGCAGGGCCGAAGCGTCGAGGTGGTCGAAGACGTCGTCGTAGGCGGTCACGGGCCCGATCGTAGAGGGCGTCCGGGCCGGTCGCGGGGACCGGGGCGGGTGTTCCCTCGGTTGTTCCACTGTGGATAGTGGATGCGCTTGGTAGACTTTTTCCCTCCGGAGGGTGACGGAGGGGACCGGGATGACGCAGCCGGTGATACGGCCGAAGGTGACGGGGATCGGCATCGCGGTGGCGGTGGTGCTTGCGGTGCTGGAGATTTACGCGGTGCGAGGGGGAATCTGGTCGGTCACCGAAATCGTGAGCGGACGCCACGTCAGTCCGTCCGATTACCTGTTCTCGGGGACCCTGGTGCTGGCGATCATGGTGCTCGTCGGCATCGCGATGATTTTCGCGCGGAGGCAAGCGGTCGGCCGGATTCTGCTGTGGGGCGCGCCGGTGCAGCTGCTGTGCGCGCTAGCCGGGGTGATCCTTGCCCATTCCTGGTGGGACAGCGCCGCGTTCGGCGTGATGACGGTCTTGGCGGTGGTGCTGTGGCTTCCTGCGGTGTCGGCGAAGACGCCTCCGCCGGTGGGATACGGAATGCCTTACAGGGCACCGGTTCCGGGGATGCCACAGTATCCGGGGCAGGTTCCGATGGGGCAGCAGTATCCGCAGCCGGGGCCGGTTCCGCCGCAGTACGGCGCTCCGGGAATGCCGCAGCCGTACCCGCAACAGCCTCAGCAGCCTTATCCGCAGCAACAGCCTTATCCGCAGCAGCCGATGCCGGGGCAGTGGCCCGCATCCGGCCCGCCGCAACAGGGGCGGCCGGGCCAGTGATCACTGTCCGGCGAAGTGCCGCTGCTCGTCCGTGACCTCGGCCAGCACGCGCTTGAACTCCTCGTACTCGCTCCGCCCGAGCCGCCGGGCGTGCCGGTCCTCGATCCCGGCGAGGATGCGGGCCGAGGCCCCGATCACGGCTTGTCCGCGCTCGGTCGGGCAGACGAGTTTCGCGCGCCGGTCGGCCGGGTCGGGACGGCGTTCGACGTAGCCGAGCGTTTCGAGTTCGTCGACCATCGCGCCGATGACCTGCTTGCGCCGTCCGGACAGCCGGGACAGCTCGGTCGCGCGGGCGCCGTCCGGGCCGAGGTAGGCGAGCACCGCGCCGTGCCGAGGGCTCAGGTCGCCGAAGCCTTCCGCGGCCAGTGCGGTGAACAGTTCCCGCTGCACGGCGAACAGCAACCGCCCGGCGAGCATCCCGAGGTCGGGACGGGCGGGCATTCCGGAGTCGGGCACGGCGAAGATCGTAGCCCGCGGCCGGACGCGGGTCAGGACCGCCGGGGCAGGACGCAGAATTCGTTGTCCTCGGGGTCTTTCAGCACGATCCAGTGGTCGTTTTCCGGATCCTCCACGACTTTCGCGCCGAGGGTGACGAGGCGGGCGACCTCGTCGCGCTGTTCCACCGTGTCCGGCGCGATGTCCAGGTGCAGCCGGTTCTTGACGGTCTTCCCCTCGGGCACCGGCTGGAACAGCAGCGACGGGCGGCCCGGTGCTTTCAGCTCGACGTAGGTGAGTCCATGGCTGTCCGGCCACCGCTCGGCCTTCGGGTAGCCCAGCGCTTCCCGCCAGAATTCGGCGAGCGCGTCGGCGTCCCGGCAGTCGACGGTGACGGCGATCAGGTGGCTGCTCATGATCGGGGAGTTACCCGCGATCGGCCGCGGTTATGCCCGCGGCCCGGTCCGTCCGGAACGGACAATCAATGCGGGTGGGCGAAAAGCGTGCCGAGACCGGGTCCGGCGGCCGGTCGCCCGAGCAGGGTGAGGCAGTGCCAGAGCGTCACTTGGGTGGCGGTCAGCACGGGTTTTCCCGCGCGGTTTTCGAGTTCGGCGAGCAGCGGCGCGGTGTGCAGGGCGGTTTCGGGGACCAGGACGGCTTGGGCGTCCGAGGAGGCGGCGGAATCGACCAGGCCGCGGATGCGGTCGCTGTCCCAGGCGGCGAGATCGCGGTCCGAACCGGCGTCGGCGGAGACGGCGTGCACGGTGGCGATGTCTTCCTCGGCGAGGAACGCCGCGAACGCGTCGGTGATGTCCGGCGCGTACACCGAGGCCAGCGCGACCCGCTCCAGCCCGAGCCGGCGCGCGGCCGCGAGGAACGCCAGCGACGTGCTGCTCGCCGGAACGCCCAGCGCGTCCGTCAGCGCGTCGGTCTGGGTCTTGGCCACGGCGACGCCGTCGAGGAAACTGCAGCTCGAGCACGCCCAGCTGACCACCCGCGGGGACGTCGTGAAGGTCGCCGCCGTCCGGACCAGCCGGTCCGGCTCGCTCAGCTCGCGCACGGCGGTCTGGACGTTCTCCCGGTCGACCGTGCGCCGAGCCCAGGGCACGTAGGCGAACTCGACGCCGGGCCGGGCGTCGAGGCAGCCGGCCAGGGCGGTGAAGTCGTCCTCGGCGCAATCGCGAGTGGGATACAGCAGACCGATCATCTCGGGCAGTGTCGCACTCGTTCGCCCAGTCGGCAGAACTTCCGGAGGCGGGGCCGGAGCAGGTCTCCGCCGCGGGCGGGGCCGGGAGCGGCTCGGGGCCGCTCCCGCTGAAGTCCGGCGTGCCTTGTTTCGGGGACTCGTACCGCAGCAGGGAGGAGGTCGAACCGGTGCGCTCGAGGGAGATCGTCCTGCTGCCGTTCCGGTACCGCAGCGCAGGCGGACAGCCCGGCCGCCTTGGCCAGCCCGTTGTTGTACTTCATCCAGATCTTGTCACCGATGCGCCCGCAGCGGCATCGTCCCGCCGTCCTTCTCGATCGTGCCGCCCGCGCTGTCGTGGTCGAGCTGCAGATCGATCTCCGCCGTCGCCGCTCTTGACGTGGATCGCGACCCAGCTCTTCATCTCGTCTGCGACGGTGTCGGCGACTGTCGCGGCGTCGAACGGCTTGACCGCGGACTCGCGGCCGCGCTGGCCACCGACTAGGCGGGAGTGCCTCCGGCGCAGGCGGTGCACACGAGGACACGGGTCAGGAGCCGGGGCCGGAGTAGATTTCCTCCGCGGGCGGGGCCTGCACCGGGACGGGCTGGTCCCAGCCGCTGAACTCCATCGTGCCTTGCTTCGGGGACTCCAGCCGCAGCACGCGGTGCGGTTCGACGGCCTCGATGAAAACCGTGGTGCTGTCGTTCTCGTACCGCAGCGCGAAGGTGCCTGCCACGTCGGCGGGCTGGCCCGTCCCGAAGCCGGGCTGGTCGATTTCGCTGGCCATGCCGCTGACGAAGACGTCGAAGTCCAGGAAGAGCTTGAGCCCCTCGCCGAATCCCTGGGCCATCGGGGAGTCCATCGACACCCACTTGTCGTCCAGCGGCGAGCGGGCCCCGGCGGGCCGTCCGGAGATCTTGGCCATCCCGCGGGTGAACTTGATCCAGACCTTGTCGCCGACGCGGACCAGCGGCACCACCGCGCCGTCCTTCTCGATCGAGCCGCTCACGCTGTCCCGGTTGATCTGCATGTCGAACGTCGTGCCGCCGTCGCTGCCTTTGGCGTGGACCGCCGTCGCCTTCTTCATCGCGGCCTTGATAGCCGCGGCGTCGAGCGGGTCGGCGGACGGCGCCGCCGACGAGCTCGCGGCCGGGCTCGTCGAAGCGGCCGCGCTGGCCAGCGATTGGGCGGCGTTTCCGCCGGAGCCGGAACAGGAGGTGCAGACGAGCGCGGCGGCGGCCGCCAGGACGCCGTAACGCAGGAGAAGACGGTGCGAGACCGGGCGAATCATGCGGTTTCCGTTCGGACAGGCCCAGGACGCTCCCGGGCGCATCCGCTTATCGCCCGTTCCGGCGGTCTGTTACGGCTTGTCGGTCTCCGTCATGATTTCGTGACGCGCGGCCTGGTCCACAGTGGACGAAGGCCTCGCGCTCCCGGACGGAACGCGAGGCCGTCCGGTCAGGAGCCGGGGCCGGAGTAGATTTCCGCGGCGGGCGGGGCCTGAGCCGGGACGGGCTGGTCCCAGCCGCTGAACTCCATCGTGCCTTCCGACGGGGACTCGAGCCGCAGCAAGCGGTGCGAGCCGGCGGCTTCCAGGAAGATCGTCCTGCTGCCGTTCTGGTACCGCAGCGCCGGAGCGCCCGCCACGTCGGCGGGTTCGGGCGCGGAGTAGCCGGGCTTGTCGACGTCGTCGGCCATCGAGCCGACGAAGACGTCGAAGTCCATGAACAGCTTGAACACCTCGCCCAACCCCTGGGCGAGCGGGGGAGTCGAGCGACACCCACTTGTCGTTCACCATCGCGGCCTTGAGGTGTCGCCGACGGTCGCGGCATCGGGCGGGGCGTCGAGCGGCTTGACCGGCGAACTCGCGGCCGCGCTGGCCAGCGACTGGGCGGCGTTGCCGCCGGAGCCGGAGCACGAGGTGCACGCGAGTGCCGCTGCGGCCCGGGCACATCCGCTTACCGCCCGACTCGGTGGTTTGTTACGGCTTGTCCGGTTTCGCCACGGAGTCGTGGCGCCCGGCGCGGTCCACAGTGGACGCGCAGGATCAGCTGGCGGCGCGGGTCGCGGCGTAACCGGGGTGCGGCAGCCGTTGCGGGCGGCCGTTCGGGTGGTACTCGAAGTGCCACCATTCGTTGTCGTACACCCGCATACAGGCCGAACCGTCCACCGTGGACTTCGAGCCACTGCGCGCCTTCGTACGGCCGCACGTCGAGCGCGACGCCTTGCACGTGCTGCGATTGCGCGGGCGGGAGCGTGAGGTGCAGGGCGAGTTCGTGCGAACCGGCGCGCTGGACCTCGGCGTGGAAGAGGTCGGCCTGCGTCGCGGCGTCCCGGTGGCCGGAGGTCAGGCCGAGCAGGATTCCGTGCCGCCACAAGGCTTCGGTGCGCGCCGCGGTGAACGCGGCGTATGTGCCCGGCGTGAGCCCGGCGAGGTTTTCGGCCGGATAGCGGGCTGCCAGCGCCCACTGGCACGCGACGTGCCGCGCCCGGCCCCGCGCGACCACCCACGCGACCGGCACGAAAAGCACCGCGAGCACGTGGGTGATCACTCGGTAGATTCCGGTCACTGCAACGCCTTCACGACCGCGGCAGCGGCCTGCGCGATCAGGTTGTCGTCGGTCTTCGCGTCTTGGTGCGCGCGGTCGGACAGCACGGCGAGCACGATCGGCGCGCGGTGCGGCGGCCACAGCACGGCGATGTCGTTGCGCGTGGCGTAATCGGCGGTCCCGGTCTTGTCCGCGACCTGCCAGTCCGCGGGCACGCCGGCGCGGATCACGTGCGCGCCGGTGGTGTTGGCGCGCATGATCTTGGCGAGCACGGCCTGCTTGTCCGCCGGGAGACCCGAGTCGAGCGCGACGGCGCGCAGGTCCTTGGCCCAGACTCGCGGGGTGGTCGTGTCCCGGACGTCACCAGGGCTCGTCTCGTTGAGAGCGGGCTCGATGCGGTCCACGCGGGTGACCGTATCCCCCAGCCGGCGGACCTCCGCGGCCAGCCCGGCGGGACCGCCGATTTCGCGGAACATGAGGTTATCCGCAGTGTTGTCGCTGTAACGCAGCGCAGCGTCGAGGACGCTCTGTAACGAAATCTGCTCCCCGATGTGCTTCTCCGTAATCGGGGAATGGGGCACGAGATCGCTTTGCCGAATCGTGACCGTCCGGGTCAGATCGTCCCCGCGGTGCAGGATCGCTGCCGCGTTGAACACCTTGTGCGTGGAAGCGTAGGCAAACCGGTCGTCGGCGTGATAAGCGACCTCGCGGTCGTCGCCGGTGTCGATCGCGTAGACGCCGAGCCGGGCGTCGAAAGCCTTCTCCAGCGCGGCGAAATCCGGCTGGGCGACCGTCTTGGCCGCGACCGGCGCGGCTGAACCCGCCGGGCCGTCCGGTGTTGCCGGTGTGGCACAAGAGGCTAGCGTGGCCAATGCGAACACCGCCAGGGCCGTCCTGCGGAACACGGGGTTCTCCCTCCGAAGTCGATCAACTCCTCCGAAGCGTGCCCTCGGCCAGTTCATGCGGTCCAAGACACTTCTGTGCGAGTTGATGCGAATCTGGCATAAGCTCTGGTCGTGGACCTGGTCGGCTGCTGCAAGGCGTTCGTGAGCGTGACCGAGGCGGGGAGCTTCACCGGCGGCGCGGCGGTCGCGCGGATTCCGCAGCCGGTGGCGAGCCGCCGGATCGCCGCGCTCGAGAAGCACCTGGGGGAGCGGCTGTTCGACCGGTCGACGCGGCGCGCGCGGCTCACGCCGTTCGGCCGGGACCTGCTGCCGTCCGCGCAACGCCTGGTCCGGCTCGCCGAAGCGATGGAACACGACGCTCAGCGCGCGCGTCGGCGGCCCTTGCGGCTGGCGGTTCCGGACACGTCGACCACTCGCGATCTCGCCGAGCTCGAGGCGCAGGCGCGGACGGTCGAGGTCTTCCTGGAATTCCGCGTCGCCGGGCCGGCCGAGCGGGCCGAGCTGGTGCGGACCCAGGAGGTGCGGGCCGCGCTCGTCGCGGTGCCGCCGGAGGACGGGGTGTGGACGGTGCCGCTCGGGCTGGCCAGCGAAGCCGAGCCGGACGAAGCCGTGGTGCACCTGGAAACGCTGCGCGCGGGCCGTTCGGCCAGGGCGCGCCGCCGGGTGTGGATGCAGCCGGAGGACGACGTGCCCCACGTCCGCGACCGGATGTTCCGCGCGCGGGACGCGGCCGGGCTGCTGCCGGCGCAGGTCGAGGTCGCCGGGACGCTGACGACGGCCGCGGCGAGCGTGATCGGGTCGGCGGACCTGCTGCTGTGCTCGGCGGATCAGGCGCGGGAACTGGGGCTGGCGTGGCGTCCGGTGGGCGGCGTCCGGCTCGCGCGGGGCTACGACGTGGCGGCCGGGCTCGGTGACGACGTCGACCGGGTGCGGACGCCCCTGCGCGCGGCGATCGCCCGCTGTCTCGGCGCGGGCGTTGCGGCAGACTGACGCCGTGAACACTGAGGCGCTGCTGGCGCGGCTGCGCGACGAGCTCGCCGAAGGCGGGCTGCGGGGTTCGTTCCTCGTCCGCGACCTCGGGTCCGGTCGCGAGATCGGGATCGAGCCCGACCTGGAGTTCGCGACCGCGTCGCTGGTCAAGGTTCCGCTCGTGGCGGTGACCCAGGACCGGATCCGGCGCGGCGAACTCGACGGCGCGCAGCAGGTGGAGGTCGAACCCGGCCGGGCCGAGAACGCGGGGCCGACTGGGCTGGCGCGGTTCCGGCATCCGGCGCGGGTGGCGCTGGACGACCTGATGTACCTGGCTTCGGCGATCAGCGACAGCGCGGCGGCCGACGCGCTGTTCGCCCTCACCTCGCCCGCGGAGGTCGCGCGGACGGTGCGGGAGTGGGGCATCACCGGCATCTCGGTGCGGCATTCGCTGAGCGAACTGAACGACACTCCGCTGGAACGGTTCGACGCGACCGAAGCGCATCTCGCGCATTCGCTGGCGATCGGCGCGGTGACCGAGGGACGCGGACATCCGGTGCGGCAGCTGGATGTTTCGCGGGCGAGTTCCGGGTCGGCGCGCGCGTTCGCCGACTTGCTCACTGCTTTGTGGACACCGTCCACAATCGACCCGGACACCTCCGCGCGCGTGCGGCAGCTGATGGGCGAAAACCTGCTGCGCCAACGATTGGCGCCGGATTTCGCGTCCGATTCCGCGAAGTGGTCCTCGAAAACCGGGACGCTGGTGAACTTGCGGCACGAGATCGGCGTGGTGGAGCACTCGGACGGGCAGGCGTTCGCGGTCGCCGCGCTCACCGAATCCCGGGTGCCCGCGGCGGTCCAGCCGGAGGCCGAGATCCTGATGGCGCGGGTCGCGCGGGCGTTGCGCGACCATTTGCGGGCTCGCGGGTGACCGGCCGGATCCGCCCTCGCGGCGGATCCGGCCGGGTTCCGCGTCAGGCCAGGCCCAGCAGCGTGAGGATGAGAACGATTCCGTGCGTCTGCATTTCCCGCACCTCCCTCCCGGATTCAGGCACGGAAAATCCCTGCCGCGAAATGCTTGCGTTTCGCGGTTGATTCGGGTTTCCGTGATTCTCGGCGAACCGCCCGGAACGAGCGGCGTGCACCCAGAATGCGATCCGGGAACGAGTGCGGACAAGGGGTTTCCTGTTTCCTCGGAAAGCAGGAAACAGCGCCGCCGGACTGGGGCCGGGCGGCTAGCGGAGGGTGGGGTCGCCCCAGGCCAGAGCGGCGGGTCGGGTGGTCCGCGCGGAGGGGCCCGCCGGGGAGACTCCGGCCGCGGGACGGCGGATCTCCAGCCGCAGCCGCCTTATGCCGGTGACGTCGAGTTCGGTGTGCCGGGGGCTGCCGAAAGCGGAATGGTCGAGGTGGCGGATTTCCCCGTCGAGCCGGACGCAGAACAGCCCGGTCTGGAAAGCCGCGTCCTCGGCGTCGTCGAGCACTCCGGCGACCGCGGTGAAATGCGCGTAGGCGCCGCCGAGGTCGATTTCCGCGAACGCCCACGCCCCGGAAGTCGGCCCGGCGGTGCGGAAAACGACGCTGTGCTCGTAGCCGATCCCGTCGATCCGCGCCGCGCCGGCGGTGATGTCCGCGCTTTTCTCGCGCCACGGCAGTTCGGTCGCCAGCACGGGCCCGGGTGCGGAATCCGGTGCCCCGCGCCAGATCCCGCGCACCGGCCGCTCGTTCTGGCTGCGTCCGGTGATCGCGGAGACCAGTCCGGCGACGCCGTCGTCGGTGAAGTCCGGAATCAGGTAATGCGTAGTGGAATACGGCGTGAGAAACGCCGGGATGTCTTCGACGGAAGCGTCGGGAAGCACCACCGGCAGGATCCGGCTGGTCTCGCGCTCCAGGTCGCGGGTGAGCGCGTCGCGCATGATCCGCGCCTCGAACTGGGAGCCGCGGCCCTCGTCGAAGGGCGCCTCGCCGTCCGCGCGCCGTTTGTAGTTCGGCGACGCGACCACCAGCACGAAATCGGCGGCGCGGATGTTCCGGATCGCCCAGGCCGACCAGTCGAGCCGGGAGGCGTCGTCCCACTGGTCCAGCCGGACGTCGAGCCCGATCCGTGCGCGCAGGAACGTGGCGAAGGTCCCGACCAGCCGGTAGTGCTCGGCGGCGGTGTCGTGGGCGTAGCTGATGAAGATCCGGGGTGCGGCGGGGGCGGACATCGGGCTCCTCGAATTCCGGCTGGCAGCGACCGGTCCAGTTTCGGGTCCGGCGCCCGGTCGCGGGTTTTCGGCCACAAAGTGTCCAGAATCTGTCCCTTGTCGGCGTCTCCGCCGCCGGTATCGTCGTGGTCCGAGGTCGGGATCGCCAGGACGCGGAAATCGACGGGGGAGCGCTGGCCAGGTGTACCACTACGACGTTTTCATCAGTTACGAACGGCGAGCCGACGCCGTCTCCAAGTGGGTGCGCAACCATTTCCACCCCCGTTTGTGCGAGCTGCTCGACGGCAACCTCGACCGGGACGTCCAGGTGTTCTTCGACGAGTCGGTGCGGGTCGGCGGAAAGTGGCCGGACGAACTGCGCTCCGCCTTGCGGCACACGAGGATCCTGGTTCCGGTGTGCTCCCCGAAGTACTTCCACAACGAGTGGTGCCTCGCCGAGTGGGCCTCGATGGAACGCCGCGAAGAACTGGCCGGAGGCGACCGTCCGGCCACTCTGATCTACCCGGTCATCTACTGCGATTCGAAAAACTTCCCGCCGTACGCGCACGAACGCCGGATGAAGAACTTGACCGAATGGAACCATCCCTACGAGCAATTCCAGGTCTCGGCGAAATACATCGGGTTCCATGACCAGATGAACCGCATCGCGACGGAGCTCGAGGAATTGCTCAGCGCGGCTCCGGCGTGGCGGCCGGACTGGCCGGTGCTCACTCCCCGGCCGGACGCGCCGCCCGCTTCCCGGTTCCCGAGGCTCTGAGCGATGACGGGCGTCGTGATCACTTTCTACTCCTACAAGGGCGGCGTCGGGCGCAGCTTCACGCTGGCCAACATCGCGGTGCTGCTGGCCCGCTGGGGACATCGCGTGCTGTGCGTCGACTGGGATCTCGAAGCGCCGGGGCTGCGCGAGTACTTCCGGCCGTGGCTGGACCGCGATCCGGTGGGCGGAGTAGTCGATCTCGTCGCCGACTTCCGGGCAGGCGCCGTCCGGCCGGACCGGCACATCCTCCCGGTCGATCTGGACCACGTGCCCGGCACGCTGGATTTCCTTTCCGCGGGCGCCGACGGTCCCGACTATCCGGGGCAGGTGCAAGGAATCGACTGGGAAGGCCTCTACGACGAGGAGTTCGGCGAGTATCTCGAACGCTGCCGGGAGGCGTGGACCTCGGATTACGACTACGTCCTGCTCGACAGCCGCACGGGAATCTCCGACGTCGGCAGCATCTGCACCGCGCATCTCCCGGACCGGCTGGTCGTGCTCTACACCGCGAACACGCAGAGCGTCCGCGGTGCGGTCGACGTCGCCCACCGCGCGAACGTCGCGCGGAACGCCCTGCCGTACGACCGTCCGCAGCTCCCGGTGCTGCCCGTGCTCTCGCGGTTCGACACGCGCGAGGAGTACGACCGGTCGGAAAGCTGGCGGCAGATCTGTCTCGACGAGACGCGGAGCCTGTTCGACAGCTGGCTGGACCAGGACGTTCCGCCCGCGGTGATCGCGCGCCACCTCACGCTGCCGTACGTGTCGTACTGGACCTTCGGCGAGCAATTGCCGGTGCTGCAGGAGAAAAGCCCGGGCGCGGACCAGATCGGCTTCGCCCTCGAAACGGTCGCCGCGGTGATCGCGCATTCCTTCGACCGCACCGAACTGCTGGCCGAAAACCGCGACGCCTACGTGGCGGCGGTGCGGACCCGGACGCAGACCTTTGCCTACGACATCCAGGTCAGCATGCCCCGGTCGAGTCTCGAAGTGTCCCAGGATCTGGTGGCGGAGCTGGAGAGTCTCGGCATCCGGGTGGGGCGGTCGCTGTCGGGCGACCGGTCCTGGCTCGGCCGCGCGGAAACCGACGCCCGGCACCTGTGCCTGGTGATCGACGGCAAGGCGAGCCGGTGGCAGCTGGCGGAGGTCGAGCTGTTCCTGCACCGCACGCTCGGCCAGGACCGCAGGCTGATCCCGGTGCTCACGGAAGGAACCGACTCGCGCGAGCTGTCCGGTTATCTCGGCAACCTGCGACACCTGCGCCTCGGTCCGGTGCACGGACCGGCGAAGGTCGCGCGCAGCCTCGCCGACGAGATCGGCGCCGGACGGGCCCTGGTCGACACCGGCCAGGCTGACCTGATTTCCCTGCTGCGGAAAGCCGAGCGCACGCGGCTGCGTCCCGCACTGTGGGACCTCGTGGGCGAGTTCGCCAGCGAACTGCCGGTCGCGGTCGGAGCTGGGGACAGCGCGCGGGCACAGGAACTCGGCGCGGACCTGGCCGTGCTGCTGCGCCCGCGCGCCGACGACGACGGCGCGGTGCCGCCGCCTCCTCAGGTCCGGAAAGCCCTGGCCTGGGCCCAGCAAGTGCTCGACGTGCGGGTGAACGGCAGCTAGCCGCACCCGCCCGATCCCAGAAAAGCCCCGGCCGCGCCCGCGTCCGGGACGCCCCGAGGAAGGACGGCGGATGCACGAACGACTGAGCCACAAGCAGTCCGCGGCGATGATCGCGCTGATGGTGCACGGCCGGGAGGTGTCGAACCCGCAGCTGCGCGAAACCGCGGGCTTCGCGCTCGACGGGAAGGACCGGCTCAAGCTCAACGAACGCTACGTCAGCAGCAAGAAATCGGGCCGCGCGTTCGTGCACCAGCTCACCGACGACGGCTGGGACTGGTGCGAGGAGGAACTGGCCGCGCTGACCCCGCCGCAGCCGGTGCGGAGCACGTTGACTGTGGTGGCTTACCAGGCGCTGCACGGGTTCTTCGAGTATCTGCGGCTGCACAAGGTCTCGCTGAAGGAGGTGTTCGCGGGCAGCGACGCGCCGCAAGCGGCGGATCTGGAGGAGCTGATCCGGACCGCGTACCGGAAACTCGCCCGTTCGCCGCGCGACTGGGTCGGACTGGCGGACCTGCGGCCGTTGCTGGGCGACGCCGCGGTCGCCGAGGTCGACGCGGTGCTCAAGCAGCTGAGCCGGACCGGGCAGGCGCATCTGGTGCCCGAGTCCAACCGCAAGGCGCTCACCGCCGAGGACAAGGAAGCGGCCGTGCGCATTGGCGGTGAGGACAACCATCTGCTCTCCATCGAGGTGTCATGATCGAACATTTGGCGGTACTGGCGACATTGCGCTTCGACTGGGTCGACGCCCCCGACCAGGTGTGGCGGGATTCGCCCTACCACGTCGACGGCCTGCACGCCGACGTGATGTCCGCGATCGACGCCAGGATCCGCAGCGCGGCCGCGAGCGACGGCCCGAGCCCGATCGGTCTCGTGATGCAGGGCATGAAGGGCGTCGGCAAAACGCATCTGCTCGGCATGGTCCGGAGGGCGGCGCATCAGGCCGGCGGCTACTTCTTTCTCGACAACCTCACCGCGGGCAACGCGTTCTGGGAGGACGCGGCAGACGCGTTGCGCCACGGGCTGTCGCGGGCGGACGGTTCGGGCGAGCCACAGGTGCGCAGCTTCGTGCGGCGGGTGTGCGAGCGCGGCGACGTGCCGTGGGAAAGCGCCGCGGCGGTGCTCAGCGGGCAGGGGTTGAGCAGGTCGCATCTCGACGCGTTCTTGACGGGATTGCGGAAACTGGACCGGCAGGTCGCGATCGAGTGCGCCGACACCGCTCGCGCGCTGGTGCTGTACGCCTCGGACGACCCGACTCACAACGAGGTCGGCAACGACTACCTCGGCCGTTTCGAGGAAGCGAAGTCCGGCGACCGCCGCAAGTGGGGCATCCGGATGAAACCGAAGTCCGCCTTGGCGCAGGTGCACGACATCACGCGGCTGCTGGCGCTCACCGGGCCGCTGGTGATCAGCGTCGACCAGTTCGACACGCTGGTCGCCAGTTCGGACAAGCTGGCCAGGGACGGCGGGAAAGCCGGGGAAACCGACGTGCTCGTGGCCCAGATCGCCGACGGGCTGATGGGGCTTCGGGAAGTCACCCGCCGGACGGTGACGGTGCTCGCCTGCCTGCCCGCGACGTGGCAGCTGGTCAAGGACAAGGCCGCCGACACCGTGCCCGACCGGTTCGAGGAAACGCGCATGCTCGGGCGCGTGCTGGACGCCGACGTGGGGCGGCGTCTGGTGGAGCGGCGTCTCGGAGTCGCTTACGCGGCAATGGATTTCACCCCGCCGCACGCGACGTGGCCGGTGGCCGCCTCGGCGTTCGAGGGTCCGTGGGACGAGTACACGCCGAGAGAAATGCTGAAGCGGGTCGGTGCGCACATCGACGCGTGCGTCCGGGCGGAACGAGTGGTGGAGATGACCACCTTCGATCCGGACGCACCCGCGGCGCTGCCCGCGCGACCGGCGCCCAAGCGTGACCGCTTTTCGGAACTGGACGCCTGGTTCGAGCAGCTCCGCGCGGACGCGGATCCGTCGGCGCTGCTCGACCACAAGGTCGAGGACGAGGTGATGCCGAGGCTGCTCTCGGCCGCGTTGCGCGGCTGGATCACCGAGGTCGGCGACGACGAGATGGAGTGGGACACCCGCAAAACCGACGACGAGCTGCACGCCTGGCTCACCCACACCATCGACGAGGCCTCGGATCTCGAGGAGCATTGGGCGTTCCGCGCGATCGCCGCGAACCACGCGGTCGCGGTGCTCAACCGGTTCCGCAAGGCGCGCTCGGCCGCCGGCCTGCGCCAAGGAGCGGACAACCGCCATCTCATCCTCATCCGCAACTCCTCCTGGTCCAAAGGAGAGAAAACCCAAGCCGAACTCCGGGCCTTCGAAGCGGCCGGAGGGAAGCGGCTCAAGATGTCCGAAGCGGACGTCCGCACGTTCTGGGCGCTGGACGAGATGTTCGTCAAGGGCGGCCCGGACGTCCACGAGTGGCTCATCGACCGCAGGCCCGCCCGCCGGTCCCAGCTGCTGTCCGGCGTCCTGCCCGACACCGCACCGCACTCAGGGACTTCGAAACCGGCACCGCCACGACCGGCAAACCCGGCATCCCCACGGCAGGCAAACCCGGCACCCTCGCGACCGGCAAGCCCGCCGACCCGCGGACCCGCTGCCCAGCCGACCCTCTTCGCCAAACCCGCCCCGGCCGGCCCTTCCGCGGCCCCGCGCGAGAACCGCACCGGAACCGCTCAAGCGCCCCGTTCCGACGGAACTCACCCCCCGCCGGACGGCACCCTCACCCTCGGCACCGAGACCGGCTCCGGCAATCCCGTCCGCATCGAACTTTCCGCGCTGCGCAAGCACGCGGCCGTCTTCGCCGGGTCCGGGTCGGGGAAAACCGTGCTCCTGCGCCGGATCATCGAGGAATGCGCGCTGCTCGGGGTGTCGTCCATCGTGCTGGACCCGAACAACGACCTCGCGCGCCTCGGCGACGCCTGGCCGAGTCCGCCGAGCGGCTGGGGGCCGGAAGACGCCGAACTCGCCGAGCGCTACCTCGAAGGCACCGACGTCGTCGTCTGGACACCGGGCCGTGCGACCGGACGTCCGCTCGGGTTCGAGCCGTTGCCGGATTTCGCCGGGGTGCTCGACGACGAGGACGAGTTCGCCGCGGCCGTCGAAGTGGCGGTAGCGGCTCTCGCTCCGCAGGCCCGTCTCACCGGCAGCACCGCGAAGGCGGACATCGGCCTGGCCGTGCTGCGGCAGACGATCGTGCACCACGCGCGCACCGGGTCGCGGAGCCTGCCGGAGCTGATCGGCGTCCTCGAAGACCTGCCCGACGGCGTCACGAATCTCAACGGCGGCCGGAAAATCGCGGCCGAGGTCGCCGAGCTGCTCAAGGCCGCGATGGTGAACGATCCGCTCTTCGCCGGGGCCGGGACCCCGGTCGATCCGGCGCTGCTGCTCACCCCGGCGGACGGCAAGCGGGCGCGGATTTCGGTGATCAGCTTCGCCGGGCTGCCGTCCGAGGCGCAGCGGCAGAGCTTCGTGAACCAGCTGCAGATGGAGCTGTTCGCGTGGATCAAACGGAATCCGGCGGGGGACCGGCCGCTGGGCGCGTTGTTCGTGATGGACGAGGCGCAGACGCTCGCGGCGTCGGGTTCGCTCACCGCCAGCACGCGCAGCACGATCGTGCTGGCCGCGCAGGCCCGGAAGTACGGGCTGGGGCTGCTGTTCGCGACGCAGGCGCCGAAGGGCCTGCACAACCAGATCGCCGGCAACACGACGACGCAGTTCTTCGGACGGCTCAACAGCCCGGCGCAGATCGCCGCGGCGAACGAGATGGCGCGGGCGAAAGGGTCTCCGGTGGCGGACATCTCGCGGCTGGAGCGCGCCCAGTTCTACGTGTCCGGCGAGGCGTTCGGGTTCCGGCGGGTGTCGACGCCGCTGTGCCTGAGCCACCATCCGGCGAGCCCGCTGCGCCTCGAGGAGGTGCTCGCGCGGGCCAGGAACGGGGAGGGAACAGGGGAGGGAACAGGGGAGGGATGAAAAAAGCGGCCCGGGCCCGGGGATCCGTCCGGGTCCGGGCCGCCCCGGCTCACACTCCGGCGACCGACTGGATCCAGTCGCGGTACCGCGTGACGTTGATGTAGGCGGTGTAGGACTGGCGGTCGCTGGTGGAGGCGACGCCGACCTGCTTGCCGTTCGCGTACATCGGGCCGCCGGAGTCGCCGCCGGCGGTGATGCCGTCGCCGCGGGTGGCGCACACCGAGACGCCGGCCGCGCCGTCCGGGCAGTCGACCGAGGTGACCTGGACGTTCGCCACCTTCAGCACCCGCGACTGGCAGTTGATCTCCGGCTGGCGGTGCAGGTCGCGCCCCAGCCGTAGACCTGCGCGGTGTCGCCGGCGTTGACGTCGCCCGCGGTGCCGAGCGGCGCGTACTCGGTCTGGACCTGCCGGTCGATCTGGACCAGCGAGATGTCGGCGTCGGGGGAGTCGTGCACCGACGTCGCGGAGACCTCGGTGCCCTGGGTCTGGTCGAGGTTGCCGACGTGGAAGGTGATCTGCTTGCCGCCGGCGCCCTGCGTGCAGTGCCGGGCGGTGAGGATCCAGTCGGGCGCGATGATCGTGGCGGAGCAGAGTTCCTGGCCGCCGGCGAACATCCGCGCGGCGGCGTGCGGGGAGTCGGCGGTGCTGCCGTCGATGATGGCGGGCTGAGCGGGTGCGGCGGTGGCCGGGGCCGCCGCGGCGACGGCGGCGAAGGCCAGGCCGGACAGGACTGCGGCGGTACGCGCGATTCGCACTGGTGATCATCTCCGGTGGGTACGGGGAGGAGTGGTCAGGTACTGACCCACCGTCGTGAATGTCGGTAAATGACGGAACCCGCCGAAGGTCGGGCCCGCTCAGTTCCCGACTTTCGTCGTGGGACAAGCGGACCAGAGCTCGCTCGCGCGGCCCGGACGTGGAGTGTGAGCGCGGTCACTGTGCCTCCAGGTCCAGAATGGTGTCGGGTGGACGAGCGGGCGCGACGGGCCCCGCCTGGACAGGGAGCGCAGCACGCGGATGGAAGCCGGCTCACAGGGATCGGCACGGCTGAAGTCGTCGTACCGCTACGACGACCTCGACGTGCTCACGCTGCTGCTGGCGGGGGAACTCGACGCCGGCACCGCGCTGGTGGTGGTGCGGGCGGTGACGTTCGCGCTGGCCAAACGCCCGATGGCGCTGGTGCTGGACCTGACCGGGCTGACCGAGCTGAGCGACGCGGGCGTCCACGTCCTGCGGGCCGCGCAGGACCGCGCGGCGGCCGAGGGCGTGGTGCTGCGGCTGCTCGCGCACCCGTCGGACACGGCGGGCCGCCGGCTCGCCGAGACCGGGATGACCGGGGTGTTCGACATCTATCCGGACCGCACCGCGGTCCGCGTGGAGACCGACCGGATCGCGTTCCTGCGCCGGATGAGACGGCGGCTCGGCGCGGGCTGAGCCGGTCCCGATCCGGGCGTTCCGGGGCCGTCCGGGCCGCCGAGGTGGCCCGAGCGGGTGAACTTCGGAGATTCGTTCTCCCATGGTCCGGACCAGTGCGGGTGATGTTGCGAGTTCACGCCAGCAGCGCTTCGGCCAGTCCCTGCTCGTGGATCGAGTCCCGCAGCTTCGCCAGCGCTCGGCATTGCGTCACCCGGACGTTGCCCGGGGAGATCCCCAGCGCCTTCGCGGTCTCGGCCGACGTCAGGCCGACGACCACGCGCAGCGTCAGGATTTCCCGTTGCAGCTTCGGCATCCCGGACAGCAGTCTGCCGAGCGATGCGCCGAGGTCGGCGGTCAGCGTGTGCGACTCCGGGCCGTCGCGCAGATCCGCGTTCTCCGGGACGTCGGACACCGGCCGCGAACGGTCCCGCGCCACCGCGCGGAACGCGTCGGCGACCTTGTTCGCCGCGATCGCGCGCACCAGGTGCAGGAACGATCCGCCGCGGTCCTCGTAGCCCGGAACCGCCTGGAGGACCGCGATGCACACTTCCTGCGCGACGTCGTCGGCCGACAGGTACGACAGGTCGCGTCCGCCGATGCGGGCGCGGCAGTAGCGCGCGATCACCGGTTTCAGCAGCGCCAGCAGGTCCGGAGCCGCGCCGGGGACGCCGTCGCGGGCTGCGCGGACCGCGGTTTCGAGGCGCTCGGCGAGCCCCGACGGGCGCGGCAGCGCGGCGAGCGGGACGTAGCCTTCGACCGGTTCGGGCACGGTGGCGGGGGGCATAGGGGCGTTCCTTTCGTACGGGCGGCCGCGGTGGTCTCGCCCGCTCGCTCCGGGTGTCGGCCGCCCAGGTCCAGGCGTTGCGCCCGCGCAGGTGTTGTCCAGCTTCTGTCCGTTGCGCGGCAACGGACTTCGCGCGGACCTGGACAGATCTTGGACAGGTTCGCCCCGCCGGTAGCGCGGCGCGGGGCGGCCGCGATCCCGGTGCGGTCGGAGAAATCCCGATCCGGAAGGGGAATCGCGATGATCACGCACTGACCGGAGCCCACCGGGCCCGGCCGGTGAGGTTCAGCCGGCCGGGCTCCACCGGATGCCGTAGGCGAAGCCGGGCGCGAGATGGTCGAACCGCAGGTGCACCTCGCCCGAGCCGTCCGGGCTCACCACGTCGCCGCGTGCGCCCAGATCGCGTGCGTCGTCCTGGAACACGCGGTCCAGCCGCACGATTTCGGACGGCGGCGCGGCCGGGAAGCGCACGTGCAGGTCGAACCGGTCGACGGGATGCCGCGGCACGCACACGTAGTGCGGATGCCGGAATTCCGCGCGGAACCGCAGCGCGAGGTCGTGCGTTTTCCCGCGCCGCAGCGGCTCGGCCAGCCGCAGTGCCAGCCCGACCCGGTCGTTCGACTCCATCGCGCGGTGGACCAGCGTGCCGCCGTGGAAAACGTCGACCTCCAGATCGCTTTCCCGCACCGGCCCGGAGGTCGCGGACGTGGTGGTGAGGGTGAGCGCGAGGTCCAGTTCGGCGATCTCGTCGGCGTCGGCGACGATCCGCCGGAACTCGAACACCTCGGGCCGCTCCTGGTCCAGCGCGAGGGAGACACGCAGCAGTTCGGTGTGCCAGCTTCCTTCGGGCGCGGGCCGTGCGCCGCCTTCGCGCGAGCCGGCCAGCGCGAGGTGCGCGACGTGCTCGATGCCCTCGTCGATGCGCCGCCGGATCGTGCGGTCGTCGCGGTCCAGCTCGCGCGCGGCCCAGTGCACCCGCTCCTGGTAGAACGGCTTGCGCGCCGGCTCGTGCATCGCGAACGCCGCGAGCACGGCGATCCGGAGGTCGTCCGGCAGCGTCTTGGCCAGCGGCTCCAGCACGTGCGCGAGCCGGTCGCGGATCTCGACGTTTTCCGCGTTGTCGGGAATCCCGCACACCTCGCGCAGGACCGGGCCGACCCGAATCCCGAGCGGAGTGGTGAATACGCCGCGCCCCTTCCGGAGAACTTTCAATTCCGCGACCAAGTCCGCCGCGTTCGGTTCCACCCGTTCCTCCCTCGCGTCTCCCCGCCCGCAGCCACTGTTCCTCAACGCGGGCGCCGGTGTCCAGCGTTGCCCGGCACCGGCGCACGGACTGTGACCGGAACGATTTCCCATTCCCGTGCCCGTTGGTGCGACCGGGTTTATCCGCGGTGGAAATTCGCTCGGATGGCGCCTTCCCGAAACGGCGGGTGACTGTTCTCGGCCGTGCTGGCGACCGGTCAGCGGGTCCGGTATCGGATCTCGTAAGCCGGGCCTGCGGGGCGGTCCTCTGCTCGCTCGCCGAAGCCGAATGTCTTTCGCCGCGGCCCGCAGCGACCGGGCAATGCAACTCCGCTGTCGCCCGCGGTTTCCTGTTTACGCGATTAAGGCGGAAACAGGAAACTCCTTCCCCGATTGCCGCGGGAACCCGCATTCTCGGGACAAGCCGCCGATCGGGCGGGCACAAATCCGCTGGAGGAGCTTGTCATGAAGGTCGTCTGTTCGTTTTCTCTGCTGGTCCGGGCCGCGTTGTGGCTGGCCGGGGCCGCACTCGTGTCCGGGCTCGCGCTCGGCCATCCGGGCGGCCCCGCGCCGGTCGCGCCTCCGGTGTCGGTGGGGACCGCACCGTGACGAAACCACGGACCGGGGTCTGCCGGATCGTCATACTGGGAGCGAGGAGAGGGTGGAGGCGGATGACTGCGCGCGCGACGTTCGGGGCGGAACTGCGGCGGCTGCGCCTCGCGGCCGGGATGTCGCTCACCGAACTGGCCGGCCGGGTGCACTACAGCAAGGGGTATCTGAGCAAAGTCGAAACCGGCTTGGCCGCCCCGAATTCCACACTCGCCGCCTTGTGCGAATCCGAATTCGGCACCCCCGGTGCCCTCACTGCGCTGATTCCCGCGGAAACCGGAAAACGCCGGACCCGGCCGGACGTCCGCCCGTCCGGCCTCCCGCCGGTGACGACCGACTTCACCGGCCGCGAGGCGGAATCCCAAGCCGTACGCGAGATTCTCGAGTCCGACGGCGGCGTCTGCGTCATTTCGGGGATGGGCGGAGCCGGCAAGACGGCGCTGGCGGTGCGGTGCGCGTACCGGCTCGAAGCGTCCTTCGCCGACGGCAGCCTTTTTCTCGATCTGCGCGGCACCGCCGACGAGCCGGTCACGCCCGCCGACGCGCACGACCGTCTGCTGCGGATCCTGGAGGTTCCCGCCGAGCGGATCCCGGCCGATCCCGACGACCGCGCGGCGCTTTTCCGGACCCGCCTGCGCGGCCGGAGTTTCCTGCTGGTGCTGGACAACGCGGGCAGCGCCGGGCAAGTGCGCCCGCTGCTGCCCGCCGAACCGAAATGCCGGGTCGTGATCACCAGCCGCTCCCGCCTGCCCTCGTTGGACGAAGCCGAGCACGTCTCGCTGGGCGTCCTTCCCTCCGCTGCCGCTGCTGCGCTGGTCGCCGCCCTGACCGGTGCTCCTCCCGACGCCGCCCTGCGGATCGCCGATCGCTGCGGCCGCCTCCCGCTGGCGATCCGCATCGCCGCGGCCCGCCTTCGCGCCCACCCGGCGTGGGACGTCGCGGAATTGGAGCGTCGCCTGGCCGACGAGACCCGCCGGCTAGGCGAACTCGACGACGGCGAACGAAGCCTGGCTGCCGCCTTCCGGTTGTCCGTCCGCCAATTGGACCAGCCGGAGGCGCGGCTGTTCGGCCTGCTCGCCTTGCACCCCGGCCCGGACTTCGACGTCACCGCCGCGCAAGCGCTCGGCTCCCTGGATTCGGTCGAGGCGGAGCGCCTGCTGGACCGCTTGCACCAGGCGTACCTGCTTACCCAGCCGGAACTGGGCCGGTTCGGTTTCCACGACCTGGTCAGGGTTTTCGCCGCGTCCGGCGCGACGGACGAGGCGGCTTTCCGTCGCCTGGCCGATTTCTCGGTCGCGACCGCGGAACGCGCCGACCGGACGCTGAGCGGCCCGCGGTACCGCCCTGAGGTGACCTATCCGCCGGGGTTGCCGGAGGTGGAATTCCCGGACCAGGACAGCGCGATCGCCTGGTTCCGCGCGGAATGGCCGAACCTGGTCGCGCTCTGCCGCCGGACGGGGGACTCCGAGCGGTGCTGGCAGCTCGCGTACTTCCTGCGCGGGTTCTTCTACCTGACCAAACTGTGGGACCCATGGATCGCGACGCACCGCTGGGCACGCGCCGCCGCCGAGGCCGTCGGCAACCGCTGGGCCGCCGCCACGACCACCGCGAACCTGGGAATCGCCTACGTCGACCGCGGTGAGCTGGACGAGGCGTCGCGGTGTTACCGCCAGGCCCTGCGGGAGTACCGGGAAATCGGCGACCGCCACGGCGAAGCGACCGCGCTGGCGCATTCCGCCTGGGCGGAGCACTACCGAGGCAACCACGACCAAGCCCTGCGCGACTTGCGTGCCGCGGCCGACTTCTACGAACTGACCGGCAACCGGCGCAGCGGCGCCATCACGACCCGGGGTATCGCCCTGGTCCGGACGGCCCTCGGGCAGCCTGTCGAAGCCGCCCGGCTGGTCGAGGAAACCTTGCCGGTGTTCGAGGAGCTGGGGTTGGAACTGGACGTCGTCATGGGGTTGAACTGCCTGGGGTGGGCGAGATTCCGCGCCGGGGATCACTCGGGGGCGGAGTCGGCTTACCGGGAAGCCGCGGCCCGCGCCGAGGCCTGCGGAAGCACCCACGAGGCCGCGCGGGCCTGCCTGGGTTTGGGGAATGTCGCTGCGGCGCAGGGAGTTGCGGGGGAGGCCGCGTCGCAGTGGGAACGGGCCGAGGCGGCGCATCCGGATCTGGACCCGCTAACGGTGGGGGAGGCGGCTGCGCGGGCTGAGTTCGGCTGAGATCTCGGTTTGCGGGTGAGTGGGTGCGATTCCGGAGCCGCGGAGCCCGGACTCGGCGCCGACCGGGGACCAGACCGCGATCGCGGACGTCGTGGTGCAGAGAATCGCCGTTCTCGCCGCTCGCGACGTCCTTGGCGACGGTGCCACGCAGGCCTTCTCGGCACTGCGGCGTCGGCGGCCGGGCAAGCGCTTGGGGAACTGGATGTCCTGGTCGTGCCCACCGCGGTTCGTCCTGCTGTCTGACTGAGGGCGCGGTTCCTGTCGCGGGCCGAGCCGCGATCGCGCAGGGGAGTCGAATTCGGCGGGCGGCGAGCGGTCTCTGTTTTGCCTGGGCAGGTATTTCGGGTCGTCGTACTGAGCCGGGTGGGCAGTTCCGGTGTTCGCTGTGCGGGAGTGAGCCGGGCTGGTGGCCGAGGCGAGTCGGCAGACCGTGGCGGCTGAGTTGGGGACTGTGGCAGTTCGCGCTGCGTCGGCAGTTGCCTCGAGCGGTGGTTCGGCCGTCAGGCGGGAGGGAAGCGGCTCCGAGTGTGCTCGCCGTCTCTGACGGCTGTGGCCGGGCTTTCGGGGCGGGTGGCGACGTGTTGGGATGGGTGGATGGGATCGTCGCCCGAGCCGGTTGAGCAGTTGCCTCGTGTGGCGGGGTTTCGGGCGCTGATGTTCGCTTTGCCGCCGGTCGGGCGGAGGTGGTCGGCGGGGTTGCGGGCCGCGGCCGCGGTGGCGGTGCCGGGGATTGCGCTGGTGCTCGCGGGGGCGTCGGCCTCGGCGTTGTTCGTCACATTGGGGACGTTCGCGGTCTTGTACGGCGAGGGGCGGCCCTACCGGGTCCGGGCGGGCGTCGTGGCGACTGCTGGCGCCGGGTTGCTCGCGGCGGCCGCGTTGGGCGCTTCGGTGGGGACTGTGGTTCCGCCGGGGCCGGTGTCGGTGCTGGTGGTTTCGGTGGTCGCGGTGCTGGCGACGTACGTCGTCGACGCGTTGCGGCTTGGTCCGCCCGGTCCGTTGTTCTTCGCGCTCGTTTGCGCGGGTGCGCAGGCGGCGGTCGAGGCGGGAGCCCGGCCGGGGGTGGTGCTGGGGTGCGCGGCGGCAGGGGTCGGGTCGTCGGTCGTGGTGTCGATGGCCGGGGTGCTGGCCGATCGGGCCAAGCCGGAGCGGACGGCTGTCGAACGTGCGGTGCGGGCGGTCGACGCGTTCCTTTCGGCCGAGCGGAAGACGGCGGAGGGGCGGCACGCGGCTGGAGCTGCGGTGTCCGCGGGGTGGACTGCGCTGCATGACGCGGGACATCCGCGCCGGGGCACGCGACCGGAGCTGGTGGCGACGTTGCTTGCCGCCCACCGGCGGTTCGCGGACGCTTCGCCGGGAGAGGCCGTCGAACTGCCGCCGGGGAAGCTGCCGTTGCCGCGTCCGAGCGTCGGGTACCGGCTGCGGCGGGCGGTTCCGCTGCGCTCGCACGCCGCGGTGACGGCGCTGCGTGTTGGCGTGGGTTGCGTGGTCGCTGGGGAACTGGCGGTGGCCGTCGGGTTTGGACGGCCGCATTGGGCAGTGCTGAGTGCGCTCGTGGTGCTGCAACAGGGATTGGACCGGCGGCGGGCGAATGTGCGCGCGCTGCACCGGTTCGCGGGGACCGCGGTGGGGCTCGTGGTGTTCGGGCTGGTGATGATGGTCGCGCCGTCCGGAGTCGTGCTGATCTTGATCCTGGCGGCGCTGCAGTTCTGCGTGGAACTGGTGGTGCCGCGCAATTACGCGGTGGCGACAGTGGTCATCACGCCGCTCGCGCTGCTGGCCGCCGGGGTGGCGAGCCTGCCGGGGCCGGTGTGGCCCGCGGTGGCGGACCGTTTCGCGCAGACGGCGATCGGGGTCGTGGCGGCGGTGGTCGTGCAGTATGCGGTGGTGCCGCGTGCGCACCGGAAGACGTTGGACTGGACCGGATCTCGCGTTCGCTCCGCCGCCCGAGCGGTGCTGGCTGGCGCGCCGACTCCGGGTGCCGACGCGCGCCGGGATCTCCAGTTCGAACTGGAAGGGGCGACCCGGGCAGGGGTGGATTCAGTGCACAACGAGCCCGGCTGGGCCGCCGAGCACTGGCCCGCCCACGCCGCCCTGGTCCACGACGGCTACGACCTGCTCCAGGCCTGCTGGTCCGCGCCGGACGGCGGATTGCGGGACGTCGAACGGTGGGAGCGCGCGTTCGGCCGGTGAGGCTGGGATGCCTGCTTGACCGGATGGCTCGAAGGGGCGAGGCTCGGCGAGGGCGGTGCGGTGCGACCGCGCTTGTCCGGTGCGGGTGGCCCGGTGGATGCCGGTGCTCGGCGAGGGTGCCCGGTCGCGTGGGGCTGGGGCTCCGGCCTGCACGACGCCGCGCTCCGAACCGGAGCGGTCGCCGCCGGACGTCAGGCGAAGACCGCGGTGTGACGACTGTTCAGAAGGACGCGCCGTTCCGCATGCCAGGTTTGGCGCGGCGGACGCCGCGGTCGGTGCTTAGTGGGAGTGCGGATGTCTCGGTGAGGATGCTCGGTTGGACGGCGGTTCGGGTTGCGCGGTCTGGTGTGGCGGGTGCCTGGTGGGGTGCAAGCGTTTCGGTGAGGGTGCTCGGTTGGACGGCGGCTCGGGTTGCGCGGTCTGGTGTGGCGGGGGTGCTCGGTTGGATGGAGCTGGGAGTGCGCAGCTTGTTTGTGGTGAGGCACTGTGAGGGCGGCCCGGCGCGGTGGCAGTACCTCGGCGGGGTGCCCAGTCGGATGGTGGCTCAGGTTGCGCGGTTTGGCGTGGAGAGGCCCAGCGATCGTGTGCGGGCGGTAGCGGCCGGGTTGCGCGGTTCGGTGCGGTGAGTGCCCTAGTGACGATGCGCGGTGGCGCGCAGGTGCCGCGGCGAGGCCGCTCGGCCGGACGGTGCCTCGGTAGCCGCGGTAGATGTCCGGCGAGGGGCTCCGGACGTGCCCGGCGAACTGGCTGCGGCGATCCGGCTTAGTGGGTGAGGTCGCGATTTCGTCGCTGCCCGCCTGCCGACATCAGCGGCCGAAGCGAGTGGCTCGGGGTCTGGCCGTGACCGAGGACCGGTCGTCAGCACAGACTCTGAGCTGCTGGCTCGCCGAAATGCCTGTGGCCGGTTACCGAGGACGCAGGGCTGCCTCGATCTCCTCCCTATCCGCCTCGCTGGGCGTGATGGTCAGCGGGCCCGCGACGTCCAGCAGTCCTGGGTGTCGGACGGTCCAGCTCAGCACTGGCAGCGAATCCTTCGTCAGGTCGTGCGCGGACGTCACGGTGACGCCCAGCGTCGGGCCGCAGGTGACCAAGTCCGCGGACGCGCCGCGGCCGTCGCTGTGGCAGAAGGCGGCTCGGCCGTCGGCGGACAGGGCCAGCAGGGCCGGGGTGCCGTCGGCGGTGACGGCTGGCAGGACGTGGTCGTAGTCGGCCATCCGGCGCGTTACCAGCCGGTGCACGCGACGGCCGCGGATGCTGGTCATCGGCGCGGTGTAGGTGCGGGCGACGGCGTCGAGCCGTTCTGGGTCCACGGGCGTCAGGCCTCCTCGGCCGTTCGTGCGGGGCGGGGCGACCGGACGAACCAGGCTCCGGCCACTGCCACTGCTCCGACGCACCCGGCGACGACGAACGCCACCTGGAGGCCGCTGGAATCAGGGCTCACGGCGGCGTGCTCGGCGCTGCCGAGGGTCGCGACGCTGACGAACACCGCGGTGCCCAGCGCCCCGGCGACCTGTTGGAGCGTCGAGAGGATCGCGCTGCCGTGCGAATAGAGATGGTCGGGCAGCACTGCCAGCGACTCGGTCATCAGCGGCGTCATCATCAGGCCAAGACCGGCCATCAGGACGATGTGGATGCCGATCACCGCGATCAGCGGAGAACCCGGGCCCAGCAACGAGAACAGCCACAGCGAGACCGCCATCGCGAGCGCGCCGGGCAGCACCAGCGGACGCGCGCCGACCCGGTCGAACAGGGCGCCGACCGGACGGCCGAGCAGGCCCAGCACCAACCCGCCGGGCAGGACGGCCAGGCCGCTGACGAACGTGGACTTGTGCAGGACGGTCTGCAGATACAGCGGCAGCAGGATCGCGCCCGCGCCGATCAGGCACATGAACAGCAGCGCGCTCAGCCCCAGTGCGACAACGAAACTGCGGTGGGTGAACGGCCGCAGGTCGAGCAGGGCGCGATCGCGTTGCTGCAGACGGAGTTGCCGCCAGCCGAACACCGCCAGCGAAACCACGCCGACGACGATCGGCAGCCACGGCGGCGCCAGCGCGGTCTCGGCGGACTCGCCCGCGGACGACAGGCCGTACAGGACTCCGCCGAAACCGATGGCAGAAAGGACGACGGAGAGGACGTCGAGCGGAACCGCGCGGGTTTCGCTGTCGATCCGCAGCTGCAGCATTCCGGTCACCAGCGCGGCCAGCGACAGCGGCAGCACGATGAAGAACATCCACCGCCAGCCGAGCGACGACAGCACCGCGCCGCCGATCGTCGGGCCGATCGCGGGCGCGACCGCGATGACGATGCTGATCGTGCCCATCGTCGCGCCGCGGCGCTCGGCCGGCACGAGCCGCATGACGGTGGTCATCAGCAGCGGGATCATCACCGCGGTGCCGCACGCCTGCACGACCCGGCCCGCCATCAGCAGGCCGAAGCCGGGCGCGACGCCGCACAGCAGCGTGCCCAGGCTGAACGAGGCCAGCGAGAAGACGAACACCTGCCGCGGCGTGAACCGTTCGAGCAGGAACCCGGTCGTCGGGATCACCACTGCCATCGTCAGCAGGAACCCGCTCGTGAGCCACTGGATTGTGGTGGTCGGCACGGCGAGATCGACGGTGAGGTCGCGCAGCGCGATGCTCAGGATGGTCTCGTTGAGGATCATCACGAACGCCGACAGCACGAGCACGCTGATCAGCAGCCCGGGCTTGGCGGGCGGC
Organism: Amycolatopsis echigonensis; assembly: GCF_014174495.1. Classification (GTDB taxonomy): domain Bacteria; phylum Actinomycetota; class Actinomycetes; order Mycobacteriales; family Pseudonocardiaceae; genus Amycolatopsis; species Amycolatopsis echigonensis. Next base: position 71,719 of record NZ_JACJHR010000043.1, read on the forward strand.
CGCACCGGAGCCTCCGGGACCGGCGCGGAGACGCCGCTCATGGGCGCACCTCGCCAGCGGACGCGTGGACGAATCCATGGTCCGCGAACCGGGCGCTCGAGAACGCAGCGCTCGCGAAGACGACGGGCGCCAGGTCGACGGCGCGAACGAAACCGGCCGACGGACGGCTGGAGAACGTCGGACGGCTGCCGGGGGAAGCTCTGCGCGCGGCTTCACCGGCCGCAACGGACTGGGTTGGGGACTGCTGGATCTTCACCCGGCCAGGATACGGATGAGCACCGACAAAACCGGCGTCCTTTTCCTCCGGCAGCCCGCGCCGCCAGGCCGGATCGCGCCTCGGGAAGCAGCGGAAAAAGCCGTCCGACCAGCGGCCGATCACCGCCTGCGAGAGTGCTGAGCGAATCAGGAATCTCGTTCGCGGGCCAAGTGCCGCCCCGCCGTGAAGCCGCGTCCCGACGGCGAACTCACGGATTCATCGCCAACACGAGGAACCCGGCCAGCAACACCAGATGCACCCCGCCCTGAAGCCGTGTGGCCCGTCCCGGCACGACGGTCAGCACGCTGACCACCACCGTGAGCGCGAGCAGCACGATGTGCGTCGGCCCGAGACCGAGCAGCAGCGGGCCCTTCAGCCACACCGAGGCGAGCGCGATGACCGGGATCGTCAGGCCGATGCTGGCGATCGCGGATCCGTACGCGAGGTTGAGGCTGATCTGCATCCGGTCGCGCCGGGCCGCGCGGACCGCCGCGAGCGTTTCCGGGGCCAGGATCAGCAGGGCGATCACCACGCCCACGAACGACTGCGGCAATCCGGCCGCGCGCACGCCGGCCTCGATTGCCGGAGACTCCACCTTCGCCAGGCCGACGACGGTGACCAGGGCGACCAGCAGCAGAACGAGGCTCACCAGAGTCGTCCGGGCGCTCGGCGGTTCCGCGTGCTCTTCCTCGCGAGTCTCGCCGTCGGCGTCGACCGGGAGGAAGAAATCGCGGTGGCGGACGGTCTGCGTCATCACGAACGTGGCGTACAGGACCAGTGACGCACTGGCCGCGAAAGCCAGCTGGGGCGCGGAAAAACCCGGCCCCGGGGTGCTGGTCGTGAACGTCGGCAGCACGAGGCTCAGAGTCGCCAGCGTGCCGACCGTCGCCAACGCCGCGCCGCTGCCTTCGGGGTGGAACCGCGTTTCCCCGTACCGGCGCGCGCCCACGAGAAGCGACAGCCCGACGATGCCGTTCGTGGTGATCATCACCGCGGCGAACACCGTGTCGCGCGCCAGGGTGTCGGCCTTTTCGCCGCCGGAAGCCATCATCGTGACGATCAGCGCGACTTCGATCACGGTCACCGCGACCGCGAGCACGAGCGAGCCGTACGGTTCGCCGACCCGGTGCGCGACGACCTCGGCGTGGTGCACCGCGGCGAGAACCGTGCCCGCCAGCGCGATCGCCACCAGCGCGACCGGCACCGGACCCAGCGTGCGGCCCCAGGTGAGCGCCAGCAGGACCAGGGCGACCAACGGCAGCAAAGTGGTCCAGGACAAAAGATGACCGCGGACGCTCGCCATGGGCACACCCTGGCATATCGGACCTGCCGTCGCCGGGAACGCCGTCCGGCCGGGGGAGTCTCGCGTCTGAAAAGGACACTGCCCGTTGCCCGGCGAGCAGCGAAATTCACTCGTTCGGCGTAGAAGTTGCAGGGTTCCGCAGGTCGGCGGCGGGGTACGCGCGGCGCACAGGGGAGGTCGGCTGGAAAGGAGCCGCAGATGACCCGCGAAATGAACATGGCCGACCGCGCGATGCCGGCGGGCGGCGACGGCGCGGAGTATTCGTTCTGGCGCGAGCACACGCACATCAATCTGAGTCCGGTGGCCGCACCGTCGATCCTGGGCCTCGCCGGGTTCGCGGTGTCGACGTTCATGGTGGCGGCCAACATGGCCGGCTGGTTCGGCGACAGCAAGACGACGCCCCTGCTGCTGGCCCCGTTCGCGTTCGCCTTCGGCGGGGTCGCGCAGTTCCTCGCCGGGATGTGGTCGTACCGGGCTCGCGACGCGCTCGCCACGGTCGTGCACGGCGCGTGGGGCGCGTTCTGGATCGGCTACGGCGTCTACCAGCTGTTCGTCGGCCTCGGCGGACTCCCCTCGACGGCGGCGAGCCCGGTCGCGGCGGCCGCGATCGGCTTCTGGTTCATCGGTCTCGCGGCGATCACCTGGACCGGCGCGCTCGCCGCGCTGGCGGAAAGCCTCGTGCTCTGCGGGCTCCTCGCGGTCCTCGCCGCCGGGGCGACCCTGCTGGCGATCGGCCTGATCGGCGACGTCGGCGTCGTGCGCACCATCTCGGCGTACTTCCTGCTCGTGTCCGCGGTGATCGCCTGGTACGCGTGCAGCGCGATGGTGCTCGAAGCGGCGCATCACCGGGTGGTCCTGCCGATGGGCCTGCGCGCTCCGCGGCCCGCTCGGACCACGACAGTGCCGTTGCACCAGGCGATCCAGTTCGACCACGGCGAGCCGGGGATCAAGGCAGGCCAGTAGCCCCGGCGAGGAGGTGACCACGGAATGAAGATGAGCATGGCACTCACCGCGTTGACCCCGCAGGACCGGAAGCTGCGGGAGAGCAGGCTGCCGCTCACCGCCGAGTTCCTGGCCGGGGCGTGGCTGGTGATCGCGGCGTTCGCGTACAGCTACTCGTTCACGCTGTCCGCGACGGCCGGGTTCTGGAACAGCCTGGCGTGCGGGATCGTCGTGGCGGCGGTCGCGCTGGTCCGGTTCGGCCTGCCGGAGCGGGCGCGCTGGCTGGGACTGGTCAACGTCGCGATCGGGTTCTGGCTCATCGCCGCGCCGTTCGCGTTCGGCTACCCGGTCGACGGCCATCGCGACGCGGTCCGCACGAATTCGCTGATCGTCGGCGTGCTGCTGGCGATTTTCGCGGTCATCTCGGTGACCGTCGCGTACCGCAGGCACCGCGGCGAGTTCCGGGAGTAAGGAGAATGTACTGGCCGGTGCTGGCGGTGCTCGCGATCGGCGTGCTCGCCTTGGGCAGCGCGGGATTGCGTGCGCTGCCCAAGGCGGCGCCGGCCCGGAAGGAGGCGCTTGCCGGGGCCTGGCTGGTGGCCGCGTCGGGCGTGGTGTGGTGGGCCTCCGCGCCCGCCGTCGGAGCGGTGTTCCTGGTGATCGGCGCGGCCGTCGTCTTCGGCGCGGCGCTGATCAACGGCGAACTGCCGTCGCGGTGAGAACGCCGGGGTTTGCCGCGGGCCGCGGCCGGTTACCCGCCCCGGGTGAGGCCGGGCGGCCTTCGGCTGCCCGGCAATCGTCGGGTGCGCGGGAGGACCGGTCATGACAGAGCTGAAGCCCCGGCCGGCGGTGATCGCCGCGGCACCTCGCCGGGGCAAGAAAGGCTCGGTGC